>NZ_JAHXZI010000016.1:0-266884 GCF_019429605.1 Actinoplanes hulinensis | reverse complement strand
TCCGAACCCGGTAGCTAAGCCCTTCAGCGCCGATGGTACTGCACTCGGGAGGGTGTGGGAGAGTAGGACGCCGCCGGACTCAACGTGATAGAAAGGCCCACCCCATACGGGGTGGGCCTTTCTTTTTTGTCTGTCGAAAGGGACGCCACGATGGTCGTTCACCGGTCGGTGCCGAAGACTCTCGGGTTGGTTCTGGGCGCGCTGGCGCTGCTCGGGGCGTCCGTGTTCATGCTCGTCGACGGGATTCCCCGGCTGCCGGCGGTCGGGCCTCTCCTCCAGGTCGGGCTCGGGGCCGTCGGTGTGCTGTTCTTCGGGTTCGGGGCGTTCCGGACGGGACAGCAGCTGCTGCACCGTGGGCCGGTCGTGGAGATCGGTCCGGACGGGGTTCGGGACGTGCGGTTGTCCACACAGGTCATCCCCTGGACGGCGGTTCTGCGGGTGCGTGAGGTGAAGGTGCAGCGGCAGCGGTTCGTGGCACTGGACCTGGACGAGGAGTTCGAGCGGGAGTTCCTGTCCGGCGGGACGGCCATGCTCCAACGGATCAACCAGGGCGCCGGCTTCTCCGGAGTGCATCTGAGCGCCACGGGACTGCGGTGCAACGCCGACCAGCTGTACGCGGCCGTGCTCCGGTACTGGAACTGAATCTCGGCTACGAGACCTTCCGGCGCCCGGGGCGGGCACGAGTTGGCCGGTCGCGGCTTGTCCGGGAACGATCCAGGTGCGCCTGTGGGCGGCGTAGCCGTACGAGAAATGGGTTTTGGAAAGAGGCCGGGCCTTCCGCTGGAGATAGCGGAAGGCCCGGTTTTTTGCTTTCTCAGGACGGGAGGTTCAGGGCGCGCCAGTCGACGAACTTGAAGTTGGTGCTGGTGCGGTCGTTGTTGGGGGTGTTCTCGCCGTCGTGGAGGATCAGGAGGCCCTTGGGGTAGCCGGGCAGGGAGACGGCCGTGACGGCGGCTCCGTCGGAGTGCTGGACGCCGTCGGTGCGCTTTCCGTCGACGACCGAGAAGATCGTGACAGGCTTGTTGGTGCGGCGGTCGTAGACGAAGAAGCGGCTGTCGCCCTGGCTGGAAACGATCAGGTAGCCGTCCCGCTTGCCCGTCGGGTAGACGGTTGCGCCCTCGACGTCGGCGGTGATGCGGCCGCCGAAACCGGTCCGGTAGTCGACGGTGCATTCCTCCGACTCGGGGTCGTAGGTGGCCGGCTCGCCGAACTCGCGGACCCGCTCGACCATCCGCGGGATGCTGCTGAACGTGCCGCCGGCCAGGTTGATGCGCCAGAGGGCGACGTCCTCCTGGGCGGCGTAGAGCACGCCCGCCGCGGCATCCACGACCATGCCCTCGACCTGCGGGTCCTCGCCGGGTTCGAGGCACGGGGTCCAGCTGGTGCCGTCGGGCAGGCGGAACTCGCGCGGGAGGTCGAGGGTGTCGGTGGTGCGGTAGGTGACCTTGCCGTTGCGTTCCTCGAGGCGGAAGATGCCGAGGCGGGTGCTGTGCCGGCGGCTCACCACGGCGTACCGGTCGTAGACGGCGACGCCGTAGCCGGTCGCCTGCTCCTCCACCTCAGCCTGGTCCCGGGAGAACAGCAGCGGGGCGTCGGCCGACGTGATGTCGGTCAGGCCGCTCGCCTCGATCCGGTAGATGCGCAGCTTGTCGAGGCCGCGGTCGGTGACGACGGCGACGTCGACCTTCCTCTTGCCGAAGGTGAAGCCGGTCAGGATGTCGACATTGTTGAAGCGGCCGCCCTCGGGCGTGGCGATCGACTGGACCTCACGGCCCTTCAGGTCGTAGACACGCAGGCCGCCGTTCTTGGCGGTGCCGATGACCAGGCTGCGTGAACGGTCGGCCGAGTTGATCCAGATCGCGGGGTCGTCCGCGTCCGCGATGCCGCCCGCCTCGTCGTCGAAGAGCGCCGGCGTCTCGACGGTGGCGGTGACCTCCCGGAGCGGGCGATCGGCCGCGGCCGCGGGGGCACCCGCGGCGAGGGTGGTGAGGGCGACGAGAGCGGCGAGGCCGGTGGTCCGTTGCATGGATCACGACGATCCCTGATCGACCTGACCATGGGGTGGCTAGATGCTGAACACCCGCGAGTCCGTTATTCATCCGTGATGTTGGATCCCGAACCGGGCCGCTGGAAGGCGCATCGCATCATGTGACCGACCGAGATCACAGAAAAGGTTGACGACGATGCGACGCACGATCCTGGCTCTCGCTGTGGCGACCCTTGTCACCGGATGCGCAAACACCCCGCAGACGGTGGCCGGTGAGGCCAGGCCGGCCGGCGTGGCTTCACCATCTCCCTCGGTCTCTCCTTCCACCTCCAAGCCGGCCCCTTCCTCCTCGCCTTCGGCTTCCTCCTCGTCCACCCCCTCCTCGACGAAGAGTGCCGCCCTCGTCTTCGGCCCGACCGGAGTCGGCAAGCTGAAGATCGGGATGAGTGTGGCGGACGCGGTGGCGATCGGAGAGCTCAAGTCGTCCGACGTGCCGGAGGAGGGCTGCGGCTACTCCGCGGTGAAGGTGGCGAAGCCCAAGGTCGCCAAAGTCACCTACTCGACGGACCGCGGGATCGTCGCCATCCCGGCGTGGGGCCGGATCGCCACCCCGGAGGGCATTCGCATCGGCAGCACCCTGGCTCAGGTGAAGGCGGCCTACCCCGACTTCGAGTGGCGCACCATCGGCGACGTCCCCGAGGAGGATCTTGGGGCCGACGACAGCGGAGACGCCTACTCCGGGCGGGACGACGAGTACCAGAACGTCCACTACCGGTTCCGGTTCAACAAGGGCAAGCTCACCGATCTGGACCTCGAGCACGACGAGCCGGCCTGCTACGAGTGAGGGAACCGCAGTGTGCGGAGCACTTCATCGGTACGGTCCGGCTCTCCGTTGCTCTGCCGGATCTGCAGGTACAGCCCGGGTTCGCCGCCGGCCCGGGTGAGGAGCACCTCGTTGTACGAGATCGCACCCGGACAGTCGGTCCAGCGCTGGATCCGCCCGGTGAAGCCGACCACGTCGATCGTGCGGTCGCTCGCCCGATCGCACCCCGGATGCAGCGGAACCTTTGCCGCGTTCCCCGGCACCAGCCACTTGCTCCGCCCGGCGAACAGCCCCGGTGACGTCTCCGAACTCAGGTCGGCGCCCACCTGGAGGGCCTCCTCGGAACCGGCCGGCATCCCCACGGCCGCGGTGTTCCAGCCGGAATCCCGCAGCTGGCGGCCCCAGTCGGCGGGCACCGCGATCGACAGCGTGTCCGAATCGTCGGCGACCCGGACCCAGCCCAACGGCGTGGCGTTCGGGACGGTGGCGCCACCGAGGTAGACCAGCAGCGCCAGCGCCACCATCACGCCCACACTGTGCCGCAGGAACCGCAGCACCCGGCTCGGGGCGGCCGCCGCCGAGGCGTCCAGGGCCTTCGCGAACGCCGCCGTCGACGGCCAGCGGCGATCCCGGTCCGCGTCCAGCGCCCGCATCACCACCCGGTCCACCTCGCGGGAGATGCCGGTACGCAACTTCGACGGGGCGGCCCGGCCCGCCTGCGGGGGCCGGCCGGTCAACATCTGATAGGTCATCGCGCCGATGGCGTGCACATCGGCACGCACATCCAGACCGCCGCCGGGCAGATGCTGTTCGGGCGCCATGTAGCCGGGAGTGCCCGCCACCACCGTGAACCCGGAGGCGTGCGCGATCTCCTTGGCCAGGCCCAGGTCGGCCACGAGCACCCGCTCGCTGCCGCGGACCGTGTCGAAGAGGACGTTCGACGGCTTCAGGTCGCGGTGCAGGACCCCGGAGTCGTGCAGGACGCTCACCGCGTGGGCGATGTCGCTGGCGGTGCGCAGGGCCTTCCGGACCGGCATCGGGCCCCGTTCCAGACGGTCCTGGAGGGTGCCGCCGGCCGCGTACGTCATCACCTGGTACGGGCGGCCGTCCGGCAGCTCACCGAAGTCGTGGACCCGGACCAGCCGCTCCGAATCGGCTCGGCGCAGCACCTGGGCCTCCTGCTCGAACCGGGCCCGTACATCGGGGTGATGAGCCCAGTTCTCCGCGAGGATCTTGATCGCCACATGGGACTCCAGGACGTCATCCTCGGCGAGCCACACGGTGGCGAACGCGCCGGAACCGAGACGCTCGGTGATCCGGTACCGGCCGATCATGGTAGGTGCTTGCACGCTCGTATTATCAACGTTGTTAAATCAGCGGACGGGGGCGGCGTGCGGGACGAACAACAGGAAGAACTGGCTCGGCGGGCGGCCGCGGGCGACCGGAACGCGCTCGAGATGCTGCTGGCCGCCATCCAGCCCGGCGTGCTGCGCCGGTGCTCACGCTTCCTGCCCTGCTACCAGGACGCCGAAGAGGCCTGCCAGGACGTGCTCATGCAGGTGGCACGGAACATCGGCGGATTCGAGGGCCGGTCGAAATTCAGCACCTGGCTGCACGTGATCATCGCCAACGGGTCGCGGCAGACGTACCGGACCCTCAAGCGGCGGGCCTCCGAGCAGGGGTACGGCGAGATGCCCGTCGACGTGGCCGACGCCCGGACCACCAGCGTGATCGCGGGATCACGGCTCGACCTGCTCGACGCCCTCGAACGGCTCGAGTCGACCCGGGCCGAACTCGTGGCGCCGATGGTGCTGCGGGACATCTGCCAGCTCGACTACAAGGAGATCGCCACCCACCTGGGCATTCCGGAGGGCACCGTGAAGTCGCGGATCCACCAGGCGCGGGGACAGGTGCGGGAGTATCTGCTGGCGGGTCTCTGAGGCGGTTATCTCGGAGGCGCAGCCGCCGCGGTGGGTGCGATGATTGCGGAGCGGGTCGGGGTCGGTACCCTGGCATTCGCGGGCTGCTAGCTCAATGGCAGAGCTGTGGACTTTTAATCCATAGGTTCAGGGTTCGAGTCCCTGGCGGCCCACTGTTACGGCTGGTCAGCACGGGGTTCCCGGGGCTGACCAGTTCCGTTTCCGGGGTCGTACAGCAGCAAAGTACAGCAGCGCAGTTTCGGGAGGCGTGGTGGCCAAGCCGGTGATCGCCGATCGGCTTCTGCTTGTCGACACGGTTGATCGGTGGTTCCACCTGGAGGAGCCGACCTTCATCGACGCCGGGCAGGCGTACTGGATCGACCGCTCGACCAGCGAGCTGTGCGTGGATCGCGGTGACGGCCGGGTGTCCCGGCACGCTGGCGCGATGTGCCGGTAGTCAGTGATCCAGGCGCCGCGCGAGCGCGGCGCGGGCCGGCCGTGACCGGGCCGGGTCATCGTGGAGGTGGTAGCCGGCTTGTCCTTCTTCTTCCTGCCCTGGTGGTGCTGGGTTCTCCCGAAGTTGCTCGTTGTGGCCTGGATGGTCCGTCGGAGTGAGAGCGCCGAGCGGGCTGCGGCTGCGGCCGCTCAGGCGCCGAACTGAAAGTCGCGGTGGGGCGTCGAAGCTGAATGCTCATCGACGCACCGATCCGTGACCTGCCGAAAGCGGATCAGCAGCCGCCGGTGTCCTTGTTGAGACGGTCCCGGACGGGCTGGGAGACATAGCCTTCGCAAATGTTAGCGGTGCCGAGGTTGAGCGCCTTCCAGGCGCGGGCCTTGGTGTCGAACTTGAACAGGACCGAGGCGATCTCGCCCTCCGGCTCCTGGCGGAAGGTGGACCGGCCGTAGGCGAACCCCTGGTAGCAGTTGGGCTTGGCCATGCCGTCCGGCTTGCCGCTCGCTTCGTAGAGGTCGCTCTTGCGGAGCACCTCGAACAGGGTCGCGGCGCTGACCGGGCAGGGGTCGGTTCCACCCTGCTCCGTTTTGTCCGTGGTGGTGCGGGTGGCCGTCGGGGTGGAGGGCGTGGCCGAGGGGGTGGTGGGCGCCGCCGCCGGGGTGGTCGCGGTGGCTGTCGGCGCGCCGTTCACCGGCTGAGCGGCGCCGCCGACGTGCTCGGCCGGCTGCGAGCAGGCTCCGGCGAGGGCGACGAGGGCCAGGGTGCCGGTGAGCTTGAGCGTGCGCATCGTTCTCGTTCTCCTTCAATCAGGGCTGTCATGGGTTGCGATGCGCGGGATCGGCCCCCAGTTCGCGATCGTTGATAACGGGAAAGTAACGGTCTGGCTGTGCGCCCATCAGCGCGCTCACGTGAGCGGTGTCCGGCTGCGCCGCCTTGAGCCGGCTTCGGCGTTGCAGCAACCACACCGCTGTCTCGATCGCTGGCCGGTGTGACGGTCTGCGCGCCGCTGATCTGGTTCGCCGCGCGGGCCGGCGATCCGCTGCCGGTGGGTTCCGTGCTGCCGCCGGTCGCCGCGGCGCTGGTGTCGGCGGTGGTGGCGACGTTCGTGGGTGTTCTCCTCGGGTTGCATCTCACCCGGGAGGCGCACCTTTTCACCTACTTCAAGAACCGTTGACCCGGTCGAGTTAGCCGGGAACGTCGGAAATTTCGGACCCACCGTGGGGGTGTATTCGCTGTCCGTGAGGGGCCCGGCATGCCAGGGTTTGTCGGGGGCCACGCCGGGTGGCCATCCGGATCGGAGTTTGATTTTGTCGGAGTATGACCCTGGACAGCTTCTCGCCGGCTACCGGTCGATGACCATGTTGACCGGTTTCGTGGAGCGGGGCGGGCGGCCGGCGGCGGTGAAGCCCACGATTCCCCTGATGGTTGGCGAGAAGCAGTACGGATGGTTCCCCGTGGAGGTGACCGGTGCGGGCCGGCGGCTCGCGGTCGTCACCAACCGGCGACTGATCCTGGGCGCCGAGGAGTACCAGCTACGGTCGGTGACCCGGCTGCGGCCGCGGCAGGACGACTGGGCGCTCGCGCTGGAGACGCGCGGCCGCGGCACGGTCGAGATCAGCGGGCCGTGGGTGCCGTGGCTGAGCGTGGTGCTCTGCGCGGAGATGTACGGGGCCGCTTGGCCGCCCGGTTACGCGCCGGTGATCCCCGGGCCGCGGCGCCGGCTGCGCCGTTACGAGACGGTTCAGTAGACCCAGACCCTGGTCTTCAGTGGGATCGCGTCGTTCTTCCACATCCAGTTCATCGCGTCGATCGAGACGCGCGCGCAGCCGTGCGAGGCCGGGTAGGGCGGCACGCTCGGGGCGCCGTGGACGGCGATGCCGCCGTTGAAGTACTTCGGCCGCCAGAGCAGCCCGAGCGGGGCGTGGCGCCAGCCGTCGATCTGGCGGCCCACCGTGAACCTCCCGCGCGGGGTGTCGGCGAGGTAGGTCCGGCCCTCCTGCTCGTAGTACTCCATCGAGCCGGTCGACGTGTTGAAGGTCTGGGTGACCTGGCCGTCGTCGACCAGCATCAACAGCTGCCGTTTGAGATCGATCTCGACGAGGTCCCCGCTGGTGGAGCGTGGCTTCGGGCGGACCCCTCTGTCCAGTGCCTTCCAGGTCTTCGGGCCGACGCTGCCGTCCCGGCCGATGCCGGCGGCCTTCTGCAGCGCGTAGACCGCCTGCTGGGTGGTGCCGCCGAACTTCCCGTCGGCCTCCCCGATCCAGTAACCGAGCTCGGTGAGGCGCTGCTGCAACGCCAGGACCTCGGCACCTTCGGCACCTCGTTTCAACTTCTTCCGGGGTACGGCGGTGCTGGGCGAGGGTGCGGCCGGAGTGGAGACGCTGGGCGCGGCCGACGGTGTGACGGACGGGGCGGCAGGCACGGGCGCGGTGGTGATGGGGGCGGCGGTCGGTGAATCCGTGTCGCAGCCGGCCGCGAACGTCAGGGCCGCGGTGGCGGCGAGCGTCATCGACAGGGCTCTGCGCACGGGACCAGTCTAGGGACACATTCACGAACGTCCACCGGTCAATGGCGATCGTCCACCCGCCCGGGTGGCGGCGCGGTAAATGTGAAAAAAGAGCCGAGTATCCTTTGTCTATGTCATGGAAGGCCAGCGCACGACATGGTGTACGAGAGGCGCCCGGCGGTTTCGCGCTCGTCCAGGAGCTGCTGAACACGCGGGCCGCGATGTCCTACGCCCAGGATCTGCTGGCCGCCACCGAGGACGCCCAGTGGTGGGTGACCGACACTCTCACGATCTGGTCGCACACCTCCGGCCTGTCGGCGCCGACGCTGCTGCTCTCCGCGGCCGACCTGCGGTCGTTGCGCCGCCTGCGGACCGCTTTCGAGCACGTGGTGCTGGCCGGGGCGAGCCCGGAGCCGGACAGCGCCCTGCCGCCGGCCGACGTCCAGGTCAGCCTGGTGCCGGACGGGACCGGCTGGGTGCGGGTGGTGCCGACCGGCCGGGGTGTCCGCTGGCTGGCGTCGGCGCTGTGGGCCGAGGCGCTGTCGGCCCAGCAGGCCGGGATGTGGCCGCGGCTCAAGCTCTGCAACAACGCGGCGTGCCGGGCCGCCTTCTTCGACACCTCCCGCAACAACAGCGGGGTCTGGCACGACGTCAGCACCTGTGGCAACACGGCCAACCTGCGGGCCTTCCGGGAGCGGCGGCGCCTGCTCGGCCAGGAACATCACTGATCCCACGGGAACTTCGCAGCGATTCGGGGCGACTATCAGGTCATGGCATGTGAGCGGTGGCGCGAGATGCTCTCCGCGCAGCTGGACGGTGAGGACGACCCGGCGCTGCGCCCGTTGGTCGACGAGCACCTGGCCGGGTGTGCCGGCTGCCGGGACTGGCTGGACCGGGCCGCGGTGGTCAACCGGCTGACCCGGACCGCCCCGGTGCCCCCGGTGCCCGACCTCAGCGCCGCGATCCTGGCCGCGCTGCCGCAGCGGGCCGCCCCGCCACGGCGACGGCGGCTGCCGGTGGCGGCACTGCTCTACATCGCCCTGGCGCTGGTCGGCACGGTGCAACTGATCCTGGGGCTGACCCAGGTCGGCGGTGGCGCGAGCGCGGCGCACGCGCACACCGGCCTGAGCGCGACGCCGGGCCACCTCTGGCACGAGTCGGCGGCGTGGAACGTCGCGGTGGGTGCCGGTTACCTCTTCATCGCCCTGCGGCGGACCCGGCCGACCGGTCTGGTGCCGATGCTGACCGCCTTCGTCGCGATGCTGCTGCTGCTCTCGGTCAACGACCTCACCGGCGGGCGGGTGGACATCGCCCGGCTCGTCGGCCACGGTTTCGTGATCGCCGGATATCTGCTGGTGGTGGCGCTGTCGCGGGGTGTGGGCGGCGCTGGTCAACCGCCCGGGGCGCGAGCCGGCTCGGGCTGGCGTTTCGAGAGCCCCGCCGACGAGGACGCGCCCCGGCCCGGGCTGCGGCTGCTGCCGTCGCCACGGGGACCGCTCACCGCGCGCCACCGGGACGACCGCCGGGCGGCCTGATCAGCGGGCCGACGGGCGGACCGACAGCTCACGCCACTCGTCGGGGCCGGTCAGCAGGGCGCGGACCATGTCGAGGGCGGCGTCCTCGCTGTCGTACTCGAAGAAGTGCGAGGTGCCCTCGGAACCGCCGGCGCGCTGTTCGACATACCACTGATCGCCGCTGGTCCGTAAGTAGACGTCCTTGCGGGCTATCCGGCCCCACTTGCCGTTCCACCAGTGCTTACGCTGCTCCATCCCGGCACTGTATCGAACATCTGTTCGAACAGTGCCGGGAGGGCGGATCTTTTTCCCCGTGGGGTCAGCGCGGCGGCTCGCTCCGGTAGGTCTGGCCGCCCTGCTGCTGGGCGAGCAGCGCGTCACGGATCTCGGTGAGCAGCTTGATCTCCTCGCTGGGGGCCTTCGGCGGGGGCTCCTCGCCCCGGCGGCGGCGCTCGGCCAGCCTGTTCAGCGGGAACACCACGAGGAAGTAGAGGACCGCGGCGGTCAGCACGAAGGTGATGACGGCGTTGATGAAGGAGGCGTAGTCGAACGGGATCTTGTTGACGTAGAACTTGCCCGCCGTCAGGCCGCTGCCCCCGCTCAGCAGCTGGATCAACGGCTTCAGGAAGGCGTCGGTGAAGCTGCTGACCACGGTGGTGAACGCGGCGCCGATCACGATGCCGACCGCCAGGTCGACGACGTTGCCGCGCATGATGAAGTCTTTGAAGCCTTGGAACATCTGTTTCACGGGCACTCCCGGGGGCCGGTTTCAGTCCGGCAACGGGGTGCCCGCCACCGGTCGACGACAAACTACGCCGACCGTGTCTCAGTCGAGCGCGGGCTCCTCGGCGGCGACCGCCTGGTCCACCGTCGGGTAGGTGTGCAGCACCTCGACCAGCCCGCTCACCTCGAGGATGCGCAGCACCCCACGCTGCGGCGCGGCCAGCCGGACCGTCCCGCCGGCGTCGTCGGTGCTGTTCTTGGCGCGGACGAAGACCGACAGCCCGGTGGAGTCGCAGAACGACACCTCGGCGAGGTCGAAGACCAGGCGGGTCCGGCCCTTCTCCAGCAGATCACTGATCTGATCCTGGAGCTGGGGGGCGGTCGCCATGTCGAGCTCACCGGCGACCGACACGACCACCATGTCGCCGCGCTGTTCCGTTGTTACCGTCAAGGACATTCGCCGACCTCCAGTTATTGCTGAACGGTACTCCAGGTGCCCCGGGCCGCGCAGAACAGGACGGCCCTTCGGCCCCGGTCCGTTACTTGGCTTACAGCAACTAACGAACTTTCTGATGGTAAAGTCCGGCCGTTGTGCTCAGATCGTGTGGTAGGGAGACAGCGATGCCGCTGAGTCCGGACGAGGCGAGCCGCTTCGCCGTACTGCTGGAAAGCAATGCGGAGCCGCTCGCCGCCCGCTGGAGTGAGCTGGCCGGCGCCGGCCTGCGCGGCCGGCTGAGCGGCGCCGAGCTGCTGCGGCAGACCCGTGATCTGCGGAGCGCCTTCCAGCAGGCCCTCGCGGGCGGGGCCACCGACGTGAACGACGAGGCGGCCGCCGAGTTGCGCGCCCAGCTCAGCGAGCTGTCCACCCACCGGGCCCGGCAGGGCTTCAGCGCCACCGAGACGGCGATCAGCGTCTTCGCGCTCAAGGAGGCGACGCTCGAGGTTCTCGGCGACGCCGACGACGCGGCCACCCTGCGGGACTACGTGTCGTTCTCCGCCTTCGTGGACCGGGCGGCGCTGTTCACCTTCGACAGCTACGTACGCGTCCGTGAGGCGCTCATCTCCGACCAGGCCGAGCAACTGCTGGAGCTGTCCACCCCGGTGGTGAAGCTGTGGGAGGGCGTGGTGGCCGTCCCGCTGGTCGGCACCCTCGACTCGGCCCGCGCCCAGGTGGTGATGGAGCGGCTGCTCCAGACGCTGGTGGACACCGGCTCGCCGTACGCGATCATCGACATCACCGGTGTGCCGGCCGTCGACACCCAGGTCGCCCAGCACATCCTCAAGACCGTGGTGGCCGCCCGCCTGATGGGGGCCGACTGCATCATCTCCGGCATCCGGCCGCAGATCGCGCAGACCATCGTGGCGCTCGGCATCGAGTTCGGCGACATCGCGACCAAGGCCTCGCTGGCCGACGCGCTGCGCTACGTTCTCAGCAAGACCGGTAAGCGGCCGGTGCGCTGACATGGAGCGCGTGCCGGTTCTGAAGATCGGTGAGATCCTCCTGGTCTCCATCCAGATCGACATGGAGGACCAGGTCGCCCTGCAACTCCAGGAGGACCTGGCCGAGCGGATCGTGGCGACCGGTGTCGGCGGTGTGATCATCGACATCAGCGCGCTCGACATCGTGGATTCGTTCGTGGGGCGCACGCTGGCCACCATCGCCTCCGTCTCCCGGGTGCTGGACGCCGAGACCGTCGTGGTCGGGATGCGCCCGGCAGTGGCGATCACCCTCGTCGAGCTGGGCCTGTCCCTGCCCGGCATCCGGACCGCCCTCAACGTCGAGCTGGGCATCGCCATGCTGGCCCGCGAGGACGAGGTCGTCGACCTGCTCGGCGACGAGGACGACACGGATCAGGCTGCGGAACCCACACCGTGAACGACGACGCCCAGCGCCTACCGGTCGTCACCGACCAGGACGTGGTCCGGGTCCGGCAGCTGGTGCGTACCGTCGCGGTGGCGGTGAAGCTGTCCCTGGTGGACCAGACCAAGCTGGTCACGGCCGCGAGTGAGCTGGCCCGCAACACCCTGGTCTACGGTGGTGGCGGCGAGGTCGAGGTGAGCCGGGTGCACAACGACCGGCGGGCCGGGATCAGGATCGTCTTCGCCGATCAGGGACCCGGCATCGCCGACCTGGATCTGGCGCTCACCGACGGTTATACGACCGGCGGCGGTCTCGGTCTGGGGCTCAGCGGCGCCCGGCGGCTGGTCGACGAGTTCGAGATCGACACCGAGCCGGCTAAGGGAACGACCATCACGGTCGTCAAGTGGTGCCGATGAGTGGAGGCACGGTGGCGTCCGTACCCGAAGGGCTCCTGGACGAGGGGGTCTGGTTCCGGGTGGAGGAGTCCGGGACGGCCTCGGCCGTACGCCGGGCCGCGGAGCGTCTCGCCGCCGGCCTGGACATGCCGGAGAACCGTGTCGCCGATCTCGCCATCGTCGCCGCCGAGGCGGCCGGCAACCTGGTCAAGCACGCCGACCAGGGCGCCGTCCTGGTGCGTACGGTGCGGACCGAGGAACACGCCGGCGTCGAGCTGATCGTGATCGACAGCGGCCCCGGAATGGCCGACGTGCAGCGGGCGATCGGCGACGGGCACTCCACGGCCGGGACCCTGGGGATAGGGCTCGGTGCGATCTCGCGCCAGGCCAGCCGGTGGGACCTGCACTCGGTGCCGGGCCGGGGAACCGTGCTGGCCGTCCAGGTGTGGCCGGACGGGCTCCCGGAGCCGAACTGGGCCGCGGGGCTGACCCGGCCGCTCACCGGCGAGACGGTCAGCGGGGACGGGTACGCGATCCGCGAGGTCGACGGCCGCCGGCAACTGCTGCTCTCTGACGGTCTCGGCCACGGAGGCCTGGCCGCGGCCGCCACGCACGAGGCGATCCGGGCCTTCCGGCAGGCGCCGGCCGTGCCGCCCGCCCAGGTGGTGGAGGCGCTGCACCGTAGCCTCGGGCACACCCGCGGCGCCGCGCTCGCCGTCGCCGAGCTGGACCCGTCGGCCGGGGTGGTCCGTTACGCGGGCCTCGGCAACATCTCCGGCACCGTGCTGGCGCCGGACGGCGGCCGGCGCGGCATGGTCTCGATGCCGGGCATCGCCGGGCATCAGCGCCGCCAGGTGCGGGAGTACGACTACCCGCTCGCCCCCGGCGCGGTCGTGCTGATGCACACCGACGGCGTGGTCGACCGCTGGAACGCGGCCGACTACCCGGGCCTGCTGACCCACGCCCCCGAGGTGATCGCGGCGACCGTGTTGCGGGACGCCGGGGTCCGGCGGGACGATGCCGGCGTACTGGTGGCGCGACTCTCATGACTTCCGAGCCGCTGATGCGCATGCGCCTGCGGGTCGAGCAGGACATCTTCGTGGTACGGCAACTGGGCCGGGAGGTGGCCCGGACGGTCGGGCTGGAGTCCCAGGACCAGACCCGGATGGCCACCGCCCTCAGCGAGGTGGCCCGGGTGCTGCTCGCCGTGGGCCTGCACGCCGAGGTGACGTTCACCGTTTCGGCGATCGGGGTACCTTCGCTGCTGGTGACGATGGCACATTCGGGCGCCGGTGCGGCGGCCCGGGTCGCCGGGCAGTTGCAGCAGGTCGGCCGGCTGGTCGACACGATGGAGGTGGACGAGGGTGAGAGCGAGACGGTCGTCCGGATGTCCCGGCGGTTGCCGCCGGGCGCTCCCCTGCTGACGCCCGAGCGTATGAGCGAGATGCGCGCCGGGCTGTCCCAGCACGTTCCCGGCACCCCCCTGGACGAGCTGGCCGTACAGAATCAGCAGCTCATCGCCGCCCTCGACGAGGTGCGTGCGCAACGCGACGACCTGGCCCGGCTCAACGCCGAGCTGGAGGAGACCAACCGCGGCGTGATGGCCCTCTACAACCAGCTCTCCCAGGAGCTGGAGGAGACCAACCGCGGGGTCGTCGCCCTCTACGCCGAACTCGACGAGAAGTCGGCGCAACTGCGGGCCGCCAGCGAGGCGAAGAGCCGCTTCCTGGCCAACGTGAGTCACGAGCTGCGCGCCCCGGTCACCGCGATCATCGGCCTGGGCCGGCTGCTCACCGACTCCGGCTCGGACGAGCTCACCGGGGAGCAGCACCGTCAGGTGGACCTGATCCGTACCTCGGCCAGCGATCTGCTGACCCTGGTCAACGGCCTGCTCGACCTGGCGAAGGCGGAGGCCGGCCGGATCGAGCCGCACTGGTCCGAGGTGGATCTCAAGGCGATGTTCGGGCAGCTGCGCGGCACGTTGCGGCCGCTCGCCACCCGGCCCGAGGTCGACTTCGTGGTCGAGGAGCCGGCCGTGCCGGCACTGCGCTCCGACGAGGTGCTGCTCGCCCAGGTGCTGCGCAACCTGCTCACCAACGCGCTCAAGTTCACCGAGTCCGGATCGGTGCGGCTCAGCGTCGCCCCGGCCGGCTCGGACATCGAGTTCGTCGTCGCCGACACCGGCACCGGCATCCCGCCCGAGCTGCACGAACGCATCTTCGAGGAGTTCTACCAGGTGCCCGGCAGCAAACCGGTGAGCGGCAAGGGCACCGGCCTGGGCCTGCCCTACGCCCGGCGGCTGGCCGGCATCCTCGGCGGCGGCCTGCGGGTCGACTCCACCCCCGGCACGGGCAGCGTGTTCACCCTCCGGCTGCCGACCGCGTCATGATCGCCGCCACGGTCCTCGTCGTCGACGACAGCGCGACCAAGCGCTACCTGCTGGTCAGCTGGCTCACCCGGGCCGGGTTCACGGTGCTCGAGGCGGAGACCGGCGGCGAGGCCCTGACCCGCCTGCTCGAGGTCGAGGTCGACCTGGTCGTCCTGGACGTGAAACTGCCGGACATGAACGGCTTCGATGTCTGCGAGAAGATCAAGACCGATCACCGGTACGGCGTACTGCCGGTGATCCACGTGTCCGCACACGCCGTCGACGTCAACGACCGGACCCAGGGACTGAACCGGGGCGCGGACGCGTACCTCGTCGAGCCGATCGAACCGGACGAGCTGATCGCCACCGCGCAGGCCGTGCTCCGCTACTACCGCGCCCGGCAGCGTGCCGAGCTGCTCGCCGAACGGTCGCTCCGCCTCGCCGAGACCACCCTGGCGATCAACTCGGCGCCCACCCTGCCCGCCCTGCTGGCCGCCGCCGCCGAGGGCGCCTGCGACATCTTCGGCGGTCCGGTCGTGGTGGTGGCGGAGACCTCCGAGGGCGAGAGCCTGGCCGCGGTCGGCAAACCCGCATCGGTACGCCGGTGGGCCGTCCCCGGCCACCGCGTCGCCGTCGGATCGCTGCTGCGCACCGACGACCCGGCCGACTGGGAGTTGGCCGAGTGGCCGCCCGGTGAGACGGTCACGGTGGCCGCCGCCCGCCTGCGCATCGACCGGCCACCGGTCTACGTCGCCGCGCCGGGGAGCTCGCAGACCGCCGGCTCGCCGGTGCTCCGCCAGCTCTCCCAGGCGGTCGCGGCCGCCGTCGAGGCGCAGCGCTCCTTCGACGAGGAGCACCGGATCGCGGTCACCCTCCAGCGCAGCCTCCTCCAGGCGCGACTGCCCGAGGTGCCCGGCCTGGACCTCGGTGTCCTCTACGAGCCGGCCGGCGCGCAGACCGAGGTGGGCGGCGACTTCTACGAGCTGACCGTGCTGAACGACCGGCTGCTGGTGGCGATCGGTGACGTGGCCGGGCACTCGCTGCACGCCGCCACGGTGATGGCCGAGATCCGGCACGCGGTCCGGGCGTACGCCGTCGAGGGGCACTCCCCCGGGGCGGTGCTGGAGCTGGTCAACCGGTTCATGCGAACCGTGCTGCCGACCGACTCGGCCACCCTCTGCCTGCTCACCCTGGAACCGGGGACCGGCCGGATCCGGATGGCCGGCGCCGGGCACCTGCCGCCGCTGCTGCACGTCGACGGCCGGGTCGAGTTCCTCCAGCCGCGCGGCCCGCTGCTCGGCATCGGCGCGCCCCGCCGGGAGGAACTGGAGCTGACCCTGCCACCCGGCGGCACGCTGGTGCTCTACACCGACGGCCTGATCGAACGCCGCGACGTCGACATCGACGAGGGCCTGCGGGCGCTGGCCGCCGCGTCCGCCGAGGTCGAGCCGGACCTCGGCGTCTTCTGCCGCCGCCTGCTCACCCAGCTCACCGGAGCCAAGGAGCAGGCGGACGACATCGCCGTCGTCGCGGTCCGCCGTCGTTAGGCGGCGCCGACCACGTCGAGGATCCAGGCCAGGTTGAAGGCCTCTTCCTTCCAGGAGTCGTAGCGGCCGCTCGGGCCGGCGTGGCCGGCGCCCATCTCGGTCTTGAGCAGGTAGTTGCCCTCGGGAGCGACCGAGCGCAGCCGGGAGACCCACTTCGCCGGCTCGTGGTACAGCACGCGGGTGTCGTTGAGGCTGGTCACCGCCAGGATCCGGGGGTACACCTGCTTGATGACGTTCTCATACGGGCTGTAGGACTTCATGTACGCGTAGACCTCAGCCGATTCGAGCGGGTTGCCCCACTCCTCCCACTCGGTGACGGTGAGCGGCAGCGACGGGTCGAGGATCGTGGTGAGCGGGTCCACGAACGGCACCTCGGCCAGGATGCCGGCGAACGCCTCCGGGGCCAGGTTGGCGACCGCGCCCATCAGCAGGCCGCCGGCCGAGCCGCCACGGGCCACCAGCCGGGCCGGTGTCGTCCACCGGCTGCGGACCAGGGCCTCGGCGGCCGCCACGAAGTCGGTGAAGGTGTTCTTCTTGGCGAGCATCTTGCCCTGCTCATACCACTGCCGGCCCATCTCGCCGCCACCGCGCACGTGGGCGATCGCGAAGACCACCCCGCGGTCCAGCAGGGACAGGCGGGGAATGGAGAAGTACGGGTCGATCGAGTGCTCGTACGATCCGTAGCCGTAGAGCAGCGTGGGCGCCGATCCGTCCCGCTCGGTCCCCCTGCGGGCCACGATCGAGATGGGGACGCGGGTGCCGTCGGCGGCCGTCGCCCACTCCCGGAACTGCTCGTAGTCGGCCGGGTCGTAACCGCCCAGCACCGGCTTCCGCTTGAGCAGCGTCATGGCCCGGGTGACCAGGTCGACGTCGTACACCGACTCGGGAGTGACGAGCGAGGTGTACGTGATCCGCACCGACGACGTGTCGTACTCCGGGTTGCCGGACAGGCCCACGCTGTACAGCGGCTCGGGGAACTCCATGTCGTACGCCGCGGTGCTGCCGTCCGCGATCACCCGCAGGCCGGTCAGCCCGTCGCGGCGCAGCGAGATGACGATGTGCCGGGTGAACGCGTCCACCGACTCCAGCCGGGTGCCGGGCTGGTGCGGGATCAGCTCCACCCACTCGCCCGGGTTGTCCACCGAGGTGCTGGCCAGCGCGAAGTCCTCGGCCTCGTGGTTGTGCAGGATCAGGAACCGGTGACCGTGGTGCTCGATCGAGTACTCCACGCCCTGCCGCCGCTCGGCGATCACGACCGGTTCGGCGGTCGGGCGGTCGGCCGGGATCACCCGTACCTCTGAAGTGATCTTGCTCTGGGTGTCGATGACGATGAAGTTCTCGCTGCGGGTCAGCTCGACGCCGACCCAGAACCGCTCGTCCGGCTCCTCGAAGACCAGGGTGTCCTCGGTCGTGCCGATGGTGTGCCGCCACACCCGGTTCGGCCGCCAGGCCTCGTCGACGGTGATGTAGAACAGCTCGCCGCCGTCCGCCGACCAGGCGCTGCCGTAGAACGCGTCGGTGATCTCGTCGGCCAGCACCTCGCCGGTCGTCAGGTTCTTCACCCGCAGCGTGAACCGCTCGTCACCGGCGAAGTCGGTGGAGTAGGCCAGCCACGTCCCGTCCGGGCTGACGTCGTACGTGCCGAGCGCGAAGAAGTCCTTCCCCTCGGCCAGTTCGTTGCCGTCCAGCAGAACCTGCTCGCCGGGACGGTCCTCACCGGCCGGTGGACCGGTCTCGCCGGGGCGCACCGGCATCCGGCAGTGGATGCCGTACTGCTTGCCCTCGAGAGTCCGCGTGTAATACCAGAAACCGCCCTTGCGGGTCGGCACCGAGAGGTCGGTCTCCTGGGTGCGCGACCGGATCTCCTGGAAGACGGTGCCGCGCAGGTCCTCCAGGTGCGCCGTCGCCTGGTCGGTCCAGGCGTTCTCCGCCTTCAGCAGGGCCAGGGTCTCCGGGGCGTCCTTGACCGTCAGCCAGGCGAACTCGTCGGTGACCGTGTCGCCGTGGAAGGTGCGCTCGGACGGCAACTGGCGGGCGATGGGTGGACCTTCAATCGTCACCGGAAACACGTTACCGGCCGGATTTAGTACACACACGGACCTCGTCCATTCGAACATGTGTACGATGTGCCAGAGTGGACGATCTTCGTTGTGGGGAGGCATCGGGGTGAGCGGTTCCATACTCGCCGAGCTCGAGTCGATCTGTGGTCCCGGGGCTGCCCGCGCCGGCCGGCCGGACGACTCCGGCGCCGGCTTCGTCGCCTCCCCGGCCACCCCACGCTCGGTCGCCGAGCTTCTCCACATCGCCGTCGAGCGCGGGCTCAGCGTCCGGCCGCGCGGTTCCGGGAGCAAATTCCATTGGGGTAGGGGTGGGGAGCACCCCGATCTCGTCATCGACACCGGCCGTCTCAACGGGATGTGGGATCACGACGGCGCCACCGCGATCGTGGCGGCCGGCACCCGGGTCGAGGCGGCGCAGGCCGTGCTCAGGTCACACGGCCGCCGGCTCACCCTCGACCCCCCGTCACCCGGCGCCACGATCGGCGGCGTGCTGGCCATGAACGAGTCGGGCCCGTTGCGGCACCGGTTCGGCGGGCCGGCCGGGCAGGCGCTGAGCGTGAGCCTGGTGGATTCGGCCGGGCGATTCGCCGAGACGGCCGAGTGGGAGGGGCCGTCCGGCGAGGTGCTCACCGCGGCGCTGCTGCCGCTGGAGGATCTGCCCGAGGCCCGGCGCTGGGTGACCCGTCCGGTGTCGACGCCGACCGAGGTCGGTGAGCTGGTCGCGCAGGTGGTGACGCAGGATCTCGCGCTGAGCGGGGTCGAGGTGGACCTGCCGGCTGCCGGCACGGGCACGCTCGCGCTGCTGCTGGAAGGCCCGGCCGCCGGGGTCGCCACCGGCGCCGGGCGGCTGGCCCGGCAGCTCGGCCCGCGGGCGGTGATCCGGGCGGAGCCACCGCAGTGGTGGGGCCGGTATTCGTTCGGCGTCTCCGATGTGGTGCTGCGGATCCGGGTGCGGTCCCGCGACCTGCACTCGGTGGGCTACACGCTGCGTGACGTGGTCGGCCTGCCCGTCCCGGTCCGCGGCTCAGCGGGCGCCGGGGTGGTCCACGCCGTGCTGCCCCGCGGGCTGAGCGCGGCGAGGATCGGCGATGTGGTGGTCGCCCTGAAGCAGGTGCTACTGGGCCGGGGTGGCCGCGTCGTGGTGCTGACCGCGCCACCCGAGCTGGCCGCCCAGATGGAGATGGCCCGCCCAACGGACCTCCTCTGACGACCCTTATGGCGATCTTGGGCGATTGACCACCGCGCCCGGTGGCGAAACGTCCAAGATCGGCGGCTGCCCGAGCAGCGGCGGAGGCGCGGGCTCTCGTCGTGGGCCGCGGGCGTCAGTGGAGCACGGGGATCCGGGTGACCACCTCGGAGGCCAGGTGGCGGCCCAGCCGGGCGACATCGCCGACGGCATAGGTGAGGTAGGCGAACTGCCCGACCTCACGAATGTTGGTGAGGACCAGGTCGTTGACCAGCAGACGGTGGCGCAGCATCGGGACGCCGCTGCCGAGGATGGCCGGCACGATCCCGAGGATGATCTCGTCGAGCAGGCCCTCGGCGACGAACTGCCCCACCAGGTTGCCGCCGCCGGCCAGCCAGACGTTCCGGCCCTGGGCGGCGACCATCATGGCCTCGTGCACGCGGCGGACGTCGCCACTGATCATGAAGATGTTGGCGTCCGGCACCAGCGGCAGGTCGCGGTGGGTGAAGACCCAGCACGGGACGTTGCCGTACATGTCGTGCCAGTTCTCCGGCTCCTCGATCAGATTGTCGTGCTCCAGGATCCACTCGTAGGTGGTCGCGCCCATGGCGAACGCACCGACACCCTCGAAGAACTCGCCGAACGGGTTCTCGGTGCCCTCGTCGACCTCGAAGAGCCACTCCAGCGAGTTGTTCTCGTCGGCGATGTAGCCGTCAATGCTGGTGGCGGTGTAGTACTGCGTCTTCGCCATGACCATCACCATGCCACGGCTCCGGCGACAAAAAGGGCGGATCGGCTAGGCCGCCGGACGCGACCGGCCCGGCCGCGGAAGGCGCCGCGGTGAGTGGGCGGGGCAGGGGTGAGTGCGCGGGCCGGGGTGAGTGCGCGGGGTGCCGGAGGGGCAGGGCGGGGTGCCGGAAGGGCTGCGCGGGGTGCCGGAAGGGCAGGGCGGGGTGCCGGTGGCGGGTCGGGCGTTGCCGCACCCAGCCCGCCACCGTCACCGGCCCGGCGCCCCGGCCTGCGGGAAAGCACGCCGCGGGGTCCCACACCGTACTCCAACGCGGGACCGGGCGGGACCGACTCTCACATCTCGGATCTCATGTCGTCCGCCTCGGCGCGGTGACCGTCGATCGTGGTGGCGGTGCAGTGACGCGTCTTCATGGCACCGACCCTGCCACCGGGGTACGACAGGAATCAGGCGTCGTTGCGCAACACCAGGATGGCGATGTCGTCGCGCGGCTCCTCGACCGAGAAGTTGATCGTCGTGGACCGCAGCCGGGCCGCCATCACGTCGGCCGGATAGCCGGCCAGTGGGGCGGCCGACTCACGCAGCCGGCTCGAGCCGAAGAGCTCCCGGCCGCGGCGCCGCTCGGTGACCCCGTCGGTGTAGAAGATCAGCGAGTCGCCGGAGCCCAGCGTGATCGAAACGTCCGGCGAGGTGATCGTCTCCAGCAGGCCCAGTGCGGTCCCGCCCTCGCCGACGAAGGCGGTCCGGCCGTCCGAGCGGACCAGCACGGCCCGGTCGTGCCCGGCCAGGTGCAGGCAGACGCTGAGGACGCCGCCCGGTAGCCGGGTGACCGAGGCCATGGCGAGTGTGCAGTACCGCCCACCGCCGCGCTGCACCAGTGTGCGGTTGACCCGGTGCAGGATCTCGGTGAGCGCCTTGCCGTCGTCGACCAGGATCCGGATCACGTCCCGGACGAGGCCGGTCACGGTGGCCGCCTGGACGCCCTTGCCGGACACGTCGCCGACCACCACGAGCCACTGGTCGGCGCCGAACGGGACCACGTCGTAGAAGTCGCCGCCCACCTCGGAGCCGGTCGGAACGTACTCCGCGGCGAAGCCGATGCCCTCCACCCGGGGCAGTGCCGGCGGCAGCAGCGAGGCCTGGAGGGTGCGCGCGACAGTACGCCGTTCGTCGTGGATCCGGGCGTTGTCTATGGCCAGCGCGGCCCGCCGGGCGACATCCTCCAGGACGGCCACCTCGTCGGCGTCGTGCCGGTGTTTCGGGTGCCGCCCGACCGCCAGGGTGCCGAGCCGGGCGCCCCGGGCGACCAGCGGCAGCGCGTAACCCTCCAGCGGCGAGCCGAACATCACCTGGGTGCCCAGCCGGGACGCCTCCTCCAGCCGGGCCAGCAGCGACTCCGGGCCGGTCTCGGCCAGTGTGGTGTGCAACTCGGCCAGCGCCGACTCGTCGGCGTGGGTGGCGGCGGCCAGTTGCAGCCGGCCCCACGCGTCGGTGGTGTGCACCGCGCACCACTGGCCCAGCCGGGGCACCACCAGCTGCGGGATGAGGGCCATCGTCAGGTTCACGTCGAGGGACTGGGCGAGCAGTTCGCTGGCCTCGGCCAGGAAGGTGATCCAGGTCTGCCGGCGGATGTCGGCGCGGCGCAGGCGGTCGTTCTCCAGGTGCAGGGAGAACCGCTCGGCGACCATGGCGCCCAGTGCCAGCGCGTACCCCTCGGGGGCGGCGTCCAGCTCCAGCTCCCCCGAGTACGGCCGCTGCACGGTCAACGGCACCCGGATGGTGTCGGCGTTGTCCCGGGGGGCCCGGCCGTACCGGGCCAGCAGTTGACGGCCCATCCCGTCGCCCCGGTCCAGGCGCACCACCCCGCCGGCCGCGCCGGTCAGCCGGGCCAGCCGGGACAGCAGGTCGGCCGCGAGATCGGCGAGCCCCTCCTCGGAGTGCCGGTCGGAGCCGCTGCGCAGCAGGCCGGTGAGCGCGCCCAGGCTGGGCGTCTCGGCGACGCTGGGCAGGCGGACCGGGACGCCGGCGTCGTCGCGCTGGTCGAGCCGGAACCAGACGCCCTTGCCGTCGCCCTCGTGCACGGTGCCCCAGCGGCTGGCGAAATGGTCGACCAGGAGCAGGCCGCGGCCCCGCTCGGCGACCTCGCCGATCTCCGCCGACTCGTTGCGCGGGCCGACGGCGAGCTGCTCGACGGGGCCGGGGGCGAAGTCGGTGACGGTCACGGTGAGCCCGCCCGGGTCGGCGGTCACCTCGATCTCCAGCTCGGTGTTGGCGTGCACCACGGCGTTGGTGGACAGCTCGGTGGTCAGCAGCAGAGCCTCGTTGAGCAGGCCGACCAGACCGGTCTCCTCGAGCACCGAACGGACGAGTGCGCGGGCCGCCGCCGGGGTACGACGGTCGTTCGGCAACCTGGTCCGGCGCACCAGCGCCTCGGACGGGGCACCGGTAGGGATGCTCGTCCTGGTTCCGACCTCGGCTGGCACCCATGCATCCTCTCCCGTGGACGGGTGTATGCACAAAGTCGTCTCTCGCATTGACCCGGTAGGGCGAGAGAGGATAGGGAGCCCCGGCGGTAGACAGCGAGTGAGGACAGCATGACTGCGGCGAAAGAGGCCAGCGTCGGCGTGCCCGACGAGACCGTTCTACTCGGTGAGCTCGCCGATGCGCTGCGCCGTGTGCGACGCGGCGATCTCAAGGTGCGGCTGCCCCGGCGCGGTGGCATGGCCGGGGCGGTGGCGGAGGCCTTCAACGAGGTGGTCTCCCTCCAGGAGCGGCAGAACCTGGATCTGCGCCGGATAAGCCGGATCGTCGGGCGCGACGGCCGGCTCACCGAGCGTCTCGACGAGGAGGGCCTGGACGGCTCCTGGGCGGACAGCGTCCGCTCGGTGAACTCGCTGATCGACGACCTGGCCCGGCCGACGACCGAGATCTCCCGGGTCATCGTGGCGGTGGCCGAGGGCGACCTGTCCCAGCACATGGCCCTGGAGATGGACGGGCGGCCGCTGCGGGGCGAGTTCCTGCGGATCGGCCGGACGGTGAACACGATGGTGGACCAGCTGTCGTCGTTCGCCGACGAGGTGACCCGGGTGGCCCGCGAGGTGGGCACCGAGGGCGAGCTGGGCGGTCAGGCCGATGTCCGGGGCGTGGCCGGCACCTGGAAGGACCTCACCGACTCGGTGAACACCATGGCGTCCAACCTGACCCACCAGGTGCGGTCGATCTCCCAGGTGGCGACCGCGGTGGCCCGCGGCGACCTGTCGCAGAAGATCACCGTTTCGGCGCGCGGCGAGGTGGCCGAGCTGTCCGACACCATGAACGGGCTGACCGACACCCTGCGGCTCTTCGCCGAGCAGGTCACGAGGGTGGCCCGCGAGGTGGGCACCGAGGGCAAGCTGGGCGGCCAGGCCGACGTGCCGAACGTGGCGGGCACCTGGAAGGACCTCACCGACTCGGTGAACTCGATGGCGTCCAACCTGACCAGCCAGGTCCGTAACATCGCCCAGGTCTCCACGGCGGTGGCCAAGGGCGACCTGTCGCAGAAGATCACGGTGGCCGCGCAGGGCGAGATCCTGGAGCTCAAGGACACCGTGAACACGATGGTGGACCAGTTGTCGTCGTTCGCCGACGAGGTGACCCGGGTGGCCCGCGAGGTGGGCACCGAGGGCCGGCTCGGCGGTCAGGCCCAGGTCCGTGGCGTCTCCGGCACCTGGCGCGACCTCACCGAAAACGTGAACCAGCTGGCCGCCAACCTCACCGCCCAGGTCCGCAACATCTCCCAGGTCTCCACGGCCGTCGCGAAGGGCGACCTGTCGCAGAAGATCACCGTCGACGCGCGCGGCGAGATCCTCGAGCTGAAGAACACCGTGAACACCATGGTCGACCAGCTCTCCTCCTTCGCCGACGAGGTCACGCGTGTCGCCCGGGAGGTCGGTTCGGAGGGCAAGCTCGGCGGGCAAGCCCAGGTCAAAGGCATTTCCGGTACGTGGCGCGACCTCACCGACAACGTCAACTACATGGCGTCGAACCTGACGAGCCAGGTGCGGAACATCGCGTCGGTCACCACGGCCGTCGCGAAGGGTGACCTGTCGCAGAAGATCACGGTCGACGCGCGTGGCGAGATCCTCGAGCTCAAGTCCACCGTGAACACGATGGTGGACCAGTTGTCGTCGTTCGCCGACGAGGTCACGCGGGTGGCCCGTGAGGTGGGTTCGGAGGGCAAGCTCGGCGGTCAGGCGCAGGTGCGCGGCGTGGCCGGCACCTGGCGGGACCTGACCGACAACGTCAACTCGATGGCGTCGAACCTGACGAGCCAGGTGCGGAACATCGCGTCGGTCACCACGGCCGTCGCGAAGGGTGACCTGTCGCAGAAGATCACGGTCGACGCGCAGGGCGAGATCCTCGAATTGAAGAACACCGTGAACACCATGGTCGACCAGCTCTCCTCGTTCGCCGACGAGGTCACGCGGGTGGCCCGTGAGGTGGGTTCGGAGGGCAAGCTCGGTGGCCAGGCGCAGGTGCGCGGCGTGGCCGGCACCTGGCGGGACCTGACCGACAACGTCAACTACATGGCGTCCAACCTGACCAGCCAGGTCCGTAACATCGCCCAGGTCTCCACCGCGGTCGCCAACGGTGACCTGGGCCAGAAGATCACGGTCGACGCCCGCGGCGAGATCCTCGAGCTGAAGAACACCGTGAACACGATGGTGGACCAGCTGTCGTCGTTCGCCGACGAGGTCACGCGGGTGGCCCGTGAGGTGGGTTCGGAGGGCAAGCTCGGCGGTCAGGCCCAGGTCAAGGGCGTCTCCGGCACCTGGCGGGACCTCACCGACAACGTGAACCAGCTCGCCTCCACCCTCACCATCCAGCTGCGCGCCATCGCCGAGGTGTCCACCGCCGTGACCCGCGGTGACCTGACCCAGAGCGTCGCGGTCGAGGCGCAGGGCGAGGTGGCCGAGCTCAAGGACAACATCAACCAGATGATCGTGACGCTCCGCGACACCACGAAGACGAACGCGGAGCAGGGCTGGCTCGACTCGAACCTGGCCCGGATCGGTGGCCTGCTCCAGGGTCAGCGGGACGTCGGCGAGGTCTGCCGCATGATCATGACCGAGGTGACGCCGCTGGTCGACGCGCAGCTCGGCGCGTTCTTCCTGGTCGACAACGAGGAGGCGACGACCCGGCTGCGGCTGGCCGCGGCGTACGGCTACGTCGCCCGCGACCACGAGGTGATCTTCGGCCCGGGCGAGGGACTGGTCGGCCAGGCCGCGGTGTCGCGCCGCACGATCCGGGTGCGGGCCACCCACGACGGCATACTCACCATGCGCTCCGGCCTGCTCGCCATGCCGCCGAACGACCTGGTGGTGCTGCCGGTCCTGTTCGAGGGCGAGATGCTCGGCGTGATCGAGTTCGCGTCGGTGGCCGCCTTCAACGGGCTGCATCTGACCTTCCTGGAGCGGCTGGTCGCCACGATCGGGGTCGCTCTCAACACCATTCAGGCCAACCGGCGTACGGAGGAGCTGCTCGCCCAGTCGCAGCGGCTGGCCCGGGAGATGCAGGACCAGTCGGCCGAGCTCCAGCGCACCAACGCCGAGCTGGAGGACAAGGCGAAGCTGCTCAGTGAGCAGAAGGCGAACATCGAGCTGAAGAACCGGGAGATCGAGCTGGCCCGGCTCGGCCTGGAGGAGAAGGCGCAGCAGCTGTCCCGGGCGAACACGTACAAGTCCGAGTTCCTGGCCAACATGAGTCACGAGCTGCGGACCCCGCTGAACTCGCTGCTGCTGCTGGCCCGGCTGCTGGCCGACAACACCGAGCAGAACCTGTCCGGCAAGCAGATCGAGTTCGCCAAGACCATCCACAGTGCCGGCTCCGACCTGCTGTCGCTGATCGACGACATCCTGGACCTGTCGAAGATCGAGGCCGGCCGGATGGACGTGGAACCGGACGTGGTCGACTTCGACGGCATCCGCAGCTACGTCGAGCAGGCGTTCTCCCCGCAGGCGGAGGACAAGGGCCTGGAGTTCCGGGTGGCGGTGGCGCCCGAGCTGCCCGAGTCGATCGTCACCGACCCGCAGCGGCTGCAGCAGATCCTGCGCAACCTGCTGTCGAACGCGGTGAAGTTCACCGACAACGGCTCGGTCACGCTGAGCATCTTCTCGGCCGAACTCGACTCCGATGTCGATGCGCCGGCGTCGCTGCACGCGGCCCGGCAGGTGGTCGCGTTCGCGGTGTCCGACACCGGCATCGGCATCTCGGACGAGAAACTGGCGATCATCTTCGAGCCGTTCCAGCAGGCCGACGGCACCACCACCCGCAAGTACGGCGGGACCGGCCTGGGCCTGTCGATCAGCCGGGAGTTCGCGGCGTTGCTCGGCGGCACCATCACGGTGTCCTCGGAGCCGGGTGCGGGGTCGACGTTCACCCTCTACATGCCCGAGGCGCTGGTGCCGGACGTGATCCCGATGCCGGCGCTGCCGTCGGTGCCGGCCAAGGCGATCTCGGTGCGCCCGGCCGCGTCGCTGGACATGCCGCTGATGGAGATGCCGCCGCGGGTCGAGGAGAAGCCCGTGATGACGCCGGCCGGCCGGAAGCTGGAGGGCGTCACCGTACTGATCATCGACGACGACGTGCGCAACGTCTTCGCCCTGACCAGCGCCCTGGAGATGCAGGGCCTGCACGTCCTCTATTCGGACAACGGGGTGGACGGCGTGCGGATCCTGGCCGAACATCCAGAGGTGGACATCGTGCTGATGGACGCGATGATGCCGGACCAGGACGGTTATGAGACGACCCGGGGAATCCGGCGCAATCAGCGTTTCCGGGACCTACCGGTAGTCTTCCTGACAGCGAAGGCGATGCCCGGGGACCGGGAGTCGGCCCTCGCCGCCGGGGCGAGTGACTACATCACCAAACCGGTGGACCTGGACGAGCTCATCGAGCTGATGGCCCGCTGGGTAAACCACGGCACGACCGAGCCGGACCACGGCTGAGACGGCACGACCTTGGGTGAGGTGATAGGTGTGGGTGAGCGCGCCAAGGCGCTGCTGGTCGATGACCGGCGGGACAACCTGTTGGCTCTGGAGGCGATCCTCCAGGGCCTGCCTGTCACGGCGGTGGCCGTGGAGAGCGGGGAGGCCGCGCTCAAACAGCTGCTCACCGACGATTTCGCGGTGATCCTGCTGGACGCGCACATGCCGAACATGGACGGGTTCGAGACGGCCAGCCACATCAAGCGCCGTGAGCGGACCCGGCACGTGCCGATCCTGTTCCTCACCGCGGCCGACCGGGACGCCCAGCTCGCCCTCCGGGGCTATGCCGTGGGCGCCGTCGACTACCTCACCAAGCCGTTCGACCCGTGGGTGCTCCGCGCCAAGGTCTCCATCTTCGTCGAGCTGTGGGTGAAGAACCAGCAGCTCAAGGCGCAGGCCGAGGCGTCGAAGGAGCGGGAGGCGCAGTGGCACCGCCTGACCGGGACGGTCGACGAGGCCGCCCGGGTGCTGCGTGCCGGTGGCGAGCAGGCCGCCGCCGAAGCGCTCGACCTGCTGGAAAAGGCCCGCTGGGGGGACTGAACCCGAGCTTTATGTGACGTGGGTCACTAAGGACAACCTTGCTGGGCAGCCGCGCCACTACCGGGGCGTGATCGCTTTGATCATGCGCGACGTCCACCGTCCCTGACGGTGGCCTCATCCCCGTGAGTAGGAGCAACATGCGGCACGCAATGCCTAGCGCGACCCCGAGCCGGCGTCGCCGTCGTCTGGTCATGGGCCTCGGCGCGGCCGGTGCGGCCGGTGCCGTCACCGCGCTGGTCGCCGTCCTCGTCCCGTCCGCCTCGGCCGGCACCCTTTTCGGCGACGACTTCGAGAGCGGCGCGAGCAACTGGTCCAAGTCCGGCGGCACCTGGTCCGTGGTCTCCGACGGCTCCAAGGTCTACAAGCAGGCCAAGGCCGACAGCGAGCTCGCCCGGGTCTTCGCCGGTGAGACCTCCTGGACCAACTACTCGGTCGAGGCCAAGGTCAAGGGGCTCGACCTGCGCCGGGGCCTGGCCGGTGTCGCGGCCCGGGCCAGCGGGTCCTCCACCATGTACCGGCTCGCCCTGACCTCGGCCGGCAGGGCCGAGCTCCAGGCGGTGAAGGGCAGCACTGTCACCAGCCTCGGTTCGGCCGCGGTGAGCGACCCGGCCGCGTGGCACACCCTCAAGGTGGATGTCTCCGGCAGCACCGTCACCGGCTACCTGGACGGCGCCCAGGTCGCCTCCGGCACCGGTTCGCTCGCCGGCACCGGCCGGATCGGCCTGGTCACCAGCTACGCCTCGGCCGAGTTCGACGACGTCTCGGTGGCCGCACTGGGCGCCGGTGCGACCTCCTCGGCCACCGCGTCCGCCTCGCCGACCGCCACCAGGACGGCCACGGCGACCCCGACCGCGACCAAGACGGCTACCGCTTCGCCGGGCGCGAGCGCGACGGCCACCAAGACCGCCACCGTGACCCCCACGGCCACCGCCACCCCGACCGCCACCGGCACGAGCACCGCGTGGCCGTCGGCGACCGGGGAGAAGGCGGTCACCGCGACCATCGCCGTGTCCGGCACGCTCGACGGCGGCAACATCCGCTACTTCGGCAGTGGCGACCTGGGCAGCGATTCCCAGGACGAGTCGCAGGACCCGATCTTCAAGCTGGCCGACGGCGCGGTGCTGAAGAACGTCATCCTCGGCGCCCCGGCCGCCGACGGCATCCACTGCTCCGGCTCCTGCACGCTGATCAACGTGTGGTGGGAGAACGTCGGTGAGGACGCGGCCACCTTCAAGGGCGGCGCCTCGGCCACCTACACCGTGGACGGTGGCGGCGCCAAGGGTGCGGACGACAAGGTCTTCCAGCACAACGGCGGCGGCACGCTGACCATCAAGAACTTCCAGGTCGAGGACTTCGGCAAGCTGTACCGGTCGTGCGGCAACTGCTCGACGCAGCACAGGCGCGCCGTCGTGCTGCAGAACGTGGTCGCCACCGCCCCGGCCGGCAGCCTGGTCGGCATCAACACCAACTACGGCGACACCGCCACGATCTCCAAGGTCACCGTGGTCGGCAAGAAGAGCCTGGACATCTGCGTCAAGTTCACCGGCAACAGCTCCGGCAAGGAGCCGACCAAGATCGGCACCGGCGCGGACGGCGTCAACTGCATCTACAACGAGTCCGACATCACCTTCAAGTGATCGTCGTGGCCGCCGGGAGGCTCTGCCCGGCGGCCACGGCCGAAGGAACCGAAGGGTGCCGATGTCGCCCTGGCCCGAATCGACGGTTGGGAGGCGGCGCGATGACGCTCATCGAACCTGAGCTGCGCGCGGCACTGCGCGCCGAGGCGGCGGCGCACCGGCCGGACCGTGAGGCGATGCTCGACCGGATCACCCGGACCGCCATGCGCAACCAGGTCGCGAAACGCCCCCGGCTGAGGATCGCCGGAGCGGCCGTGGCGGTCGCCGCGGTGCTCGGCGGCGGCGGCTTCGCGCAGTGGGCGGTCGCCGGTGACGGCGACCCGGCTCCCGGGCCCACCCCCTCGGTGACGGTCACGGCCGGGCCCACCCCGAGCGGTGTGGCCTCCTCCAGCGCGATCGGCCCGACCGGCAACCCGAGCTCCGTCCCCGGCCGGACCCCGAAGTCCCGGCCGCCCAGCCGGTCGCCGAGCCCGTCGGTCGCCACCAGCGGCGTGGCCCCGGCGAAGAGCGCGCTGTGGGCGGACGGCTCGGTCGCCCCGGACGGCGACTCCCAGGCCAGCAGCGTCGTCACGGTGACGACCGGCGAGCGGCTCACCGCCCTCGAGGTGACGATCCGGATCGCGAAGACCGACGGGCTCACCGCCCGCGGTGGCAGCCAGCAGGTGCCCGGCGCGAGCGTGACCAGCACCGTCACCGAGGAGCCCGGGACGGCGGTCTACCGCTTCGTGCTGTCCTCCGGCGACACCCTGGAACCGGGGACCTACACGTTCTACGCGCGGTACACCCATGCCACCGGCGGGCGGGACGCGAACGGGGACTCCTACGCCGCGACCGCGACCACCGGTGCGAACGTGACCGAGAACGTCAGCGGCGACTTCCGCTGAGGTTGTCCACAGCGTTATCCACAGGCTCCGGCTGGCTGTGGGTGCTGTCTCGGCGCCGCTGAGACAGCCCTGACGGCCGGCCGGTCAGGTGTTGCTGCTGATCATCAGGGCGGATCGGAGCCCGGTGATGTCGAGCACACGCATCAGGAAGTCGCCGACATTCACCAGCGCGAGCACCACCTGTGTGTGCTGCGCCTTGCGGCTGAGCACCACCAGCGTGCCGAGACCCTGGGAGTCACAGAACATCACGCCGGCCATGTCCAGCACGATCCGGGTCGGCGGCTCGGCCAGGACCTCGTTGACGACGGCGGCCAGCTCGGTGACCGTGAGCACATCGATTTCCCCGGCGAGCTGAATGACGACCTCGTCCGGGGTGCGCTGAACCGTGATGGACAGCTCGGGACGCTCCACGCGGCTCAGCCTATCCTCTTCGGGGTATATCGGCCCGTCTGGCGCCATCAGGCCGTGCGCTCGCAGGACATCATCCGGTGATGTGAACAACCCTCTCGCAATACTCGTTCCATGCCGCTGACAGAATGGGGACCGCTGTGACCACGACATATCCCGCCGCGGATCTTCCGTACCCGGAGGATGCCCCGGTCTCCCAGGCCCTGTTCGACCGCGCCCAGGCCATCGTGCCCGGCGGGGTGAATTCACCTGTGCGTGCGTTCCGCGCGGTCGGCGGGACGCCCCGGTTCATGGCCTCGGGCAGCGGCCCGTGGCTCACCGACGTGGACGGGCGCCGCTACGTCGACCTGGTCTGCTCCTGGGGCCCGCTCATCCACGGGCACGCACACCCCGAGATCATCGAGGCGGTGCAGCGCGCCGCGGCACTGGGCACCAGTTTCGGTACGCCCACCGCCGGCGAGGTGGACCTGGCCGAGGAGATCGTCCGCCGGACCCCGATCGACGAGGTGCGGCTGGTCAACTCGGGCACCGAGGCGACCATGACCGCGATCCGGCTGGCCCGTGGATACACCGGCCGGTCGAAGATCGTGAAGTTCGCCGGCTGCTACCACGGCCACGTGGACGCGCTGCTGGCCGCGGCCGGCTCCGGCGTGGCCACCCTCGGCCTGCCCGACTCGCCCGGTGTCACCGGTGCGGCGGCCAGCGAGACGATCGTGCTGCCGTACAACGACGTGGCCGCCGTCGAAGCGGCGTTCGCGTCCGAGGGCGCCGAGATCGCCGCGATCATCACCGAGGCGGCCCCGGGCAACATGGGCGTGGTCACCCCGCGCGACGACTTCAACGGCAAGCTCGCCGAGATCGCCCACCGGCACGGCGCGCTGCTCATCATCGACGAGGTGATGACCGGCTTCCGGGTCTCCGCCGGAGGCTGGGCCGGGCTCCACCCGGTCGACGCCGACCTGTTCACCTTCGGCAAGGTGATGGGCGGCGGCCTGCCCGCCGCGGCGTTCGGCGGCCGCCGGGAGATCATGTCCCGGCTCGCCCCGGCCGGCCCGGTCTACCAGGCCGGCACCCTCTCCGGTAACCCGCTGGCCTGCGCCGCCGGCCTGACCTCGCTGCGGCTCGCCGACGCGGCCGCCTACAAGCGCCTGGACGAGCTGGCCGGCACCATCGGCTCGCTGTGCTCCGATGCGCTCGGCGCCGCGGGTGTCGCGCACCGGCTCTCGTACGCCGGAAACATGTTCTCGATCTTCTTCACCGACGCCGACGTCGTCGACTACGACTCCGCGAAGACCCAGGACGCGGCCGCGTTCAAGGCGTTCTTCCACACCATGCTGGCCCGTGGCGTCTACCTGCCGCCGAGCGCCTTCGAGTCGTGGTTCGTCTCGACGGCGATCGACGACCTGGCACTGGAAACGATCGCCGCGGCGGCACCGCACGCGGCCCGAGCGGCAGCGGGAGCCTGATCTTGACCGAGCCGACGAAGACCACGGTCCACGTGCTGCGGCACGGCGAGGTCTACAACCCCACCAAGATTCTGTACGGGCGCCTGCCCGACTTCCACCTCTCCGAGCTGGGCCACCAGATGGCGAAGGCGGCCGCCGAGGTGCTGTCCGGCCGGGACATCACGCACGTGGTGTCCAGCCCGCTGGAGCGTGCGCAGGAGACCGCGGCCCCGTTCGCCGCCGAGTTCAAACTGGACATCGCCACCGACGTGCGGCTGATCGAGAGCGCGAACTACTTCGAGGGCAAGAAGGTCTCGGTCGGCGACGGCGCGTTCAGCAACCCGCGGCACTGGTGGGTGCTGCGTGACCCGATCACCCCGTCCTGGGGCGAGGCATACCTGGTGATCGCGCAGCGGATGTTCGCGGCGGTCCAGGCGGCCCGGGTCTCGGCCGAGGGCCACGAGGCGGTCTGCGTCTCGCACCAGCTGCCCGTCTGGACGCTCCGGCGGTACGTCGAGGGCAAGCGCCTCTGGCACGATCCGAGGCGCCGGGAGTGTGGCCTGGCCAGCCTGACCTCGTTCCGGTTCGAGGGATCCAAGGTGGTCGGCATCGACTACTCGGAGCCCGCCGCACACCTGGTCGCCATGTCCGCGACGGCCAAGACAGCCAAGGGAGCCTGACCGTGCGCCGCCTCGCCGTCGCCGCCCTCACCGCGGTCACCGCCGCCGGAGCCCTGAGCGGCTGCGGCGGCGAGGGGAACTGGGCGACGAAATGCACCACCACGAACATGGTGGTGGAGTGCGCCGCGGCGGAGCGGCCGTTGGTCTCCGGCGTGACCGGGGAGCTGCTGGACGGCGCCGCCTACGACCTGGAGAAGGACCGCGGCAAGGTGGTCGTGGTCAACTTCTGGGGCTCCTGGTGCGCGCCGTGCCGGGCCGAGGCGGACGACCTGGAGAAGACCTACCAGGCGACCAAGGACAAGAACGTCACCTTCCTCGGCGTCAACACCCGCGACGACCGGGACTCGGCGAAGGCGTTCGAGCGCGGCTACAAGGTCACCTACGGCAGTGTGTACGACTTCGAGGGCCGGGTCGGGCTCAAGTTCGACGTGACCCAGAGCGCGGTGCCGAGCACCCTGATCCTGGACCGGCAGGGCCGGATCGCGGCGGCCATCCGGCGCTCGACCACCAACGGTGAGTTGCAGCCGCTGGTGGAGCGGATCGCGGCGGAGGCGGCCGGCTGATGGGTGAGGCCTTCAAGGGTGCGGTCATGGACGGGCCGCTGCTGCTCGCGATCGGCGCGGCGCTCATCGCCGGCCTGGTGAGCATCCTGTCGCCGTGCGTGTTGCCGCTGCTCCCAGGCTACCTCTCGTACGTCACCGGGTTGGCCGGTTCCGATCTGGAGGCGCCCACCGGCCGGGCGAAGGGCCGGATCCTCGCCGGGACCGGGCTCTTCGTGCTCGGCTTCTCGATCGTCTTCACGCTCGGCACGCTGGCCACGACCGCCAGCTTCACGATGATCACCCATCGGGACACGCTCAACCTCGTCCTCGGGATCCTCGTCATCGTGCTGGGCCTGGGCTATCTCGGCGTGATCCCGGGCTTCCAGCGGGAGGCCCGGATCAGCCGGCTGCCGGCCGCCGGGCTGCTGGGCGCCCCGGTCTTCGGCGCGATCTTCGCGCTGTCCTGGATCCCGTGCGTCGGCCCGACCCTGGGCGGCGTGATGGTCCTGGCCACCACGACCGGGCAGGCCGACCGCGCGGTGCTCCTGGCGATCACCTTCAGCCTCGGGCTGGGCCTGCCGTTCATCCTGTTCGGGCTCTTCTTCCGCCGGCTGCTCGGTGTGTTCAAGGCGATCCGCCGCAACAGCCGATGGGTCACCCGGGTCGGTGGGGTGCTGCTCGTCCTGGTCGGGGTGGCGCTCGTCTCCGGTCGGTGGGAGTACTTCCTCACCTGGCTGATGACCAGCGTCGACGTCGGTGAGTGGGTGCTGCTGTGACCGTCGTCGAGGACCGTCCCGCCACCGCCGGGGCGCCGCCGCCGCGCCGGGGCAACCCGCTGTGGGCGCTGCTGCGCAACTCCTGGCGCCAGCTCACCAGCATGCGTACGGCGTTGATCCTGCTCTTCCTGCTGGCCGTGGCCGCGGTGCCGGGCTCGATCTTCCCGCAGCGCTCGGTGAGCCGGGAGAACGTCGCCGAGTACTTCGCCGCCCATCCGAAGCTGGCGCCGGCGATCGACCGGCTCTTCGCCTTCGACGTCTACGCGTCACCCTGGTTCGCGGCGATCTACCTGCTGCTCTTCACGTCGCTCATCGGGTGCGTGCTGCCCCGGCTGCGCGACCACGTTCGGGCGCTCAGGACCGTACCCCCGGATGCTCCGAAGCGGTTGGACCGCCTGCCGCAGCATGCCCCCGCAGCGGAACGCCCGGAGGAGCCCGCGGCCGTGGCCGCGGAGATCGCGAAGACGCTGCGCCGGCGGCGCTGGCGGGCCCGGCTGCGGGAGACGCCCGACGGCTGGACCGTCGCGGCCGAGAAGGGCTATCTCAAGGAGACCGGCAACCTGCTCTTCCACTTCGCCTTGCTGGCGGTACTGGTCGGCGTCGGTTTCGGGCACTGGTACGGCTGGCACGCGAACCGCCTCCTGGTGGAGGGCGCCGACCAGGGTTTCTGCAGCGCCGTCACGCAGTTCGACGAGTCGGTCCTCGGTTCCCGGGTGGACGCCTCGGACCTGCCCGACTTCTGCGTGCGGATGACCGATTTCGAATCCACCTTCCAGGCCAGCGGGGTGCCGAAGTCGTTCGAGGCCACGGTCGAGGTGAGCGAGAACGGCGGCGACTACCGCCCGGACCGGTTCACCGTCAACGACCCGCTGCGGCTCGACGGCGCCAACATCAACCTGATCGGCCAGGGCTACGCGCCGGTGCTGCGCTACACCGACCGGTACGGCGCCTCGCAGACCAAGATCGTCCCGTTCCTGCCCGGCGACCTCAACATGACCAGCGAGGGGGTCGTCCAGTTCCCGGACGTCAACCTCGATCCGGCCACCGGTGAGCGGGACCCGAAGCTCCAGATGGGCTTCGAGGGCGTCTTCCTGCCGACCGGCGGGACCGACGGCAGCGCGACCTCGAAGTTCCCGGCGGCGGACAACCCGGTGCTCTACATCGCGGCCTACCGCGGCGACCTGGGACTGGACGTCGGCAAGCCGAGCTCGGTCTACGTGCTGAACCGTGAGCAGATCGCCGACGGCGACCTCAAGAAGATCAGCGGCGAGCGGCCGTACGTGCTGCGGCCCGGCGAGAAGTGGACCCTCGACGACGGCAGCACGCTCGAGTTCGCCGGGATCCGCCGGTTCGCCACGATCTCGATCCGGCACGACCCGACCCAGTTCCTCATGCTGATCGGGGCGGTGCTGGGGCTGGCCGGGTTGATGCTGTCGCTGTTCACGCACCGCCGTAGGGTTTGGTTCCGGGTGGTGCCCGCCGAGAACGGCAGCGCGATCGAAGCCGGTGGCCTCCCACGTACCGACTATCCAGGTTTCGGCGATGAGTTCGCGGCGCTCACCCGGCACATCAAGGAAGGGACGCCCTGATGGCGGAGCTGTCCAATCAACTTATGGCGTTGACCGTGCTGGCCTACCTGGCCGCCATGGTCTGCTACGCCGGGGAGTACGCGTTCGGCAGGCGCAGCCACATCGGCCGGGCCGCCCTCGTGGGGGCCGGCGCTCCGGTTCCCGAGGTGGAGAAGGCGCCGGAACGCGACCGGGGCGAGCTCGTCGGCCGGATCGGGGTGGCGCTCAACCTGATCGCCCTGGCCCTGCACCTGGCCACCACGGTCACCCGGGGCATCGCCGCCGAGCGGATGCCCTGGGGAAACATGTACGAGTACATCCTCTCCACCACGCTGATCGGCTCCGCGGTCTGGGCCGGTGTGCTGCTGCGTAAGCCGGCCGTCCGGCACCTGGGCCTGTTCGCCAGCCTCACCCTGGTGGTGCTGCTGGGCGCGGCCGCGCTGGTCGCCTACACCCCGGTCGGGCCGCTGGTCCCGGCGCTGAACTCGTACTGGTACGTCATCCACGTCTCGACGATCATCATCTCGTCCGGCATCCTCCTGGTCGGCGTGGTCCCGGCCGCCATGTTCCTGATCAAGAACGGGTGGGACACCGGTAAGCGCGGCTTCCCCTACACGCTGGGCAAGCGGGTCGGCGACGCGGGCACGCTGGAGCGGCTCACCTTCCGCCTGCACGCCTTCGCCTTCCCGCTGTTCACGTTCGGCGCGCTGATCGCCGGGCCGCTGTGGGCCGAGGCGTCCTGGGGCCGCTACTGGGGCTGGGACCCCAAGGAGGTGTGGGCCTTCATCTCCTGGATCGTCTACGCCGCCTACCTGCACGCCCGGGCCACCCCGAGCGTCAAGCGGACCACCGCCACCTGGATCGCCGTCATCGGCTTCGTGACGATGCTGATGAACCTGTTCGGCGTGAACCTGTTCTTCGAGGGCCTGCACTCGTACGCCTAGGCGTCAGCAGTCCCCGGCGGTCCACGTGTCGTAGCGGGTCACCCAGTTCAGACAGAACCCGCCGCGGGCGGCCGCCCCGGTCACGGTCGCGACGTCGTCGCGCCAGTACCGGGCCGGCCCGCCGCCGACCGGGCGCAACTGCACGTTGTCGACGGTCACCTTCGGCACGTCGATCTTGGTCTGGCGGGACGCGTCGACGTGCACCTCGACGTACTGCTCGATGTAGGCGGCCGGGCCGATCGGCAACCGCTGCTCGGTGAGCAGGTTCCACCGGTCGTCCCACCACAGCCAGGCCCGCCACAGACCGTTCTGGTCACTGTTCAGGTCCAGCCAGACCTGGTTGCCGGCCCGAACCGGGTACTGGTCGTAGAACTGCCACCGGTTGGTGTTCGTGTTGAACGTGTAGACCTGCTGGCGGCCGGGGGAGGCCCAGCCGGTCTCCGCCCAGCCCGCCTCCAGCCAGGAGATCCGGCCCCCACCGAGGTCCCGCTTCGCCATGAACCGGCCCACCACGAAGTCGTACGTGCGGGGCCGCACCGAACCGTCCACCACGGTGAAGCGCCCGGACACCCCGCCCCACTCGCCGCCGGTGCCCGCGCCGAGATGGTGGTAGCCGCTCGGGGTGAACGCGGCCGGCGGAACCTTGTCCGACTCGGTCAGCGGCGCCCCGGCCCGGCACGCCCGCGGGCTGGCCACGTCCGCCGGACCGGTCGGCGGACGGGTGGGCGCCCGGCCCGGCGCGCACACGGGCAGGCGTCTGTCGGCCGACGAGATCGCCGGGGCGGCGACCGCGAGAGCCGCGGCCACCCCGGTCAGCGCACACCATCGGGTCACGTTCCGGAGCCTCACGAAAGTCTCCAACGGGAGTCCCGGATCTCCAGTGACGGACTCGGGTGCCAGACTGGGGACCATGGCGCCGCGTGGATTCCCCTATGCCGATCTGCAGAGCTTCATCGCCGCCCTGGAGGAGGCGGGTGAGCTGCGGCGGGTCACCGTGCCGGTGGATCCGACCCTGGAGATCAGCGAGATCGTGACCCGGACGGTCCGGGCCGGCGGTCCGGCGATCCTCTTCGAGCGGCCCACCCGGGGCGACATGCCGTTGGTGATCAACCTGTTCGGCACCGAGAAGCGGATGGCCATGGCCCTCGGCGTCGACCGGCTCGACGAGGTCGGCGAGCGGATCGGCGCGATCGCCAAGCCGGAGCTGCCAGTCGGCTGGTCCGGCATCCGCGAGGGCATCGGCAAGGTGCTCCAGCTCAAGTCGATGCCGCCGAAGAAGGTGAAGACCGCTCCCTGCCAGGAGGTCGTGCTCCGGGGCGACGAGGTCGACCTGAACCGGCTGCCCGGGCTCCAGGTGTGGCCCGGTGACGGCGGCATCTTCCACAACTTCGGGCTGACCCACACCAAGCACCCGGAGACCGGCAAGCGCAACCTCGGCCTCTACCGGCTCCAGCAGCATTCGAAGAACACGCTCGGCATGCACTGGCAGATCCACAAGGACTCGACCGCGCATCACGCGGTGGCGGAGCGGCTCGGCCAGCGACTTCCGGTCGCGGTCGCGATCGGTTGCGACCCCGTGGTGACGTACGCCGCGAGCGCCCCCCTGCCGGCCGACATCGACGAGTACCTGTTCGCCGGTTTCCTCCAGGGCGAGCGGATCGAGATGGTCGACTGCGTGTCCGTCCCGTTGCAGGTGCCGGCCGAGGCGCAGATCGTGCTGGAGGGTTACCTGGAGCCCGGCGAGCGCCTCCCGGAGGGCCCGTTCGGCGACCACACCGGCTACTACACCCCGGTCGAGCCGTTCCCGGTGCTGCACATCGAGACGATGACCATGCGGAAGAAGCCGGTCTACCACTCGATCATCACGTCCAAGCCGCCGCAGGAGGACCACGGCCTGGGCAAGGCCACCGAGCGGATCTTCCTGCCGCTCGCCAAGATCCTGATCCCGGACATCGTCGACTACGACATGCCGGCCTCCGGCGTCTTCCACAACTGCCTGATCGTCTCCATCCGCAAGCGCTACCCGAAGCACGCGCAGAAGGTGATGAGCGCGATCTGGGGCGCCCACCTGCTGTCGCTGGTCAAGCTGATCGTGGTGGTCGACGAGGACGTCGATGTGCACGACTACAACGAGGTCGCCTTCCGTGCCTTCGGCAACGTCGACTACGCCCGCGACCTGATGCTCACCGAGGGCCCGGTGGACCACCTGGACCACTCCTCCTACCAGCAGTTCTGGGGCGGCAAGGCGGGTGTCGACGCCACCCGTAAGCTGCCGACCGAGGGTTACACCCGCGGCTGGCCGGAGGAGATGACGATGGCGCCCGAGGTGGTCTCCCTGGTCGACAAACGGTGGAAGGAATACGGGTTGTGACGTCGCTGGAAGAGAAGCCCGGCAAGATCAAGGCCTTCCTGCGGCTGGTCATGATCGAGCACTCGATCTTCGCCCTGCCGTTCGCCTACCTGTCGTCGCTGGTGGCCATCGAATCCCTCGACGAGACGGTCGCCGGACACTGGCTCGACCTGGCGCTGGTCACGATCGCGATGGTGTCCGGGCGGACCTTCGCCATGGCGGCCAACCGCATCCTGGACCGCAAGATCGACGCCCTCAATCCGCGTACGCGGAATCGCGAACTGGTCACCGGAGCCGTGAGCCTGCGGACGGCCTGGACCGGCGCCCTGATCTCGCTGGTCGTCCTGGTCGTCGCGGCCGGCCTGCTGAACCCGCTCTGCCTGGTTCTCTCCCCGCTCGCGGTCGTCCCGCTGGTGATCTACCCGTACGCCAAGCGGTTCACGAACTTCCCGCACTACGTGCTGGCGCTGGCCCAGGCGGTCGCCCCGGTCGGTGCCTGGCTGGCGATCACCGGCACGTTCAGCGGCTCGTGGCCGGCCTGGGTGCTCGGTGTCGCGGTCGGCCTCTGGATCGGCGGCTTCGACATCATCTACGCCTGCCAGGACGTCGAGGTGGACCGGAAGATCGGCGTGCACTCCACCCCGGCCCGGTTCGGTGTGCGGACCGCCCTGCACATCTCCACGGTCACCCACGTGCTCTGCTTCGCGCTGTTCGTCTGGTTCGGCCAGCTCGCCGGTTTCAGTTGGGCCTGGTGGGCCGGCCTGCTGGTCACCGGCGCCGGTCTGGTCTACCAGCACGTCGTGGTGACGGAGAACGATCTCTCCAAGGTCAACCGGGCGTTCTTCACGGCGAACGGGTTCATCGCCATCGCCCTGTTCGTCTTCGCCCTGATCGATCTGTACGTGCTGTAACCCATCGGCCGGTGGCGTCCGTCTTATCCGCGTGAGCGATAGAGAGGCCGACTTCCGCGAGTTCGTCGGCGTGCGGATGGAGTCGTTACGGGGACTCGCGTACCTCACCTGCGGTGACTGGCAGGTGGCCGAGGACGCGGTGCTGTCCGCCCTGGCCAAGCTGTACGCGAAATGGAACCGGGTGGAGAACCCGGACGCGTACGCGCGAACCGCCGTGGTGCGGGCGGCCATCGACGAGACCCGCCGCCCATGGTGGCGGCGTGAACAGTCCCGCAGCCACGCCATGCCGGACGCGCCCGCCCCCGGTGACGCCACCCAGGCCGTCGACGAGCGCCTCCGGATGCGCGAGGCGCTCGACGGCCTGCCCGCCCGGCAGCGGGCCGTGCTGGCGCTGCGCTTCCTGGAGGGCCTCAGCGTGCAGCAGACCGCGGAGGCGCTGAAGTGCCCGGAGGGCACCGTCAAGGTCTACACCGCGCGTGGTCTCGACGCGCTCCGCCGCATTCTCGGCACTGAATGGGAGGCCGTTCATGAAGCCGCTGTCTGAGCTGTTGCAGGAGGCCAAGGTGGATGCGCCACCACCGCGCTACGACGTCGACCACGTGGTCGCGGCGGGCCGGCGGCGGATCCGGCGCCGGAACTCCGGGTGGGCGCTCGCGGCCGTGGTGGCGGTGGCCATCACGATCGGGGTTCCGCAGATCGTCTCCCGGAGTGCCGCGCCCGTCCCACAGCCGCCGGCCGCGTCGGCCACCCAGGCCCCGGCTCCGACCCTGGCGCCGGACCACCAGATTCCGTCCGTTTTCCGATTCCACGGATATCAGACGGCCTCGTTCAAGATCGGGGACCCGACGAGCGTCGGCCCCGGTTACACCGGAACGTGGGCCTCCCCGATCGAGAACGGCCGGAAGGAGTCGCGGCTGATGTCGTTGGTGGTCTACGAACCCGGCGTCGATCCGGTGGACCGTCTGGGTCTCACCCGGGTCGCCGACGTGGCCCCGGTCAAGGGCCGGCCGGCGTTCACCGTGTCCTGGCCCGCGCCTTACGACGGCCAGGGCCTGGTCTGGGAGTACGCCGACAATGCCTTCGCGGTGCTGACTCCGGATCCAACGGGCGCGAAGCTCGAGGAGATGAGGGAGGTGGCCGAGGGCTTCGGCCTCTCCGCGGAGCGGCCGGTCCTGGCTGCCTTCAAGGTCGGCTATCTGCCCGGCGACTTCCGGTTGCGGGCGGTCAACCAGGAGAGCGATGAGTTCTCGGCGGTCCACTTCCTTCCGGTTTCGGCGATGCGTGAGCCGGTGCGGAAGGCGCTCCGGCGCTACGAGGCCATCAACGGGACCGAGGGCAGCATCCAGATCGTGTTGCAATCGCTGGTGCCGGGCGGTGCGGCCGGCTGCGGTTGTCTCGCCTACCGGAAGATCGGCGACGGTCACGAGGTGAGCATCAGTGGCGCGATCTCGAAGGCCGAGGCGCGGAAGATCCTCGACTCGCTGGAGGTGGCCACCCCGGGCGACTACTCGACCTGGGTCCCGGTCGCTCAGATGGTCCCGGAGGAGTACCTGTACAAGGGCGAGTAGCACACTGGTGACATGCGCGAACCCTGGATCGTCGGCGTCTCCGGCGCCTCCGGCACCCCGTATGCCAAGGCGGTGCTCACCGCACTGCTGGACGCCGGCGAATCCGTCGACCTGGTGGTCTCCCGGGCCGCCCGGCTGACCCTGCTGGACGAGACCGGCGCGACGGTCCGGGACGCGCACTGGAAGGATGACGTGGCCGCCTGGCTGGGCCGGGACCTCGGCGATCTGGCCTACTGGCCGGCCGGGGACCTGGCCGCCGGCCCGAGCAGCGGCTCCTACCCGGTCCGTGGGATGGCCGTGGTGCCGGCGAGCACCGCGGCCTGCGCGGGCATCGCCATCGGGCTCTCCAAGGACCTGCTCCAGCGAGCGGCCGAGGTGAATCTGAAAGAACGGCGCCGTACGGTGATCGTGCCCCGGGAGACTCCGGTCACCCGCAGTCATCTGGAGCATCTGATCGCCCTGCACGACGCCGGGGCGGTGGTGCTGCCGGCCAGCCCCGGCTTCTACGGCTCCGGGGCCGGCGCGACAGCACAACAACTGATCGATTTCGTGGCCGGAAAAGTGCTCGACGCGCTGGGCGTACCCCACACGCTCTTCCGCAGATGGACCGGCGATCTGGGCGAGGGACGCGCCTAGCGCAGGCCGTTGGGCGGGCCGTAGCCGGGCCCGGGATGGCTCGGGCCGTTGTTGCGGGGCTTGTTGGCGGCGTCGTCCTCGCGCATCTCCTCGATCACACCATCACCTTCAAGGAGCGCGCGCACTTCGGATTCACGGAATCGGCGGTGTCCACCCGGAGTACGGATACTGCCGATCCGTCCGGCTGCGGCCCAGCGCGTGACCGTCTTGGGGTCGACGCGGAACAACGCGGCCACCTCGCCCGGTGTCAGCAGACGATCTCCAGTGTCCACAACCCCCTCCTCGGTTTTCGGTTATCTGGAGCGGCCGGTGGTCACGGTGAGTGTCGGCGTGCTCGATCGGGACGTAAAGTCATTAGAGCACCGCCCCTGAACCAAGTCCGTGAAATGCGGAAAAAGCCCCGATTGCGACAGTGGTCATTATCCTGCCGCCCATTCGCCGCTACCGGGCGTGAAGGCCGGAGCGCCACCCGATTAGGGTTTCTCCCATGGACTCCATCGACCTCCGGCTGATCGACCTGCTACGAGAGAACGCCCGCTCGTCGTACGCCGAACTCGCCCGCAAGGTCGGCCTCTCCGCCCCCGCCGTGCACGAGCGAGTCGGTAAGCTCGAGACCGCCGGGACCATCCGCGGTTACCGAGCCGACATCGACCACGAGGCGATCGGGCTCGGTGTGACCGCGCTGATCGGCATCATCGAGGACTCCGGCGCCGACACCGACGACGTCCTCGCCGCGGTCCGCGCCATGCCCGAGGTGGAGAGCTGCTATTTCATGGCCGGCGTGGAGTCCTACCAGCTCATCGTGCGGGTCGGCACGATCGCCGAACTGGAGCAGCTGATCGTGCGGATCAACCGGACCCCGGGCGTCGCATCGACCCGGACCGCGATCGCTCTCTCCACCAAGTGGGAGAACCGCCCTCAGCCGGGCCTCGGGTAATGGAGATCACCGACTTCGGGCGCTGCGAGCGAGTCAACCGCGACTGGGCACGTGAGGCCATCGGTCAGGTCGAGGCCGACGCCAACCGGTCCGCCGACACCCACCTGCTCCCCTTCCCGCTCCCCGCCGCCTGGGGCATCGACCTTTACCTCAAGGACGAGTCGTCGCACCCCACCGGTTCACTGAAGCATCGCCTGGCACGGTCGCTTTTCCTGTATGCGCTCTGCAATGGCTGGATCGGGCCGAGCACGACCATCGTGGAAGCGTCGTCCGGATCGACCGCGGTGAGCGAGGCCTATTTCGCGCGAATGCTCGGCCTGCCGTTCATCGCCGTGATGCCGGCCGCCACCTCGCCGGAGAAGATCTCGCTGATCGAGTTCCAGGGCGGCCGGTGCCACCTGGTGAGCGATCCGACCCAGGTGGTCGCCGAGGCGCGGCGGCTCGCGGCCGAGCTGGGCGGGCACTTCATGGACCAGTTCACGTACGCCGAGCGGGCCACCGACTGGCGCGGCAACAACAACATCGCCGAGTCGATCTACAACCAACTGGAGCGCGAACGGCACCCGGTCCCGGCCTGGATCGTGGTCGGCGCCGGCACCGGCGGCACCAGCGCCACCATCGGCCGGTACGCCCGCTACCGCCGCCTCGACACCAAGGTCTGCGTTGTCGACCCCGAGGGGTCGGCGTTCTGGCAGGCTTATCTCGCCGGTGACTGGAGCGTCGTGACCGGCCGCGGCTCCCGCATCGAGGGGATCGGCCGCCCCCGGGTGGAGGCGTCCTTCCTGCCCTCGGTGGTGGACCGGATGATCCACGTCCCGGACGCCGCGTCCCTGGCCGCGATGCGTGCCGGCTCGGCCGTCCTGGGCCGGCGGGTCGGTGGCTCGACCGGCACCAACCTGTGGGGCGCCTTCCGGCTCATCGCCGAGATGCTGGCGTCCGGGCGCACCGGATCGGTGGTGACGCTCATCTGCGACGGTGGCGAACGCTACGCCGACACCTATTACTCCGACGCCTGGGTGGGCGCCCAGGAACTGGACCTTTCGTCGTACTCCGGGGTGATCCGCCGATTCCTTGACGATGGTGGATGGCCCGGGTGACGTGCGCTGAAGAGGCGTGATTAGATCCTCGTCCATGGGGGATGGAAGAAACTCACGTCTCGGGGCCGTGCTGCTCGTGGCCCTGGTGGCGGTGGCGTCGGCCGGCATCGTGCTGTGGCCGACCGGCGACGGCACCACAGCCGTCGCGGCCCGCCGCGTGACGATCGAGCCGAAGGCCCCGCCCACCCCGCTCGAACAGGTCGAGGCGCTCCTCGAAGCCCAGGTCGACGCGCTGACGAAGGGCGACGAGAAGGGCTGGCTCGCCCCGGTCGACGCCAGATTGCAGGCGCGCTACCGGGCCATCTACCGCAACCTGCGGGCGCTCGAGATCTCCTACACCAAGCTGACCATCGAGCAGCTGCCGGAGACCGGCGGCTCGCTGAACGTGGGCTTCCAGCTCGACTACTGCTTCAGCACCCAGCTCTGCCGCGACGGCGGTGGGAACCCGAACTTCGGCTACAAGCTCACCTGGAAGCCCCGCGGCAGCTCATACGTGATCACCGGGATGACCGGCTCGGGCAAGGAGAACTACCTCCAGCCGGCGCCGTGGGAGAACACCCAGCTCGCCTTCGCCGCCGGCCGGCGGGTCATCGTGGCCGCGCCGCCGTCCCAGCGTAAACACCTGAACCGGGTGCTCCAGGTCGCCGAGAAGGCCGCCGCCGTCGCCGACCGGTACGCCGGATACACCGGCAACCCGCAGGCCCGCTACCGGGTCTACCTGGCCGACAACAAGTCGTGGAACAGCTGGTACGGCGGAAAGTATCCGGCCTGGTCGGTGGCTTACCAGCTGCCGCTCGGCCGGGTCGGCGGCGACGTGGTCGTCCGGATCAGCGAGATGCCGTCCTCGAACAAGGAACTCACCACGATCATCCAGCACGAGCTGGCCCACGTGGTGACCCGCGCCTCGTCCACCAACTACGACGAGGAGGAGGACCTCTGGCTGATCGAGGGCATCGCCGAGTACATCGGCTTCCTGCCCGCCAAGCCCGGGGCCACCTACAACAAGGACCTGCTGAGCTACTCCTTCGGCCAGCGCGGCGACCTGAAGACGGTCGTCGTGAAGCCGCTCACCGCCAAGTCGGACGACCTCACCGTCGCCACGCTCTACGCCACCGGGCACTTCGCGGCCGGCTGCATGGCCGCCAAGTACGGCGACAAGAAACTGCTCGACTTCGTCGACCGGGTGGTTCAGCTCGGCGAGGAACTCGACCCGGCCTCCCGCGCCGCCTTCGGCACGCCCTTCAAGAACGTCGACAAGGCCTGCGTCAGCTGGATCAAGCAGCGGACCTGATCCGCCGCGCCAGCCCCGGGTAGTCCTCGACGAAACCGTCGTCGTCACAGGTCAGGTCGGCACTGAACGTCTCACTGGCGAACCGGATCCGCCGGTCGCCCAGCGACGTGTAGATCTGGTCCGCCTGCACCACCTCCAGGCTGGGCACCAGCACCCAGGCCACGCTGAGCCGGTGCGACACGCCCGCCTCCGCCCGCAGCAGACCGAGCCGGCGGATCGGCAGCGTGTTGAACATCGGGGAGCCGCCCAGATCGGCGTCGAACGCGCCGTACAGCAGATCCGGGTCCTCACAGCCGGGCTGCCCGGCACGGGCGTGCCCGTTCGCCACCAGCGCCGCGTCGAGGTCACCCTGCTCGGAGGCGGTCACCCGCCAGCGTCCCGCCGCCAGCTCCAGGCGCACGGTCCGTGCCCAGCCGGCGCCCTCCGCGCGGGCGTCCAGCCGGCTCGTCGCCCCGTCCGGCCCGGTCTGTACCTCATAACGGCAGGAATAGGGCACCGGCGCGGCGGCCAGGATCGTCCCCTGCGCATACCGATCCACATCCAGCATGGTGTGCTCGGCGCCGGGCACGTCCTTGCGCTCCCAGAACAGGGCGATAGGCAACGGCATGCCGGTAACCTACCTTTTTCTACCTGCCGCGGCGCGCTTTCCTTTTCTTGTACGGGCTACACCGCCCCCACCGAATCCTCCCCGTCCCGCCGGTTCACGCGGCCAGGTGCCACTCCAGCCTGTGCCGCGCCCACCGGGCTGAACTCGGTGGTCCGGCTGTTTCGATGCGGTTGAGACAGCACTGGGGGCCAGCTGAAGAACCGAGCTCAGCCCGGCGGTCGCGTCGCGGGCTTGACCCGGCAGATGGTCGCGGGGTGCCACGGGACGGCCCGGATTCGGCGGGGCGGGGTAGCCCGTACCAAAAGGAAAGAGCGCTGCGGCAGACGTCAGAAAGGGCGAAGCCCCGGCGCGTGAGCGGCCGGGGCTTCGTGGTGTTTCAGTTGATCAGTGGCTGCGAGCCGGGCGGGAGGAGCCGAAACGGTTCGGGCCCTCACGGCGGTCGGTGCGCTGGCCGTCGCGGCGCTGACCTGACGGGCGGTCGCCGAAGCGGTCGCCGGCCGGCCGGTCGCCGAAGGAGCGCTGCGGGCGGTCGCCGAACGAGCGGTCGCCCTGGGGACGGTCACCGTAGGAGCGGTCGCCCTGGGGGCGGTCGCCGTAGGAGCGGTCGCCCTGGGGACGGTCACCGTAGGAGCGGTCGCCCTGGGGGCGGTCGCCGTAGGAGCGCTGCGGGCGGTCGCCGAACGAGCGGTCGCCCTGGGGGCGGTCGCCGTAGGAGCGGTCGCCCTGGGGGCGGTCGCCGTAGGAGCGCTGCGGGCGGTCGCCGAACGAGCGGTCGCCCTGGGGGCGGTCGCCGTAGGAGCGCTGCGGACGGTCGCCGTAGGAGCGGTCACCCTGGGAGCGGTCGCCCTGGGGCCGGTCGCCGAACGAACGCTGCGGGCGGTCGCCGAAGTTGCGCTCGTTGCGGTCGCCGAAGGAACGCTGCGGCCGGTCACCGTAGGAACGCTGCGGACGGTCGCCACGGGGACGGTCGCCGAAACGGCCACGGGAACCGCCGGAACGCTCGCGACGGGGCTCCGGCTCCTCGACCACCGGGACGCCGCTCGGCTCGCGAGCACCGGTGACCTCGGCCAGCTTCTCGTCGCCCACGCGGACCCGGAACTCGCCCGGCGAGACACCGGCCTTCGACATCATCGCCTGGGTGCTGCGGCGCTGCTTCGGCAGAACCAGCGTGACGACCGCGCCCGACTCGCCGGCCCGCGCGGTGCGGCCGGCCCGGTGCAGGTAGTCCTTCGGGTCCTTCGGCGGGTCCACGTGCATGACCAGCGAGATGCCGTCGACGTGGATGCCACGGGCCGCCACGTCCGTCGCGACCAGGACGTTCGTCCGGCCTTCCTTGAACTCGGCGAGCGTCCGGGTACGGACGCGCTGGGTCTTGCCACCGTGCAGGGCACCGGCCCGGACACCGACCGCGGCCAACTGCTCGACCAGCCGGTCCACGCCCATCTGGGTGCGGGCGAAGACGATGGTCTTGCCGTCCCGGTTCGCGATCCACGAGGTGATCGGGAACTTCTCGGCCGGCGGGATCAGCAGCAGGTGGTGCTCCATGGTGGAGACACTGGCCTCGGCCGGGGCGGTCGAGTGCGTCACCGGGTCGTGCATGAACCGCTGCACCAGGGTGTCGACGTCACCGTCCAGAGTGGCCGAGAAGAGCAGGCGCTGCGCCGACGCGGGGGTCTTCGCCAGCAGGTCGGTGACCTCGGGCAGGAAGCCCATGTCGGCCATCTGGTCGGCCTCGTCCAGCACCGTGATCTCGACGTCGTCGAGCTTGCAGGCGCCGCGCTCGATCAGGTCGGCGAGACGGCCCGGGGTGGCGACGATCACCTCGACGCCGCGGCGCAGGGCGTCCATCTGACGGTCGTACGGCACGCCGCCGACCGCGGTCTTCAGGAAGACACCCACCGCCCGGCCCACCGGCATGAGCGAGTCGGCGACCTGCATGGCCAGCTCACGGGTCGGCACCAGGATCAGGGCCTTCGGGTGGTGCGGGCGGGCGCGGCCGCCCTTCGCGATGCGAGCGAGGACCGGCAGGCCGAAGGCCAGCGTCTTGCCGGAACCGGTCTGGCCACGGCCGAGCACGTCGCGGCCGGCCAGCGCGTCCGGCACGGTCGCGGCCTGGATCTCGAACGGGGTGGTGATGCCCTCACGGTTGAGGACTCGAACGATTTCGGACGGGAGCCCCAGGTCGGCGAAGCTACGCACGTCACTTTCGGTGACCGGCTGCTCGACGGGCTCACTGTCGGGGGTCGTGCTCTCGAGGACGGACGGGAACGTGCTGGGATCAGCGAAAGTGGTCAAGAGAACCTCTCTACGGGGGCGCATGCTCGCGAATGGCCCGCCGCGGCCCCTGATCGGGAACCGCCCGCTGAAATGCCCGCAAGAACGCCCGTGGCGTGCACCGGGTGGGCACGCCGCGTCAACAACTAACAATCAGTGTACGGGTGAACGTCGAAACATCCGACCGCATTCCGGCCGGGTAGTGGGCCGTCTCACCCCGAAGCGCAAACCTAGCCAGCTTAGGCGGCCGGGGCCCCGAGCGGCAAAACACCGGGGCCTCGCGCTTCTGTCGGACTCGCGTCAGTTGCTCACGCGGTGACGTGACGTTGGCTACTTACCCGTCAGATTGCCGACGAAGTCGGTGAAGGCGTCACCGGCGGTGAAGATGAACACCAGGCTCACGGTCACCAGCAGGCCGAGGACGGCGAGCATGGCGATGACCACCTTGAGGTTGCTGCGGCGCTGGTCGACCGGGGCGTCGTACCAGCCCTGGGCCAGGATGTGCCCGGTCAGCGAACCGGAGTTCTCCACCGGGTCGGAGACCGGCATGGTCATGTCGATGGCCGGGTAGCCGCCGGTGCTGTAGACCGTGCCGGCCTGCCCGCGCTGTTGCGGCTCGTCGCCCGAGGTCGGGTTGACCGGGGTGGTCGGCGAGCTGCCGTAGGTGGTCGGGTGCGGCGTTCCGGTGTGGACCGGCTGGGTCATCTCGATGTTCTCCGGCGACGACGGGAAACCCCGGTACGGCGTTCCGCGCGGGGTGCCGTACGAGGTCGGTGGCAGGCCTGCCGGAGCGTCACTGGGCGGCAGGGTGTAGCTGGGCAGACCGTTCCCGATCACCGGGGGCGGCGGCACCGGGCCCGGGATCGGACCCGGTCCGGGGCCCGGCGGCACCGGGTTGGGGCCGGGACCGGGCGGCACCGGGCTCGGGCCGGGGCTCGGGGGCACCGGACTCGGGCCGGGGCCGGGCGGGGTCGGGCTCGGCGGCACCGGGATGGGTGGGACCGGGCCGGGCGGGACGGGGCTCGGTGGCGCCGGGACCGGCTTGACCGGGCCGGGTGCGGGCGCCGGGTTCGGCACCGGGAACGGCGTCGGTGGCTTTTCCGGCTCGATCGGTGCCGGTTCGGCCGGTTTCGACGGCCCTGGGCGGGGCACCGGCCTCGGCTGCGACGGCTCGGGTTCGTCCGGGTCGGCGGGCTTCTCCGGTTCGGGCTTCTCCGGTTCCGGCTTCTTCTCCGGTTCGCCCGGTTCGCCCGGTTCGTCCGGCTCGGGCTTCTTCGGGTCGGTGGGCTCGGGCTCGGCCGGTTTCGGGTCGGCGGGCTCTTCGAGCGAGGCGATCGAGCCGTAGACCTTCGGTTGTGCCGTGGCGCGAGCGGAAGCGGGCACCTCGTCGGCGGCCGGCTTGACGGAACCGGGCACGGCGGCGCGTGCGGTCCCGCTGCTGGGAGCGGCCGAGACGGGTTTGGCCGAGCCGACCGCGGGGGCGGCCGAGACGGGTTTGGCCGAGCCGACCGCGGGGGCGGCCGAGACCGGCTTGGCCGAGCCGGCCGCGGGGGCGGCCGCGGCGGGCTTGGCCGCATCGGTGGCGGGGGCTGCGGAGACCGGGACCGAAGCGGACGCCTTGACGGCCGGAGCGGCCGGGGTGTCGGAGACGGGAGCCGCGCTGTCCGAGGCGGCCCACAGGGCGCCCGGCGCCGGCGGAGGTGGTGGAGCGAACCCCTCGGCGTCGTTAGCGGGCGGCGGCGCAGCGGGCGGCGTCCCGATTTCGCCGTCCTTGGTCGCCTGCTGCTCGTCCATGGAAATCCTCCCGAACCGACCACCGCTGCCGACGGTTTCGGACGTCGGGCGCTGACCTTAACCGTGCCACATCAGCCGGTGTGAACACACCCGGCATCAGCGGCACCCGCTGCGGGACGGTTGTCCGATCGACGGATGGGCCGTTTTCCGGGCGTACTACTCGATTCTCGCCGGCGCGACTGGCTCAGTCGCTGGACGAAGCGGACGGGGAGGCGGATTTCGAAGCGGACGGGGAGATGGATTTCGAATCGGACGTGGCGGCGGTCTTCGACGCTGACGTCACGGACGCGGAGCCGGCCGACGACGACGTCGCGGCGGCCGAGGACGACGAACCGCTCTCGCCAGGGGTCGGCGTGGTCACCGGGATCGTGCTGTCGGACGGATTGGGGGTGGGACTCGGCGACGGGCTGGCCGACGGCGACGGTGAGGTGGACGGCGACGTCGACGTCGACGGCGAGGCCGACGGGGACGTTGAACTGGACGAGCTCGGTTTCGGCGTCTTGCTGCTCGACGGACTGCTCGACGGGCTGGTCGGCGGCTTGCTGGTGGTCGAACTCGGGCTCGGCGACGTGGCCGGCTCGTCCGGGTCGGGAGCGCCGAGGTCCGGCGTCTCGGTGTCACCCTCGATCGACCCGTACACCCGGGTCGCCGCGAACAGGCGGCTCCACCGGACCGGGGTGAGACGGACGTTCAGGCCGGTCCGCGGGGCCTCGACCATCATGCCCTCGCCCGCATACATGGCGACGTGGTGAATGCCCGTCCAGCTGCTGGAGGAGCTGAAGAAGAGCAGGTCGCCGGGGAGCAGCGAGTAGCGGGAGACCACCCGGTCACGGGTCTGGTAGTACTGATCGCGGGAGACCCGGACGAGCGGGTAGTTGGTGGAGCGGTAGGCCGCGTACATCAGGCCGGAGCAGTCGTACCGGTCCGGGCCCTCCTCGGACCACACATACGGATCGCCGCGCTGGGCCAGCGCGAACTCGAGCGCCTTCACCGCGCGCGGGTCGGCGTCGCGGCCCTCCTGGGAACCGGCCAGGTACTCGGCGCCGAGCTGCTGGTCAGCCGCGTTCGCCGTGCTCTCGGCGGCGCTGATCTCGTCGCGGTGCTCGTCTTCATACTTCTTCTGGGCCGCCTGTTTGCGGCCGATCTGCGTGTTCAGAGAGGTCCACTGTGCGGAGAGGCTGCTGTGCCGGTTGCCGGCGAGCAGGTGCTCCTCGGTGGCGGTCTTGACCGCGGCCTCGGCGGCGGCCAGGCGTGAGGCGGCCGCCTCGTACGACGTGGCGTCACCACGCTGCATGCGGGACAGCGCGTCGAGGTCGAGCAGACCGGAGTCGAGGGCGCCGGGCGGCAGGGCGGCGGCCTCCTGCATGGTCGCGGCGGCGGCCTCGGCGGCGATCGTCTTCGCCTGGGCGGCGGCCTGCTGGGTCTCGGTGACCCGCTGTGCCGCGGCGGTGAGGTGGGTCTGGGCGAGGTCGCGATCCTGGCCCAGCCGGATCAGCTGGTCGCCGAGGGCGGCGATCTCGGCGCGGCCCTTCTCCACCTTCTGAATGACCGGGCTGGCGACGACTCCGGGCGTGATGAGCGACGGGGTGGTCGGGGTGGGGCTGGCGGTCTGCGCGCCGGGGAGGACGAGCGAGGCGAGATGCGGGGGGCGTGCCCCGGCGTCCGGCACCGAGGTGGAGCCGGTCACCGAGACCGGATCGGCCATCGCCGGGATCGGCTGGAAGAGCGCTGCGATCGCGGCCGCGACCGCGGCTGAGCACACGACAGGTCGAAAGCGGGACCGCACGAAGCGCATGCGATTCGGCGATCCGTGCCGCAATGCCTTGGACATCAGCTTCCCGTCCGCGTCGGTGGGCGACCGCCGCTTGTCGTTCCTACTGGTTCATACCGCAAGCCGCGCACCCATGTCGATCCAATGAAGGTGAAAGCATGCTGAGAATTATTCGACTCAACGGTGCCGCGGGCCACCCGAGCGGCGGGACGTACCCTCGACCGCATGGATGCGGGGTTGAAGCGTGAGCTGGAAGCGAAGGTCTACGCCGGTGAGCGGCTGAGCCGTGCGGACGGTATCGCGCTCTATGAATGCGATGATCTCGCCTGGCTCGGCCGCCTGGCGCACCACAAGCGCACCGAGCTGAACGGTGACCGGGTGATGTTCAACGTCAACCGGCACCTCAACCTCACCAATGTCTGCTCGGCCAGCTGCGCGTACTGCTCCTTCCAACGCAAGCCGGGCGAGAAGGACGCGTACACGATGCGCATCGACGAGGCCGTCCGCAAGGCCAAGGAGATGGAGGACGAGCAGCTCACCGAGCTGCACATCGTCAACGGCCTGCACCCCACCCTCCCCTGGCGGTACTACCCGAAGGTACTGCGTGAGCTGAAGGCCGCGCTGCCGAACGTGAAGCTCAAGTGCTTCACCGCGACCGAGGTGCAGTGGTTCGAGAAGATCAGTGGCCTGTCGGCGAGCGAGATCCTGGACGAGCTGATGGACGCCGGCCTGGAGTCGCTGACCGGTGGCGGCGCCGAGATCTTCGACTGGGAGGTCCGGCAGCACATCGTGGACCACGCGTGCCACTGGGAGGACTGGTCCCGGATCCACCGGCTGGCCCACGAGAAGGGCATGAAGACGCCCGCCACCATGCTGTACGGGCACATCGAGGAACCGCGGCACCGGGTCGACCACGTGATGCGGCTGCGCGAGCTCCAGGACGAGACCGGTGGGTTCGCGGTCTTCATCCCGCTGCGCTACCAGCACGACTTCCACGACTCGGCGGACGGCAAGGTCCGTAACCGGATCCAGGAGCGCACCACGATGGCGGCGCCGGCCGAGTCGCTCAAGACGTTCGCGGTGTCCCGGCTGATGTTCGACAACGTGCCGCACGTGAAGAACTTCTGGGTCATGCACGGTCTCTCGGTGGCCCAGTTGTCGCTCAACTTCGGCGCCGACGACCTGGACGGCTCGGTGGTGGAGTACAAGATCACCCACGACGCCGACTCGTACGGCACCCCGCACACCATGCACCGCGAGGACCTGCTCGATCTGATCTGGGACGCCGGATTCCAGCCGGTCGAGCGGGACACTCGTTATCAGGTGGTACGCGAGTACGAGAAGGCGCCGAAGCTGGCCGAGCGCCGCAGTGAGCCCCAGAAGATCTGGGCCTGACCCCATACGGACGGTGACGTTGATGACCCAGCTGAAGAAGGACGCGACCGGCCGCCTGGCGACGATCGGTGACCTGCTGGGTTCCGCCTTCGCCGGGTTGGCCGCCGGCGCCGCCGTACTGTTGATATTCGAGGCGGTGATGGCGCTGACCGGCCTCGGTGAGTTCGGTGAGTCGAACGGCTGGCTCGCGCTGATCCTGCCTGTCTGGCTGTTCGTCGAGGAGTTCCGGGCCGAGGGCTTCGGCGCACACCGGATCATGGTGAGTGGTCTGGCCGCCGGCTTCGGTGTCGCGGCCGGGATGACCGTGGCCGGTGTGGTGTCCGAGGTCGCTCCGCCCTTGGTCAGCGGCGGCTCCGGCGCCCTGACCGGTACGGTCGTGTACTGCCTGGTCTGGTTCTACGGCCTCCGGTGGCTCAGTCACCGGTCCGGCTGAGGGAGATATCGCATGAAGCCCGCCGTCAAGTACACGCTCGGCCGCCTCGGACTGTTCGTGGCCGCCTTCGCCGTGTCGTTCCTCCTGACGCCGTTGAACGTCCTGGTCTGCGTCATGGTGGCGTTCGTCGCCTCGGCGGCTCTCTCGTTCATCCTGCTGCGCCGGTGGCGTGACGAGATGGCCGAGCAGCTCGGCGAGATGGCGGCCCGCCGTACCGCGGAGAAGGACCGGTTGCGCTCGGCGCTCGCCGGTGACGAGGAGGCGGCCGCCGCGGGGGACCGGGTCGCCGCCGCCGACGTCGTGGAGCACGGCAAGAACCCCTGAGCCGGCATCTGATCGATGCCGGCCCCTTGACTTCGGGTAAGTCGAGTTATGTAGAGTTTCGGTCATGCCGAGGACACCGCATGCCTCGCCGCAGACCCTGCGGCTCTTCGAGGCGCTGATGAAGGACCCCTCCACCTGGCGTTACGGCTACGACCTGAGCCGGGAGACCGGCCTGGCGTCCGGGACGCTCTACCCGATCCTGATGCGCCTCACCGAGCAGGCGCTGCTGGAGGCCGGCTGGGAGCCCTCCGACCAGCCGGGCCGCCCGCCCCGGCACACCTACCGGCTGACCGGCGACGGGGTGGCGCTGGCCCGGGTCCGGCTGGCCGACGCCGCGGCCAAGGCCGCGGCCCGCCGGGGCACGAGCCTGGCGATCGTGAGGCCGGCATGAGGCGGGTGCTGTACCGGATCTTGAAGATCGCGGTCACGGGCAAGCCGTGGGGCGAAGCGGTGCTGGCCGAGTTCGATCAGACGACCGGGACCTGGGCGGCGCTGCGCTGGACGGCCGGCGGCCTGTGGGTCGCGGTGCGGGAGCGGCCGGTCGCCTACGGGGTCGCGCTGGCCGCCGTGCTGCTCGCCGCGACCACGTCGTTCTCCTTCTCGGTCTGGTTCGTGCCGAGCAACGCCATGACTCCGACCCTCGCCGTCACGAGCCGCCACCTGGTCGACCGGATCGGTTACCGGGTGACCGGCATCGACCACGGCGACATCGTCGCTCTCCGGATCCCGGACGCGCCCGGGCACGAGACTTGCTCCGGGTCATCGGCCTGCCCGGTGACCGCATCGAGTGCCGGGACGGGCGGGTGCTGCGCGGCGGCACGGCGCTCGACGAGCCGTACCTGTCGTTCGAGTCCGAGGTGGTCGGCACCGAGTGCGCTCCGGTCACCGTCCCGGACGGCGCCGTCTATGTGCTCGGTGACAGCCGCCCGGTGGCCTTCGACTCCCGCCATTGGGGCCTGATCAGCGCCGACGATGTGACCGGAAGGCTCGTCATGTGATGCCGATGAGGTTGCGGGACGGCCGTGGGTTAGCGTTTCAGGGACCGCGCCGCAGCGAAGCCGGTGTGAAACCGGAGCTGTCCCGCAACTGTGATCCCTCTTCGGAGGTCTAGCCAGGTCGCCTGGGCGTCGGTCGCGATTCAGCGCTCCCGGGGAGGGGCGCCTCGCGGGCGGCGGCCAGCGTGGCCCCTGTCGGCGAAGCACCACCTGACCGGCCGACAGGAGGACCGATGAAACGCCTGCTCACCGCTGCCATAGCGGCCACCGCACTGTTCCTCGCCGGATGTGCGGGCGACGAACCCGCGCCCGCCACCGCGTCCAGTTCCGCCGCCGGTGCGTACCCGGTCACGGTCGGCGCCGTGACCCTGACCGCCCCGCCCGCGAAGATCGTGTCGCTGAGCCCGACGGCCACCGAGATGCTCTACGCGATCGGCGCCGGGTCGCAGGTCACCGCGGTCGACGACCAGTCCACCCACCCGGCCGACGCGCCGAAGACCGACCTGTCCGGTTTCAAGCCGAACGCCGAAGCGATCGCGGCCAAGGACCCGGACCTCGTGGTGCTGTCCAACGACTCCGACGGCATCGTGGCCCAGCTCGGCAAACTGTCGATCCCGGCGTTCGTGTCACCGGCCGCCGCCACCCTCGACGACACCTACCGGGAGATCACCGAACTCGGCGCGCTCACCGGTCACCCGGCCGAGGCGAAGGCGCTGAACGAGCGGATGGCCGCGGACATCGACAAGATCGTCAAGTCGGTGCCGGCCCGGAGCAAGCCGCTCAGCTACTACTACGAGCTGGGCCCGGACCTGTACTCCGCCACCTCAAAGACCTTCATCGGCTCGGTCTTCAACCTCTTCGGGATGACCAACGTGGCCGACGCCGCCGACCCGGACGGCAAGCTCGGCGGCTACCCGCAGCTCGCCCAGGAGTCGCTGGTCCAGGCGAACCCGGACACGATCTTCCTGGCCGACACCAAGTGCTGCCAGCAGTCCCCGGAGACGGTGAAGGCGCGGCCCGGCTGGGCGTCGATCGCCGCCGTCAGCAAGGGCCAGATCTACGCCCTCGACGACGACATCGCCTCGCGCTGGGGTCCCCGTACCGTCGATCTGGTCAAGGCCGTGGGAGACGCGGTGAGCAAGGTACCCGCGTGAGCCGGCGCCGGCCTGCCGGGCTGCGCCCGGCGTGGCTGGCGGCCGGAGTGCTCACGCTGCTGGGCGCGATGGTTCTGGCGCTGGCCTTCGGGTCGGTCCGGCTGCCGCCCGGCGGCGTCGCGGTGGAGATGCTCAATCTCCTTCCGGGGGTACGCCTGGACAGCGGCCTGACCGACCGTGAGGTCGCGATCCTCACCCAGCTCCGGCTGCCCCGCGTGGTGCTGGGCGCGCTGGTCGGCGCGATGCTGGCCCTGGCCGGCGCCGCCTACCAGGGCGCCTTCCGCAACCCGCTGGCCGATCCGCACCTGCTCGGGGTGGCGGCCGGCGCCGGTCTCGGGGTGACCGCGGTGATCGTCCTGCGGGCCACCGGCGAGGTCACCGAACTGCCGATCGGGGCGCCGATGGCGGCGTTCGTGGGCGCGGTCGGCGCGGTGGCCCTCACCTGGCTGCTCGGTGCGGCCGGGGGCCGGGACCGGTCGCCCGCCACCCTGATCCTGGCCGGGGTCGCGGTGTCGGCGTTCCTGTCCGCGGCGCAGACCTACCTGCTGCAACGGAACGTCGAGTCGGTCCGTGAGGTGTTCTCCTGGACGCTCGGCCGGCTGTCCACCGCGGGCTGGCACGACGTGCGGGTGATCCTGCCCTACGTGGTGGTGACCGCCGTGATCGTGCTGACCCAGCGCCGCGAGCTGGACGTGCTGACCGTCGGCGACGCCGAGGCGACCAGCCTGGGCCTGCACCCGCAGCGGTCCCGCTACCTGCTGATCATCGCGGCCTCGCTGGGCACCGCCGCCGCGGTCAGCGCCTCCGGGCTGATCGGCTTCGTCGGGATCATCGTGCCGCACACGCTGCGACTCATGGCCGGGCCCAGTTACCGGGCGCTGCTGCCGCTGTCGCTGCTGTTCGGGGCGGCCTTCCTGGTCCTCGCCGACCTGGTCGCCCGGACCGCGGGCGGAGACGCGGAGATCCCGATCGGAGTGGTCACGGCGTTTCTTGGCGCGCCCTTCTTCGTGCTGGTGCTGCGGACCAACCGGTCGGTGCCGTCATGAGCGCGATCGAGGTCGAAGGGCTCACGGTACGGCTGGACGGGGCCCTCATCGTCGACGGTGTGGACCTGGACGTGGCCGAGGGCGAGTGGGTCACCGTCATCGGGCCGAACGGGGCCGGCAAGTCCACCGCGCTGCGGGCCATCGGCGGGCTGCTGGCGTTCGGCGGGACGGTCCGGTGGCACGGCGTCCCGGCCGACCGCCTGTCCCGGCGCGAACGGGCGAAGGCGGTGGCCACCGTGCTCCAGTCGCCGGTGGTGCCGCCGGCCATGCGGGTGTTCGACTACGTGCTGCTCGGGCGTACCCCGTTCATCCCGCCGCTGGGCCGGGAGTCGGCGACGGACCTGGCCGCGGTGGAGGAGGTCCTGGTCGCGCTGGACCTGGAGTCCTTCGCCGGCCGGCGTCTCGAGACCCTCTCCGGCGGGGAGCGGCAGCGGGTCTTCCTGGCCCGGGCGCTCGCCCAGGGCGCCGGGATCCTGCTGCTGGACGAGCCGACCAGCGCCCTGGACATCGGCCACCAGCAGGAGGTGCTGGAGCTGGTGGACCGGCTGCGCGCCGAGCGGGGCCTGACCGTTCTCGCCACCATGCACGACCTGACCACCGCCGGTGAGTACGCCGACCGGATGTTCCTACTGGCCGCCGGCCGGGTGGCCGCGTCCGGCACGCCCGCCGAGGTGCTGACCGAACCGCACCTGGCCGAGCACTACCGGGTCAAGGTCCGGATCATCGAGGGCGACAGGGGACCGCTCGTGGTGGCCGTCCGCGGCTGATCTTGCACAACCCGACGGCAACCGGGTCCTGCCCGATCCGCACTCCGGCGTTTCCTCAAGTTCCCGAACTGATGGGCATGACGGACACGATGGTGGTTGAGCTGGCGATGCAGGCCCTGACGATCGCGGCGAAGATGGCGGCGCCGGTGCTCCTGACCGCCCTCGTGGTCGGCTTCGCCGTCTCCCTCTTCCAGTCGGTCACCCAGATCCAGGAGGCTACGCTCTCCTTCGTCCCGAAGGCGATCGCGATCGGCGCGGCCCTGCTGCTGGCCGGCAACTGGATGCTCCACTCGATGATGACCTTCACCACCGAGCTCTTCGAGAAGGTGCCGAGCCTGCTCGCCTGAGAAGGGCCGCCCGAACCGGGCGGCCCTTCCGTCAGGGGAGGATCAGGAACCGACGTAGAGCAGCCGGTTCGGCGACCCGGTGCCGCGGCTGGTGACCACTCCGGTGGTGGCGTTGTTCACGATCGCCGCGTTGACCGTGCTGACCGGGGCGCCCGGGTTGGCGGCCAGGTAGAGGGCGACCGCGCCGGCCACGTGCGGGGCCGCGAACGAGGTGCCGCTACCGGTGTAGGTGGCGGTGTCGCTGGTCCGCCACGCCGACGTGATCGAGACGCCGGGTGCGAAGAGGTCCAGCACCGAGCCGTAGTTCGACCAGGAGGCCTTGGCGTCGGTGTTGCTCGTGGCGCCCACGGTGAGCGCCTCGGTGACCCGGGCCGGGGAGGTGTTGCTCGCGTTGACCCCCGAGTTGCCGGCCGCGATCGTGTACGGGATCCCCGCCGTGATCGACCGCCGCACCGCCGCGTCCAGGGTGCTGCTCGCCCCGCCGCCGAGACTCAGGTTCGCCACCGAACGGCCGGGGGCCGCGTTGGCGGTCACCCAGTCGATGCCGGCGATGACCCCGGCGGTCGTGCCCGAGCCGTTGTTGTCGAGCACCCGGACACCGACCACGTTGGCGCTCTTGGCGACGCCGTAGGTGCTGCCGGCCGCGACCCCGGCCACGAAGGTGCCGTGCCCGTTGCCGTCCTGCGCGATGTTGTCGCCGTCGACGGCGTCGTAGCCGTACGACGCCCGGCCCCCGAAGTCCTGGTGGGTGATCGTGATGCCGGTGTCCACCACGTAGACGGTGACGCCGCTGCTCGCCCCGTACGTGTAGGTGCCGTTCAGCGGGAGCGCGCGCTGGTCGATGCGGTCCAGGCCCCACGGCGCCGAGGTCTGTGTGCCGGCGATCCGGACGACCTGGTCGGCCTCGACCGACGCGACGGCGGGATCGGCGGCGAGCCGGGCGGCCTGGGCGGCGCTCAACTTCGCGGTGTAACCCTCGACGGCGCTGCCGAAGACTCGGGTGACATTGCCGCCGTAACGCTTGGTGAGCCGGTCGGCTCGGGGGCGGTCGGCGTCGCCGCTCTTGAAGACGACGACGTACGAGCCGTCGATCGCGGCGGCGCTGTTCGCGTACAGGACCGTGCCGGTCGCCGGTGCGGCGAGCGCGGGGGTGGCGAGGGAGAGGGCGAGGGCGGAGCCGGCGAGGATCGCGGCACCTCGGATGGCGGGTCGCATGGGTTCCTCCATGGTCGTGGCCGGTGTCCTTGTTGGACGCCTGGCGAAGACGCTAGAGAGAAACCTTTGATTGAAGATCAACGATTGGTTAGGAGTCGGACAACGACTTTTATCGATGATTGTTGAGGATTGCGAACGTGCCGCCCTGCGGATCGGACAGCACCGCGTAACGCCCGGGCGCGATCGGCGTGGGCGGATGCACGATCCGGCCGCCCAGGGAGGCGGCGTGCTCGGCGGCGCGATCACAGTCGCTCACCGCGAAATAGACGAGCCAGTGTGCCGGGAGGTCGTCCGGCCAGCCGCTGCCGACCATCAACTGGAGGCCGGCGACCGGGGTGCGGTTGAGTTCGCAGATCACGTACGGCAGGCCGGTGACGTGGGCCTGCCGGAAGGTCCAGCCGAACACCGCGCCGTAGAAGGCCATCGCGCCCTCCAGGTCCCGGGTGTTCAGCTCGTTCCACGTCAGGGCGCCGGGCAGGCCGAACACCTCGGCGCCGCGCATCGTCCCGGCCTCCCAGGTGCTGAACGGCGCCCCGGCCGGATCCAGGAACGCCGCCATCCGCCCCTGATCCATCACGTCGAACGGCGGCACCAGCACCTTGCCCTGCGCGCTCTCCACCCGCCCGGCGACCGCGTCCGCGTCACCGGCCGCGAAATACGTGCTCCAGGCGGTCGGCTGCCCCTCGCCGAGGAGCGGTCCGGCGCCCGCAACGGGCAGCCCGTTCAGCTGGAAGGTGGTGTAGCCCCCGAAGTCGTCGCCGGAGATCTCCGCGGTCCAGCCGAACAACGCGGTGTAGAAGCGGATCGCGTCATCGAGGTCGACGGTGGCCAGATCCACCCAGTTGGGCACGCCGGGCGATGGAACGGTCATGTCAGGCATCGTGGCATTTCCATGCCAGCACTTGTATGAAAGTGTCAACCTTCAGCCGAAACGGCGGCCCTCGTCGCGGCGGTAGGACCAGATGGCCAAGGCGCCGAAGAGGGTTGTCCAGGCGACCAGGGCCAGCATCGAAGCGGTATCGAACGGGAAGTCGCCCACCGCCGCCCACATCAGGCGGACCGCGCCGCCCGTCGGCAGGTAGGGCGCCAGATCCTCGACGAAACCGGGCGCGCCACCCGGCGGCGTCATGAGGCCGCCACCGAAGGCCAGCGGCAGGAACAGGATCTGCGCCACCACGAGCGCGGCCTTCGACGGCAGTGCGTACCCGATCGACAGGCCCATCAGGATGAACGGGATCGAGATCACGGCGCAGACCGCGACCGCGAGCAGGAACGCGGCCGGCGTGACGGTCGCCTCGGTGAACAGGGCGGCGATCAGCGCCACCGGGATCAGCGAGACCGCCATCATCAGCAGGCCGGTCAGGATCCGGCCGGCGAACCGGGGCGCCGTTCCGGCCGGCAGCGTCCGGACATAGGGATCCCACGGTTGCGCACGGTCCTCGGAGACGCCGATGCCGTACTGGAAGAGGTTGGTGTTCATCACCGCGAACGTGATCATCGAGGCGGTCGCGTAGGTGGCGTAGACCGGCTCGTCGCCGACGAACGGCACGACGAACGCCAACATCGACGCGGCCGGCCAGAACGCGCTGCCCACCACGGCGATCGGGATCCGGAAGATCTCGGTGATCTGGAAACGGGCATGGATCAGGGCGAGAGCGGTCATTGCGGATCCTTTCCGGTCATGGCGAGGAATGCCTCTTCGAGTGAGGTAGGGCGCACCTCCAGATCACGGAACGGCACATCGTGCGAGACCAGGGTGCGAACCATCCGGTCCGCGTCCGGCGTGAGCAGATGCACGCGGTCACCCGCACGCTCCACGGACACCAGGCCATCAAAATCAAAATCAGTCAGGGGTACGGCTGACGTAAGGCTGATCCGCCGTATCCCGACCAGCCCGCGCACCGCCGCCACACTGTCGTCGGCCAGCACCCGGCCCTGGGCGAGCACCACGACCCGGCTCGCCAGCGCCTCGATCTCCTCCAGGTAGTGACTGGTCAGCACCACCGTGCCGCCGCCCGCGTGGAACTCCCGGATGCCCTCCCAGAGCGCGCGACGGGCCTCCACGTCGAGTCCGGTGGTCGGCTCGTCCAGAAAGACGATCTCCGGGCGGCCGGCGAACGCGAGGGCCACCGCCAGCCGCCGCCGCTGCCCGCCGGACAGTCCACCGGTCTGCCGCCGGACCAGATCGGACAGTCCGAACCGGTCCAGCAGTTCGTCGCGGGGGAGCGGATCGGGGAAGTGCGCCCGTACGAAGTCGGCGACCTCGCCGACGCGGAGCGAGGCGGGCAGACCGGTCTCCTGCGGGGTGACGCCCAGCGTGCGCCGGCTCGCCGGATCGCGCGGATCGCCGCCGCACAGCTCGACCCGCCCGGACGTCGGCCGCCGGCTGCCGGTGAGCAGGCCGACCAGGGTGCTCTTGCCGGCGCCGTTGGGCCCGAGCAGGCCGACCATCTCGCCCCGGCGGACCTCGAAATCGACGTGGTCCAGGGCGATCGTGGCGCCGAACCGGCGGGTGGCGCTCTCGGCGCGGGCGTGGATCATGACGGCTCCTCTCCCGGATCGATCAGGGTGCGCAGGGCGGCCACGTACTCCTCGAAGGCGAACCGGCCGCGGCGGGTGAGCTGGACGAGCGTGGCCGGGGTGCGCCCCCGGTGGGTCTTGGTGACCTCGACGTAGCCGGCCTCCTCGAGCTTGCGCAGGTGCACCGAGAGGTTGCCGGGGGTCATCCGCAGGATTTCCTGCAAGCGCGGGAAGGCGATCCGGTCGCCGCCGTTGAGCTGCGACAACGCCGCCACCACACGGAGCCGGGCCTGTGCGTGGATGACCGGGTCGAGGTCGGGGAGGGTGGGTTCGTCGATGGTCATCGCAGCCGCATCCAGCCGATCAGCCCGGCGACCAGCATGCCGCCGCCGCCCGCGAGCGAGGCGACGAGCGCGTGCCAGCCCGGCCCGAGGAGGACGCCGACCACGTTGACCGCGCTGATCCAGGCGCCGAGCGTGAACATGGTCCGCTCGTTCCAGATCGCGCCGCCGGCCATGTAGAGCGCGCCGACCAGGGCGACCATGCCGCCACCCCAGAGCAGGCCCATCAGGTGCTCCGGGAGCACCTCGCTGATCCGGCCGAAGACGACCGCCAGGCCGGTGAAACCCGCGGACCAGGCGATCCCGTACCAGATGCCCTGCCGGCTCGTCGGGCCGGAGACCGACCGGCCGGAACGCGCGCCGACCAGGCCGGTGAAGAGGCCGGCCGCGATCATGAGCGCGGTCAGGCCGAAGAGCGGCACCCACTCCGGAAGGGCGACCAGCGTCCGGCCGTCGGGTCCGTAACTCAGGAAGGACAGCCCGAAACCGATCAGCCAGGTGAGGCCCCACGGCCAATACATCAACCGGGGATCGGGGGTCAGCGCGCGGCCGGTGTTGGCCCGCTCCTGCCGGATCAGATCCAGCGCTTCAGAGGGATCCATCGATGCCATGGCCCTACTTTACGACGCAAAGTCAAAGAACTTTGTGCCATAAAGTTGACTAGGCTGGATACATGATCTTGCGCGCGGCCACGGCCCCGGAACTCCCCGCGGTGCTCACCTTCTGGCAGGACGCGGCGGAGAACGACAGCCGCCCGGTGGACACAGTGGAGGCCGTCACGGCGCTGCACCAGCGGGATCCGGGGGCGCTGATCCTCGCCCTCGACGACGGCGAGATCGTCGGCACGATCATCGCCGGATGGGACGGCTGGCGGTGCCACCTCTACCGGCTCGCGGTCGCGCCGGCCATGCGACGGGCCGGCATCGGAGGGCGGCTCATCGCCGCTGCCGAGGAACGCTTCAGATCCTTCGGGGGTACGCGCGCCGACGCCATGGTCCTGGACGCCAACGAGGCCGCCCACCGAATCTGGAAGCGCCACGGCTACACCCCGCAGGACGAGTGGTCCCGCTGGGTCAAGCCCCTCTGAGTACGTTATCCACAGCCCGGCACCGCAGGCTGTGGATAACTCTTGGCGTCTTCTGTCAGCGGCCCAGCGCTTTGAGGGCTGCCAGCGACTGGCCCAGGTGGTCGTCGCCGAACGGGCGCAGGATCACCGTGTCCACCCCCGCCTCGACCAGGGCGTCCACCTTCGCCGGGATGTCCCCGGCCGGGCCCAGCAGGCCGAACACCTCCTCCGGCGCGATGCCCAGGAAACCGGCCTGACCGGTGAGCTCCGCCGCGGCGGTCCGGGCGGCTCGCTCCGCGTCCTCGTCGACGTGCAGGAAGGTGAAGCCGATCACCTCGTGCTCCGGGCCCGCGCCGCCGCGCCGCAGGTGGCCGATCGCCTCGACGAGCCGGTCCGGGCTCAGGCCCTCGACCAGGATGGTGCCGTCCGCCGACCGGCCGGACAACTCCAGCGACTTCTCCCGGATCACCCCGGTGACCACCGGCGGGACCACCTCGGGCGGGTGCACGAGCCGGACCCCGTCCAGGTGCACCTCCCGGCCGTCCAGCGTCACGGTCTCGCCGCGCAGCAGGCCGCGGACCGCCGTGACGCTCTCCTCCAGCAGGGCCAGCGGCGACTTCGGGGCCACGCCGACCTGCCGCATCCAGTCCCGGACGCCGTGCCCGAGACCGGCCACCACCCGGCCGGGATGCACCCGGGCCAGATTGGCGATCTCCATGGCGTACAGCATGGGACTGCGCAGCGGGGCCGGTGCGATGCCGATGCCGACCCGCAGCCGGGAGGTGGCGGCCAGGGCCAGGGCGGCGGCGCTCACGCCACCGGTCCAGCCCAGGTCCTCCACCACCCACAGGTCGTCGGCGCCGGCCTCCTCCAGGGCGGTGGCGAAGCCGGTCAGCTCTTCGGGGGCACGGTCACGGTCGAACATCACACCGATACGAGGCATCACGAGAGGGTAAGCGCTTCCGGCAACGGCTTGGCGTGCAATACCGAAAGACGGGTCACGGCCCGGGTGAGGACCACGTACAGCCGGTTCAGGCCCTTCGGCTCGGCGGCCACGATGTCGGCCGGCTCGTGCACGATGACATGGTCGTACTCCAGGCCCTTGACCAGCGTGGCGGGCACCACCGTGACGCGCGCCCCGGCATCGACGTCGTCGGGGGTCGCGTGCTCGATGCCGGCGGCGTCCAGATGCGCGCGCAGCCGCTCCACCGCGGCGTCCGCCGCGATCACCGCGACCGACCCCTCGTGCACCAGCGCCGCGGTCAGCTCGGCCATCGTCACCGCGTCCAGATCCGCGGGCTCGGCGACCGGCACGACGGCGAGATCGCCGTCGGCCCGCAGCGAGACCGCGGCGGGCACATTCACCCCGAGCGCCGGCAGCAGGCGGTTGGCCAGCCTCACCACCACTTCCGGTACGCGGAAGCCGACCGTCAGGGGCACCACGGCCGCGTCCGGCTTGCCCAGATGCCCCAGGATGTCCCGCCAGTCGGTGGTGGCCCACGGCGCCGTGCCCTGCGCCAGGTCGCCGAGCAGCGTGATCGAGCCGTGCTCGCTGCGCCGGGCGATCGCACGGGCCTGCATCGGTGACAGGTCCTGTGCCTCGTCGACGACCACGTGACCGAAACTGGTCTCCCGTTCCAGGAGCCCGGCGGCCTCGTCGATCAGCAGCAGGTCGGCCGTGCTGAACTTCGCCGACTTCACCGTCTTGGGCGGCTTCACCCAGCGGATCGCCTCCCGCTCCTCTTCGGTGAGCAGGTCCGTGGCCGGCTCGGTCAGCACGCCGGCCACCAGGGATTCCGGGGTGACGGCCGGCCAGACCGACTCGAGGAACCCGGTGACCGGCGCGATCCGGCTCATCCGGCGCAGCCAGGACTCGCTCGGTGAGTTGCCGGTCCGGTACTCCGACTGGCGCTGCAACAGGCCCACCACCCGGGCCCGCACCCGCTCCCGGCCGACCGAATACGGCAGGCCCTCACGGCGGGCCTCGTCGACGATCCGGCGCAGCGGCTCGACGTCGATCCGCCACCGGTACGAGCCGTCCGACACCATGATCGGCTCGGTCGGCTTGGCGATCCGGCTCCACAGTGCCCGGCTCAGCACCTCGGCCATCCGTACGTCATGTTTGATGGTTTTCGCGGCATCCGTGTCGGTCGCCTTGACCGGAGCCCGGCCCACCAGCCCGTCCAGGGTGGACTGGAGCACCTCCACCTCGCCGAGGGTCGGCAGGACCGCCGAGATGTACGACAGGAACGCCGTGTTCGGCCCGACGATCAGCACCTTCGACTTCCGCAGCCGCTCCCGGTGCAGATAGAGCAGGTAGGCGGCCCGGTGCAGGCCGACCGCCGTCTTACCGGTGCCGGGCGCTCCCTGCACGCAGATCGAGTCGGCCAGATCGGCCCGGACCAGCTCGTCCTGCTCCGGCTGGATGGTCGCGACGATGTCCCGCATCGGCCCGACACGCGGCCGCTCGATCTCGGCGGTCAGGATCCGGCTGCTGGTGCCCAGCTCCTCGCCGCGATCCAGGTGCTCGTCCTCGAAGCTGGTCAGCTCACCCTTGACGAAACCGAACCGGCGGCGGACCGCCACCCCCTGCGGGTCGCGCACGCTGGCCCGGTAGAACGACCGGGAGAGCGGCGCCCGCCAGTCCAGCACCATCGGCTCGCCGGCGTCGTCGGTGACGTGCCGCCGGCCGACGTGGTAGGCGCTGTCGTCGATGTCCAGCCGCCCGAAGAACAGCGGGGTGTCCGGGTCGTCGGCCAGCTCCTTGACCCGCCGGGCCATGTGCCGGCCCAGTTGCTCGGCGGTGTACGAGTCGCCGGCCACCTTGTCACCGGTGGCGAAGAGCGACTCGGCGCGGTCCCGCATCCGCCGCAGCGCGGCCCGCGACTCGGTGAGATGGCTTCGTTCGGCGGCGAGTTCGGTGTCCAGATCGGTAGTGGGCACAGGTCGTCCTCAGAATGCGGATCGAGTCTGCTCGCGTATCCGGGAGGGCGGGTCGGCCGCCCCTCGGCGCGGGGACGCCCGCTGCGGTGCATGTTCACCACGGCCGTCAAGCGGCCCTAAACGCTACGCGATTCCTCACCGCTGTCCACCGAATAACGGGGCCGCTCGTCGGACATCTCGACCCACGCATCCTGGTGGCCGGTGCGGGCGCAAGCCGGGCTGTCGGCGGCGCCCGCCTGCCTGCCGCTGGTGCGATCTGAGCCACCTACCACCCCGCCGACCACCATGCGGGACGAGATCGGGGATAACGTCGCAGCATGAGCGACAGCGTCCGTCGGCCCCGGGTCGGGCACATCCAGTTCCTCAACTGCCTGCCCATCTACTGGGGGCTGATGCGCTCGGGCGCTCTTCTCGACGTCGACCTGCACAAGGACACCCCGGAGCGGCTCAGCGCCGACCTGGTCGCCGGTGACCTCGACATCGGGCCGATCACCCTGGTGGAGTACCTGCGCCATGCCGACGAGCTGCTCCTGCTGCCCGATCTGGCGGTCGGCAGCGACGGGCCGGTGCTCTCGGTCAACCTGGTGTCCACCCGGCCGCCGGCCGAGCTGGACGGGCGGCCGGTCGCGCTCGGCTCCACCTCCCGGACCGGGGTGATGCTCGCCCAGATGCTGCTCTCCGAGCGGTTCGGCGCCGAACCGGAGTTCTTCCGCTGCCCGCCCGACCTGTCGCAGATGCTCATGGAGGCGGACGCCGGCGTGCTGATCGGCGACCCGGCGCTCCGGGCGATGTACGAGGCACCCGCCAAGGGCCTCCAGGTGATCGACCTGGCCGAGGCGTGGAAGGAGTGGACCGGCCTGCCGATGGTCTTCGCCGTCTGGGCGGTCCGGAGGGACTTCGCGGTCGCGCATCCCGGTCTCGTCAAGGATGTCCACGAAGCCTTCCAGCGGTCCCGCGACCTGTGTCTTGGTGAATTGGACGAGGTGGCCGCGTCGGCCGCCCGCTGGGAGCCGTTCGACGCCGCGACGCTCGCCAACTATTTCCGGGCGCTCGACTTCTCGCTCGGTGAACGGCAGATCGCCGGTGTTCGCGAATTCGCCCGGCGTGCGGCGGAACGGGGCGAAGTGCCCAGCCTGCCGGAGAACGGCCCGTTCTTCGCCGACGTTTGATCTTCCCGGTTCACGCGCTTTAAGATCCTCGAACTTTTCCGCGGCCGATTCTCTGGCCGGCCGTATCAGTTCGAAATCGGTGATCATGCGACTGCGCGCCCTGTTCAGCCGTCTTGCCCTGACCACAGCGGCGTCCGGGCTGGCCGTCACCGGCCTTTCCCTGCCGGCCCAGGCCGCGGAAGAGGTCGAGGTGCCCTATATCGGCATCTTCAGCCCGGAAACGGTGACCGTGATCAACGGTCAGTCGAAGACGGTCAAATTCGACCTCTACAACCTCAGTGACGTTTCCGCCAAGAATGTGGTTCTCGCATTCGGCAGCGCCGCGAAGCCGATCAGCGCCGACCTGGGATTCACCGCGCCCGCCGGTTGCGACGCCACCACCTGCACTATCGGTGACCTGGCGCCGGGTCAGCGGCGCAGCATCAAGTTCACGATCAAGCCGGCCGCCGCGGCGGGTGCCGCCGACCCGGCCAAGACCATCGCGCTCAGCACGACGGTCGGCGAGCTGCCCAGCGACGAGATGTCGATCACCGTGGTCCGCACCGACAAGGGTGGCGTCGACCTCGAGGTCGAGGACGTCGCCGACCTGAAACTGGCCCACGGCAAGAGCGCCGACGTGCCGGTCCTGGTCCGTAACACCGGCAACAAGGACGTCGCGGCTCTCGGTCTCGTGGTGATGGCCCCGTACGGGGTGACGCCGGTGCTGAACTACCGCAACTGCGAGCAGGACGCCGAGATCGGTGGCTTCGTCTGCGTCTTCAACGAGCCGCTGGCCGGCGGGGGCGCCTTCACCCTGCCGAAGAACATGCCGCTGCGGGTCAAGGTGCCGTCGGACGCCGCCGGGCCGTTCGAGTACCCGGTCTACATCGCCGCGATCGGCCTCACCGACAAGTACGTCTTCGACTTCACGAAGCGCACCGCCGGCGCCTCCGGCAAGGAGCTGTCGCTGGAGGCCGTCTCGTCGGTGTCCGCCGAGGAGCCGGAGGTCGCCGAGGACCTCAACGAGGACGACAACTTCACGATCTTCTCGGTGACCGTGCCGAAGTCGACGGCGGAGACCGCGGCCGTCGGCGGTTCCTTCACCGGCGAGATCGGCGAGGAGCGCACCGCCGAGGTGGGCCTGCGCAACCTGGGCCCGTCCGGAACCGTCCCGCCGAGCATGGCCTCCCTCCAGTACGCGCACATCAAGCTGCCGACCGGCATCGAGCTCATGAAGATCGACGAGCGCTGCCTGCCGGGCACCTCGCTCACCGAGATCGACGAGTCCGTCACCGACCTGGCCCAGGTCACCGACCTGGTCTGCCTGGTCGTGGAAAGTGTCCCGAACAAGGGCCGCTACCTGTTCAGCCTCTCCGCCGAGATCCTCGACGTGGCCGAGCACAAGGCCGGCTCGGTCAGCATCAACGGCGGCGTGCAGGACAAGAAGAAGGACAACAACAAGGCCGCCCTCACCGTCAAGCTGACCTCGGGCGGCATCGGCGGCGGTCTTCCGATCACCGGTGCCCCGGCCGGCCTGATCGCCGGCACCGGCGCGGCCCTGCTGGCCGCGGGCTTCATCGCCTTCCGGGTGGCTCGGCGCCGCCGCATCATCACGGTCGCCGAGTAGTCACTCTCTCCGGGCCGGGCACGCTTCCCGCGTGCCCGGCCTCGCTGTTTCCTAGTACGCCCGACGCGCGCTCTCACGCACGCGCTTTCCGCTGCCTACAGCCCGCGCCCGCGTCTTGTATCCGCGCCCGCGCGTTATGCCCGCCCCGCGCGTTATGCCCGCCCCACGCGTTATGCCCGCCCCACGCGTTGTGTTCGCGCCCACGCTTTGTGTCCGCGAATCGCGCCTAGTGTCCGCGCTCGCGTCTTGTGTCCGCGGCTGCGCCTTGTGCCTGCGGCTGCGCCTTGTGCCCGCCCTTTGGTCTTCGCTGAGCGGGGTCCCAAGGTGGGGGCGGAGGTGGGGTTGGACTCCTACGAGTCGAGGAGAGCGTCGAGGGCGGCCACGTCGGCGGCGGTGAGTTCCCACGTGCCGGCTGCGGCGTTGGCCTGGACCTGTTCCGGGGTGGTGGCACCGGCGATCACGCTGGCCACCGCCGGCCGGGCGAGCAGTCCGGCGACCGCCACTTCGAGCAGGGTGCGACCGCGCTCGGCCCCGAAGGCGGTCAGCGCCTCGATGGTGTCCCAGTCCGCGTCGGCCAGCCATGGGCGGTAGCGCTCCTGCGACATCCTGGTCCCGGCGGGAGCCTGCTCACCGCGCCGGTACTTGCCGGACAGCAGGCCGGACTCGATCGGGAAGAAGGGCAGCAGCCCGAGCCCGAACTGCTCGCACGCCGGCACCACCTCGGCCTCGACGCCGCGGTTCAGCAGGCTGTACCTGTTCTGCGCGCTGACGAACCGGGTCAGACTCCCGGTTCGCGCCGTCCAGTCGGCGTCGGCGATCTGCCAGCCGGAGAAGTTCGAGTTGCCCAGGTAGCGGACCTTGCCGGCACGGACCAGGTCGTCGAGGGCGGCCAGGGTCTCGTCGATCGGGGTGGCCGGATCCGGCTCGTGCATCTGGTAGAGGTCGATGTGATCGGTCTCCAGCCGCCGGAGTGAGGCCTCGACGGCGCGGACGACGTACCGTCGCGAGCCCCGCGCCCCGAAGTCCCTCCCGTTGAGCCCCTCCATGTTCATGCCGAACTTGGTGGCCAACACGACCTCGTCCCGCCGGCCCTTGAGCGCGGCCCCGAGGAACGCCTCCGACATGCCGTGCGGGGTGCCGTAGATGTCCGCGGTGTCGAAGAGGGTGATCCCCGCGTCGATCGCGGCGTCGACCACCTCACGGGTGCCGTCAGCGTCCAGCTTGCGGCCGAAGTTGTTGCAGCCGATCCCGATCGCGGACACGACCAGGCCCGAGTCACCCAGCCGGCGATAGGTCATCTCACTCATGATGCGGTGCTCCGATATCGGTAAATGTGCATTGACACGGGTGGTGACGGCTATCCAGCTTGAGGTCACCCTTCGGGGAGGCGAAACCGGGCGAAGCCCGGTAGCGTGACAAGCCGCCGCGTCCATCGTGGACTCGCCCACGATCGGTTCACGATGGGCGCGGCCCTGTGGGCGGACTCGCTCATTCCTCTTTCTCCGTCGTGCCCAGGTCGCGATAGACCGGCCGGAGGACGTCGACCAGCGGCACATGCCGGACCCGGATCTGTGGCGGGTCGAGCGCCCGCAGCAGCAGCTCGGGTGGCAGCCCGCCCCGGGGTGGCCGCTCCCGCAGCCGGCCCAGGCTGATGGCGGGGGAGTAGAAGTCGGCCAGCCGGGCGTCCAGCGGCTCCTCCTCGACCGCCAGCGGGTCGACGATGTCCTCCGGCTCGGGGGTGCCGCGCAGCGCGCCGAGCAACTCGTCGCGGCCGCGGCCCCGCCAGGCCAGCACCAGGAACGGGTCGTCGTCGAACGCCTCGGCCAGCACGTACAGCACCGCCGAGCCGTGTTTGCAGGGAACGCCCCAGTCCGGGCAGGAACAGTCGATGTCCAGCCGGTTCGGGAACAGTGGCAGACCCAGCTCGGTGAAGAGGTCGACGATCTCGTGCGGCATCTCGCCGGCCAGCAACGCGGCACGGTACAGCGCCCGGGTCGCGAGCGCGTCGATCACGTCGGCCCACCGCGCGTCGTCGAACGCGGTGATCCGGATCGTCACCTCGTACGGCCGGGGGCGCGACCCCTGCACCCGGGCGAGCACCCGCCCCGGTTCGAGGGCGAAGTCCATCACCTGGCCCTTGCGCGCATAGGCCCGGCCGCGCGCCAGCCGCCCCGCGTCGCAGACACCCTCCAGCACGTCCACGAACTTGCGCGACCACCACTGTTCACCGATCTTGCCCCGCTTCGACCGCACGCTCAGGCCGCCGTCCACCTCGATCGGGCGGGCCGCCTCGTAGAACTGACCGGACCTGTCGAAGGGCATGTCAGCGCACCGCCGCCGGGTCGAGCGAGAACAGCTCCCGCAGCTGATCGGTGTTGAGGTCGGTGATCCACTCCTCGCCGGTGCCGACGACCGAGGAGGCCAGCGCCTTCTTCCGCTCGATCATCGCGTCGATCTTCTCCTCCAGGGTGCCGGTGCAGATGAACTTACGGACCTGAACGTCGCGCGACTGCCCGATCCGGAACGCCCGGTCGGTGGCCTGGTCCTCGACCGCCGGATTCCACCACCTGTCGAAGTGGACGACGTGGTTGGCGGCGGTCAGGTTGAGACCGGTGCCGGCGGCCTTGAGCGAGAGCAGGAACAGCATCGGCTCGCCGGAGGTCTGGAACCTCTCGACCAGCTCGTCGCGCCGCGCCTTGCTCAGGCCGCCGTGCAGCCACAGCACCGGCCGGTCGGTGTGGGCCGTCAGGTACGGCTGGAGCAGCGTGCCCCACTCCGCGTACTGAGTGAAGATCAGGGCCTTGTCGCCGTCCTCGATGATCTCGTCGGCCAGCTCCTCGAGCCGGGCCAGCTTGCCGGAGCGGCCGGGCAGCCGGGAGCCGTCCTTGAGCAGGTGGGCGGGATGGTTGCAGACCTGCTTGAGCTTCATCATGGCGGCCAGCACGTTGCCCCGCCGCTGGATGCCCTCGGTGCTCTCGATCTCGGCCATCATGTCCTCGACGACCGCCTGGTAGAGGGTGGCCTGCTCGGGGGTGAGCGAGCACCACACCTTCATCTCGTTCTTCTCCGGCAGGTCCGAGATGATGGTCTTGTCGGTTTTGAGGCGCCGGAGCACGAACGGGCCGGTGGCCCGTTTCAGAGCGGCGGTCGCGTCCTCGTCCTGCCGGCTCTCGATCGGCTCCTGGAACCGGCGCCGGAACCGTTTCGCCGGCCCGAGCAGCCCCGGATTGCAGAAATCCATGATCGACCACAGCTCCGCCAGATGGTTCTCCACCGGGGTGCCGGTGAGCGCCAGCCGGGTGCGGGCCGGAATCGCGCGGACCGCCTGCGACTGCCTGGTCCCGCTGTTCTTGATCGCCTGCGCCTCGTCGCAGACCACCCGGCTCCACGTCACACCACGCAGCGTCTCCAGGTCGCGAAGCGCCGTGCCATACGTCGTGATGACCAGGTCGGCCCCGGCGACCGCCTCGTCGAACTCGGGCCCGCGCATCCGGGTGGCGCCGTGATGCACGTAGACCCGCAGGCCCGGCGCGAACCGGCCGGCCTCCTTGTGCCAGTTGCTGACCAGCGACATCGGGCAGATCAGCAGGCTCCGTGAGCCCTCGTCGGTGAGCAGCAGCGACAGGGTCTGCGCGGTCTTGCCCAGACCCATGTCGTCGGCCAGGATGCCGCCGAGGCCGAGCCGGGTGAGGAAGTGCAGCCAGGACAGGCCCCGCTCCTGATAAGGCCGGAGCGCCCCCTGGAACCCGGCCGGCGTCGGCAGCGGGCTGAGCCGCTCGGCCGCCTGACCGGAGAGCAGGTCACCGAGGTCGCCGTCGGCGTCGACCTCGACCAACGGCAGGTCCTCGTCGCCGCCGTCGACCACCTGCTGCAACAGCTCACCCGCGGTGAGCTGCCCCTCCCGTCGCTCCCCGACCGCCTTGAGCGCGGCCTTGAGCTGACGGGCGTCCAGCTCCACCCACTGGCCGCGGACCCGGACCAGCGGCACTTTGAGCCGGGCCAGCTCGGCCAGCTCCTCGGCGGTCACCGCGCCGTCGCCGATGACCAGATCGAGCCGGAAGTCGACCAGCTCGGAGAGCCCGAAACCGGAATCCGCCACGGCCCGCGACGACGACCCGGACCTGGACCGGGTGCGCGTGGTGAGTTTCAGCCCGACCGCCTTCCGGCCGGCCCACGACGGGAGCTGCACACCGAACCCGGCCGCCTGCAGCAGCGGCGCGGCCTGGCGCAGGAAGTCATAGGCCTCGCCGGTGGTCAGCGGCATGGCGGACGGTCGCTGTTCGAGCAGTGCCACGTGCAGCAGGGGGAAGAGCCGGACGGCCCGGCCCAGCCCGGCGAGCAGGGTCTCGTCGGGCCGGCGCGGCAGCCCGGGGAACCGGGCACCCTCCCAGAGGTCGTCGGCGGGCAGGTAGAGACCCGGGTCCTCGGCCGACTGCAACGCGAACTCCAGGAACCATCCGCCCTCACCGGGCGGCGCCTCCGGCGACGGCTCGAAGAGGCGGAAGCTGACCCGGATCGGGCCGTGGGCCTCGGTGGCCGCGCGCATCCAGTCGTCCAGCGCGCGGCGCAGGTCGCGCACGTCGGCGTCGGCGGCGCCGGGCAGCGCCGGATCGGCGCCGGTGAGGGCGGCCAGCCAGCGGTCCGGCAGGGCGGACTTCGGCCCCGGCCGCTGGCCGACCATGAGCCGCTCCGGCAGGGTGGCGCGGGCCGCCCCGTCCAGCAGCGACTCCAGGGCGTCCCGCACCGTCCGCCCGACGGCCTGGCCGTCCCCCGCGGCCCGCACCACCGGCGGCATGCCGGCCGCGAAGTCGCGGAAGGTGGCCGTGTCGGACCCGGTCAGCACCGGCCGCCAGCGCGCCGTGGGCATCCCGGCCTCGACCGTCAGCTGCGGCAGCATCCGCCCGCGCCCGGCCAGGTCACAGGCGTAGCCGGCGAGCAGGGTGAGATAGCGCAGCGACGGCCCGGCGAGCCAGGGACCGTCCGGATCGGGGTCGGCGAGCTCACCGAGGACCGCCATGGCCGCGTCACCGGGCACCGACAGCGCCGGAACCGTCCACGTGCCCAGCTTGATCCCGCGGGTGGCCGCCTCGTGCCCGGTCTCGGGCGACGGCAGGGGGCCACGACCGCTCCCGGGCAGGGTGAGCGCCAGCGATCCGCCCTCCGCGCCGGGCACCACCTGCTGGAGCGCGTCAACGGGAGCCGCGAACGGGTGTGGACGCGACCGCGCCCGGGACGTCGACGACGTGGGAAGAGCCGGATCCTCGGCCCAGATGATCAATTGGCCCGGGCGCCCGGCCCCGGCCACCCAGCCGCCGTGAACGACGAGCACTGCCACCCCCTGAACGATCCGTGAGAACAGAACCTATCGGTCCGGCCACTCCACCAACTCGTAGACGACACCGTTGGGGTCGGCCACCAGAAGGAGGCGCTCACCCCACGGCTCCTCACGGATGGGCAGCGTGGGCTCGACCCCCTCGGCCCGCAACCGGGCCTGCTCGGCCTCCAGGTCGTCGACCACGAAGGCGACGATCGTGCCGGCGGTGTGCACCTGGCGCAGCTCGGGTGGCAGCACCTCGATGCCGCGGCGCAGGAAGATCAGGTCGACGCCACCGTCGTCGCGGCCGAGCGAGGCGAAACCGTCTGCCGACATCCGCACGACATAGCCGAAGTGGTCCGCGAGAAACTTGCTGGAAGCCGGGACATCGTCGACGGTGAGCGAGATGGCGGACGAGGTGATCTGCATGGCGCCTCCCCGAAGCTGTTACTTGTACGTCGTACACAATACGCCGTACAAGAAAGGAGTGCCACCCGTGGCCGAAGTGCGCCGCACCATCGACCTGCTCTGGTTCCCGGACGGCGAGCCGGAGGGGAAGCGCCGTGGCCGCCGCCCCGGCCTGACCGTCGCGCGGGTGGTCGAGACCGGGATCGCGCTGGCCGACGCCGAGGGCCTGGAGGCGGTGTCGATGCGCCGGGTCGCCCAGGAGCTGGGGGTGGTGCCGATGACCCTCTACACGTACGTCCCGGACAAGAGCGCCCTTCTCGATCTGATGCTGGACCGTCTCTACCTGGAGATGCCCCGTGCCGAGCACCCGGACCGGCCGTGGCGGGAGCGCCTGGCCGCGGTCGCCGGGGAGAACCGCCGGCTCTACACCGCCCATCCGTGGGCGGCGACCCTCCCGGCCAGCCGTCCGCCGCTGGGCCCCGGCCTGATGGCGAAGTACGAGCACGAGCTGCGCGCCTTCGACGACTGCGGGCTGGACGACGTGACCCGGGACGCGGCGCTCACCTTCCTGATCGGATTCGTGCAGGCCGCGGCCCGGTCGGAGGCGGACGTGCGGGCCGCGGAGGCACGGACCGGCAGCACCGACTTCGAGTGGTGGCAGGAGCGTGGACCGGTCTTCGAGCTGGTCTTCGACCAGCACCGGTACCCGACCGCCACCCGGGTCGGGGCCGCCGCCGGGTCCGCGATGGGCGCCGCCTACGAGCCCGGCCACGCGTACGAGTTCGGGCTCGCCCGGGTGCTGGACGGCCTGGCCGCGCTGATCGGGACGGCCGGCTCCCGTGACCCTCGCCGCTGACGGTCGGCACCCGGTGGACGTACGCTTCCTGACGTGACCGCGAATCCGGAGATCGACAGCATCCTGCAGCGCGGAGCCGACGGTGGGCGCATCACGCCCGAGGAGGCGTTGCTGCTCTACACGGAGGCCCCGTTCCACGCGCTGGGCGAGGCGGCCGACGCGGTCCGGCGCCGCCGGTATCCGGACGGCATCGTCACGTACCTGATCGACCGGAACATCAACTACACCAACGTGTGCGTCACGGCGTGCAAGTTCTGCGCGTTCTTCCGGGCCCCGAAGCACAAGGAGGGCTGGGCGCACCCGATCGAGGAGATCCTGCACCGGGCCGGCGAGGCGGTCGAGCTGGGCGCCACGCAGGTGATGCTCCAGGGTGGGCACCACCCCGAGTTCGGGGTGGCGTACTACGAGAATCTCTTCTCCTCGGTCAAGCAGGCGTTCCCGCAGCTCGCCATCCACTCGATCGGCCCGAGCGAGATCCTGCACATGGCCAAGGTCGACGGCGTCTCCATCGAGGAGGCGGTGATCCGGATCAAGGCGGCCGGGCTCGACTCGATCGCCGGCGCCGGCGCCGAGATGCTGCCCGAGCGTCCGCGCAAGGCCATCGCGCCGCTCAAGGAGAGCGGGGCGCGATGGCTCGAGGTGATGGCCATCGCGCACCGGCACGGCCTCTCGTCCACCGCCACCATGATGATGGGTACGGGTGAGACGAACTTCGAGCGCATCGAGCACATCCGGATGATCCGTGAGGTGCAGGACCTGGCGGTGGCGAACGGCTACCAGGACGTCCCGGTCGAGCAGTCGCACGAGGTCGGCGGGTTCCGCGCGTTCATCCCGTGGACGTACCAGCCGGAGAACAACCACCTCAAGGGCCGCACCCAGGCCACCACCATGGAGTATCTGCGTTTCATCGCGGTCTCCCGGCTGTTCTTCGACAACGTGGCCCACCTCCAGGCGTCCTGGCTCACCACCGGCAAGGACATCGGCCAGCTCTCGCTGCACATGGGCGTCGACGACCTCGGCTCGATCATGCTGGAGGAGAATGTGATCTCCTCGGCCGGCGCCAAGCACCGGTCGAACCTCCAGGAGCTGATCTCGATGATCCGCACCGCGGACCGCGTCCCGGCGTGGCGGGACACCTGGTACAAGCGCCTCGCCGTGCACCGGACGGCCGCGGACGACCCCACCGACGACCGCGTGGTCTCGCACTTCTCCTCGATCGCGCTGCCCGGTGGAGGGGTCCGTAAGCAGCTTCCGCTGGTCGAGGCGAGCTGATAACTGGCCCCTTCAGGGGGTGGCAGTCGTCCGTTCGGCCAGGTTCGGATCGTCGGACCGGCGAGGCTGGGTTGCTCCTTCGTAACGAGCCCGCCGGTTGCCTGTACCGGGTCGTTGCTGCTGGTTACGTTGCCCTTGTAAGGCAACGGAACACTCATACGTCGCCAGTCGCGATCGCGTCGGTGACGAGCATTCGGACCCGACCGACGACGGTCGTATATATAACGCACAAGGCGCGGGCGGGATGGGAAACCATCCCGCCCGCGCTGTTTGCCGGGCTAATGGGAGAGTTACCTCGTGACGCGCGCAGATCTGGACAAGCAGCCGCACGAGGTCGCCGAGATGTTCGACGGCGTGGCGAAACGCTACGACCTCACCAACACCGTGCTCTCCTTCGGGCAGGACCGGGGCTGGCGCCGGGCCACCCGGACCGCGCTGGGGCTGCGGCCCGGCGAGCGGGTGCTGGACGTGGGTGCCGGCACCGGGATCTCCACCGAGGAACTGGGCCGGTCCGGGGCGTTCGCGGTCGGCGCGGACCTCTCGGTGGGCATGCTCCAGGCCGGCCGCCGGGTCCGGGCCGAGGTGCCACTGCTGGCCGGGGACGCGCTGCGGCTGCCGTTCGCGGACGGTGTCTTCGACGCGGTGACGATTTCCTTCGCGCTGCGCAACGTGGTGGACACCGGCGCCGCGCTGCGTGAGTTCGCCCGGGTGACGAGGCCGGGCGGCCGGCTCGTGGTGTGTGAGTTCAGCCACCCGACGAACGCCGCCTTCCGGACGGTCTACATGCAGTACCTGATGCGCTCGCTGCCGGCCGTGGCGCGGGGTGTGTCGAGCAATCCGGAGGCGTACGTCTATCTGGCCGAATCGATCCGCGCCTGGCCGGACCAGCAGGGTCTGGCGGACCGGATCGCCGCGGCCGGGCCGTGGGACCGGGTCGGCTGGCGCAACCTGAGCGGTGGGATCGTGGCGCTGCACCGCGCCACCCGGGTGTAAATACGGCATTTCGCCCACCAGGCAGTGAACGTGCTGCTTAGTTCGAGTCATGACTGATCTCGGACAACTCGACGACACCGACATCGACCTCGCGATCGACGAGGGTGAGGCGGACGCGCGCCGCGCAACCGAGCTGGCCGCGCGGCTCCGCCGGGTCGCGGCGCAGGATCCCGATCTTGCCCAGGACCTCGTGGAGGGGCTCATCGTGGCGCTCGACCAAGCGATGGGCGGCACTATCCGCGACCACCTGGACGGCCCGGCGCTCGGCGTGGCGGACCGGGTCCTCCCTGCCCCTGAGCAGGGGTGATAGTCCTTCAGGAACAATTAGGGGAACCTGAGCGCAAAGATCTTCGATAGTCGGCCTACACTCCGATCGAGGCATGCTTGTGAACTAATTCACGAGCGTCCGGGCGAGACGGAGGTTGGACCGTGAACGACCACCCGAGTGGGCCCGTCGTAGACGAGGCGGACGTGATCGTGGTCGGAGCGGGTCCCGGTGGCTCCGCGGCGGCATACCACCTGGCTCGCCACGGCGTACGCGTTCTGCTGCTCGAGAAGACCGAGTTCCCGCGCGAGAAGGTTTGCGGTGACGGCCTCACCCCGCGCGCGGTCCGCCAGCTCATCCGGATGGGTATCGACACCTCGGAGAAGGCCGGCTGGCTGCAGAACCGCGGCCTGCGGGTGATCGGCGGCGGAGTCCGGCTGGAACTGGACTGGCCCGATCTCGCCAGCTTCCCCAACTACGGTCTCGTCCGAACCCGGATGGACTTCGACGACATGCTGGCCCGGCAAGCCGTGGAGGCCGGCGCCGTCCTGCGCACCGGGGTGAATGTCATCGGAGCGGTGACCGACGACGACGGCTACGTGATCGGCGTCGAGGCGAAGTCCGGCCCGGAGCGTGAGCCGGTCTCCTTCCGTGCCCCCCTGGTGATCGCCGCGGACGGCGTGTCCGGCAAGTTCCCCCTGTCGCTCGGTCTGGCCAAGCGGGACGATCGGCCCCTCGGCGTGGCGGTTCGGCGCTATTACCGTTCGGCCGTGAAGGCGGACGACGACTACCTGGAGTCCTGGCTGGAGCTGCGCAGCGCGCAGAACCCGGGCCGGCTCCTGCCCGGCTACGGCTGGATCTTCGGACTGGGTGACGGCCGGGTGAACGTCGGTCTCGGCATCCTGAACTCCTCGGACGCCTTCGGTAAGACGAACTACCGAAATCTGCTCACCGACTGGCTGGGCAGCACTCCGGAGGAGTGGGGACTGCGCGAGGAGGCCAATGCGGACGGCCCGACGCTGGGCGCCGCGCTGCCGATGGGCTTCAACCGGGTGCCGCACTACACCCGTGGGGTGATGCTGGTCGGTGACTCCGGCGGCATGGTCAACCCGATGAACGGCGAGGGCATCGCGTACGCGATGGAGTCCGGTGAGATGGCGGCCGAGGTGGCGGTGCAAGCCCTGGCCCGGCCGGCCGGACCGGAGCGCGAGCGCGCGCTCCAGGCGTACCCCGCCGAATTGAGTCTCCGGTTCGGTGGCTATTACCGGATCGGTGGGATCTTCGTGAAGCTGATCGGCAACCCGCAGATCATGCGGCTGGCCACCAAGTACGGCATGCCGCAGCCGCTGCTCATGAAGTTCGTCCTCAAGCTCCTGGCCAACCTCACCGACCCCCGGGGTGGCGACGCCATGGATCGCATCATCAATGGATTGACCAAGGTGGCGCCCTCCGTCTGACCTCGGTCAGTACGAATTAGGGCACCCCCGACCAAAGGACAGCACAACCTCAGTAACTAGTGTGAAGCGGCTAACAGTCGTACGGGAGTAGACATGACGATCAACCCTTATGTCCCGATCGTCGGGTTGCTGATCCTCGGCGCCCTCTTCGCGTTGTTCTCGGTGTCCATCGCGCCGATCGTCGGGCCGAAGCGCTTCAACCGGGCCAAGCTCGACGCCTACGAGTGTGGGATCGAGCCAGCGCCACAACCGATCGGTGGCGGGCGGTTTCCGGTGAAGTTCTACCTGACCGCGATGCTCTTCATCATCTTCGACATCGAGACCATTTTCCTGTACCCGTGGGCCGTGTCCTTCGACGCGCTCGGCCTGTTCGGGTTCGTGGAGATGGTCCTGTTCATCCTCACCGTCTTCATCGCCTACGCGTATGTGTGGCGACGCGGCGGACTCAACTGGGACTGATGCGTTATGGGAATCGAAGAGAAGCTCCCGTCGGGCATCCTGCTGACGAGCGTGGAGAAAGTATCCAACTGGGCCCGTAAGTCGTCGTTCTGGGGCGCCACCTTCGGCCTCGCCTGTTGCGCCATCGAGATGATGGCCTCCGGCGGCCCCCACTACGACCTGGGTCGCTGGGGGATGGAGGTGTTCCGCGCCTCGCCGCGGCAGGCCGACCTGATGATCGTGGCCGGCCGGGTGAGCCAGAAGATGGCCCCGGTCGTCCGGCAGATCTACGACCAGATGCCGGAGCCGCGGTCGGTCATCTCGATGGGCGTGTGCGCCTCGTCCGGCGGCATGTTCAACAACTACGCCATCGTCCAGGGTGTGGACCACATCGTCCCGGTCGACATCTACCTACCCGGGTGTCCGCCCAGGCCGGAGATGCTGATCGACGCGATTCTCAAGATGCGCGAGAAGGTCATGGCGCAACCTCTCGGCCCGAACGGCCGCAAGATGCTCGAAGCCCGGCAGGCCGAGGGCCGGGTTCCGATCGTCGCGCCCGGCGCCATGCCCTCTTCCTACCGCGTGGACAAGGTCCGCCGTGCGGAATGGACCCAGGCCGTGAAAGAAGGGCGCGAGGAGCAATTGCGGATCGAGAACTGGATGAAGCTCCAGCCGCATTTGCGGGAGGTTCACAAATGAGTATTCAGCCCGGAACCGAGGGTAGCGCTCCGGTGGGCGCGGAATTGGGTGCTCCCGCACAGACGCCGCCCAGCCCGGATAAGGGCATGTTCGGCGTCAAAGGCACCGGAGACGTCTCCGGCTTTGGTCGCCTGACCCGCCCACGACCTGCTGCTTTTGACAGCCCACGACCCTACGGCGGGTATTTCGACGACGTCTATGACGCGTTGGAGGAAGCTTATCCGGCCCTCTCCGAAGCCATCGAGAAGGTGGTCGTGGATAGGGCAGAACTCACACTTCACGTACGCGCGGAGCACATCGTCGAGGTGTGTCAGGTAATGCGTGACGACGCCGCACTCCGGTTCGAGCTCTGCTCGTCGGTCGACGCGGTGGACTATCTCGGATCCGATGAGCGCCGATTCCACATCGCTTATCAATTGACTTCGATGACCTATCGCCGCCGGGTGCGGCTGGAGGTCGCGGTGGCCGACGGCGTCACCGTCCCGAGCGTCACCGGGGTCTACCCGACCGCCGACTGGCAGGAGCGGGAGATCTACGACATGTTCGGCGTCGTCTTCCCGGGCCACCCGAACCTGACGCGGATTCTCATGCCGGACGACTGGGAGGGCCACCCCCAGCGCAAGGACTACCCGCTCGGTGGCGTGCCCGTCGAGTACAAGGGCGCCGAGATTCCGCCTCCCGACCAGCGGAGGGTCTACCAGTGACCACATCTGAGTACGCGAGCGAGCGCGAGACCACCGAGGGCCGGGTCTTCACGGTCACCGGCGGGGACTGGGACTCCCTCACCGCCAGCGTCGACCCGCTCAGCAACGAGAAGATCGTCGTCAACATGGGCCCGCAGCACCCGTCCACGCACGGTGTGCTCCGGCTGGTGCTCGAACTCGACGGCGAGACGGTGACCGAGTGCCGCCCGGTCGTCGGTTACCTGCACACCGGGATCGAGAAGAACCTGGAGTACCGCAACTGGACCCAGGGCGTCACCTTCGTGACCCGGATGGACTACCTCTCCAACATGTCGAACGAGGTGGCCTACTGCCTCGCCGTGGAGAAGCTGCTCGGCGTCACCGACCAGATCACCGAGCGCACCAACACGATCCGCGTCATGTTCATGGAACTCCAGCGGATCGCCTCGCACCTGGTCTGGCTGGCCACCACCGGCATGGAGCTGGGCGCGATCTCGATGATGCTGTACGGCTTCCGCGAGCGGGAGTACATCCTCGACATCTTCGAGGAGACCTCCGGCCTGCGGATGAACAACGGCTACATCCGCCCGGGCGGCCTTTCGCAGGACCTGCCGGAGTCCGCGGTCAAGAAGATCCGCGACTTCCTCAAGTACCTGCCGAAGAAGCTCAAGGAGTACGAGGCCATGCTCTCCGGGCAGGTCATCTGGCAGCAGCGCACCCAGGGTGTCGCGGTGCTGGACGTGACCGGCTGCCTCGCCCTGGGCATCACCGGGCCGGTACTGCGCTCGGCCGGCCTGCCCTGGGACCTGCGCAAGACGATGCCCTACTGCGGGTACGAGGACTACGAGTTCGACGTGCCCACCGCGACGACCGGTGACGTCTGGGGCCGCTACCTGGTCCGGGTGGCGGAGATCCGGGAGTCGCTGAAGATCGTCGAGCAGGCGCTGGACCGCCTCCGTCCCGGGCCGATCTGGATCGAGGACAAGAAGATCGCCTGGCCGGCGCAGCTCGCGCTCGGCCTCGACGGGCTCGGGAACTCGCTCGAGCACGTCGCCAAGATCATGGGTCAATCGATGGAGTCGCTGATCCATCACTTCAAGCTGGTGACCGAGGGCTTCCGGGTTCCGCCCGGCCAGGTCTACGTCGCCATCGAGCACCCGCGTGGCGAACTCGGCGTACACGCGGTCTCCGACGGTGGCACCCATCCGTACCGGGTGCACTACCGCGAGCCGAGCTTCGTGAACCTCCAGGCCATCCCCGCGATGGCCGAGGGCGCCCTGCTGGCCGACGTGATCGCCGGCGGCGCTTCGCTGGATCCCGTGATGGGTGGGTGTGACCGATGACAACGGTGGAATTCTCGCCGGCCGCCGAACCACTGGCGGCGAAGCTTCTCGAGCCCGCGCTCGAGATCCTCGCCCGCTACCCGGCCGGCCGGGAACGGTCCGCGCTGCTGCCGCTGCTGCACCTGGTGCAGACCGAGGAGGGCCATGTCAGCCCGAACGGGGTGGCGTTCTGCGCCGACCTGCTCGGCATCAACAAGGCCCAGGTCGGCGCGGTCGCGACCTTCTACACCATGTACAAGCGCCGGCCCACCGGTGAGTACCTGGTCAGCGTCTGCACCAACACCCTGTGCAACGTGATGGGCGGCCAGGAGGTCTACGACCAGCTGGCCGAGCACCTCGGCGTCGGCCACGACGAGACCACGGCCGACGGCAAGATCACGCTGGAGCACGCCGAGTGCCTGGCCGCCTGCGACTACGCGCCGGTGGTGACGGTCAACTACGACTTCACCGTCGACCAGGCCACCCCGGAGAGCGCGGTCGAGCTGGTGGAGAACCTGCGCAAGGGGGATCGGCCGACGCCCGCCCGGGGCGCGCGGATCTGCTCGCTGCGGGAGATGCAGTACCAGCTGGCCGGCTTCGCCGACCCGCGCGAGGGCGCGGTGGCCGACGGGGTGGCGGGCGCGCCCACGCTGCGCGGTGTGCGGCTGGCACAGGAACACGGTGTCACGGTGGCCGGTTTCGACCCGGACACCCCGATCACCAAGACCAAGCCGCGCGTCACCGAGGAGAAGAAGTGACCCAGCTACGGCCGGAGGTCCTCCAGAAGCTCACCCCCGTGCTGACCAAGCGCTGGCTCTCGCCGGACGCCTGGCGGATCGGGGTCTACGAACGACTCGACGGCTACCTGGCGCTGCGCAAGGCGCTGGACGTGCACCCGGACGACCTGATCCAGCTGGTCAAGGACTCCGGCCTGCGCGGCCGTGGCGGTGCGGGCTTCCCCACCGGGCTCAAGTGGGGATTCATCCCGCAGGGCGACGGCAAGCCGCACTACCTCGTGATCAACGCGGACGAGGGCGAGCCGGGCACCTGCAAGGACCTGCCGCTCATGACGTACGACCCGCACTCGCTGGTGGAGGGCGCGATCATCGCCTCCTACGCGATCCGGGCCAACCGGGCGTACATCTACATCCGTGGCGAGGCGGTGCACGCCGCCCGGCGGCTGCGCAACGCGGTCCAGGAGGCGTACGCCAAGGGCTACCTCGGTAAGAACATCCTCGGCTCGGGATTCGACCTGGACCTGGTCGTCCACAGCGGCGCCGGCGCGTACATCTGTGGTGAGGAGACCGCGCTGCTCGACTCGCTGGAGGGTTTCCGCGGCCAGCCGCGGCTGCGGCCGCCCTTCCCGGCGATCGCCGGCCTGTACGCGAGCCCGACCGTGGTCAACAACGTCGGGACCATCGCCAGCGTGCCCTACATCGTGCTGGGCGGCGCGGACTGGTGGAAGAGCATGGGCACCGAGAAGTCGGCCGGCCCGATGATCTACTCGCTGTCCGGCCGGATCACCAACCCGGGCCAGTACGAGTGCGGCCTCGGCATCACCCTGCGCGAGCTGATCGAGCTGGCCGGGGGCATGAAGCCGGGCCACAACCTGAGGTTCTGGACGCCGGGCGGCTCGTCGACACCGATCCTGACCGCCGAGCACATCGACACCCCGATGGACTTCGAAGGGGTGTCAGCGGCCGGGTCGATCCTCGGCACCACGGCCATGCAGATCTTCTCGGACCAGGACTGCCCGGTCTACAACACGTGGCGGTGGCTGGAGTTCTACCACCACGAGTCCTGCGGCAAGTGCACCCCGTGCCGGGAGGGCAACTACTGGATGGTGCGCACCTACCGGCGGATCCTCGCCGGTCAGGGCACCTACAAGGACCTGGACACCCTGCAGGACACCGCGGACAACATCTTCGGCCGGTCCTTCTGCGGCCTCGGTGACGGCGCGGCCACGCCCGTCGTGTCGACGCTCAAGTGGTTCCGGCAGGACTACCTGGACTACATCGAGGGCCGGACCGCCCCGCGGCTGTCCGAGAAGTCCCTGGTTGGAGCGCACTGATGACCGACGTATCCAAGAGGGTCGACACCGTCAAGCTCGTCATCGACGGGGTCGAGGTCACCGCCGAGAAGGGCGAGCTGGTCATCCGGGTCGCCGAGCGGATGGGCATCGCCATCCCGCGGTTCTGTGACCACCCGCTGCTCGCCCCGGCCGGCGCCTGCCGGCAGTGCCTCGTCGAGGTGGAGGGCCAGCGCAAGCCGGTGGCCTCCTGCACCCAGACGGTGGCCGAGGGCATGGTGGTGAAGACCCAGCTCAGCTCGCCGGTCGCCGCCAAGGCGCAGGCCGGCGTCATGGAACTGCTGCTGATCAACCACCCGCTCGACTGCCCCACCTGCGACAAGGGCGGCGAGTGCCCGCTGCAGAACCAGGCGATGAGCACCGGCCGTGCCGACTCCCGGTTCGTGGAGGAGAAGCGGGAGTACCAGAAGCCGATCCACATCTCCAGCCAGGTACTGCTGGACCGGGAACGCTGCGTGCTCTGCCAGCGCTGCACCCGGTTCTCCGAGGAGATCGCCGGCGACAAGTTCATCGACCTGATGGACCGCTCCTCCGCCGAGCAGATCAACGTCTACCGGGACGACTTCTTCGGCGGCGACGGCACCGGTGACGGCGAGGTCGGTGACGGCGACGGCGACGTCCCGTTCAACTCGTACTTCTCCGGCAACACCATCCAGATCTGCCCGGTCGGCGCGCTCACCGGCGAGCAGTACCGGTTCCGCGCCCGCCCGTTCGACCTGGTCTCCACACCCAGCGCCTGCGAGCACTGCGCCTCCGGCTGCTCGCAGCGCACCGACCACCGGCGTGGGAAGGTGCTGCGCCGCCTGGCCGGCGACGACCCGGCGGTCAACGAGGAGTGGAACTGCGACAAGGGCCGCTGGGGTTTCCGCTACGCCACCGCCACCGACCGCATCATGACGCCGCTGGTCCGCGACGCGGCCACCGGTGAACTGCGTGAGGCGGCCTGGAGCGAGGCGCTGCTTGCCGCGGCCGAGGGGCTGAAGGCCGCACGGGAGCGCGGCGTCGGGGTCCTTCCGGGCGGCCGGCTCACGGTGGAGGACGCGTACGCGTACGCGAAGTTCACCCGGACCGTCCTCGGCACCAACGACATCGACTTCCGGGCCCGGCCGGTCCGTGCCACCGGATCGTCGACCGGGATCACCGAGGAGGCCGACTTCCTGGCCGCGAACGTCGCCGGGGGCACCGGAGTGACGTACGAGGACGTGGAGAACGCCCCGTCGGTGCTGATCGTGGGCCTGGAGCCGGAGGAGGAGGCGCCGATCCTCTTCCTGCGGCTGCGCAAGGGCCACGGCAAGGGCAAGCTCAGGGTCACCGCGATCTCCTCGTACCTCTCCCGGGGTCTGGAGAAGCTCGGCGCCGCGCTCGTCGTGGCCGTCCCGGGCGACGAGGCCCACCTGCTCGGCACCGACCCGGCGGTCGCCGCGGCGCTCAGCGCGCCCGGCTCGCTGCTGATCGTGGGCGAGCGGCTGGCAGAGGTCCCGGGTGGTCTCAGCGCGGCGGCGGCCCTGGCCGACCGCAGCGGCGCCCGCCTCGCGTGGGTGCCCCGCCGGGCCGGCGACCGCGGCGCGATCGACGCCGGCTGCCTGCCCAACCTGCTGCCCGGGGGCCGCCCGGTCACCGAGGCGGGGGCCCGCGCCGAACTGTCGCTGGCCTGGAAGGCCGAGCCGGGCGCGCTGCCCGGGACGGCCGGCCGGGACGTCGACCGGATCATCGCGGCGGCCGCGGACGGCACGCTCGGCGCCCTGCTGGTCGGCGGCGTCGACCCGGCCGACCTGACCGACCCGCGGCTGGCCGAGGAGGCGCTCGACGCGGTGCCCTTCCTGGTCAGCCTCGAGATGCGGCAGACCGCCGTGACCCGGCGGGCGGATGTGGTCCTGCCGATCGCGCCGGCCGTCGAGAAGGCCGGCACCTACATGGACTGGGAGGGCCGGCTGCGGTCGTTCGGCGCGGTGCTGAAGAGCACGGCGATGACCGACGGCCGCGTGCTGGAGGCGATCGCCGCCCTGCTCGACGTCACCCTGAACACCGGGGACGTGATGGCGATCCGCCGTGAGCTGGGCGGCCTTCCCGGCAGCACGGCGTCGAGCCCGGCACAGCCCGCCGCCGAGGCGGCCCGGCCCGCTCATCCGGCCGGCGACGAGGCGGTCCTCGCCACCTGGCACCAGCTGATCGACCTGGGCTCGCTGCTCGACGGCGACCAGGTGCTGGCCGGTACCGCGCGGCCGCCGGTCGCCCGGATCGGCAAGGATCTCGCCGAGTCGCTGGGTGTCGGCGACGGTGACCTGGTCACGGCGAGCACCGCCCGTGGCTCGGTCACACTGCCGGCCGCGATCACCGACCTGCCGCCGCGGGTGGTGTGGCTGCCGACGAACTCACCGGGCTCGACGGTCCGGCGCAGTCTCGGCGTCACCGCCGGCGCGGTGGTCAAGCTGAGCGCCGGGGTTCCCGGCCCGATCCTCGCCGAAGAGGTGGCGCGATGAGCGGTTCTTTCGTGGTGGCGGCACACGCCGTCGATCCCACCCTGGAGACGTTCGAGAACGACGTCTGGTGGATCGTTCTGATCAAGCTGGTCGGTGTCTTCGTCCTGCTCCTGCTGCTGACGCTGTTCACGATCAACTACGAGCGCAAGGTCGTGGCCCGGATGGCGGTCCGGCCGGGCCCCAACCAGGTCGGCCCGAAGGGCTGGTTGCAGAGCCTCAGCGACGGCATGAAGCTGCCGTTCAAGGAGGAGATCATCCCGAAGACCGCCGACAAGGTGGTCTACTTCATCGCCCCGGTGATCTCCGCGACCACGGCCTTCACCGCGTTCTCGGTGATGCCGTTCGGTGGCGTGGTGACCATGTTCGGTCAGAAGACCGCGCTCCAGCTCACCGACGTACCGGTCTCGGTGCTGGTGCTGCTCGCCTGCTCGTCGATGAGCGTCTACGGCGTGGTGCTGGCCGGCTGGGCCTCCGGCTCGACCTACCCGCTGCTCGGCGGCCTGCGGTCGAGCGCTCAGATGATCTCGTACGAGGTCGCGATGGGCCTGTCCATCGTGGCGGTGTTCATGACCGCCGGCACCATGAGCACCTCGCAGATCGTCAAGGCGCAGGGCGCCGGCACCCCGGTGGAGATCTTCGGCACCGAGCTGACCGCCCCCGGCTGGTACGCGGTCCAGCTCCTGCCGAGCTTCATCATCTACATGATCGCGGCTGTCGGTGAGACGAACCGGGCCCCGTTCGACCTGCCCGAGGCCGAGTCCGAGCTGGTCGGCGGTTTCCACACCGAGTACTCGTCGTTCAAGTTCGCGCTGTTCTTCCTGGCCGAGTACATCAACATGATCACCGTCTCGGCGTTCGCGACCACGCTGTTCCTGGGCGGCTGGCGGGCTCCGGCCCCGATCACCACGTTCTGGGAGGGCGCCAACTCCGGCTACTGGCCGCTGCTCTGGTTCTTCGGCAAGGTGCTGATCCTGCTCTTCGGCTTCATCTGGCTGCGGGCCACGCTTCCTCGGATGCGTTACGACCAGTTCATGCGGTTCGGCTGGAAGGTCCTGATCCCGGTCAACCTGGTGTGGATCCTCTGCCTGGCGTTCTTCAAGGTCGGCCGCAGCGGCCAGATCTCGGACACCGCCAAGTGGACCACCACCGCGATCGTCGCGGTCCTGGTCCTGGCCGTCGCCTGGGGCTGGCCGGCGCCGAAGAAACCGAAGCAGCTCTCCCTCGAGGAGGAGTTGCACCAGCGGCCGCCGGGCAGCTTCCCGGTCCCGCCGATGGACCTCCAGGTCCCGCCGAGCCCTCGTGCCCGCCGGGCCGTGGCCGAACGCGCCCCCGCCACCGTCGGCGGCGAGCCCGAAACGAAGGAGGTGTGACGTGGGCACGTTTACCGGCTCCTTCAAAGGGTTCGGCGTGACCTTCGCGCACATGTTCCGCAAGGTGATCACCACCGACTACCCGTTCTCCCCGCCGAAGCCGGCGCCGCGCTACCACGGGCGGCACATTCTCAACCGGCACCCGGACGGCCTGGAGAAGTGCATCGGCTGCGAGCTGTGCGCCTGGGCCTGCCCGGCCGACGCGATCTACGTCGAGGGCGGCGACAACACCGACGAGCAGCGGTTCTCGCCGGGTGAGCGGTACGCGAAGATCTACCAGATCAACTACGCGCGCTGCATCTTCTGCGGGCTCTGCATCGAGGCTTGCCCGACCCGCTCGCTGACCATGAGCAACGAGTACGAGCTGGCCCGCGACAACCGGCAGGACCTGATCTTCACGAAGAAGGAACTGCTGGCCCCGCTGCTGCCCGGCATGGAGCAGCCGCCGCACCCGATGCGCCTGGGCGAGACCGACAAGGACTACTACATCGGGGCGCTCACCAACCCCGGTACGTCGGTCGGCGCCGAGAAGGCCCCGACCTCGCAGGGGGGCACCGAATGATCGAGGTGTCCACCGGGGAGCAGATCGCCTTCTGGATCCTCGGCTCGCTCGCGGTGGTCGGCGCGCTCGGCATGGTGCTGGCCCGCAACGCGGTGCACTCCGCGCTCTGGCTGGTCGTCACGATGCTGAACCTCGGGTTCTTCTATGTGATCAACTCGGCGCCGTTCCTGGGCTTCGTCCAGATCATCGTCTACACCGGCGCGATCATGATGCTGTTCCTGTTCGTGCTGATGCTGGTCGGCCGGGACGCGTCGGACTCGCTGATCGAGACGTTGCGCGGCCAGCGGGTCGCCGCGATCGTGCTGGGCGTCGGTTTCGCCGCCCTGATCGGCACCGGTCTGGCCCGCGCGCTCGGCGACACCCCGTCGGTCGGCCTGGACGCGGCCAACCAGAACGGCAACGTCGAGGCCCTCGCCGAGCTCCTGTTCACCCGCTACGTCTTCGGCTTCGAGGTCACCTCGGCGCTGCTGATCACCGCCGCGGTCGGCGCCATGATCCTGGCGCACGTCGAGAAGGCCAAGGAGGACAAGCGGGACCAGCTGACGCTCATGAAGGAGCGGTTCCGGCCGGGCAACTACCCGGGTCCGAAGCCCGGCCCCGGCGTCTACGCGAACACCATGTCGGTGGCCGCGCCGGGTCGTCTGCCGGACGGTAACGGAGCCGAGCGGAGCATCTCGCCGATCCTCCCGATCCGCGAGCTGACCCCGAGTGAGGTCGCGCCGAAGGGAACCGAGAAGTGACACCTGACTATTACTTGGTCCTGTCGGCGATTCTCTTCACCATCGGCGCTGCCGGGGTGCTCGTCCGAAGGAACGCGATCGTCCTGTTCATGTGCATCGAGTTGATGCTGAACGCGGCGAACCTTGCCCTGGTCACCTTCAGCCGGATCAACGGCAACCTGGACGGCCAGATCATGTCGTTCTTCGTGATGGTCGTCGCGGCCGCCGAGGTCGTGGTGGGCCTCGCCATCATCATGTCGATCTTCCGTACGCGACGCTCGGCGAGCGTCGACGACGCGAACCTCCTGAAGTACTGAGGGGCCTGACGTGGAAATCACTTACGCCCCGGCGACGGGAGTGCTGAGCAACATCTGGTTGCTCGTGGCGATCCCGCTGGCCAGCGCGGCGATCCTGCTGCTGCTCGGCAAGCGGGCCGACAAATGGGGCCATTGGCTCGGCGTCGCCTCGGTGGCGGCCTCGTTCGTACTCGGGCTTATCTTCTTTGTGAGTCTGTCCGGGCTGGAGGCCTCGCAGAGGTCGGCTGAGCTCAGCCTCTGGGACTTCATCGTGGTCGGCCGGCTGAACGTCGACTTCGGCCTGCTCTTCGATCCGCTGGCCGGCGTCTTCGTCCTGCTGATCACCGGTGTCGGCTCGCTGATCCACCTGTACGCGGTCGGGTACATGGAGCACGACCCCGGCCGGCGGAAGTTCTTCGCCTACTTCAACCTCTTCGTCTCGGCGATGTTGCTGCTGGTCCTGGGCAACAACTACGTGATGCTGTACTTCGGCTGGGAGGGCGTCGGTCTGGCGTCCTACCTGCTGATCTCGTTCTGGTACACCCGGCCGTCGGCGGCCACCGCCGGCAAGAAGGCGTTCCTGATGAACCGGGTCGGCGACGCCGGCCTGGCGATCGGCATCTTCCTGATGTTCACCGAGCTGGGCAGCACCCAGTACGAGGACGTCTTCAACGGTGTCGACTCGCTGGCCGCCGGAACCATCCTGGTCATGGGAATTTTGCTGCTGCTGGGCGCCTGCGGCAAGTCCGGCCAGTTCCCGTTGCAGGCCTGGCTCCCGGACGCGATGGAGGGCCCGACCCCGGTCTCCGCGCTCATCCACGCGGCGACCATGGTCACCGCCGGCGTCTACCTGATCGCCCGGTCCAACCCGATCTTCTCGGCGAACACCACGCTCCAGTTGGTCGTGGTGAGCGTCGGCGCGCTGACCCTGCTGATCGGCTGTGTCATCGGTGCGGCCAAGGACGACATCAAACGCGTCCTGGCCTGGTCGACGGTCAGCCAGATCGGCTACATGTTCCTCGGCGTCGGGCTCGGCGGCGGGGCGTACGCGCTGGCCATCGTGCACCTGCTGGCGCACGGCTTCTTCAAGGCCAACATGTTCCTCGGCGCCGGCTCGGTCATGCACGGGATGCACGACCAGGTCGACATCCGGCGGTTCGGTGGCCTGGCGAAGCACATGAAGATCACCTGGCTGACCTTCGGCACCGGCTGGCTCGCGATCATCGGCATCCCGCCGCTGTCCGGCTACTTCTCCAAGGAGCCGATCATCGCGGCCGCCTTCGAGCGTGAGGTCGTCTGGGAGGCCTGGGTCTTCGGGATGGCCGCGCTGATCGGCGCCGGCCTGACCGCGTTCTACATGACCCGGCTCTTCGTGCTGACCTTCCACGGCCCGGCCCGCTGGACCGAGGACAACCAGCACCCGCACGAGTCGCCGGCGATCATGACGATCCCGCTGATCCTGCTGGCGATCGGCTCGGTCGGCGCCGGTTTCCTGATGAGCACCAGCGTGCCGGACTGGCTGAACCCGGTCTTCGGCGAGCACGGTGCGGAGGCGCACGGCGTCCTCTCGCACACCGTGATCACCGCACTGTCGCTGGTCGTCACGATCATCGGGGCGGGCCTGGCCTGGGCGCTCTTCCGCCGGGGCACGGCCCTCGAACCGCAGCCGGCCGGGGTCCTGGTCACCGCGGCGCGGCGCAACCTCTACACGGACGCGTTCAACGAGGCGGTCTTCGAGCGGCCCGGCATCTACCTCACCCGGGCGCTCGTCTACCTCGACGGCAAGGGCATCGACGGCCTGGTCAACGGCCTCGCGGCCGCGGTCGGCGGTGGGTCCGGCAGGCTGCGCCGGCTCCAGACCGGATTCGTTCGTTCGTACGCGCTGTCCATGCTCACCGGCGCGATGCTGGTGGTCGGCGCCTTCCTCGCGATCCAGCTGGGGTGGTTGGCGTGAAAGATTTCCCGTTCCTGTCCATCCTGACGTTCCTGCCACTGGTGGGCGCGGCGGTGGTGGCCTTCATTCCGCGTACGAAAGCGGAGCTCGCCAAGATCGTGGCGCTGGGCTGGTCGCTGGCCGTCCTGGTGCTGAGCGCCGTCATGTGGGGCGCGTTCACGATCGGCGGCGACCGGTTCCAGTTCCGTGAGTCGTACGCCTGGATCCCGTCCTGGGACGCCCGGCTCACCTTCGCGGCCGACGGCATCGCGCTCGTCATGCTGTTGCTGATCGCGATCCTGTTCCCGGTCGTGATCCTGGCGAGCTGGCACGACGTCGACCAGAGCACCCGGTCGGCGCCGGCCTACTTCGCGCTGTTGCTGGCCTTCGAGTTCACCATGATCGGGGTGTTCGCCGCGGCGGACGTGTTCCTGTTCTACGTGTTCTTCGAGATCATGCTGATCCCGATGTACTTCATCATCGGCTCGTTCGGCAGTGGCCAGAAGCAGTACGCGGCCGTCAAGTTCTTCCTCTACAGCCTGGTCGGCGGCCTCTTCATGCTGGCCTCGGTGATCGGGCTGTGGGCGCTCGGCGGGCACACGTTCGACTTCGCCGAGCTGGTGAAGGGCACCGCCCAGATCGACCAGAACACCGCGCGGTGGCTGTTCCTCGGCTTCTTCGTGGCGTTCGCGATCAAGGCGCCGTTCTTCCCGTTCCACACCTGGCTGCCGGACTCCGGTGGGGCCGCCCCGGCCGGCGCCGCGGCGCTGCTGGTCGGCGTGATGGACAAGGTCGGTACGTTCGGCATCCTGCGCTACTGCCTCTCGCTCTTCCCGGAGGCGTCGCGCTGGTTCGCACCGGCCGCCATGGTCCTCGCGGTGATCGGCATCATCTACGCGGCGCTGCTCGCGGTCGGGCAGAACGACCTGAAGCGGCTCGTGTCGTACACGTCGATCGCCCACTTCGGCTTCATCGGCATCGGCATCTTCGCCTTCACCACGCAGGCCGGGACCGGCGCGGTGCTCTACATGGTCAACCACGGTCTGGCCACCGGCCTGCTGTTCATCGTGGTCGGCATGTTCGTGGCCCGGCGCGGCTCGGCGCTGGTCAGCGACTTCGGTGGGGCCGGGAAGCTGGTGCCGGTGCTGGCCGGGGTGCTGTTCTTCGCCGGTCTGGCGTCGCTGGCGCTGCCCGGCACGGCCCCGTTCGTCAGTGAGTTCCTGGTGCTGATCGGCACGTTCAGCACCCACAAGGGGTACGCCGTGGTGGCGACCCTCGGGATCGTGCTGGCCGCGGCGTACGTGCTGTGGATGATCCAGCGGACCACCCAGGGCACGCTCAACCCGGCGCTCACCGAGGTGCCGGCCATGTCGAAGGACCTCACCCTGCGGGAGAAGGCGGTCGTGGCGCCGCTGATCCTGCTCCTGCTGGTGCTCGGCTTCTACCCGAAGCCGGTCACCGACGTGATCAACCCCGCGGTGCAGGCGACGATGCAGGACGTCGGCGCGAATGACCCGGTCCCCGCGGTGGAGGCCGGCGGAAAGGTGGGCGGCTGACCATGGAATCCCTACAACTGCCCCCGATCGACTACGGGGCACTGCTGCCCATGCTGATCCTCTTCGGGGCGGCCTGCCTCGGCGTCGTCGCCGAGGTGGTGATCCCGCAGCGGGCGCGCAACGCCGTACAGCTGGGTCTTGCTCTTCTCGCCGTGGTCGCGGCCCTGGCCGCGGTGGTGTGGCAGCGCGGCACCCGGACCGTCACCATCGGCGGCGCGGTCGCCGTCGACGGGCCGACCCTGTTCCTCCAGGGCTCGATCCTGGTGCTCGGCGGGGTGTCGCTGATGCTGATCGGTGAGCGCTCGATCGAGAAGGGCGGAGCGTTCGTCTCGCAGGCCGCGGTCACCGTCGGCTCGCAGAAGGACCTCCAGCAGGCCGGTGGCCGCCCCGGCGCCACCGAGGTGTACCCGCTCACCGTCTTCGCGCTCGGCGGCATGCTCCTGTTCGTCGCGGCGAACGACCTGCTCACCATGTTCGTGGCGCTGGAGGTCTTCTCGCTGCCGCTCTACCTGCTGTGCGCGCTCGCCCGGCGGCGGCGCCTGCTCAGCCAGGAGGCGGCGCTCAAGTACTTCCTGCTCGGCTCGTACGCCTCGGCGTTCTTCCTGTTCGGCGTGGCCTTCGTCTACGGCTACGCGGGCGGGATCCAGCTCGACGTGGTGCACGAGGCGGTCGCCAACCCGCAGCGCAGCGAGGTGCTGCTCTACGTGGGCCTGGCGATGGTCGCGATCGGCCTGCTCTTCAAGGCGGCGCTGGCCCCGTTCCATGTCTGGACGCCGGACGTCTACCAGGGCGCGCCCACACCGGTCACCGCGTTCATGGCGGCCTGCACCAAGGTCGCCGCGTTCGGGGCCCTGCTGCGGATCCTCTACGTGGCGTTCGAGGGGGTGCGCTGGAGCTTCCAGCCGATCCTCGGGACGATCGCGGTGCTCACCATGTTCATCGGCGCGATCCTGGCGGTCACCCAGACCGACCTCAAGCGCCTGCTGGCCTACTCGTCGATCGCGAACGCCGGCTACCTGATGGTGGGTGTGCTCGCGCTCAACGAGGAGGGCCTCAGCGGCACGATGTTCTACCTGGTGGCGTACGGCTTCTCGGTGCTCGCGGCGTTCGCGATCATCAGCCTGGTGCGCGACGCGGACGGCGAGGCCACCCACCTGTCCCGGTGGGCCGGCATCGGCCGGAAGAGCCCGTTGCTGGCCGGTGTCTTCACCTTCATCCTGCTCACCTTCGCGGGCATTCCGCTGACCAGCGGCTTCACCAGCAAGTTCGCGGTCTTCGGGGCGGCCGTCGAGGGCGGTCAGACCTGGCTCGTCATCTTCGGCGTGATCACCAGCATGCTGCTGGCCTTCCCGTACCTGCGGGTGGTCGTGCTGATGTGGCTGTCCGAGCCGGGCGAGTCGGCGCCGACCGTGTCGATCCCGGGCTTCCTCACCTCGGCGGTGCTGGGGATCGGCGTGATCGTGACGGTGGCCCTGGGCGTGGTGCCCGCGCCGCTGATCGATCTCACCCGGGAAGCGTCCGAGTTCGTGCGCTGAAAATGATCAGTACGCGAGAGCCCCGGCCGGCGGTCGGGGCTCTCGCTCTTTCTCCGGCCCCACGACGCCGTCCTGAAAGATCCAGGACGGATTCTGGTACGGGGGGAGCCGCCCCACGTCCCGGATGAGATCCACATGCGGCCCACCGGCGAGCTGGGCCCTCGGGAAGTGGCTCCCGGGGGTCGTGACCGACTTCAATCGCCTGCCTACCGGGGGCGCCGCGTCGCCCGTACCCGTGCTGTCGGATTTTTGATCTTGTCGCGTGCCACCCTGGGACAGAAACCGGATGGACGGTATGGCATCGTGAAAGCGTGGTGAGCACCGGTGATCCGACCCCGCGCGAAACGGCGCTGTCATCGCTGGGCCTCGACGTCGATCCCGCGATGGACGAGTCGGTGTCGGCGACTTTGGCCGCTGTGGAGGAGGCGCTGCGGGTCCACGTGACCAGCGCCGATCCGTTGGTGGCCGAGGCGGCCCGGCATCTGGCCGATGCCGGCGGCAAGCGGTTCCGGCCGCTGCTGGTCGCGTTGGGGGCGCAGTTCGGCGACCCGGCGTCGCCCGAGGTCGTGGCCGCGGCCAACGTGGTGGAGCTGACCCACCTCGCGACGCTGTACCACGACGACGTGATGGACGAGGCGGCCGTGCGCCGGGGCGCGTCCAGCGCGAACGCGCGCTGGGGCAACTCGGTGGCGATCCTGGTCGGTGACTACCTCTTCGCCCAGGCCGCGGATCTGGCGGCCAGCCTCGGCACCGAGGCGGTGCACCTGCAGGCGCAGACGTTCGCCCGCCTGGTGCACGGGCAGATCGCCGAGACGGTGGGGCCGCGCGGCACCGACCCGATCGAGCACCACCTGTTCGTCATCACCGAGAAGACGGCGTCCCTGATCGCCACCGCGGCCCGGTTCGGCGGGCTGTTCTCCGGAGCGCGGCCGGAGCATGTGGAGGCCCTCGCCGGGTACGGGCACGCCATCGGGATCGCATTCCAGCTCTCCGACGACCTGCTCGACATCGCCAGCGAGTCCGTCCAGTCCGGTAAGACGCCCGGCACCGACCTGCGTGAGGGCATCCCGACCCTCCCCGTGCTGTACGCACTGGCCGGTGACGACACCGACGCGTCGGCGGTCCGGCTGCGTGAGCTGCTGGCGGCCGGCCCGATCACCGACGACACGCTGCACGCCGAGGCGCTGTCCCTGCTGCGGGAGTCGGCGGCGATGAAGCGGGCGCGGGAGACGGTCCGCAGTTACGCCGAGGAGGCCCGGACCCAGCTCGCTCCGCTGCCCGATGGGGCGCCGAAGCGGGCCATGGAGTCGCTCTGCGACTTCATCGCCGACCGTACCGGCTGATCTCCATATTTCGCTGTTTTCGCTTGCCAGCCGGCGCCGCTTCGTTGCGGCGCCGGCTTTTTGCTGGTGGAAGCGGTTCGACGGGCCGGGCTATCCGGATGCGGACAGTTCCATTGATCGCACCCACTGTGAAGATCGATCGTGATCCACACGCATTTGGCATTCCGTAGAAGCACGATTCTTCATATGGTGTAAGTCCCTGGTTTCGGAGGTAGCTGTGCGTGACCCCCTAGCGGAGCCGTCAGATCTCATCCGGAGCGTTTCGCGCGCCCTGCGCGTGCTGGAGTCGGTGGGACGAGCTCCACGAGGGCTGACCGTGAAACAGATAGCCCGCAGGTGCGAGCTGACCGTCGCGACGACGTACCACCTCGTGCGGACACTGGCCTACGAGGGCTACGTGATCCGGCGCGAGGACGGCACCTACATCGTCGGCCTCGAGATCGCTGATCGATATCGGGAGCTGGTCTCCGCCTTCCGTGGGCCGCCCGCGGTCGGTGAGGCGCTGCGCCGCGCGGCCGTCGACAGTGGATACAGCCACTATCTCGGGCGGTTCGTGGGCGGGCGGATAGCCGTCACGGCGTCGGCCGAGGGCGCCCGATCCCCCTTCATGGACGACGTGGCCCCCGGCTTCGACGAGGGCGGCCATGCCACCGCGCTCGGCAAGGCCCTTCTCGCCACGCTCACCCCCGACCAACGGTCGCGATACCTGCGCGACTACGGGATGCGGGCCTTCACCCCGGCGACCCTCACCACACCCGAGGCGCTGGAGGCCGACCTGGCCGCCGGCGAGCGGCGCGGCATGCAGATCGAGATGGGTCAGTTCCGGCAGGGCCTCGCGTCCGCCGCCGTCGTCGTCGTGGCCGACCGGGACATGGAGCGCCGTCTCGTCCTCGCCTGCTCCATGCCCGCCGCCGAGATGCTGACCTCGGCCCGCGTGGTGCGGGCCAAGCTCACCGTCGCCGCCCGCAACGTGGCCGAAGCGCTGTCCGGAGGGGAGTCCGCAACCGCCTGAACGAGCGATAGCTCTCCGAATTCGGGCCGCCACGGCTTGAGGTGGGGGTTTAAGGCTGCGTTGAACCTTCGCGCCCGAAACCGCGTACCACAAACCGGGAACAGTGACCCGGTGGGAGGCGGTACGGATGCGATGCGAGGACGGGCACGACGACGCCGCCTATGTCCTCGGTGCGCTGTCTCCGATTGAACGGGCCGCGTATGAGCGCCACCTGGCGACATGCTCGTTCTGCCGGGAAGCGGTGGCCGATCTTGCCCAGGTGCCGGACATGCTCGACCGGCTCGACGCGGAGGACTTCGCGCGCCTCCTCGACCCCGGTCTGTCGGCGCCCTCCCGTCCGGCGGCACCCCGAGTGCGGGCCCTTCCCCGGCGACTTCTCAGCACCGCGGTCGCGCTGGTTCTCGTGCTGATGATCGGAGGCGGGCTGGCGTTCTGGGGACTGCGGGACTCACCGGCCGACACGCCGCCACCGGGGCCGGCCATCGCCATGACGCCCGTCGACGACGTCACGCCGATCACCGCCACGGTCCGGATCACCAGCACGCCCAGCGGGAGCCGGGTGGAGATGGAGTGCTCCTACAGCAAGACGGCCAAGCCGTATACGTTCCGGCTCATCGCGTACGGGCCGGACGAGCAGACCGAGCAGCTCGGGTCGTGGCTGGCGCAGCCGGGAGCGGAGTTCTCGATGCCGGCGGCCACGCACTTCGCCCAGGGCAGCCTGGCACGGTTGGAACTGGTCCGGTACGACGGCAAGGTGATGCTGGCGTACGAGCCGCCTCGGTGATTCGCGGTCTCTGTCTCTCGCTGTGCGGGTCAGCGGGCGGGCAGGGCTTCGAGGGTTGGCTCGGCCGCGGCGGCCGCGCGGTTGCGGGCCGCGGTCCGGGCGCTGCGGATGCCGTCCACGGTGAAGACGATCAGCGCGAGCCAGACCAGCCCGAACCCGGCGAGCCGGGCCGCCGGCATCGGCTCGTGGTAGATCAGCAGGCCGACGGCGAGCTGCAGGATCGGCGCCACGTACTGGAGGATGCCGAGCCCGACCAACGGCACCCGGTTCGCCGCCGCGGCGAACAACAGCAGGGGGACCGCGGTGGCCACTCCGGAGAGCATCATCAGCACCGTGTGAGTGACCGACACGTGCCCGAAGTCCGCGCTCCCGGACAGGTTGAGCCAGGTCAGGTACGCCAGCGCGGGCAGCGCCAGAACGCCCGACTCGACGAACGCGCCCTCCGCGGGCGGTAGCGACATGCGCTTCTTGATCAGGCCGTAGCAGCCGAACGAGACGGCCAGGGTGAGCGCGATGTACGGCAGCCGCCCATAGTCCAGCGTCAGGATGGCCACCGCCAGCACACCGATCCCGACGGCCACCCATTGCAGGGCCCGGAGCCGCTCCCGCAGCACGGTGACGCCGAGCAGGACGACCAGCAGCGGGGTGATGAAGTAGCCGAGTGCCGTCTCCACGACCCGGGACGAGTTCACACCGTAGATGTAGGTGCCCCAGTTGACCGCGAGCAGTATCGCGGCCAGGGTGATCCCGCCGAGCAGGCGGGGCGTGCGCAGCAGGCGGGACAGGAAGCGCCAGTTACGCATCGCGGAGAGCAGCAGCGCCACGAAGACGACCGACCACAGCACCCGGTGGGCGAGGATCTCCAGCGGCGGGGCCGGGCGGAGCAGCTTGAAGTAGATGGGGAAGAAACCCCACATCGTGTACGCCGTGAGGCCGTACAGATATCCACGCCGCTCGTCGCTCATCCCCCCACGGTAAGGGCAGGGGGATTCGGCGGTCCTTGCGTATGAACCAGGTCACGAGGCCAATCCGGCACTCGCGGCCTGGTCGTCCGGGCTCAGTCGTCGCCGTCCGGAACCAGCATGTTGAGGACCCAGCTCACGACACCGACGAGCAGCGCGCCGAGGATCGCGGCGATCACCCCGTCGACGTGGAAGCCCAGTTCCAGCTTGCCCGCGATCCAGCTGGTGAGCAGGAGCAGCAGACCGTTGACGAGAATCGCGACCAGGCCGAGCGTGAGGACGTAGAACCCGCAGCCGATGGTCTTGATGATCGGCCGCAGGATCGCGTTGATCAGACCGAAGATCACGGCGACGGCGAGCAGCGTGCCCGCCTTGCTCGTGGCGGTATCGGCCGTCAGTTGGATGCCGTCGATCACCAGGGTCGCGATCCACAGCGAAACGGCGGTGATCACCAGCCGAATGAGGATGCCCATGGCGTGCGATGGTGCCATGTGTGATCCACTCGTGGAAACGACAACCCGGGATCTTTTCGAGATCTATGCCCGCGAGGGTGTCACCCGACGGGCTGATTTCGCGCCGGTGGCCCGATCAGGGACTGCTCGATCGGCGTCTGTGACAGGGTGGCCCATCGGACCGCCCGCCGGTTCACCACGGCGATCATGTCGGCCCGCATCCGGGTGAGGTACGGCGTGGTGTCACCGAGCCCGAGCGCCCCACCGAGCAGCGTCGCCTCGGCCGGGAGCAGCGGCTGGAGCACCACCACGTCGGCCTCGGTGGCGTGTGGCACGTCCGCCGTCCCGAATTCGTCCCGGAACACCAGCGTGGTCTGCCAGCCCCCCTCCCGGGACGGCTCCCGGCCGGCCGTCGTCGCGCCGGTGTCGAGGATGGTGAGCACCGGATGCCGCACCGACCCGGCCGGAGCCTCGAACGGGCTGCCGGGAGGAAGAATCGTGATCGACTCGCCGGGCACGGCCGCGCCCCGGGCGAACGGCTCCCAGTCGTGCGGCCTGGTCGTCCGGACCTGCACCCGGGCGCCGGTCGCCATGGCCCGGAACGCGAGCATCTGCGCGCCGCCCAGCCCGCCCACCAGCAGCGCCCGGGTCGGCTCCGGCCGGAACAGCCGGACCAGCACCGGGCCGCCGTGCCGGTTTCGCCCCACCATCAGACCGGCCGGGCTGATCGGCACCTCCGGGACACCGAAGGCCGGCCCGTCCGGCGCCGGACCGCCGAGAGGCAGCGTCGCGGCCAGACCGGGCAGATGAGCGCCGTCCCACCGGCGGATCCGGATCCGCTCGGCGGCGAGCAGCGTGCGCAGCGCCCGGCTCGCCGCCTCCAGACTCGGGGCGTCCGGAGCGGCGAGCCGGACGAACAGGGCGGTCGCCGTCAAAGCCACCGTCGTCGCCGCGGCGGGCAGATGCAGGATGCGGGTGATCAGCGCGCCGGGCAGATCGCGGCCGGCCGCCGGCCGGCAGTGGAACGTCGCCTGGAGCAGCCCGCCGAGCCGCAGCCCGGCCCAGCTCTCCTGGGCGGGGCCGGGACCGCCGGAGGCGTCGGTGTTCGCCAGGTCGGCGATCGCCCGGAGGGCCGCCACCTCGCCCAGCGGCCGGGCCGCGCCGAGCCGGCGGGTCACCCGCCGGGTGATGCCGGCCAGACTGCGGTGCAGCTCCTCCTCCGACCAGCCGCCGGCCCGCGAGACACGCAGCGCGAGCACCGCGCGGAGATGGCCGAGCGAGCTGCCCTCGGCAAGAGTCCGGTACGAGCTCTGTGGTGGGCCGGTGCCGGACCCCGCGGTCGGCGCCGAGACGGCGCTCAGCACGAGCTGAACCCGGACACCCGGCTGGTCCTTGCCAGCGGCGCCGTCGCGCCCGGTGGCCTGCAGCACCGTCGCGAACGACGGGACGGGTGACGCCTCGTCGGCCGGGTCACCGAGCTCGATCATGACGGTGAGGCCGGCGTCGTCGGCGAGCGCCGCCGCCTGCTCACCCGGTAGATCCAGCGTCGTCGGCCGGACCCGCGGAGCCGCATAGCCCAGCAGCGCGGTGGTGCCGTCGATCGGGGCGCTCCGCCGGCGCCCGGCGAACCGGATCAGGACACCCAGCCACTGGAATGCCCATCGGCCGCGCAGGCGCAGCCAGGTCAGCGCCAGCAGGGCGGCCGAGGCGGCCACCGCGGGCACCATCGCGATCCCGCCGATGGCGAACCCGGTCAGCAGCAGAACCACCGCCACCTGGGTGATCACGATCTGCTCCGTGCTCGCGCCGAGCCCGCGCCGCCGGGGGCGGACCAGGGACTCGGTCATCGGGACCGCGACATCGATGCTCACGAGCCGCCCCTCTCCGTCGTCGGTCGTTCCTCCACGGTCATGCGCGGCCCATATCGTAGGGCAGCGTGCGGCCGGACCCGGGGTTCGTCCACAGGGCCGGAAACGATCACAGAGTTATCCACAGGTTCGTCACCAGGACTGCCGTCTCTCGCTCCGGGCCGCTAACGTCGTCGCCGATGTCGTTCGCGGCGGGCCCCGGTCCAGGCCGCGACCGGCTAGCCTAGTGGCCCACGTCGATGAAGCGTTGGTCCGAATCGGATTTCTGAACGGGAGGGGTGACGTCCGATGGCGCAGACGCAAGCCGAAGCCGCGGTGATGGCGAGTACCGCCACCAAGTTCGACGACACGAACGCCGCGCTGCAGAGCATGCTGAGCACGCTGATGTCCGAGTTGTCGGTTCTCAGTAGTTCCTGGAAGGGCATGGGCGCGAACGCGTTCGAGCACGTCAAGCAGCAGTACGCGACGGACTTGAACAGCCTCAACAACGCGCTCGCCGAGACCGCCGAGGCGATTCGCTCGTCCGGCACCAGTTACGACGCGGCCGACAGCGATGCCGCTTCCCGGGTCAGCCAGACCGGCGGCACGTTCACTCTGCCGCTCTGATCGATCGGAGGAATCCCATGAATGACGGTCTTCTGCTCGTCAACTTCGGCGCGCTCCAGCAGGCCGGCGCCGACATCGAGAAGGCGCTGAACACGCTGCGGTCGAACCTCGACCAGCTCGAGCGCGACGCGGGCCCGCTGGTCCAGACCTGGGAGGGTTCGGCCCAGGAGGCGTACGCGGAGCGTCAAGCCAAGTGGCGGCAGGCCTCCGAGGACCTGTCGCACATCCTGCGGCACATCAAGGGCGCCGTGGACCACTCGTGCAACGACTACCTCGACACCGAGCGGTCGGCGACCCAGCGGTTCCAGTGAGCTGTCGGGGTCGCCCATTCGCGTAATGGTCTACCCCGCTCTCGCGGTTACCATCGGTTGTTGAATGATCGCGTCAGGTGATCAATGAGCGCCTGTGAGGCGTGGGTGATCTCGTCCCCGGCGTGCCGATGTTGCGACCTACCTGTCAGCACACCGCCGCCCATTGTGATTGTGGCCTGACCTTGTAGGTTATACGCGTTGAGTTGGCTCGTTGGCACGCGTGGGGAGAGGGTGGACGTGTCCGAGTGGGAACCGGCTACGGACGCCGAGGTTGCGATGCGCGATGCGTTGCGCACCGACGACCAGGAGTCCTACTTCCGCATTCTCGCCGGTGTCGACCTGTTGTTACCGGTCTCCGCCGACGTACTGGCCGGCCTCGCGCCGCTCGGCTGGGGCACCTGGAGCACCGGCGGCCGCACCCATGTGCTGGCGTTCACGTCGAATGCGGCGTTGCGGGCCTGTCTCGCCGACTACGCCGGTTCGGCGCGGCGGGTGCCGTATTCCGAGTTGGCCAACACCTGGCCCAACCTCGAGTGGTGGCTGGCGGTCAACCCCGGCCTGCCGATCGAGGGCTACCTGCCGGCCTGGTTCGTGGCCCAGCTCGCTCGCGGTGACCTGCGGCTGCCCACCCGGGGGCCCGGGCGTGAGGCGCACACCACCTCGAAGATCCAGGAGCTCGGCGCGGCGGCGCTGGCGGCGAGCCGGGCCGGGGAGAGCGCGGCCGGTGGGCCGACCTATGACCAGGCGCCGGCCGCCGCGGCGCCGGGCGCCCCGCCGGTGGGCGCCATCGGCGGTGCACAGCCTCCGGTCGGGCCGGGTGGCCTGCCGGTGCGGACGCCCAGCGGGACCGCGTCCAGCGGCCTGCCGGTGCGCGCGCCGGCGGCGACGACCGCTCCGGCCACTCCCGCTGCCTACCAGTCGCCGGTCCCGCCCACTCCCGCGGGCTACCAGCCGCCGGCTCCGCCCGCGTCCGCCGGTTACCCGCCTCCGGCCGCCTACGAGGCTCCGCCCGCGCCAGCGGCCTACCCGGTGCCCCCGGTTTCGGGCGCACCGCAGAGCCCGGTCGGCCCGGGGTCCGTTCCGCCCGGTCTCGCGCCGGCGTCGGCGGTTCCGTCCTCCGGGATTCCGTCCGGTCGGAGCGCTTCCGGGTCGGGCATGGCCACGCCCGGGTGGGAGCGGCCCGGCATGCCGTTCAGCCCCGAGGAGGACCCGCGCGGGCCGCTCCAGGACCTGCGCGCGCCGCTGCCGACGCGCACCCCGATGGCCAACACGCCGCCGGTGCCCGAGCACGTCGCGCCGTATGACCCGGCTGAGGCGCAGATCAACCCGAGCTGGGCCGGGAACACCGGCGCCCGCCCGGCGAGCGGCCCGCCCAGCGGCACCCTCCCGGCGAGTGCGCCGCCCGCCGGCGCCCCGCCCGCGGGTGCTCCGTTCAGCAGCGCCCCGCCCTCAGCTGACCCGTTCAGCAGCGCTCCGCCCGCGGGTGCTCCGTTCGGCGGCGCGCCGTCGTCGGGCTCACCGATCGGGGGTGCCGCTCTGCCGCGGCGCCAGCCTGGGCAGTCTTCCGGCGGCGGTTCCATGTCGAGCATGGCCGGGTTCGTCCCTTCCTCGACGAATGTGAGCAACGCCGGTCGGCCGGCGCCCGCGATTCGTCCCGCCTCTCCCGCGGGCGGTCCCGCTCCGGCATCGCCGGCGCCCGGATTCGGTCCTACCGGCTCTGCCGGGCCTGTTCCGGGTTCACCCGCCCCCGATTTCGGTTCTGCCCCGTCCGTCGCCGGCCCCGTTCCGGGCTCACCCGCGCCTGGGTTCGGCCCGGGTTCGCCGGGGTCCGGGTTCGGTCCGGGTTCGCCGGGGTCCGGCTTCGGCCCGGGTTCGGCCGGTGGCGGCTCCGTCCCGGCCGCCGGCCCGCAGCCGGTCAGCCCCTCCGTCCCGGCGTCGTCCGCACCGGGTCTCGGTGGCCCCGATCTCGCTGGTCCGGGAGCCGATGGTCCGGGAGCGGGAAGCCCGGGGCCCGGTGGCCTGCCGCGCCGCCAGGTCACTCCGCCGTCCGAGCGTCCGGCCTCGATGGCCGCCGCCGCACAGGCGCTCGGCGTGAACCGTGCTCCGGCGACCGAACCGCCCGCCCCGGCGGCGTGGGACCGCGCGGCCCCGCCGCCGTCCACGGACCGTTTCGGCCCCTCCGGGCCGCCGCCCTCGATCGCACCGGCGCTGCCCGTCGCGCCGAGCCCCGAGGAGCATCCCGCGGCCACGACCAAGACGAACCTGATTCCACCGGTGATCCCGGGCGCCGCGGGTGCCGACCGGGCCTACTCGGCCCCGTCCGGGTCCGGGTTCGACCGGCCCGGTCAGGGTTCCGCCGTTCCGGCCGCGTCCGTCGGTTACCCGGCGACGGCGCCCAGTCCGATCGCCTACGGTCTGCCGCCGCAGGGCAGCCCGGCCTCCGCCTACGCGACGCAGACCTTCGCGACGCAGGCGCTGCCCGTGTCGACCGCCGGCTATACCCCGTCCGGGGCCTCCAACCTGGGTGTCGCGGGTTCGTCGACCGGGGCACGCGGGCCGGCCGCCGCCGAGTTCGTCCCGGCCAACGATGTCGAGCGCGAGTTGCAGGATGCCGCGGACACCGGCAACACCGACGTCTTCCTGTCGACGCTGCTGCTCGCCAAGGTCCTGGTGCCGGTCGCCAGCCACTCCCGTCCGGGCAGCGCGCCCGGCGAGTCCGGCTTCGCCTTCCTGCCGGAGGAGGTGGAGGGCGAGCGTTACCTCATCGTCTTCACCAGCAAGGACCGCCTCTCCGAGCACTTCGGCGAGCCGACCCGTACGGTCGGGGTCCGCTTCTACGAGCTGATCCGGAACTGGCCCGACCCGGCCTGGTCGTTCGCCGTGAACCCGGGCACGCCGGTCGGGGCGAAGTATCCGGGCGCCCAGATCATCGCGCTGGCCAACTGGGCCACCGAGGCCGGTCTCGGCGCCGAGCCCGCCGAGAGCCCGGTCACCGAGACGCCGACCACTCCGGTGCCGGCTCCGGAGCCGGCCAGCGACGAGGCGCAGCAGGCCACCGTCATGCAGAAGACGATCTCCGCCGAGCAGGTCGACTACTACCTGGACCGGGGTTACGACCGGGTGGCCGGGTTCGTGCACCGGGCCTCCGAGGTCGAGCACCTGAGCACTCCGGGGGAGTTGTTCGGCGCGCTGGGGCTGTACTACGAGGCGTCCCCGTTCCAACCGGACGCCAAGGAGGCGTTCGTGCTGCGCTGGCCGGCGTACCGGCCCAGCCTGTACCGGATTCCGTACGGCGGGCAGAACGAGCAGGCGCTGCGTGCCATGGACGGCTGGGTGATCGAGCGGCCCCCGTTCCGCGGCAACGGGTTCGCGCCCGGTGAGGGCCGTGACGTCATCGCCGAGTTCAAGGTGGACAGTGTCCGGCTGCCGCACGGCGCACAGCTGTGGCGCGTCGATGCGGACGGCAATGAGCGGATGATCGCGATCTTCGACATGGACGGCCCGCTGTGGCGCCGGGTGGGTGAGCAGTGATGCGCGACGGCTACGTGGTCTCCTGGCAGGGGCAGGAGTTCGACGCGGCGCCCGACGGCGACCGGGTCCGGATCTACAGCACCACAGCGCTCGACGGTTTCGAGGAGATCCGGCCGGGCCGGTTCGTCCGTGTCCTGGATCCGGACGAGTACGACGAGATGTCCTACGTCCGGACCCTCTGCACCTGGCGGGGTGAGCCGTTCATCGTGCTGGCCGAGGCCGACAACTGGCTGCGCCTGGAGTACACCGGTGGCCGCGCCCCGGTGGCCCGCCAGCTCGGGCTCGAGGAGTTCGACTACGGCGTCTACCAGGGCTGGGCTCCGGCCGGCGAGGTTCGCGACCGCTACGAGCACCGCATCTGACCCGGCGCAGGGCCGAGACACAGAAGTTGGCAAGGGCTCCCCGCCTCGGAGGCGGGGAGCCCTTGTCCGTTCCGATGCCCGTGACCGGCGAGGAGAGAAAGGGGATTGGTCGCCGGGCATCGGTCGGGACGGTGGGGGACTGCGTCGTTCTGCCGGGCGCGGCTACGTTGAGTGGCATGTCTGGGAGCGGTGCCACCGTTCCCACGACCGTGACACTAAGCCAGGCGGAGCGGTCTTGACCGGTCCACTAAAGATCACTTAAGGCGAGCCTAAGGGGCTGCTCAGGATGGGGTCTTGAGCCAGCGCAGGATCTCGCCGGTGACCATGTCCGGCGTCTCCTGATGGAGGAAGTGCCCGGCCTCCGGAATCAGCCGCCACTCGTACGGAGCGGTTACATAGCGTCCCGAACCCTGTGCGGTGCGGGGCAGCACCGCCGTGTCCAGCTCGCCGTGCAGTTGCAGGGTCGGCACACTCGACGGCCGCTGCATGAGCTTCACGAACCGGTAGCCCTGGAGCCGCAGAGCGCTGCGCGCCACCCACCGGTACGCCTCCAGCGCGCAGAACGACGCCTGCGGGATCTGCATCGCCTCCCGGCAGCGGGCCGTGTACTCCGCGAACTCCGGTGAGGCCGCGAACCGCGGGCTGGACCACTGGGTCATCAGCTCGCCGACCAGGGCGGCGTTGTCGCGGGTCAGCACGTGCTCGAAGCGCGGCACCTGGAATCGCAGGACGGTCGCCGACGCGGAGAGCTGGCCCCGCGGGTCGGCGAAGAGGGCGGCCCGCAACCGCAGCGGATGCGCCGCGCCGAGCACCACGAGCCGGTTGACCAGTTTCGGGTGGAACGAGGCGGCCGCCCAGCCGATCATGCCGCCGGCGCCCGCGCCGACCACGGTGGCCGACCGTTCGCCGAGAGCCCGGATCAGGCCGGTGACGTCGGCGGCCATGGTGTAGCCGTCGTACCCCCGGGGTGGTTTGTCGCTCGCGCCGTAACCACGCAGATCGATGGCGGCGGCCCGGAAGCCCGCGTCCGCGACGCGGACCATGATGTCGTGCCAGGCCCACCAGAACTCGGGGAAGCCGTGCAGGAAGAGCACGAGCGGGCCGGTGCCGACCTCAGCGACATGGAACCGGCTGCCGTTCGCGCCGACGAACCGGTGCTTCCACGGTCCTTCCGTCAGCACGCACGACTCGTCCACCCGACCGCCCATCCTGTCAGCCTATGCGCCGCTGTCACGCATGATGCCGGGCAGTGCGGAAATCAAGCCACACCGTGATCATTTGATCCGTTCCACCTCGGTCATCGCCATCAGGGTGCCCGGACCGCAGTAGATGCGCAGCATGGTGGTCTCCAGGCGCGCATTGATCCGGTCGCCCTTGGCCAGTTCGACGCCCGCGGTGGAGTAGAGCGCGTACCGCTGGCCGTCGTCGGCGATCATGCCGTAACACGGACCTTTACCCCCACGGGTGACCATTCCGGCCAGCCAGCCGGTGCTCGGCTGCGGATCGGTGGGCTCCTTCGGCGGCTTCTTCGTCAACGTGATCGTCGGCAGAGGCTCCGTAGACGACGGTGCTTCCGGCGACGGTGCTTCCGACGGCGGTGCTTCCGATGGTGTCGGCGCCGTCGAGGACGAGGAGGACGCCGGCGGAGTGCCTAGGGACGGGGGCGAGGCGCAGCCGGCGACGATCGCCACGGCCGTCAAAGCCAGACCGATCCGGTACGGAGGACGAGCGCGCATGACTGAATCCTTCCCGGGTGAGGCGTCGAAGGTAGGACGAATCGCCGGGGCCATCGGTTCCCGAACGTGGAACGGCGCCCGGGCCGTGTCGACCCGGGCGCCGCGTGTTGCCGTGCGAATCAGAAGACGGCGACCGTCATGGACGTGCCGACCTGGCTCAGCACCGCGATCTTGACGCCGACCGCGGGGAGCTTGACGCCGTGGTTCGGCAGCTCCTCGTAGTAGTACTTGTCCTTGTCGTTGAAGACCGGGTTGCCGGGCAGCGGCTTGATCACCGACTCCACGCCGTTGAGGTGCAGCTTCATCCCGTCGGTCGGGTAGAAGCCGAACGGCGCGTCGTACACCTGGACCCGCGACCGCCACGGAACCCCGTTCGGGTTCAGGAACGGCTTCGGGTGGGCGTCGATGTAGAGGTTGCGGCCCGAACCGTGGTGCTCGTTGGTGTTGTTGTCCACCTGCGAGGTGTCCCAGTACGAGATGAGCAGGCCCTGCTGGTAGTTGTAGTGCTCCACCCAGTCCGGCTTCGTGTTCTGGAAGCCGAAGTTGTACGGCCCGGTCGCCAGGTACTTGTCGTAGGACGTGTAGCTGCGGTAGCCGGCGATGTAGTAGTTCGGGTAGCTCTGGGTGACGGAGGCGCCCACGATCGTGAACCCATCGAGCGTCCAGGTCGAGGTGGCCTCGGCGCCCTCGGTGCTGAGCACGGCGCCGTCGGCGGTGACGGTCAGCTCGTCACCGAAGAAGCCACCCTCCGAGACGCCACCGTCGGTCACGTACCGCAGCCGGAAGTCGAACTTCTTGCCGGCGTACGCGTCCAGCGGAACGGTGATGTCGACCCAGGCGTCCTTGGTCGTGCCGCTGATCGCCGGAGCACCCGCGCCGTCCTTGACGAAGGGCGCGCCCGCGGCCGTACCGTCGAGCTTCGTCCAGGTCGCGCCGCCGTCGGTGGAGGCCTCGGCGTAGAGGTAGTCGTAGTCCAGCTCGATCGCGTAGCGGCCCTTGACGTTGAAGCTCGCGGTCGTCTTGCCGGTCAGGTCGATCGGCGTGGACAGCGAGACGTTCAGGTCGTCGGCGTTGCCGGAGAAGAACTGCTTGGATCCGGTGTACGGAGCCCCGAGGTTGGTGGTGACCGGCTTGTCCGGCAGGTTCACCACGACGGCCTGCTTCTTCTTGGTGTTGTACTCCTCCGGGCCCAGGTTGACGACCTTCTTGGCGCCGGCCTTGACGGTCTCGTAGTTGAGCCAGTTCAGCTGGAGCTTGTTCCACGCGCCGAGGTCGCCGGGGCGGGTGCCGATGCCCTGGTCGTTCTTGGCGCTGAGACGGCTCTGCGCCATCAGCGTCCAGTGCTCGCTGTTGTTGTCGCCGCGCCCGCTGGTGTCGTAGTCGTCCGGCAGACCGAGGTCGTGCGCGTACTCGTGGACGAAGACGCTCAGGCCACCGTTCTCCGGCTGGATGGTGTAGTCACCGACCCACAGGCCACTCGTGCCGACCTGGGTGCCACCCAGCTTGTTGAAGTCCGGGCCGGTCGCCCCGGCGCTGCTGGAGTAGGCGTACCAGCGGTGGCTCCAGACCGCGTCCTCGCCCTGCTGCGGGTCGCCGTCGGCCTGGTCGCCGCCGGAGTGGACGATCTGGAAGTGGTCCAGGTAGCCGTCGGACTCGTTGAAGTTGCCGTCGCCGTCGAAGTCGTACCGGTCGTAGACGTCGTACTCCTTGAGCGCGGCGTTGATCTCGGCCTCGGTCTTGCCGGCCGCCTTCTGGTCCGCGTACCACTGGTTCACGCCGTCCCGGACCAGCGCCCACACGTTGGTGCAGTTGCTGCTCTCGCAGACGGCCGGGTCGTCGCCGTTGGCGTCGATCGGGTTGTCGTTCGACCGGCCGTAGCGGGCCTCGTTGTAGGGCACCTTGACCCAGTCGGAGACCTGTCCGTCGACGCTGTAGCGGCCGGACGACTGGCTCTCGAAGTAGGTCTTGACCGACTCGACGTCCTTGCCGGTGCCGAAGTACAGCTTCCGGAAGTAGTCCGGCGCGTAGTCCGCCTGCCAGACCGTGGAGTTGTCCACCGACCGGTCCGGAGCCGGGATGGCGTTGTGCAGCGGGCCCTCGAAGGTCGACGGGCCGGCGTACTGCGTCGTCGTGTCCTGGTCCGGGTACGACGGATGCCGCGTGTTGCCGAACTCGGTCAGGATCACGAAGATCTTGTCGGTCTGCTCACGGCCCAGTTCCACGTACTGGTTCTTGCCGGGGTGACCGAAGCCCCCGTTGCCGTAGGTCCGGCCCAGATTGACGACCTTGCTGCCGTTTCGGGTCTCGACCTTGGCCTCACCGCTGATCACCTCGGAGACTGCCTGCTCGCGCAACGCGCGGCGCTTCTCCTCAAGGGGGTTGGGCAGGTCATGGTCATCGACGTGGGCCGCCTCGCCGGCCGCTGACGACGGGACTGGATCCGAGGGGGGTGCCGCTGCGACCATCGTCGGTGCCATCGCCCCGACACTGGTCACGACCACGGCGCCAAGCAGCCCTGCGACCACCTTGCGCACTACGTTTACCTCCGTTTTCGATGCCGCGCTCCGGGTGTGGAGTCCGGCGTGAAACGGTCCCGGGGTTCGGGACTCAGGTGAACGTATGCAAACGAGCCGATGTTCGGGGAACTGAAAGCATATTGATGACCAACGGTTATCCAGTATGACCTTGCCATACTGTCAATACCGGCATAAAAGACATAGAGGCTGGCAGCGCAGACGCGCTACCAGCCTCTATGGACTGTCGTCAGTCCTCCGATTTGGCCGTCTGGAGACCTGAGGAGATCAGGTCCATGACGGCCGAGTCCTGGAGCGTGGTCACGTCGCCGAGCGACCGGTTCTCCGCCACGTCCCGAAGCAGCCGCCGCATGATCTTGCCGGAGCGGGTCTTCGGGAGCTCCGGAACCAGCATGATCTGACGCGGCTTGGCGATCGGGCCGAGCGTCTTGGCCACGTGGTCGCGCAGGTCCTTGATCAGGGCCTCACCGGCGTCACCCGAGGTGTCGACATTGCCGCGCGGGATGGTGAACGCGACGATCGCCTGCCCGGTCGTCGCGTCGGCCGCGCCGACCACCGCGGCCTCGGCCACCGCCGGGTGCGACACCAGCGCCGACTCCACCTCGGTGGTGGAGATGTTGTGCCCGGAGACCAGCATGACGTCGTCGACCCGGCCGAGCAGCCAGAGCGCGCCGTCCTCGTCCCTCTTCGCGCCGTCACCGGCGAAGTAGATCCACTCGTCGCCGCTGCCCGCGCCGGCGCCGAAACGGGACCAGTACGTGTCCAGGAACCGCTGGTCGTCGCCCCAGATCGTGCGCAGCATCGACGGCCACGGGTCACGCAGCACCAGGAAGCCGCCGCCACCGTCCGGCACCGACCGCGCCTCGTCGTCGACCACGTCGGCGCTGATGCCCGGCAGCGCGGTCATCGCCGAACCCGGCTTCGCGGCGGTCACCCCGGGCAGCGGGGAGATCATGATGGCGCCGGTCTCGGTCTGCCACCAGGTGTCCACGATCGGGGTGCGCTCCCGGCCCACGTGCTGCCGGTACCAGATCCACGCCTCCGGGTTGATCGGCTCACCCACGCTGCCGAGGACCCGCAGGGACGACAGGTCGTACTTGGCGGGGATGTCGTCGCCCCACTTCATCATGGTGCGGATCAGCGTCGGCGCGGTGTAGAGGATCGACACCTTGTACTTGTCGACGATCTGCCAGAACCGGCCGCGGTCCGGGGTGTCCGGCGTGCCCTCGTACATCACCTGGGTCGCGCCGTTGGAGAGCGGGCCGTAGACGATGTACGAGTGCCCGGTCACCCAGCCGATGTCGGCGGTGCACCAGTAGACGTCGGTCTCCGGCTTCAGGTCGAAGACCGCGTGATGCGTGTACGAAGCCTGAGTCAGGTAGCCGCCGGTGGTGTGCAGGATGCCCTTCGGCTTACCGGTGGTGCCCGAGGTGTAGAGGATGAAGAGCGGGTGCTCCGAGTCGAACGCCTGCGCCTTGTGCTCCGGGCTGGCCTGCTCGACCGTCTCGTGCCACCACCTGTCCTTGTCCGTCCAGGCGACCTCCTGGCCGGTCCGGCGGACCACCAGCACGTGTTCGATGCGGTCGGTCCGGGCCACCGCCTCGTCCACGGTCGGCTTGAGCGCGGACGGCTTGCCACGGCGGTAACCACCGTCGGCGGTGATCACGACCTTGGCGTCGGCGTCCTCGATCCGGGTGGCCAGCGCGTCCACCGAGAAGCCGCCGAACACCACACTGTGGGTGGCGCCGATCCGGGCGCAGGCGAGCATCGCGACCGCGGCCTCCGGGATCATCGGCAGGTAGATCATCACCCGGTCGCCGGCGGTCACACCGAGACCCGTGAGCGTGTTGGCCGCCTGGCTGACCAGCTTCTGGAGGTCGGCGTAGGTGACCGTGCGGGTGTCGCCGGGCTCGCCCTCCCAGTGGATCGCGACCTTGTCGCCGTTGCCGGCCTCGACGTGCCGGTCCACGCAGTTGTAGGCGATGTTCAGCTCGCCGCCGACGAACCACTTGGCGAACGGCGGGTTCGACCAGTCCAGGATCTGGTCCCACGGCTTCGTCCACGCGAGCCGCCCGGCCTGCTCGGCCCAGAAGGCCAGCCGGTCGGCGGCGGCCACCTCGTACGCGTCGGCCTTGACGTTCGCGTTCGCCGCAAGGTCGGCGGGCGGCGGGAACTGCCGCGTCTCCGAGGACAGGTTCTCCAATGTCTCACTCATGAGGGCGGCTCCTCTGCCGTGACCGGGGTCTCTCTCTCGTTGCACACTAGTTGCGCCGGAGGATCCCGCGAAGTTTTGCGCCGCAGCCCGCGCCCGGTGGTGTCGTGCGCGCGCTGACTGGCGGATTGATGCTCACTACTGCGCGAATCTTGCCATTTCCAAGCTTGTTTGTGCACCCCGTGTTTCCGTCCTTTTACCGGTTACCGTGTTCAGGTGGATCCACTAGCACCCCTGCTCGACCTCGCCGACGTGGCGCCCGCCTTCGCGAGCGCGCGGGACGCCGTCGACGCCGCCCACCGCCATCGAGCCCTGCGCAAGCACGGCGGCCAGGTCGCCGCGGAGGCCAGCCTGCGTGCCGCGGTCGCCAGCGCCGCGCTCGAGGGCAGCCGTTTCGACCTCGAAGACGTGCGTGGCGGCACCGTCACAGATCCGGTCGTGCAGGGCGCGCTCCGGGTCGCCGAGGCGCTGCCCGGCCTGGTCGACCTCTGGCCCCGCGCGCCCCGTCAGGTGCTGGCCAAGCTGCACGTGCTCGCCGCCCGGGGTGTCGTCCACGACCACGACCTCGGCCGGCTCACCTCCGGCGCCGAGCGGATCGACGCGCTCGCCGGGCTGGTCGCCGGGAACGAGACCACCCCGCCCATGCTGCTCGCCGCCGTGGTGCACGCCGAACTGATCACCCTGCGCCCGTTCGCCGGGCCGGCCGGCGTCGTGGCCCGGGCCGCCGCCCGCCTCACCCTGATCGGCCGGGGCTTCGACCCCCGCGGCCTGGTCACGGCCGAGGTGGGTCACCTTTCCCGAGAGCCGGAGTACGTGGGATCGGCCGGCGCCTACGCCACCGGCACCACCGACGGGGTGCGGTCCTGGCTGCGCCACTACGCCGCGGCGATCACGGCCGGGGCCGAGGAGATCGCCGTCATCGGAGACGGTGTGCTGGCCGCGGTCTGACCGGCGGCATACTTCCTACGTGGGTTCGCAGTGGGTCCGCCCGTACACGCCGGGTAATGGCCGTTGGCTCGTCATCGTCTGGGAGGCCGTCGCTCTCGGACTGCTCACCTGGGCCTCGATCCGCCAGTTCGACCTGATCGGGCACGGGGTGCGGGCGGTCGCCTGCACTCTGGCCGCGGTCTGGGTGATCGGCGCCTGGCGGATCCTGCGGCACGGCGTCTACGTGAGCAGCGACGGCGTGCTCATCCGCGGCCTGCTGCGCTCGCGGAGCATGCGGTGGCACGACATCGCCGGCGTGTACCTGCACCAGTCCATCCACAAGCTCGGGCGGTGGGAGTTGCAGAACGACACCACCGTGCTGATCGAACGGCACGACGGCGCCACCGTGAACACCGAACTGTGGGCGCGGGGCGTCGACTTCCACTCCCGGCCGAAACTCTTCCGCGCCGTCTACCAGGAGATCCGGAGCCGGCATCGGGCCGCGGCCGAGAACTGACCCGTAAGACATGGAGAGCCGGCGTCCCTCGCGGGGGCGCCGGCTTCGCGCGTCCGGACCGGGTTATCAAGCGTGCACCTGAGTCGTTGTCGACGGTCCTGACGCTCTTTCGAGCGGAGGTCCCGCCGCAACGTGCCTGCCGTGGCTGATCGCGCGTGGGTTCCCGGTGGCCGTGCACGGTGCCCGATGTTTCCGGGCCCGCGAGTCATTTCTACGCCGCCCTCCGCTTGATCACCAGATTTCGCCCGAAAAGAGGCCCCGTAAGGCGAATGCTCAGACCGATTCGCCCGAAGACAGACCACCCACTCACGCCCGGCGGGCGCGGCATGGTCTGGAGTGGCAGGAGGTCGCGGGTCTGGTACGGCGGGTTCGGGTAGCCGTACGAGACAAGGGTTTTGATCTTCAGGCGGCGGAGGCGCGAGTGCGGCGATGGCGGCCGTAGAGGGCGAAGCCGATGGCGACGCCGACGCCGACGCCCAGGGCCGCGGCGACCGGCACGGCCGGGCGGTCACGCAGGCGCCTCCCGAGGGGTACGGGGTTGCGGAACTCCATGACCGGCCAGGAGCGGAGCGCGGCCACGCGGCGCAGGGCGCGATCGGGATTGACCGCGCTGGGATGACCGACCGCCTCGAGCAGGGGGAGGTCACTGCTCGAATCCGAATAGGCGTAACACTGGCTCAGGTCGTAGCCCCGCTCCTCGGCCAGCCGCTTCACGCCGACGACCTTGGCCGATCCGGCCGCGTAGAACTCGACGGCCCCGCTGTACCGCCCGTCGACGATGGCCATGCGGGTGGCGATCACGTCGGTGATGCCGAGCAGCGCGCCGATCGGGCGGACCATCTCGTCCCCGGACGCGGAGACCAGCACGACATCGCGGCCGGCCGCCTGGTGCTCGGCGATCAGCACGGCCGCCTCGGCATAGACATAGGGATTGATGAGATCGTTGAGCGTCTCCGCGACGATCTGCTGCACCTGCTCGACCCGCCAGCCCTTGCAGAGGGCCGCCATGTAGTCGCGGGTGCGGGCCATCGACTGCTCGTCGGTGCCTCCGCCGAGCCGGAACATCAACTGCGCATAGGCGGTCTTCACCACGTCCCGGCGGCTGATCAGCCCATCACGATAGAACGGCCGTCCGAAAGCCAGCGCGCTGGACTTGGCGATGACGGTCTTGTCGAGGTCGAAAAACGCGGCGCTGAGGCCCACGGGCCGAAAGTGTAGCCGCAACATGCTCGAAACGACTGCCCCGAACGCGGGACGCGCCTGTTCGTGACGCGCTGTGAGAACGGTCAGACGGGCAGGAGGCGTTGCAGGGGCCACATTCGGTACTCGACGGGGAACCCGATCCTGAGGCAGACTTGTGTTTGCTACCGGGTTGTGTGTTGCTGTCGTTGCGCCCGGTGATTTCGGCGCTCGGTGATTGCGCCCCCCGCGATCACCGAGTTGATTCGGCTCGACCCCCCCGGAGCCGAATCCCAGGGCGGCCCCCGTCTCCCCCGACGGGGGTCGTTCCCGTTAGACGCCGGAGGCGCGGCTCGGCTCCTCGTCGCGGTCCTCGTGGACGAGACCGAAGAGGTCGGAGAGACCGGTCACCGACAGCACCCGCCGGAACGTGTCGCTCGGATTGACCACCTCGAAGGTGACCCCCTTGGCCTCTGCGGTGCGGTAGCCCTCGATCAGCGCGCCGAGCCCGGTCGAGTCGATGAAGGTGGCGTCGCGCAGATCCACCCGGACGGCCGCGGGCGACCAGTCGGTGATCGCGTCGTGGACCCCCTGGGCCACCATGCCGGAGTTGGCGAAGTCGACCTCTCCCAGCACCGTGACCGTGACCGACCCGTCATCGGCGCGCGTGGTCCGGATCGAGTTCTCCATAGCGACTCCATCGGTCCGTGTGGTTCCCGAAGATACCCAACTCGGTCACGCACATGCCTGCGGCTTATCAGATCATCGCCGTGCGTAGCGGTTGTCCACAGGGCCCGTGGTTATCCACAGTCGAGGCCGGTGGTGGTTGTCGCGGCCGTACGGGCTCGGCGACGGTGGGCGCCCAACCCCGCCGTCCCCCGCTGGAGACCCGATGCCCGCTCCGCGCCGCCCCCTCATCGTGACCGCCGACCAGGACCTGCTCGACGACCTGCTGCGCCTCGCCGCGGCCGGCGGAAGCGAGGTCGAGGTGGCGCCCGACCCGGCCGCTGCCCGAGCCCGCTGGACCGGCGCCCCGATGGTGCTGGTCGGCGCCGACCAGGTGGCCGCCTGCCTCCGGGCCCGGCTGCCCCGGCGGTCCCGGCTCATCCTGGTCGGCCACCCGGCGGCGATGCAGACGGCCTTCCAGGTGGCCGACCTCATCGGCGCCGACAACCTGGCGGTTCTGCCGGAGGCCGACCCCTGGGTGGTCGACCAGTTCGCGGGGCGCAGCGATCCGCCCGCCACCTCGCGGACCCTCGCGGTGATCGGCGGTCGCGGCGGCGCCGGGGCGAGCATCCTCGCCACCGGGCTGGCCACCACCGCGGTCCGGGCCGGCCACCGCACCCTGCTGATCGACGCCGACCCGCTCGGCGGCGGCCTCGACCTGGTGCTCGGCTGGGAGCAGGTGGACGGGATGCGCTGGCCGGCCCTCGCCGGAGCGGACGGGCGGGTCGACCCGCCCACCCTGCTCGCCGCCCTGCCGCACCGCGGTGACCTGGTGCTGCTCTCCTTCGACCGCGACGAGCTGCCCGGCGTGCCGGTCGAGGCGATGGCGGCCGCGCTCGACGCGGCCCGCCGTGGCCGCGACGTGATCGTCGCCGACCTGCCCCGGCAACTCGACGACGCGGCCGTGCTCGCGCTCCAGGCGGCCGAGCGCGCGCTGCTCGTGGTGCCGGCCGAGCTGCGGGCCACCGCGTCGGCGGCCCGGATCGCGGCCACCGTGTCGGTCCACTGCGACGACGTGGCGGTGGTGGTGCGCGGCCCGGCGCCCGGCCGGCTCAAGGCGCGCGACATCGCCCGGGCGCTCGGCCTGCCGCTGGCCGGGACCCTTCGGCCGGAGCCCGGTGTCTGCCAGGGCATCGAACGCGGTACGGCGCCGACGGCCGACGGGAAAGGGCCGCTCGCCGACCTCTGCCGGCGGCTGGTCGGCGAACTGATGGGAACGGGCACGAAGGCGGCCGCGGCATGAGCGAGCTTGCGAGCGAATCATTCAGCTCAGTCATGAACTCATTGCGACGCCGGAGCGCAGCGGAGGTGGCGCAATGAGCGAGCTTGCGAGCGAATCATCAGGCTCAGTTATGGACTCATTGCGATGCCGGAGCGCAGCGGAGGTGGCGCAATGAGCGAGCTGGCGAGCGACCGGGTCACGGACCGGGTGCGGCGCCGGTTCGCGTACGAGGGTGTGGAGGCGACGCCGGCCGCCGTGGTGAGCGCCGTCCGGCAGGAGACCGCGGTGCTCGGTGACACGGCCGTGCTTCGCCTGGCCGGGCGGGTGCGTGACGAGCTGATCGGGGCCGGCCCGCTGGCGCCGCTGCTGGCCGACCCCACCGTCACCGACGTGCTGGTCAACCGGCTGCACGTGTGGGTGGACCGGGGCGCCGGGCTGGAGCGGACGGCGATCCGGTTCGGTGACGGCGACGAGGTGCGGCGGCTGGCCCAGCGGCTGGTCGCGGCCTGTGGGCGACGGCTCGACGACGGGCAGCCGTTCGCCGACGCCCGCCTCCCGAACGGCACCCGGCTGCACGCGGTGCTGCCGCCGATCGCCACGGACGGGCCGTACCTGTCGTTGCGGACCTTCCGGCAGCGGCCGTTCAGCCTCGAGGACCTGATTCGGCACGGCACCGTGGAGGCGGTCGCCGCCGAGGTGCTGGCGGCCGTGGTGACGGGGCGGCTGGCGTACCTGGTGACCGGCGGCACCGGCAGCGGCAAGACCACGATGCTCGCCACCCTGCTCGGGCTGGTGCCGCCGACCGAGCGCATCGTGCTCGTCGAGGACGCCGCCGAGCTTCGCCCGGTGCATCCGCACGTGGTGGCGTTGCAGGCCCGTACCGCCAATGTGGAGGGCGCCGGCGCCGTCGGGCTGACCGATCTGGTCCGGCAGGCGCTGCGGATGCGACCCGACCGGCTCGTCATCGGGGAGTGCCGGGGCGCCGAGATCGTCGACCTGCTCGGTGCGCTCAACACCGGCCACGACGGCGGCGCCGGGACGCTGCACGCCAACGCGCCCGGGGACGTACCGGCCCGGCTCGAGGCGCTCGGTCTGCTCGGCGGCCTGCCCCGGGCCGCGCTGCACGCCCAGGTGGTGGCGGCGCTCCAGGTGGTGTTGCAGGTCCGGCGGGCCGGTGCGGGCCGGTTCCTGGAGTCGATCAGCGTGCTCGTGCCGGCGGGGGAGGAGCGGTTGGCGACCGTGGTGCCGGCCTGGCAGCGCGACCGCGGCCCCGGCCCGGGCGCCGGGGTGCTGGCCCGGCTGCTCGCCGAGCGGGGGATCACGGTCCCCGAGGTGCTGCGGTCATGACCTGGGTGCTCGTGACGTTGCTGGTGGCGGGCGTGTTCCTGGTCGCCGGGCCGGAGCGGGGGGCGCGGGACCGGCTGCCTGGGCGGCGGACCCGGCTGGACCTCACCGGGGTGCGGCGGGTGCTCGTCGTCCTGCTCGGCGGGCCGGTGTGGCGGCTCGCCCTCGGCGCCGCGGCCGTCGCCGGAGTGGCCGCCGGATCGGCCGGTGGCCCGGTCGCGGCGGTCGTTGCGGGTGCGTACGCGGGTTTGGCGGTCCACGAGTGGCGACGCCTGGACCGGCGGAAACGCGGCACGGTCCGGCGGATGGCGACCCTCGACGAGCTGACCTCCCTGGTGGCGGACCTGCGTGCGGGCATTCCGGCGGCCGTGGTGGCGGCCGCCTCGGCGAGCGGGGCCCGGCTGGCCGGGGACGAGCGGATCCAGCGGCTGACCGGTGCGGTGTGGCGGCTCGCCGAGCACACCGGGGCGCCGGCCGCCGACCTGCTCGAGCAGATCGAGTCGGACGCGCGGGAGACCGGGCGTCTCGCCAGGAAGGCGGGCGCCCAGGCGGCCGGGGCCCAGGTGACGGCCGGGCTGCTGGCGGTGCTGCCGTTCGCCGGGATCGGCGCCGGGTATGTGCTGGGCGGCGACCCGATGGACGTTCTGCTGCGCACGCCGGGTGGCGCCGGGTGCGCGATCGGGGCGCTGATCCTCCAGTGCTGTGGCCTGAAATGGGCGCAGCGCATCGGCGAGCGGGTGCTGCGGTGACGCCGATGTGCGGCGTGGCGGAGCTGCTGCGCCCCGGTGGGCCGGTCCGGGTCCCGTTGCGGGAGTGCTGCGCGGCGGCACTGGTCGGAGCGGGCGGTGAGACCTCGGCGTGCGCCGCGGCGCGGGTCGGACCGGGACGGGCGGCTTTCCCGGCGGTCGGTTCCACGCGGTTGGCCTCCCCGGCGGGGGTGGACACCGTTGCCGGCCCGGCTGTTCGGCGGGCGACCGGGCCGGACGGTGACCGCGGGCAACCTGCCGAGGTGGCGCGATGACCGGGATCGTGGTGGCGGGTTGTGCGGCGCTGGCTGCCGGGTTGCTGATGCTTCCGGCCGGTCGGCGGCGGCTGCCGCGCCCCCGATCCGGGCGACCGGGCGGACGGCGGACCCGGGTGCTGCTGTCGGTGCTGGCCGGGCTCGCCGTCGCCGGCCTCATCGGCGGCCGGTGGGGTGTCCCGCTGGGCCTGGCGGCCGGCCTCGGGACGGAGCGCTTCCTGCGCGGCCGGGAACCGGCCGCGGTCCGCCAGGAACGTGCCGGGACTCTGGCCGACCTGCCACTCGGCGCGGACCTGCTGGCGGCCGCATTGCAGGGCGGCACCTCGGTGGACCGGTCGATCGCCGCCGTCGCGGACGCCCTGGGCGGTCCGCTCGGTGACCGGCTCCAGCGGGTCGCCCGGTCGCTGCGGCTCGGCGCGAGCCCGGCCGAGGCCTGGGCGCATCTGGCCGGGGTGCCGCAGAGCGAGCGGCTGGTCGCCGCGGCCGTCCGGTCCAGCGCGAGCGGCGGCGCGCTGGCCGGTGCTCTGGAACGGTTCGCCGGTGACCTGCGGGCCGAGCGCGCCGTCGAGAACGAGGCCGCCGCCCAACGGGCGAGTGTCCTCATCGTCCTTCCGCTCGGGCTGTGCTTCCTGCCGGCCTTCGTGCTCGCCGGCCTGGTGCCGTCGATGGTCGCGATTCTTCGCGACGTGCTGTGAACCCGGCACGGCGTGTCCGGCGCCGTGCCCGACCGACCGAGGAGGTCCAGTGCACAAACTCATCGCCCACTACCGGCGGCTCCAGGCGGAAGCCGGGGACGCCGGGATGAGCACCGCCGAATACGCCGTGGGCACCATCGCCGCGGTGGCCTTCGCCGGTGTCCTGCTCAAGGTCATCACGAGCGGGACCGTGCAGTCGGCGTTGAGCGCGCTCATCGCCCGGGCGCTGAAGTGAGACGGCGCCGGTGGCCCGGCCGGGACCGGGGTTCGTTCACCGCGGAGCTCGCGGCCGGGCTGCCGGCGCTCATGGTGCTGCTCAGCGCGGGCATCACCGCCGTCACGGCGGTGGCGACCCGGATGCAGTGCCTGGACGCGGCCCGGGAGGCCGCGCTGTCCGCGGCCCGGGGCGAGCCGTCCACGGCGGCGGGCCGGATGGCTCCGGAGGGCGCCGCCATCCGGGTGTCGGAGGGCGGGGAGACGGTCACGGCCGAGGTGTCGGCACCGGTGCGGATCCTCGGATCGGACCTGCCGGGGATGACCGTCCGGGCCAGCGCGTCCGCGGCCCGCGAGCCGGAGGGGGCGGTGGTCCCGTGAGGGACCTCGGCTGTCCGGTGAGAGACCGGGGCTCCGCGTCGATTCTGGTGGCGGGGGTCGGGTCGGTGCTGGTCGTGCTGGCCGCGGGCCTGGCCACCGTCGGCGCTGCCCGGGTGGCCAGGCACCAGGCCAAGGTGGCGGCCGACTTCGGGGCGTTGGCCGGGGGAGCGCACGCCATCGAGGGACAGGCGGCGGCCTGCGCGGTGGCACGGCGCTACGTCGAGGCCAACGGGGCGAGCATGTCCGGCTGCGCCGTCTCGGGGCTGGAGATCGTGGTCCGGGCCGAGGTCCGGTTCCGGTTCGCCCCGGCCGGCGCGGAAGCCGCCTCCCGGGCGGGGCCGGTCTCCGTTGTGACTATTCCCACATGACCGGTACGCCGGCCGCGTCAGCGGGTTTCGGGTGGTGAAGGAGGGAGCGCGCCCAGGACGACGTCGAGCACCTTCACGGCGTCCTCCTTGTTCAGCGGATTGTTGCCGTTTCCGCACTTCGGGGACTGCACGCAGGACGGGCAACCGGCCTCGCACACACACGACGCGATCGCCTCCCGGGTCGCCCGTAGCCACTCCGCCGCCGTTCCGTAGGCCCGCTCGGCGAACCCGGCGCCCCCGGGATGCCCGTCGTAGACGAATACGGTCGGCGCCTCGGTGTCGGCGTGACCGGCGGTGGACAACCCGCCGATGTCCCACCGATCGCAGGTGGCGATCAGCGGCAGCAGGCCGATCCCGGCGTGCTCGGCGGCGTGCAGCGCGCCCGGGAACTCGCTCGGCTCCACCCCGGCCGCGGCCAGCGCCTGCGGCGAGACGGTGAACCAGACGGCCACCGTGCGCAGTTCGCGTACCGGCAGGTCGAGCGGGCGGGTGTCGATGACCTCGCCGCTGCCGATCCGTCGCCGCTGGTAGGACACCACCTGGTTGGTCACGTCCACCTCGCCGAGGAACAGGCCGACCGGGCCGGCGTCCACATACGACCGGACGTTCACCACCGAGAGGTCGGTGACGTCCCGGGCGTGCGTGGTCCAGTCCGGTTCCTCCTGGTGGACCAGCGCGATCGCGTCCTCCAGGTCGAGGTCGTCCACCACATAGGACACGCCCTGATGGAGGTAGACCGCGCCCGGGTGGAGCATGACGTGCGACGAACCGGGGTCGACCGTGCCGAGCAGCCGCCCGGTCGACGACTCGACGACCGCCACCGGCGCCCCGCCGGTGCCGCGCAGGTCCACCTCCGGCCGCCCGCGATGGATCCAGTACCACCCGGACGGCCGCCGCCGCAGCACCCCCTCGGCGACCAGCCGCTGCACGATCCCGGCCGCCGCGTCGCCGAAGAGGCCCAGGTCGGCGTCGGTGAGGGGCGCCTCGGAGGCGGCGCAGCACAGTTGTGGACCGAGCACGTACGGGTTCGCCGGGTCGAGCACGGTCGCCTCGACCGGCCGCCCGAACACCGCCTCCGGATGGTGCACCAGGTAGGTGTCGAGCGGATCGTCCCGGGCCACCAGCACGGCGAGCGCCTCCCCACCGGCTCGCCCGGCCCGGCCGGCCTGCTGCCACAGCGACGCCCGGGTGCCCGGATAACCGCAGATCAGTACGGCGTCCAGCCCGGCCAGGTCGACCCCGAGCTCCAGCGCGTTGGTGGAGGCCAGCCCGAGCAGTTCCCCGGAGAGCAGCGCCCGCTCGATGGCCCGCCGGTCCTCCCGCAGATAGCCGGCCCGGTAGGCGGCGACCCGGTCACCGAGCCCGGGCACCGCCTCGTCCAGCGACTGCCGGGTCAGTGCGGCGACCACCTCGGCCCCGCGACGGGACCGGACGAAGGCCAGCGTGCGGGTGCCGGCCACGACCGCGTCGGTGAGCAGGTCGGCCGTCTCCCGCAGGGCGGACCGCCGGATGGGAGGCGCCTCCTCGGCGGAGTCCTCGAAGGTGGGGAGCAGTGGCGGCTCCCACAGGGCGAACGTCACGGCGCCCCGCGGGGAGGCGTCGTCGGTCACCGCGGTCACCGGGAGCCCGGTCAGCCTCGACGCCGACCCGGCCGGATCCCCGGAGGTGGCCGAGGCCAGCACGAATGTCGGCGAGGCGCCGTACCGGGCCGCCGCCCGGCGCAGTCGCCGCAGCACGTGCGCCACGTGCGAGCCGAACACCCCGCGGTACGTGTGACATTCGTCGATCACCACGTACCGGAGGCGGCGAAGGAAGACCCCCCACCGGCTGTGGCCCGGCAGCAGGCTGTGATGCAGCATGTCGGGGTTGGTGAGCAGGAAGCGCGAGTGCTGCCGGATCCACTCCCGTTCCTCGCGTGGGGTGTCACCGTCGTAGGTGGCCGGCCGCACCCCGTCCAGCCCGAGCCGCATCAGACCGCGCAGTTGATCGGCGGCGAGCGCCTTGGTGGGTGACAGATAGAGCACCGTCGCCTTAGGGTCCGTGGCGAGCGTGCTGAGTGCCGGCAGTTGGTAGGCGAGCGATTTGCCCGATGCCGTGCCGGTGGCCAGAACGACATGTGTGCCCTCCCGGGCGAGGGTGGCCGCGGCCGCCTGATGCTCCCACGGTGCGGCGATTCCCTGCGCGACGAGGGCGTCACGCACCGCGGGATCGGTCCAGGAGGGCCACGGCGCCGGGCGGCCCTCGCGAGCGGGGACCCGCTCGATGTGGGTGACCGGCGAAACCGCTGTGCCGTTGGTGCGGGCCCGCAGCCGGTGCAGCAGTTCAGCAGGACCGAAGGCGGTGGAGGTCACGCATTGCACTGTGACACCGGTATGCCCCGAACCTCAAACGGGTAGGACGGTGGGTGCCATGCGTCGGCCCCGATCGGTCGGTGGTTAGATTTCGCGGGGGGAGAGATCAGGGAGGAGGACCGATGGAGCTGTCACTCACGACCCGGACCGTCGCCGAGCACACCGTGCTCGAGGTCGGCGGTGAGGTGGATGTTTACACCGCCCCCCGATTGCGCGAGCGGCTCATCGAGCTGGTCGACGCGGGCGCCCGTGATGTGGTCGTCGATCTGGAGCGGGTCGACTTCCTCGACTCGACCGGCCTGGGTGTCCTGGTCGGCGCACTGAAGCGGCTGCGTACCGCGCACGGAACCTTCGGTCTGGTCTGCGCCAAGGAGCCGCTTCTCAAGATCTTCCGGATCACCGCTCTGGACCAGGTCTTCCCGATCTTCCCAACGGTCGACGCGGCCACCGAACGCGACGGCAGCGGTCCCACTTCGTGATGGCAACCGTTCGGCTCTCCTTCTCTCCGGCCCCGGTGCATGTGCGCACCGCCCGGCTCGTCGGCGTCGCCGTGGCCCGGCGTGCCGGCGTGGCGGAGGAGTTGCTCGACGAGGTCCGGCTCGCCATCGGTGAGGCCTGCACCCGGGCGGTCACCCTGCACCGCCAGTACGGCCTCACCGATCTCGTCACGATGGAGATGTCCGACTCGGATTCGTACACGGTCCGGGTCATCGACCACGCCCCGATCGAGGCGAGCGTGGGCCTGGCCAAGCTGCCGCCGGACGAGCTGGCCGCGGAGAACCTCACCGACGACGCGCTCACCACCGGTGTGGGTTTCGCGCTGCTCGCCGGTTTCGTCGACGACCTGCAGGTGCGCCCGGTGGAGGACGGCCCGGGCACCGAGGTCCGCATGGTCTGGCCGGTCACCCGCCGCTGACGCGACACCTCCCGCCGCTATGTCCGCTTATGGGCGAAATTTCCAGAAATAGTGGTTAAGATCGGGCGAGGCATTTGCAAGCTGTCGAACATCCCTGCCCACCCGGGATCGACGGCGGCCTAACATAGCGGCGATCGTCGCAGAAACACGCCTGGTGCTACATGTGACGACCAACACGTAAGCCCTATACAGTACGCGAGTTATCAGCTACTGCTGGCCCGCGTCCGCGGGTCTGGTCGATCGTTCCCCGGGCTCCCCGGGGAATGCGCTCGGAAGGCTTCGTCCGCCGTCCGGGCGCCATCGGTGTAGGAGGACAAGGATGTCCGGGACCTCGGTAGACCTCGCCGCCGATGGCGGCGGAGTGTCCCTGAGCGGATCAAACGTCACATTCGTCATCGTTGCCCTGGTGTTCGCCCTGGTGGCCCTGGGCTTCGCCGCCGCGTTCGTCCAATCGGTACTGAAGGCCGAACGCGGCACCCCGAAGATGCAGGAAATCGCGGGCGCCGTGCAGGAGGGCGCCTCGGCGTACCTGTTCCGGCAGTTCAAGACCCTCGGCATCTTCGTCGTCATCGCGGTCGTCCTGCTGTTCCTCCTGCCGGTGCACGAGACGGACAACGAGACCTGGGTCAAGATCGGCCGCTCGCTGTTCTTCATCGTCGGCGCGGTGTTCAGCTCGTTCATCGGCGGCGCCGGCATGGCGCTGGCCACCCGGGCCAACCTGCGGGTCGCCGCGGCGGCCGGGGAGCAGGGCGGCCGGGAGAAGGCGATGGGCATCGCCTTCCGTACCGGTGGTGTGGTGGGCTTCCTCACCGTCGGCCTCGGCCTGTTCGGCGGCGCGCTGGTCGTGCTGATCTTCCGCGGCGACGCGCCCACCGTCCTGGAGGGCTTCGGCTTCGGCGCCGCGCTGCTGGCCATGTTCATGCGGGTCGGCGGCGGCATCTTCACCAAGGCCGCGGACGTCGGCGCCGACCTGGTCGGCAAGGTCGAGCAGGGTATTCCGGAGGACGACCCGCGTAACGCCGCGACCATCGCCGACAACGTGGGCGACAACGTCGGCGACTGCGCCGGCATGGCCGCCGACCTCTTCGAGTCGTACGCCGTGACCCTGGTGGCCGCCCTGATCCTGGGTTCGGCCGCGTTCGGTCAGGACGGCCTGATCTTCCCGCTGATCGTCTCCACGATCGGTGTGCTGATCGCGATCGTCGGTGTCTTCATCACCCGTCTGCGGCCCAGTGACCGCAACGGCCTCACCGCGATCAACCGGGCCTTCTACATCTCGGCGGCTCTGTCCGCGATCGCGGTGGCCGTGGTGAGCTTCGTCTACCTGCCGGACACCTTCGCCGGGTTCGGTGACGCGGGCATCGCCGAGGACATCCTGAACAGCGGTCAGAACCCGCAGCTGGTCGCGGTCGGCGCGGTCGTGATCGGTATCGTGCTGGCCGCCGCCATCCAGGCGCTGACCGGCTACTTCACCGAGACGAACCGGCGCCCGGTGCAGGACATCGGCAAGTCGTCGCAGACCGGCGCGGCCACCGTGATCCTGGCCGGTATCAGCGTCGGCCTGGAGTCGGCGGTCTACTCGGCGCTGCTGCTCGGCGCGGGCGTCTTCGGCGCCTTCCTGCTGGGCGGCTCGTCGCTGACGCTGTCGCTGTTCGCCGTGGCGCTGGCCGGCACCGGCCTGCTCACCACGGTCGGCGTCATCGTGGCGATGGACACCTTCGGCCCGATCTCGGACAACGCGCAGGGCATCGCCGAGATGTCCGGCGACGTCGACGAGCGGGGCGCCCAGATTCTCACCGAGCTGGACGCGGTCGGCAACACCACGAAGGCGATCACCAAGGGCATCGCGATCGCGACCGCGGTGCTCGCGGCCACGGCGTTGTTCGGGTCGTACACGAACAGCCTGGCCAGCGCGATGACCGAGGCCGGGGTGACGAACGTCGGCGCCGAGATCCTGGCCCAGCTGAACATCTCCAACCCGCGGGCGCTGGTCGGCCTGCTGGTCGGTTCGGCCGTGGTGTTCCTCTTCTCCGGCCTGGCCATCAACGCGGTCTCCCGGTCGGCCGGCGCGGTCGTGATGGAGGTCCGTCGCCAGTTCCGCGAGTTCCCGGGCATCATGGACGGCACTCAGCGTCCGGAGTACGGCCGGGTCGTCGACATCTGCACCCGGGACGCGCAGCGTGAGCTGCTCACTCCCGGTCTGCTGGCGATCACCGCACCGATCGCGGTGGGCTTCGGCCTCGGCCCTGGCGCGCTCGCGGCGTACCTGGCCGGCGCCATCGGCACCGGCACCCTGATGGCGGTCTTCCTGTCCAACTCCGGCGGCGCGTGGGACAACGCGAAGAAGCTGGTGGAGGACGGCGCCTTCGGTGGCAAGGGCTCCGAGGCGCACGCCGCCACGGTCATCGGCGACACCGTCGGCGACCCGTTCAAGGACACCGCCGGCCCGGCGATCAACCCGCTGCTCAAGGTGATGAACCTGGTGTCGCTGCTGATCGCCCCGGCCGTGGTGACCTTGACCTACGGCGCGGACGCGAACACCGCCCTGCGGGTCGGCGTCGCGGTCGTGGCGGTCGCGATCGTCGCGACCGCGGTGTTCTGGAGCAAGCGCAAGCCGGTCACGATGGGTGACGAGCCCTCCGCGGCCGCGGCTGCCGCCGCTGTCGGTGCGGCCGACACGGCCAAGGCCGTCCAGGATGCCCGCGCCACGGAGTCGTCCCGGGTGAAGGACAACGTCTCCTGAACCAGGTCCGACAAGGACGAAAGGCACCCGGCTCGGCCGGGTGCCTTTCTGCAACGGTTGTCAACCGCCGCCGGGCGCCGACGGCCCCGCCACGTGAAAAACGTTTGGTGACTCGATCGAGGTGTGTGGAGTGTCCGGCCCTAGTCGTACCCTGCTTCCATGCGCGCGGTCCGACCGATCACCCTGGCCCTCGTCCTCGTGCTCGCCGCACCCCTGGCCGGCTGCTCCAGCCAACCCGGTGCGCAGGCCTGGGCGGCGCTGGTGTGCACCGCTCTGAGCCCGTGGCGCAGCGAGATCGACACCCTCACCAGCCGGACACAGCAGCAGATGACGGCCGAGACCACGCCCGCCCAGGCGAAGGAGAATCTGGCCCGTCTCTTCAACGGCGCGGAGAGCGCCAGCGAGGAGGCGCGGGCCGGTGTGCAGCGGGCCGGCGTCCCCGACGTGACGAACGGCGAGGAGATCGCCGACGGCTTCCTGGGCTCGCTCGCCGGCATCCGGGACGCCTACGGCACCGCCCGCACCGGCATCGAGGCGCTGGCCACCAGCCCGGCCAAGTCCTTCTACACCGAGGTCGCCCGGGTCGTGGAGAAACTCACGTCGGATTACGAGCGCAGCAGCCTGGACACCACGAGTCTGGAGTCGGTCGAGCTGAGACAGGCCTTCGACTCCCTGCCCGAATGCCAGTGACCGGATGTCCGAGACCGGCTGGCCGCTGATCCCGCGCGAGGAGCTGCCCCCACCGATCCCGGTGGAGCGGAAGCCCGCGCAGCGTGGCGCGCCCAGCGAGCCGGGCGGGCGCCAGCTGTCGATGTTCAGTGCCGAGACCACCGAGCCGTCACCCGCCGATCTGGCCGGCCTGCTGGCCGGGCCGGGCCGACTCGGCCGGATGGGGGGCACGGCCCGCGTCTCGGTCCGGGTCGATGCCGCCTGGCGGGTCCACGTCCTGGTCACCGAGCTGGCCGCGCGCGGCCTGAGTGCCACCTGGGCTCCCCTTCAGGACGATGGGGTAGGAGGTGAGAGCCCCGAAGTCACGGAAGAGGCGATCGACACACCCGAGCCGGAGGATCCGCCCCGCCCGATCTTCGAGGTGCGCACGGCGTACTCCCGGAGGTTGAATGGTCTTGCCCGCGCCTGGCCGGAGGCATCCGCGCAGCTCTTTCTCTCCGGGCCGCGGATGCGGCTCTGGGTGGCGGCGGCCGGTGAGCCCCTGCCGGGTGGGTTCGCCCTGGGTCTGGACCCGGCGAAGGATCCGCACGGGGTGGCGGCCGCGCTGGTCCGGGCCGGTCTGGCCGGCCGCGTGTCGGATGATGGACGGCACTGGCTGATCACCGGTCGCAGGCGTCTGCGCCGGCTCCGTGAGCTGGTGGGGGAACGTCCTTCATCCGCTCCGGATGAGTTCTGGCCGGGCAGCGTAGTCGCATGATCTTCCGGGATTGTGTCCGACATAACAGTGTCTTCCCGGTGTACGGTGTCGCGGTCAGACGCATGCGGTGGCCGGACCGTTACCATCCGACTGCGGGGTTCCCTGGGAATGCAGTCTTGTCCGGCGCGTTACGTTGAACGTCTGTGCTCCGCCGGACGGAGCAGGGAGCGCTGAAGGTCAATAAGGAGTGCCGTGCCGAGTGACACCAGGACGACCCGTCTGGTCATCGTCGAGTCCCCGTCGAAGGCCAAGACGATCGCCGGTTACCTGGGCCCCGACTATCTGGTCGAGGCCTCCGTCGGCCATATCCGCGACCTGCCGAAGAACGCCGACGAGGTGCCCGAGGCGTTCAAGGGGCAGCCTTGGGCGCGGCTCGGCGTCGACGTCGACAACGGCTTCCAGGCGCTCTATGTGATCTCCGAGAGCCGCAAGCAGCAGGTGGCCAAGCTCAAGCGCCTGGCCCGGGAGGTGGACGAGATCTTCCTCGCCACCGATGAGGACCGCGAGGGCGAGGCCATCGCCTGGCACCTGGTCGAGACGATCCAGCCCAAGGTGCCGATCAAGCGGATGGTCTTCCACGAGATCACCAAGCCGGCCATCCAGGCCGCCGTGGCGAACCCGCGGGACATCGACCGTTCCCTGGTGGATGCGCAGGAGGCCCGCCGCATCCTGGACCGGCTGTACGGCTACGAGGTCAGCCCGGTCCTGTGGAAGAAGGTGATGCGCGGCCTCTCGGCGGGCCGTGTGCAGTCCGTCGCCACCCGCATCGTCGTCGAGCGTGAGCGGCAGCGGATGGCCTTCCGGACCGCGGAGTACTGGGACATCCTGGCGAGCCTCGCCGTGCAGGGGCAGGTCGAGGGCCCGCGCACGTTCCAGGCCACCCTGATCGCGCTGGACGGCGACCGCATCGCCACCGGCAAGGACTTCGAGCCCACCACCGGGCAGCTCAAGGCCGGCTCGACCGTGGTGCAGCTGGACGGCGACGGCGCCCGCGGGCTGGCCGCCCGTCTGGAGGGCCGCCCGTTCACCGTCACGCGGGTCGAGGAGAAGCCGTACCGCCGGCGGCCGTACGCGCCGTTCATCACGTCGACGCTCCAGCAGGAGGCCGCCCGCAAGCTGCGCTCCTCCTCGAAGGAGACGATGCGCACGGCGCAGAGCCTGTACGAAAAGGGCTATATCACCTATATGCGTACGGACTCGGTGAACCTCTCCGAGACCGCCGTGGCCGCCGCCCGCCGGCAGATCGCCGAGCTGTACGGGGCGAACAACGTGCCGCCGCAGCCGCGCAAATACACCACCAAGGCCAAGGGCGCGCAGGAGGCGCACGAGGCGATCCGCCCGGCCGGCGACAACTTCCGCACCCCGGGCGAGGTCGCCAAGGAGCTGACCAGCGCCGAGTTCAAGCTCTACGAGCTGATCTGGCGCCGGACCATCGCCTCCCAGATGACCGACGCCGTCGGTAACTCGGTGAGCATCCGGATCCGCGCCGTCTCGTCGTCGAACGAGGAGGCCGACTTCGCCGCCTCCGGCAAGACCATCACCGACCCCGGCTTCCTCCGGGCGTACGTGGAGTCGTCGGACGACGAGAACGCCGAGGCCGAGGACGCCGAGCGGCGCCTGCCGAACCTGGTGAAGGACCAGCCGCTCACCGCCGACCAGCTGGCCGCGACCGGCCACAACACCGCGCCGCCCGCCCGCTACACCGAGGCGTCGCTGGTCAAGGCGCTGGAGGAGCTGGGCATCGGCCGGCCGTCGACGTACTCGTCGATCATGCAGACCATCCAGGACCGCGGCTACGTGGAGAAGCGCGGCCAGGCGATGATCCCGTCGTTCCTGGCGTTCGCGGTGATCGGCCTGCTCGAGGGGCACTACCCGCGGCTGGTGGACTACAACTTCACGGCCGCCATGGAGGGCCAGCTCGACGACATCGCGGCCGGCGACGGAACCCAGCTCGCCTTCCTCACCTCCTTCTACTTCGGCAGCTCGGAGTCCGGGACGGACGAGGAGATCGCCAGGGCCGGCGGCCTGAAGAAGATGGTCACCGAGAACCTCAGCGCGATCGACGCCCGCGAGGTCAACTCGATCCCGCTCTTCGTCGACGAGGAGAACCGGCGGGTCGTCGTCCGGGTCGGCAAGTTCGGCCCCTACCTGCAACGCCGGCTGGTGGACGGCGGCGAGGACACGCCCGAGGACAAGGCCTCGCTCCCCGACGGCATCGCTCCCGACGAGCTGACCCCGGAGAAGGTGGCCGAGCTGTTCCTGGCCGGCAACGGCGACCGCTCGCTGGGCGACGACCCGGTGACCGGCGAGCCGGTGGTGGTCAAGTCCGGGCGCTACGGGGCGTATGTGCAGAGCGGCGAGCGCAGCTCGTCCCTGTTCGCCTCGCACTCGCCGCAGACGCTCACCCTGGAGCAGGCGCTCCAGCTGCTCACCCTGCCCCGGGTGGTCGGCAAGGACGCCGAGGGCAACGAGATCGTCGCGCGCAACGGCCGGTACGGGCCGTACATCTCGCGCCTGAAGGACTCCCGCTCGCTGGAGAACGAGGACCGGCTCTTCACCGTCACCCTGGACGAGGCGCTCGCCCTGCTGGCCACGCCGAAGGTTCGTGGGCAGCGGGGTGCGCCGAAGCCGCCGCTGGCCGAACTGGGCCCGGACCCGGTGACGCAGAAGCCGATGGTGGTCAAGGACGGCCGTTTCGGGCCGTACGTGACCGACGGCGAGACCAACGCCACCCTGCGCCGCGGTCAGACCCCGGAGGAGCTCACCGCGGAGCAGGCGTCCGAGATGCTCGCCGAGAAGCGCGCCAAGGGCCCGGCGCCGAAGAAGAAGGCCGCCGCCAAGAAGGCTCCGGCCAAGAAGGCGGCGGCCGCGGGCGGTGAGACGCCGGCCAAGAAGGCGCCGGCGAAACGGGCCACGGCCGCGAAGAAGACCACGGCGGCGGCAAAGAAGGCCGCCCCCGCCAAGAAGGCCGCCCCGCGCAAGGCGGCCACCTCGGCGGAGTGAGCTATCGGCCCAGGACCCTCACCAGGTAGTCGTTGGTGAAGACCCGGTGGGGGTCCAGCCGGTCGCGCACGGCCAGGAAGTCGTCGAAGCGGGGGTACGCGGGACGCAGCGACTCCGCGTCCCGGTAGTGCAGCTTGCCCCAGTGCGGCCGGCCACCCAGCGGCGTGCACAGTTCCTCGAAGGCCCGGAAGTACGGCTCGTACGGGCTGCCGATGAACTGGTGCACCGCGATGTAGGCGGACTCCCGGCCGTACCCGTGCGACAGCCACACGTCGTCCGGCCCGGTGAACCGCACCTCCACCGGGAACTGCACCCGGAACGGCAGCGAGTCCAGCAGTTTCGGGAGCGCGTCGATCACCTCGGGCAGGGCGGCGCGCGGGACCTCGTACTCCATCTCGGTGAATTTGACCCGCCGGGGTGAGCAGAAGACGCGGTCGGACCGGCCGGTGTAGGTCCGTGGGCTGAGCGCGCGGGCGGAGACCGCGCTGATCGCCGGCACCGTGGCCGGGAATCGCCGGCCCACGGCGCAGGCGCCCTGCAGGACGGTGTTGGACAGGAAGTCGTCGTCGAGCCAGCCGCGGAACCGCGACAGCGGCCGGTCGTCGGCCTCGACCCGGCGGTTGCGTTTGAGCTGGGCCCGGTCGGTGTACGGGTACCAGAAGAACTCGACGTGGTGGTCGCTCGCGATCCACTCGTCCATCCCGGCCAGGATGTCGGCGAGTGCCATCGGCCGCTCGTCGGCGAGCAGCGTGAACGCCGGAACGCACCGCAGCGTGACGTCGACCAGCACACCGAGCGCGCCGAGCCCGAGCCGGACCGCCGGGAACTCGGGATCGCCGGCCGCGAACCGTTGCACCGTCCCGCCGCCGGTCACCATGGTCACGGCTTCGACGCAGGACGCCAGGGTGGAGTAGGCGATCCCGGTGCCGTGCGTGCCCGTGGAGATGGCCCCGGCGACCGTCTGCGCGTCGATGTCGCCCAGGTTCGGCATGGCCAGCCCGTGTTCGGCCAGCACCTCGTTGAGTGTGGACAGCGGCATTCCGGCCTGTACGGTCACCAGTGGCCCGTCGACCGCCACCAGCCCGTCGAGCCGGTGCACGAACATCCGCTGGTCCTCGGCGACGGCGATGGGCGTGAACGAATGACCGCTCCCGACCACCTTGATCCGGCGCCCGCTTTCCACGGCCTGCTTCACTTGACTGGCGACCTCGTCGACGCCGCCGGGGAGCAGCACCTCAGCGATCGATTCCTGGTTGCGCCCCCAGTTGCTCCAGCGGCGGGAGTTGACGCTAGTCATTCCGGGCTTTGTCCTCCGTCCGAGCGGACACCGGCACACGGCGTCCCGTCGATGCGGCTCGCTCGTTGATCCGAGTAACGTTCGATTTAACGATGAGATTTATTCATGACGTTGGAGATGGTCGTGGATGGATTTCACTGCGGAGAGGGAGTGGCGACGCGTGTCGACACCAACCGTCAGCACCGGCCCGCTGCGGCGGGTTCCGGTGCAGGGCAGAAGCGTGGCCCGGGTACAGCGCATGCTCGACGCCTGCGCCGAGCTGGTGGACGAGGTGGGCTATGAGGGCTTGACCACGACGCTGCTCGCCGAGCGCGCCGAAGTCGCCATCGGTTCGGTCTACCAGTTCTTCCCGGACAAACGGGCCATCGTCCAGGCCCTCGCGCTGCGCAACATGGACGCGTATTTGCAGAGTCTGTCGGACCGGTTCGCCAGCGAGACCTTCACCCATTGGTGGGACGCGGTCGACGGAGCCATCGACGCCTACATCCACATGCACCGCAGCGTGCCGGGTTTCCGGACGCTGCACTTCGGTGACGTGGTCGACCTGCACCTGCTGGACTCGGACCGGGACAACAACGCGGTCATCGCCGAGCGCCTGGCCGAGCTGCTGATCGAGCAGTTCAACCTGGCCGACCGGACCCGTCTGCGGTTCGCCCTGCAGATCTCGGTCGAGGCGGCGGACGCGCTGATCAAGCTGGCCTTCCGCCGGGACGTGTCCGGGGACGAAGAGGTGCTGACCGAGGCCAAGGCGTTGATAAGGGAATACCTGCACCGCCACGTGTCGGCCTGAGCCTTTTTCAGCCCAGGAAGGCATGGCCTTCTCCTCGGTAGGTGGGGGCCGGCGTCGCTGTCTCGCCGTCGATCAGCTGTAGCTCGTTGACGTGTTCGCACAGCTCGCCGGCCTTGGCGTGGCGGAACCACACCCGGTCGCCGGGGCTCAGCCGCTCGGCGGCCGCGCCCAGCAACGGCGTCTGCACCTCACCGGCGCCCTCGTCGGCCTTGAACCGCAGCCCCTCGGGCAGCCACGGGACCGGCAGGCGGGACGGCTCGGGCGCGCCCGAGGCGATCCAGCCGCCGCCCAGCACGGTGGCGATCCGGGGAGCCGGCCGGCGGACCACGGAGAGGGCGAAGAACGCCGCCGGAGCGGGCTGCCAGTTCCGGTAGGTGTCGAAGAGTGTGGGGCCGTAGAGGCCCGAACCCGCGGTGACCTCGGTGACCGCGGGATCGGCGCTGGTCGTGGCCACACTGCCGGTGCCGCCGCCGTTCACGAACTCGAGATCGGCGTGCTCGCGGACCGCATGCACCGCCGCGGCGCGCCGCTCCCGCAACTCCGGGAGCGCGCGGCTCTGCATCATCCGGATGGCCCGCGCCCGCAGCGCCTGACCGGGTGGGTTGTCGCCGACGCCGGCGATGTGCGCCTCGTAACACATCAGCCCGACCAGGCGGAACCCCTCGCGCCCGGCGATGGTCCGGGCCAGATCGCCCGCTTGCGTGGCCGAATGCACCGGCGACCTGCGCACCCCGATGTGCAACGGCCCGGCGGGACGCCAGGAAGCATCAAGATCAATACATAGGCGTACGGGTGAGCGCCCACCCGGAGCGGCGACGGCATCGATCAGGTCGAGCTGGGACGGGTGGTCGACCATGATGGTGATCGCGGCGGCCAGTTCCGGGTCGGCGGCCAGCTCGCCCAGCGCGGTGCGGTCCGCGGTGGGATAGGCCACCAGGACGTCGCCGGTCACGCCCGAGCGCACCAGCCAGATCGCCTCGGGCAGGGTGTAGGCCATCACCCCGTGCCAGCCGGGCCGGGCCAGCACCCGCTCCAGCAGGGTCCGGCAGCGCACCGACTTGGTGGCCACCCGGATCGGCTTGTCGCCGGCCCGCCCGCTCAGGCGCGCGGCGTTGTCGTCGAAGGCGGCCAGGTCCACCACCGCGACCGGGGTTTCCAGGTGGCCCGTGGCCCTGTCGAGTCGCTGGTGCAGGGCGGCGCGGTCGGTGAGCACGCCAGCACGGTATCCCGTGAGATGGGTAACACGAAAGACATTCATCTCTGCTCCACCCGATCGTGGTTGCCCCGCGACCCATGGACCGGACGGTTACAGTGCTCCGAGCAGTGACCACGGGAGGTAGGGGCCATCAACACGGAAACGCAACAGGAGCCGGGGCCCGTCGACATTTCGGGCATAGCGGCGCTGCGCTCGGTTCTGCGGCGGCGCCCCTTCCGGCGGCTCTGGCTGGTGCTCGCCGCCGCCTCCTTCGGTGACTGGGTCGGCCTGCTCGCCACCGCGCTGTTCGCCTCCGCCCAGTTCGAGAACCCGGCAGCCCAGGGCGCCGCGTTCGGCGGCACCATCGCCGTACGCCTGATCCCCGCTCTCCTGCTCGGCCCGATCGCCGGTGTCTTCGCCGACCGGTTCGACCGCCGCTACACCATGGTGATCGTCGACCTGCTGCGGTTCGTCATCTACTTGTCGATCCCGCTCGTCCCGCTGTTCGGCGGCACCCCGGCGCAGACCGTCGCCTGGGCCACCATCGCCACCTTCATCGGCGAGACGATCACCCTGATCTGGATCCCGGCCAAGGAGGCCGCGGTCCCCAACCTCATCCCGAAATCGCAGATCGAGGTCTCCAACCAGCTGACCCTGATCACGACGTACGGGATCACGCCGATCCTGGCCGCACTGTCGCTCGCCGCGCTCACCGCCGGCCTCCAGCAGTCCGGCGCCTCCCTGCCCGACTGGGCCCAGCCCATCCAGTTGGCGCTCTACATCAACGCGTTCGCCCGGCTCGCCACCGCGCTCGTGGTCTTCTTCGGCATCAAGGAGATCGGCGGCAAGAGCGCCGCCCGGGAGAAAGCCGCCCAGCAGAGCATGACCCGCCAGTTCCTGGACGGGTGGAAGTTCATCGGCGACACCCCCCTGGTGCGCGGCCTGGTCCTCGGCATCTTCGGCGCGTTCGGGGCCGGCGGTGTGGTGATCGGCGCGGCGGAGAAGTTCGCCAAGTCGCTCGGCGCCGGACAGGCGGCCTTCTATCTGCTCTTCGGCACCATCTTCATGGGCCTCGCGATCGGCATCGGCCTGGGCCCGATGATCGTCAAGGAGCTGTCCCGCAAACGCTGGTTCGGCATGAGCATCGTGCTGGCCAGCGGCTCGGTGATGTTCCTCGGGTTCTCCATCCACCTCTCCATGGCGCTCTTCGGCGCCATCATGGTCGGTGCCGGCGCCGGCATGGCGTTCCTGTCCGGCACCACCCTTCTGTACGGGGAGATCGCCGACGAACTGCGCGGCCGCACCTTCGCCGTCGTGCAGATCGGCGTCCGGACCGTCCTGCTGCTGGCCATCACGCTCTCCGGCATCCTGGTCGGCCTCGGCAGCTCCCGCCGGGTCGACATGGGCCTCTTCCACATCGACATCTCGGCCACCCGGGTGCTGCTCGTGGTGGCCGGCGCGATCGGCATCTGGGTGGGCATCGGCGCGTTCCGGCAGATGGACGACAAACCCGGTGTCCCGGTGCTGCCCGACCTGATCGGGTCACTGCGCGGACGGCCGCTGTCGCCGCCCGAGGCGTTCCCTCGCTCCGGCGTCTTCGTGGTCTTCGAGGGCGGCGAGGGCGCCGGCAAGTCCACCCAGGTCACCCGTCTCGCCGAGGCGCTCAAGGCGGACGGGCGCGACGTGGTGGTCACCCGCGAGCCCGGCGCCACCGACATCGGCGCCCGGATCCGCGGGCTCGTCCTGGACCGGGCCGAGACGCCGTCCGCCCGGGCCGAAGCCCTGCTCTACGCCGCCGACCGGGCGCACCACGTCGCCACGGTGGTCCGGCCGGCACTCAGCCGCGGGGCCGTCGTGATCAGCGACCGGTACGTGGACTCGTCACTGGCCTACCAGGGCGCCGGCCGTACCCTCCCGGTCCAGGAGATCTCCTGGCTGTCGGCGTGGGCCACCGGCGGCCTCAAGCCCGACCTGGTGGTCCTGCTGGACGTCGACCCCGGCGTCGGCCTGACCCGGGTCGACTCCCGGGGCGAGGCCGCCGACCGGCTGGAGAGCGAGTCCCGGGCGTTCCACGAGCGGGTCCGCTACGCGTTCCTCGACCTGGCGGCCGCCGACCCCAAGCGCTACCTGGTGCTGGACGCCGCCCGGCCGGTCGAGGAGATCGCCGGGGCGGTCGAGGCCCGGCTGTCGTCGCTGCTCAGCCCGGTCCCGGCCGGAACAGCCGGATAGGCACGGCGGCCGCCATCGCCGCCATGCCGGCGTCGTTCGGGTGCAGGTGGTCGCCGCTGTCGTAACGGGCGGCAAGCCGCAGCGGATCGGCCGGATCGCGGACCGCCGCGTCGAAGTCGATCACCGCGTCGTACTCGCCGGAGGTCCGGATCCAGGCGTTCAGCGCGGCCCGCTTACGCTCGTTCTCGACGGTGTAGAAGCCGAGCGTGTCGTCCTTGAACGGCAGGATCGTCGCGCCGTACACCCGCAGCCCGGCCAACCGCGCCCGTGCGATGAGCTGGCGGTGCCCCCAGATCAGATCGTCCGCCGTGACCACCTCCCCGGGCGGCGCCACCGTGCCCGGATGACCGAGATCGTTCACCCCTAGCAGCACCACGAGATGCGTGACCCCCGGCTGCGCCACCACATCCCGGTCGAACCGGCGCAGCCCGCTGTGCCCGAAATATGCCGCGAACGCCTCGGCTCCGCTGCCCGCCGGCGGGTTCGGGTCGTGCAGCAGCCGGTTCCCGGAGATGCCCACGTTCGCCACCCCGAGCCGGATCCGGGCCGACCGGAACCGCGCGGCCAGCAGGTCCGGCCAGCGGTGGTTGGCGTTGGTCACGGTGTTCGCCCCGTTGGTGATCGAGTCGCCGAGCGTGACGACCGCGCCGTCACCGCCCCGCACGCCGACTCCGGCGTCGTCACCGTCACCGCCCCGCACGCCGACCCCGGTGCCGTCACCGCCCCGCACGCCGACCCCGGTGCCGTCACCGCCCCGCACGCCGACCCCGGCGTCGTCACCGTCACCGCCCCGCGCGCCGACCCCGGCGTCGTCACCGTCACCGCCCCGCACGCTGATCCCGGACAGGAACAGGTACTGGCCGATCGTGCTGGTGGGGATGATCCGAGCCGCCCCGGTCACGTTGCCGGCGGCGATCGCGTTGTCCTGGAAGGCGAAGGCGGCCAGCGTGGTCACCGGCGTGCGCTCCGGCAGGAAAACGCTGATCACCAGGTCGGCGCCGGACGGCAGGCCCAGGCGCACCGGATCGCTGACCAGCGGGGCCCCGGCCGGCACGGTGACCGCCTCCCGCCCGCCGAAGGTCACCCGCCGGTCGGTGCCCGGAACCGCGTCGGTGCTCGCGCCGTCACCGGCCCGGATCGCGACCCGCACCTCGCCGATCCGCAGCGGGGTGGCGCCGAACTCGTTTGTCAGCCGGATCCGCAGGCGCTCACCGCCCACGCTGGTGTGCACCACCTGCCGGACGGTCTGGCCGTTCAGGATCAGCGGGTCGCCGGGTGGCACCGTGGTCGGCGCGGCCGCCCAGGTGGCGACCCACCCGTCGGCACGGCCGGCCGCGGCGGCTGGGCCGGGAAGGGCGGCGGCGGTGAGCGCGGCGCCGGATGCCAGGGCCAGTACCTCGCGTCGAGTCGACATGAGCACTCCGAAACTTTCGGAAACCGGGCGGTCGGACGTCCGTAAAGTAAAGCGATCAACGTCTATGCGTCAAGGTTGACGTCCGGAGCAAATCGGCCTAACGTTTCGGTCAGGAGTCGGAAGTTTCGGGAGTCCGGCTTGGGGAGCCAGCGCATTGCACTGAATCCGGGCCCCGGGAACCGTGTGGCCCGCGCCGGGGTCTTGCCGGCGCGGGCCACACGGCCCGCCCGAAACCCTCTCGGTCTGCTCCGCTTGGCCGATACTTTCGGCCGTCGCTAAGCCCGCCCTCTCGGTGTCCAGTCCTGCCTTTCGCCGGGCGCCCAGCCCTGCTTTCGCCGGGCGTTCGGTCCTGGATTTCGGCGGCGCTCAGCCCTGCCAGAGACTGACCATCATCGCCTCCAGGGCGACCTGTGGCTTCACGTTGCGATCGATCGCGTCCCGGCAGGTCAGCACCGCTTCCAGGCGGCGCAGCGTGCTCTCCGGCGTCCATTTCCCGGCCGCCGCCGCCGACACCGCCGCCAGGTCACCGTGCACCACCGGCACGGGCGCGCGCATCGAGGTGACCAGCACGTCCCGGTAGAAGCCGATCAGATCCTGGAGCGCCCGGTCCAGAGCGTCCCGCTGGGTCCGGGTGGCCCGCAGCTTCTGGTTGCGCTCCAGCTCCTTCAGCTGGCCGGCGGCGCCGCGCATCGCCGTCGTGGCCCCCCGGCCGGTGCCGCCCGCGCCGAGCGCCCGTTCCAGCGCCGCGCGCTCGGTCACGTCGAGCTCGGCCACCGAGATCGCCGCCTCCTGCTTCGAGGCCGCCTCCAGCCGCGCCGCCGCGTCGAAACAGGCGCCGATGCTGGTCAGCTTGCGGGGAACGGAGAGCACGTCGTCACGCCGCCCCCGGGCCTCCGGATCGGCGGCCAGCTGCCGGGCCCGCTCCACGTCGCCCTGTGACGCCGCCGCGGCCCATGCCGCCTGGTCCGGCGCGATGTCGTGTCGCCGCACGAGGACGTCGGCGACCGCGGCCGCCGGTGGCTGGCGCAGCGACACCAGGCGGCACCGGGACCGGATCGTCACCAGGATGTCGTCCGGGTGCACCGACGGCGTGCACAGCAGGAAGACGGTCCGCGGAGACGGCTCCTCGATCGCCTTGAGCAGCGCGTTGCTGGCCCGCTCGTGAAGCCGGTCGGCCGCCTCGATGATCACCACCTGCCAGCGGCCGCCGGTCGGCGCGCTCGCCGCCCGGAGCACCACGGCCCTGGTCTCCTCGGTCTTGATGGTCAGACCCTCGGTCGTCACGACCTGCACATCCGCGTGGGTGCCGGCGAGCGTCGTGTGGCACCCGTGGCACTCACCGCAGCCTGTGCCGTCCCGCTCGCACTGGAGCGCGGCCGCGAACACCCGCGCGGCGACCGTCCGGCGCGCGCCGGGTGGGCCGGTGAAGATCCAGGCGTGCGTCATGCCGCCGGACTCCGGCTCGCCCGCCACGATCCGGGCGGCCGCGGCGGCGGCCCGGCGCAGCGTCACGACCGGCTCGTCCTGGCCCACCAGCTCGGAGAAGACTTCATGCGGACTCACCCGACGATGGTATTTCGCCGGTACGACGAAAAGTGCCACCGGATCGAGTTGATTACGAAAGGTAGTTCCCTGAGAGCGTGCCGTCACCCTCAGTCGCCCCCGCCGGAGTTATCCACAAAGGATGCGGCGGCGTAGCGGGACGGTCGTCTGAGCGGGTACGGTCTCAACCCGGAACGCGACGGCGACATGACGCGCGGTGAGGAGCCATGGATGGCCCGCGAGATCGACGAGGCGTGGATCGACGAGGCGATCGACCGATATCGGCGCTTTGAAGAGCTGCGTGCCGACTTCGACAAGGCCGTGTCCGCTCACACCGTCTCAGTGCATTCGCCGGACCAGTCGATCGAGGTGGTCGTGACCGCCGCGGGCGACATCGTGGACGTTCAGGTGCACGGCCCGCTGCGTCATCGCGAGCCGGCCGAGTTCGCCCGTGAGATGCGCGCCGTCGTGACCAGTGCGGCCGAGGCCGCCCACTGGGCCCGGGAGAAGCTGCATGCCGAGGTTTTCGGACAGTTCCGCACGCTGGAGGGGCACTGACATGGATCGACTCGCCGACCAGATCGACCATGCGGCGGCCGCTCTGACCACCGTGGACCGCCGGATGCCCAACCTGGCGCCGGCGGCGGTCGCCTTCGGCGCCGACGACGCCGGCCGCCCAGGGCGGATCGGGCGCGCCCTCTACGCCGGCTGGACGGCCGTGCTGGCCGCGCGGGCGCGAGAGGCCGCCGACGCCGCCGACCGCCTCTCCGAGATGGCGGGCGCCGTGCGTTCCGGTGCCCGGCACTACGCCGACACCGACGAGACCGTCCGGCGCCGCCTCCTGCGGGGCCAGCAGTGATGGATCGGCTCGACCAGCTGCTCGACGCGGCGGCCCCGCTGCTCAACCGGGTCGACGAGGTGCTCGCCACCATCGGCGCGCCGGAGGGCCACGACGTCTGGGCCGAGCTGCGCCGCGTCCGCCTCCTGCCCGGCGACGCGGCCCGCGCCGTCGCGGCCCTGCACCCGGCATCCATCCTGGACGCCGTCCCTGAGCTGCGCGCCGACGCCCGGGCCTACGCCGACCTGGCCGACGCGCTACCCCCGGCCGGGAGCTGGTCGGGCGAGGCCGCCGAAGCGTATGAGGCGGCCCGCCGCCGTGCGGCCGAGCACCTCAACGGCGGCCCCGACAGCCTGGGCAGCCGCATGGAGGCGACCGCCGACCTGGCCGACGATCTCACCGACTGGATGATCCGCACCCGCGACGACCTGGCCGTCACCCTGGCGGAGGCGTCCCTCTCCACCGAGGCGATCACCCTCGCCGGCGGCGACCATCCCCCCGACGCCCAAGCCACCGCGGCCGCCACCCTCGGTGCCGTCCTGCTACGCACCATCGCCGACTCCTACGACCGCGCCGAGGGCCTGCTCGACGGCTCCACCGCCCTCCAGACCCCCCTGTTGGTCTGACCCGGCCCCACTCCGCCGGCCTCCGGGCCATTGCTGGTCTGACCCGGCCCCTCTCCACCGGCCCAGCCCCGCCGCCGTCCCCCGCTGGCTCCCGGCCTTCACGATCGTTCCGCGCGGGCTATCCGGGGACGTGCCGCAAGGCTTGCGACACGTGGGATCGTGTCGTAAGCCTTGCGACGCGCTTCGGGGTTTCCCGGGCGGCGGAGTGCGGGTCAGGAGTCGCTGCGACGGCGGCGTGATGTGAGGAACACCGCGGCGAGGCCGCCGAGCACCAGGGCCGCGCCCGCGATGAACAGGAAGACGACCCGCGGGCCAGTGATCGGCAGTCCCGCTTCGCCTCCGGCGGTGCCGCCCGGATTGCCCTGACCGGGACCGTTCTCCGGGGCCACCGCGGCCGCTTCCAGCATGCCGATGCCCAGGTCAGCGACCACCCCGGACCGACCGTAACCGGGCGCGTCCTCATCGCACACCAGGGTCACCCGGATCGCGGTGGCGCGGGCCGCGATCGCGTCCCCCGAGGTCGCCTGACGTACCTCGCCGAGCGCGATGCGCAGTGTCAGACCGGACCCACCGACCGGCACGGCACTCGACTCCGGCTTGCCGAGCCCGGGAATTCCCGGCACCTTCGGCAGCGGCAGCCCGTCGATCGGAGTCAGCCGAGCCGGAAGCGACTCGAGCGATCGCATCTCCTCACTCAAGGTGATGTCAACGTGATCACCAGAGGTAGCCAGGCGAGTCTGCTTGCCGTTCCGGGCGGTGACCTCGACGACGGCGGGCCGGTAGTCGACCCGTCCCTCGCCGCCCGCGGTCATGCTGGCCCGCAGTTCCGGCGCGCGCACCACCCGAATACGAACCTCGTTGTCGACCAGACTGATCCGTCCCGCGTTGACAGTCGCCGACGCGACGGTCTGTGCGCCTCCAGCGTGCTGCCGCAGCGCTGTCCCGGTGCGGCTGGAGACCATTTCCGGTACGCGGACCAGCGCACCGATCCCCCCACCCGTGACCGTCACCCGGCTGATCTCGGCCGCCGACGAGGACGCGTCACCCTCGGTGGCCCCGCACTCCATCCCGGCCGCCCACACCGCCCGCGCCCGGAGCCGCCCCGCCCCGACCCGTACCGGACCGAACTGCTCGGCCCCCGTACCCCGCTCCTCGGCCTTGGGTTTGACCGGCGGAGCCTGCTGCACCACGAAGTCGCCGGCGCCGCCCCGGCCGACCTGCCCGTTGAGGATCCGTGCCGCGCCCGCCGACTTGACCGGCCCATCGGCGACGAGCACGCTGCGCGCCTCACCGAGACCGACACCCCCGATAGCGGAATTCCGGCCGCTGCCCGTCTGCTCCCCGGCAGGCCGAGTCCGCGCCCGCTGCTCGCCCCCAAGAATGCCATTGCCGCCAACCGCGCCCGCGCCGCCGGAAGCCGACCCGCTCCCGTCCGCACCGGCGGAACGTGATCCGCCGGCACTGCCGTCGCCGTCGATGTCCTCCGACCCGATCGGCTCCTCGGCCGAGTCCTCGCCCCCGTGGTTCCCCGGCCCATCGACGGCTCCACCGGCCGGACCGCTGCTCACGCCCGAAGCGCCATCGGCACTCGGCTTCGACCCGCCCCCATCCGCTCCCGGGCGACCGTCCCCGCCGCGCGGGCCGTCGCCCTCCACGTCCGCCCCGTTCCCGCGCCGGCCGGCGATTCCCAGCTCAAGCCGATCGATCCGTAGCAACTCCGCCGATGACTGCGCGGCGAACCGGGCGGGCTGAGCGCAGGTGACCGGCGCACCGAACGCCGGCGTAGGGGCGGTCAGGAACCCGAGCATGACGACACTTGCGGCCACCGACCTGGCGGGGTTCATGGAGAGTCCTTTCGAGGCGTGCGGCGTCTACGGGACTGGCCAACGATGGTCGATTGGGCCGGTTGCGCAGCATCTATGCGACAACCCTCGCGGGTAGTTCAAACCCGGCATTTGGTACGGCTTGCGAACCGTCGTAGGGTTGATCGCATGGGCATGCTGTGCGCGGTCAGTTTCAACCGGTACGGCCGCCTCTACTACCTCGATCCAGCCGGCTTCACCCCGGCCGTCGGTGACCGTGTTCTGGTCCCGACCGACGACGGTCCCGAGGTGGCGGAGTGCGTCTGGGCGCCGCAATGGGTCGACGAGGACACCTCGGGTTTCCCGAAGGTCGCCGGTCTGGCGGACGATCGTGACCTACGCCGCGACGAGCAACTCCGCAAGCGCAAAGCCGAGGCCAAGGTCGCCGCCAAAAAGCTGATCAAGGCCCACGACCTGCCGATGAAAGTCGTGGCCGTCGACCACGTCCTCGACCAGCCCGGCAACGGCGGCGCCCGCACGACGATCTACTTCACCGCCCCGCACCGGGTCGACTTCCGCTCCCTGGTCCGCGACCTGGGCGCCACCCTGCACTGCCGGGTGGAGCTGCGCCAGCTCTCGGCCCGCGATTCGGCCCGGGTCCAGGGCGGCATCGGCTCGTGCGGCCGCGACCTCTGCTGCGCCACCTTCCTGACCGATTTCGAGCCGGTCACCATCCGCATGGCGAAGGACCAGGACCTCCCCCTGAACCCGTTGCGGATCTCCGGCGCGTGCGGCCGCCTGATGTGCTGCCTCAAGTACGAACACCCTCTGTACCAGAAGTTCCAGGCCTCGGCCCCGGCCGTCGGATCCCGCGTCACCACACCCGAGGGCGACGGCCGGGTGGTGGCCCACAGCGTCCCCAAGGACGCGGTCGTGGTCCGCATGGACGCCGACGGCTCCCGCTGCTCCTGCAGCCGCGCCTCGGTCTGCGCTCCCCGCCAGGCCCACGACGCCCACTACAACGCCGAGTAGAGGTTCCTCCAGCTCCGGGATTCTCGATCGCCGACCGGCACTACTCAGGCAAGTTCCAGGTCCGCGTACCCGAAAAGGTTCACCGCCGCCTGGCAATCCGGGCGGCCGAGCAGGGCGTCTCCCTGAACGCACTCGCGTCCTCGCGCCTGGCCGGAGCTTGACCAAGCTTCGATGCGGACCTGGACCTCACCGGAGACCTGTAATAGGAAAACCCCAGGCCGCTGACCTGGGGTTTTCTCACTGAGCCGCCTGTCGGAATCGAACCGACGACCTACGCATTACGAGACCAAACGAGATCGTTGATCTAGCTGCGCGGATGTCCGCTGAGCTGCGAAAACGCTTGTCAAGATCTGACAGCGTTCCGCTGCCTCTGCGGACTTCGTGCGGACTGAATGCGGACTACTCGATCTTGAGGGCAGGGAGGCGCTGGCAGAGGGAACTCGGGTGCACCGCGCAGCCCGGTCGCGGCATGATCTCTTCATGAGCGTTCGGCAATCGCGGGAGGAACGGGCTGTCGCGCTAACCGCGCTACTCCGAGAGGTTCAGGTCGCCGAATACTGGCAGCCGCACGAGCCGGCGGGCTACATCGACACCGCGGTGCGCCGGTGGATCACCTCGGACAGGCGGATCAAGCCTGGCAAGCGCACCCCGGAGAACCGGGTTCGCGATCTTCTCCGCGGTCTCCGCGAAGCGCAGGGCGATGACCTGGTCTACGAGGAACCTGGATGGCTTGAGCACCTAGCCGACCGCTTCGGCGTCGCACTGCTCCAAGCCGACGCATCACCCGACCGTTGACTTCTTCGACGGCGACCCACTGCATCCAGTTCGGAAGATCGCTACGCCATGTCATGATCCGCCCGTAATGCCTGTGCAGAGGCCCTGTCCGGCTGCCTGATCATGACCGCCGGAGACCGTCCGCGGCACGCCGAAATGGCACGAATCTGGCACGGTCCGGCCCACCTTGAGCACCCCGCTGGAGCCCCGCCTGCGGCGACCACCTGAGTCGAGGGCAAGCCGCGAAGCGGCGCGGCAGTCAGACGGCCGACGAGCCGCCGACGGCGCCGTAGCTTGGGACATCCGGACGGATCATCCAAACGGGGCAAGGGTGATTGGCCTATACGCCGGAACGACACACCGGAAGGCGTCTGTTGTGGACACCTGTGCGCTGTCATAGTGCGCCGGTGGAACCCGCCTCCGTGACCGCAGCCGCCCTGAAAGCAGGGCTTGCGGCGGTTCAGCAGCTCCCGAAGTTGGCCCAGTCCGGACGCGTCCCCGTTGACCGTCGAGTCACGGCATACGAGCGCTTCGCTGCGGCGGTCTGGTCGGTGGTCGAGAGCGACGGCTCTGTGCGTGCCATAGAGCCGATCGCTGGGCGGAAGTTCGGTGGCGGCCTTGGGTACCACTCCATGTTCGTCCGAATCACCGAACGAGCCCTGATGGCCCATGGCGACTTGCTGGGTGCCTATGGAGCGCTTAGAGTCCTGGCCCCCAATGTGGTCGTCAGTGCTGCCAGCGAGGTTGCTGATCGGCTCGGCAACCTCGCGAGTACACCTGTGGGAGCTCACGATCAGCATGCGGCGAATCAAAGCGCCGTTGGATTCGCGATGGTCATCTTCGATCAGATTTGCCGCATTGACTTGGGAGTCGAGGAGCATCCCCAGATGCCGCGAGCGGGATGGAAGCCAGCCTCTTGGTGGCGCCGTGGCATGTGGTGGTGGCAGCGTTCCCGGCGGGGAAACTGGCCAGATCTGCCACCACCGGTGATCGATACCAAGACACCCAAGCCGCACCGGTCATAGCTAGCGAACCATTGACCTTCTGGGTTAGATCTTCGGCCGGTTCGCCGGCCGATGCCGGGCGGAGCCCGCCAGCAGGCCGAGCGCAACCGGCCAGCGCCGCGCTTGCGCGGCGCCTTGATCCAGAAGAGATCAATTCAGCAGTACAAACGGCTGCTCACCGCCGCTCACACAACTTCGCACGATTAAGACAGCATCTGGCACAGATTGCGAGCTTCGCGGCTATCGCCGCCCTCGAACCAGATTTAGATCACTAGCTTTCCAGCGAAGGCAGTGTTGCAGGACTGCTGTACCATTCTGCCCGTGCTTGATAAGCCTGAAGAGGCCATCGACTCCCGCCTCCCGAAGACTGGAGAGACCGAAAAGGCGCGCACCCATAAAGATATTCCCGAACTGCACCTATGGCCGATCCACTATGCCGTAGCACTTGCAATGCTCGGCGGGATAGCCTTGGTCACCGCTTTTGTTTGGGCAGGGCTATGGCAAATCGGATTCCCCACTTTAAAGCGCGATGGGTCAGTATCCGCAACCACCCTAATAGAGTTCCTGAAGCTTGCTTTCGCCGTCGTCGCAGGAATCGGCGGAATCGTCGCCCTGATTGTTGCCTACCGGCGACAGCGCGTTGTCGAATCCTCAAACAAACTGGCAGAGATCAACTCAGCACTAGCACACCTTGCCGACGAACGCGCGGAAGCATCGAGATTGCTTGCCGAAGCCGCCGACAGACGTGCTTCAATTGAGAACGACCGCAGTGGAATTCGCCTCCTCAACGAAAGATTCACGAAATCTGCTGAGCAACTAGGTTCGGACCATCCAGCCATTCGACTTGCAGGCGCTTACTCGATGGCAAGCCTTGCCGACGACTGGCCGGAAGAACGCCAAACCTGTATCGATGTTCTCTGCGGATATCTACGAATGACCCCCGGCAATATCACCGATGACAACGAGGTGCGGCGCACAATCGCGCGGATCATTGTTGCCCATCTTCGAGTCGGCGCCCGAATTTCCTGGCAGGGCCATCGTTTCGACTTGGCCGATAGCGAGATTAACGAGTGGGACTTCCGGAATATCGCTGTTGGGAAGTCGACCGTACTAAACCTTGAAGGGGCAAGTTTTGGCGGCGCAAAAACTCAGCCCTCCTTTAGAAACATGAAGGTTGCGGGCGGATCAGTACACCTGACTCGAATCAACTTCACGAAAGGAGTCGAGCTTTCAGGGTTGGAATTAGAGGCAGGGCTGGTCAATCTTCAAGGTTCCCAATTTTTCGGATGGGGCGCTGGGTTCGACTCGGCTAGCATCAATGGCGGCCTCCTCGACCTTCGGAGCTGCACCTTCAATAGTGGTGCGACCTTCGGCAGTTATCCTCAACAATGGGTAAAGATCGAAGGCGGCAGTATTAATCTTTCTTTCTCCAAATTCCTGGGCGACTCTGGAAATTTTCCCTCTTGCTCGTTCAACCTCGAAATTACCGGCGGTAATGTCTCCTTCGAACACACTAAATTCGAAGGGACGGGGGTTCATTTTCGGAATTCTAGACTCCTTGGCGGGTCAATGAATTTCGACTTCGCCTCCACGGCTAACGGCCACGCCAACTTCAGCAAAGTCCTCTTTGAAGGATGCATCGTCGACTACTCGAAACCATATGGATGGCAACGTCCACCGCTCTTGCCGGATGATGCGGCAGTTCCGCCGGGCGAGTTCAAACTCCCGGCTCCGGACTGGAAGTTCGACGACGAGCCGCCCTTCTAACAATCTTGGGCTGCAGGGGTCCACCCTCAATGAGACCTTGGCGAATGCGACTTGAGATAAGAGGGCAGTGGCACCGCGGGTTGCCGCAGGCCACCAGCCTGCCGCGTACCGAAATTCTTACCGGGGGCGTGCTAGACCCGCGCCGCTTGGGCGACTGCCATCCACGCATCAAGGCGGGCGGGGCTGACCTGGGCCAACTCGGCGATGTACGTCCGAATCTCGGAGGCGGGGAACGCCGCGGTGACTCGGATCGCGAGTACGGCGACGTCGTAGGTGTGTTCGCCTGTTACGCCACGAGGGTCGATGAACGCCCAGTGGGTGGGGCCGCTGGCGATGATGTTGCCGCTGGAGGCGTCGCCGTGGCACAGGGCCGGTGCGTGGCCGCGGGCTAGGTCGTCCAAGAGCGCGAGCGCGGTTTGTCGCTCGTTGACGGGGGCGATGGTGGTGCCGGGGCGGAGGTCGATGAGTTGGTCGTCTTCGAGGCGTTCGCGGAGCCAATCGAAGATCGAGGGCATTCCCAGCCGAGGTGGTGGCTGGTCCCGCATCGCCGCCAGCGGTGCAAATAGGGCTTGAGGATCGACGGTTGCAGGAGCTACCTGGCTGAGAGGAGTGCCGGGTAGGACGCGGTCGATTACGGTCCAGGTTCCATGATCGGTGGTCACGGCTTCGTGGACTCGTGGGGCGGCGTCTAGGTTGGCGAGTGCGGTGGCGACGGCGGCTTGGTCGGCTCCGTGGGGGTCGGGGCTGCTGCGTAGTACGAGTGGGCCGTGTGGTGTGTCGACGGCGGTGACGAATCCGTAGCGGGCCGGCAGGACCTCGCGTGGGGTGGCCTGGTAGCGGTCGCAGAGGGTGCGGAATTCGGTGCCGACTTGGGCGGCCCAGGGTTCGGCGATGTCGGGCCAGCGGCGGCGGATGTTGGCCAGGACGGTAGCTGGCACTGTGAGTTGGTCGGTCACCGGGCTGGCCTGGTCTCGGTCTTGTGTAGCGCTTCCGTTAGCTCGTGCATGGAGTCGATCACGATGTCGGCTCCGGCGTTGGTGAGGCGCTGGCGTTTTCCTGGTTTGTTGGCGTAGCCGATAGTGGGGATGCCGGCGGCTCGGCCTGCCTCGATGTCGGTCACTGAGTCACCGATGAAGGCTGTGGTCATTGGCGTTGCGTTCATGCCGGCAAGGCCCCGTTCCAGGAGGAAAGGGTGTGGCTTGAGTAGGCGTGGGTCCATGCCGTCGTAGCGGGCGACGATCCCGTCGATGTAGCGGGCCAGGTCGTGGTTGTGGAGGTAGGCGCGGATGGCGGCATTGGCGTTGTTGCTGACGATGGCGACCTGACGGCCTTTGTCGCGAGCTGCTCGGAGCACCTCATCGGCACCCGCTGTTGGTGCGGCGGTCTCCGCGGCGGTGACTTCCGCGTCCCGGCCCGCGTCGGCGACCTCGCGGGTTAGTCGCTCGTCGTCCAGTCTCGCAACTGCGATGAGGATCTGGAGTGGGTCGGCGTCCAGTCCGGCGATAGCCGGTGGCAGCTCGCCGCCGAAGCGACGACGGATGACCATCCGCAGCTCATCGGCGACCGTGGTGGCAGGGTGGCCGGCGAACACGGAACAGATCGGGCCGTCGAAGTCGATCAGCAGGCACCGAGTGCGGGCGAGCAGGTCGGTGAGGGTCACGGGGTGTACTCGTGGGCGATGGTGTCCCAGATGCTGTCAAACCAGGCTCGGGACTGTTGGACGAACTGGTCTCCGGCGTCGCCCTCGTCGCCCGTGACGGCGTAGTGGAACAGCGGAACGTCCTTGCCCAGGACGTCGAAGATCGGGACCGCCTGCTTGTCTACCGAGACGGTGTTGCGAACGACGGGGTAGAAGCCGAAGAAGACCTCGTCGCGGTTGAGGATGTAGAGCTTCGACAGAACCGTGGTGCCGTAGGCCCGGATCTCGGTGGTGGCGTTGCGGACCAGGCCCAGGGTCGCCAGCTCCCCCACCGATTCGACGATTGCCTCGGTGTGACGACGAGCAATCCGGGCGGCCCGTTCACGGACGGCGGGATCGTCTCCGGCGGGCTCGGCGCGGGACGGGATTACCGCGGGCAAGGCCAGGTCGGGTAGCAGGATGCGGATGGCGATCGAGTCGGGTGTCAGGCGTCCGGCGCGGATTTTGTCCAGTGGTTCCTGGATGGCGCCGTGGAGGGTTTCGCTGGAGAAGCCGGCGAAGTCGATGGTGATGTGGGACTGCTCGAACGCGGCCTCGATGTGTGGGCGTAGGCCGACAGGGCGGTCGGTCTGGGCGCGGACGAACGCGCCGCTGCCCTGGCGGCTGATGATCAGGCGGTCGTCGCGGAGGATGCGTAGCGCGGACTTGATGGTCTCGCGGGCTACGCCGTAGCGCTCGGCCAGATCGTTTTGGGAGGGCAGGCGTTCTCCGGGGGCGAAGCGACGCGTCAGGATCGCCGCGCGCAGCACGTTTGCGATCTGTTGTGAGGCCGGGCGGGCGTCGTCCGGCTCCAGGTCGTCGAGGTCGCGGGCTTCCACGTTCACAATCGACAGCTTACGGCCTGGCTAGCCAGGCTAGGTGTTTCGGGACGTAGAGGGTTGCGGATGTCTGGGGACAGCCGTACGGTCAATCTGACTAGCCAAGCTAGTCAGATTGAGCCTTCGCTTGACGTTGCTCGCTGCGTTTGATCCGGGCGGCTGACCTTGTCCAGCGGGGGCGATCGGCACCGGGGCGGGCCAGCTACGCGACTTTCACCTGGTCCGCCTCGGTGTCTCTCCACGTTGCTGCGGAGGTCCCGTCATGCCCGAACCGCTCGACTTCGGCGGGCAGACACCGCCGATCGATCCGCCTACCGGCTGTAACAGTCCGCTCGTGTGGCGGCTGGCCCGGCGCTTGTATGCCGATCATCAGCCCGGCCCGGACGGCTGGTGTCTGAGCTGTCGGCCCGCGATCGTCTACCCCTGCATGGCGCGGCGGCTCGCGGACCTCGGGTTGGCGACCGCGATGGGCTCCGCGTCGGCCGGGCCGCGCCCTGCCAACAAAGGTCATCACTGGTGACCGAGGCCGGTGACAACCGATGAGCGTGCTGTCGATCTCCATGCCGCCGCTGCTGTCGGTCCCGGCTGATCAGATGGTCGGCCGGGTCCTGCATGTCCCGGCCGGATCGTGCCGCTACCGCAGCGACGGCCTTGTCCTGCTCGTCCGGCACGTTCGTCTCGACATCTCGTGGTGGTATGGCGGGTTCTGGGTCTGGGTGGAGGGCGACGAACTCGCCGAAGACGGGTACCGGCTGCGGTGGACGCAAGCCCTGGTGCACGTCACGGCTTGCGACCTGGGTGCCCTCGCCGGGCATCGCGCGAGGTGAGCGGCGTGCCGGTCGGCCCGAGTTCGGTGAAGTACGCGCACATCGTCGACGCGCTCCAGCAGCGGATCGCGCATGGCACGTACCCGCCCGGGTCGATGCTGCCCAGCGAAGCGCAGTTGGTGCGCGAGTTCGGCGCTTCCCGCTCGACGGTGGTGCGGGCGCTGGAGTACCTGCGGCAGCTCGGCTACTTGGAGGGCTTGCAGGGCAAGGGGCGCCTCGTGCTCGGGACTCCCCCGCGGCGTCGGCCGACACCGCCCCGGCGGACGCATGAGGCGCTGCACCTGGCGGAGGTCGGGAACGGCACGCTCATCGGAACGGGTCGCGCGCCGGCCTCTTCCCGGATCGCTTCGATCCTCGCCGTTCCGGCCGGTGAGCCGGTGATCGCCCGGCAGCGGGTCATGCAGGGCACCGCGACCGGCTGGGCGACGCTGTCCACGGTCTACCTTCCGGCGGCTGCGGCGGTCGGCAGCCGGTTCGCTGACGCCGGGCCGCTCCGCGAGGGCGTACTCGATCACCTGGAACAGTGCCGCCGTCTCGTCGCGGCTGACGTGGTTGAGCGGATGTCGGTGCGGCCGGCGACACCCCGCGAATCGACGCTCCTCGCTCTCGATCCGGGCACGGCCGTCCTGGCGATCCTGCTGGTAGTGCGCACCGCAGCCGCATTTCCGCTGCTAGCGGTTGATCTTGCGGGCGCGTTGCCCCCGTCAGGCATCGAAGAACTCTTCTCGATTCGGTAGAGATTTTACTTGGCTAGCCATGCTGTACATGTGCTAGCTTTCTGTCCAACTTGGTTAGTCAAGTAACCAAGTGTCGACGGAGGGGAGTTGTTCGGTGATTCCGAACTCGATCAAGGTGCCGGTGCCGTGGGAGTACGTGGCGCCGCATGGTGCGCTCTGCCTCGGGGTGGAGCCGGCCACCGATTTCGACAAGCGCGGCCAGGGTGATGACCAGTTGCGGGACAAGGAGACCGGCGAACGGGTCTGGCTGGTCCGGATGCTCGACCTGGACCCGGAGGCCGGGAAGTTCGGTGGGTCGAAGGAGTTCAAGGTCAAGGTCGTCGCGGCGCAGCAGCCGGTTCCGCCCGCCTCGGCGGTGCCGGGCTATCCGCCGATGGTCGAGTTCACGGACGTGATGCTGACGCCGTACGTGGACTCGCAGAAGTGCAAGGGCACGGCAAACAAGTGTCGGTCGCGGCTGGCCTGGTCGGTCAAGGCCACCGGCATGACCGCACCGCAGCAGGCAAGCCGCGCGAAGGCTGGCTGACCTGCATGTAGTCGCGTCCGGGAGCGGGGCCAACAACCGCCAAGAAGTTCTCCCCGCCCCGGCCGCTCCAACCACCACCCCAGTGAAGGAGTGGGCTGTGATGCCCAAGGTAGTCGACGCTGCCCGCGTCACCACACCGTCCAACACCGTATGGCGTACCTGCATCGGTTGCAGTGACACCAAGCCCCTCACCGCGGACGTGGATCGCTGCGACAACTGCGAGGACGCGGCCGATCAGGAGGAACTCCGGGAACGCACGCTCACCGGTTGGGAACACGTCAACCGCTACGCCGGAGTGATCGGCCGGATCGAGGCGTGGGCACTGCTGATCCCGAACGTCAGCGACGCCAAACGCCTCGACCACATCCGGCAGGCCCTGGCCACCCTCGACCAGGCCGACGGCAAGGCGGTGAGCTGACCATGCCGCTGATCAACATCATCCGGGGCGAGACCATCCCCGTCGCCCCGCTCAACGTCCGCACCCCCGTCGTCAAGTTCCCCATCTGGGCCGTCGTCGTCTGGGAAACGGTCAAAGCCCTGGCCTGGCTGACCACCACCTACGTGCGCCACTGGTACGCCACACTGCCGGTCACCGGGCTGATCTGGCTCTACGCCGTCCACGGCTGGCAAACCCTCGCCGCGCTCGTCGGCGGGATCGCAGTCGCCTCGACAGGCTGGGCATTCGGGCATCGGCCGACGTGGCTGCGGTTCGGCTGGTGGCCGATCCTCGCCAAGGCCCGGCGGCTGCTCTACCGGCGGCGATGGATGGCCGCAATGGTCACCGCAAACCTGTCAATCTCCTACGACAAACGCACGATCATCCCGCAGATCCGCCGAGTCCGATGCCGCGCCGACTGCGATGAGGTGCTGGTGCGGATGGTGACCGGCCAGATCCCCGACGACTTCGCCAAAGCCAGTGAGCGGCTCGCCCATACCTTCGGCGTGCGGCAGGTCAAGGCGATGCCCGGCCCGACTTACGCCACCGTGGTCCTGGTCCTGATGCGCGGCGACTCGTTGCACGAGACGGTCGAGCCGCTGCCCGTGCCCTACCGGCCGGACTACACCTCCCTACCCATCGGCGTGCAGGAGGACGGCGAAACCTACCGGCTGCGGCTGTTCGGCACCCAGGTCCTGATCGTCGGGGCCACCGGCTCGGGCAAGGGGTCGGTGATCTGGTCCATCGTCCGGGCGCTGGCCGGGGGCGTCGAAGCGGGGCTGGTCGAGCTGTGGGGCCTGGACCCCAAGGGCGGCATGGAGTTGGGGATCGGTCGGCCGTTGTTCGCCCGGTTCGCGTCCCGCGACTTCGCCGAGATGGCCGCCCTGATCGAGCGGGCGGCCCAGGTCGCCCAGGAACGCGCCGCGAGGCTGGCGGGCCACACCCGCCAGCACCTGCCCACCCCGGGTGAGCCGTTGATCGTGCTGGTCGTCGACGAGCTGGCGAACCTGACCGCCTACCTCACCGAGCGGCAGCTCAAGGACCGGATCAAGGCCGCACTCGGCATCGTGCTCACCCAGGGCCGCGCCGTCGGGGTGCATGTGGTGGCGGCGATCCAGGACCCCCGTAAGGAGGTGCTGCCCGCCCGCGGCCTGTTCCCGACCCGGATCGGGCTACGCCTGTCGGAACCGGCAGAGGTCGACATGGTCCTGGGCGACGGCATGCGCGACCGCGGAGCCCTGTGCGACCGGATCCCGCAAACCCAACCCGGCATCGGCTACGTCGTCCTGGAAGGTGACCCGACACCGATGCGGGTCCGGCTCAGCTACTGCGACGACGACACCGTCCGCGACATGGCCAAAACCTACGGGGGTGCGGTATGAAGCTGACCGCCGAACGCATCGAGGGCCTGACCCTGACCGCCATCCTGGCCACCGTGGCGCTGGCCGCCGGGTGGGCGTCGTTCTCCCACGTCCACGACTGGACCATGCGGCACGTCCCGACCGGAACCCCGGACGCGTTCGGCTGGGTCAACGCCGTCATCTCCGAACTCGTCCCCGTCGCCGCCCTACTCACCATCAAGCGGCGGCGTCGGACAGGCGGTTCCATCGGCTACCCGCTCTGCCTGCTCGTCGCGGCCGGCACCCTGTCTCTCGGCGCGCAGCTCGCCGTCGCCCAGCCCAGTCCGTCGGGGTGGCTGCTGTCGGCGGTCCCCGCGCTGGCGTTCATGGCCCTGGTCAAGCTCGTCTTCACCGGCACACCGCCAGCGGCTCCCACTGAGGCACCCGCCGCCCCGGTTCCGGTCTCTGCTCCGACTACGGCTCCGACTCTCGTGGTGAACGCGGTACCGGTGCGTCCGGTCGCTCGGCCCAACGGGGTGCCGGTCATCGGGCAGGTGACCCGATGACCACACCCACCCTGATCCCCGCTCCGGCCGAGACGCTTACGCCTCGGCCGGGCTCCCGGGCCGCGCGCCTCGCCCAGCCTCGCGCCGTCGACGCGCTCAAAGATCTGGCCATCGACCACGGCGTCTGCATCCGCCCGATCGCGCTCCGCCGGACCGACCTGGCCACCGGGAAGACGGAACTCGTCGACCTGCCGTGCGGCGCCACCTTGGAAGCGAAGTGCCCGCCGTGTGCGAAGCGGGCACGACGGTTGCGGCAGGTCCAGATCCGGGAGGGCTGGCATCGGGCCGATGAGCCGCTGCCCGGTCCGGCACCGGCCACGCCCCGGCAGCGGGACCTGATCACCGCACGGGCACACCTGGAGTTCGAGCGGGCCGCTCTCCAACTCGCCGCGATGGACCCGGACCAGCGGGCCACAGAGCTGGACCGGATCGACACGGCGATCGGCGCGGTAGAGCAGGAGATCGCCGCGGAAGGGCTGCGGGGCAGCATCGCGCCGGGCCACAACCGCGACGCCCAAGACGACGACGAGGGCGGCCCGCGGCGGGTGCGGTCGACCAAGCGACGCCAGGACGTGCCCGACCTACCCCGGCAGAAAGTAGAGGCGCGCACCGTCGGCCGCACCTACGTCGGCAGCGATGGGGTCGAACATCGGCCGTCGATGTGGCTCACCCTCACCCTGGACAGCTACGGCCCCGTGCACTCCATCCACACCGGGCGGCCCTGCTCGTGCCGACGCTGGCACACCGAGGGTGACCCGCTACTCGGGACGCCGGTCGACCCCAGCAAGTACGACTACCGGCGCGCGGCGTGGGATGCGGTGCACTTCCCGCGGCTGCTCGACCGGTACTGGCAGAACCTGCGCCGCGCGGTCGGCTGGAACGTCCAGTACGCGGGCTGTGTCGAGCCTCAACGGCGGCTCGCGCCGCACGCGCACTTCGCGATCCGGGGCACCATCCCGCGGGCGATGCTGGAGCTGGTCGCCACCGCCACCTATCACCAGGTGTGGTGGCCGGCGGCCGACCGGCTCCGCTACCCGATCGACCGACCACCGACCTGGGACAGCAAGACGGAGTCGTGGGTGGACCCGGACACCGGGCGCCCGCTGTCGACCTGGGGCGAGGCTCTCGACGCGATCGACGACGACCCGGACGCTGAGCCCGCCCATCTGGTCCGGTTCGGTGCCCAGGTCAAGGCCAAGGGTGTCGACCCGGGCACGCGGGATGCCGAACGGACGATCGGCTACATCACCAAGTACGTGACCAAGTCGGCCGCGGACTGTCACCAGGTGAGCAGCGACCCGCAACGCCAGCACCTCGACCGGCTCTGGCACGAACTGCGGGTCACTCCGTGCTCCGAGCGGTGCTCGAACTGGCTGCTCTACGGCGTGCAGCCGAAGAAGGCCCACGGCAGGCTCCGGCCCGGCCATTGCAAAGGACGCGTGCACCAGAAAACGACCCTCGGCATCGGCGGACGACGCGTGCTCGTCTCCCGGGACTGGTCCGGCAAAACCCTCGCCGACCACCGGGCGGACGCCCACGCCTGGGTCAAGGCACTGCTCGGCATCACCACCGACGAACCGGAACCCGATGCCGCGGAGAAGCCGGCCGTCGCCTGGGAGATGGCCCGGCACGACGACCCCGACCTGCCCGCACTGGAACACCGACTACTACGGGCGATATCCGAACGAATCCACCGCCGGGCACAACTGAACGCCGCTCGGCAACGCGTCGGCTCCGACCCACCGAACTCCTCTGACTGTCCGTCCGGCCTGACCCGAGAGGTGACCCACAGGTGAAGCGAGCGACTGTTCGGCAACTCCCGATCGCGCCCCGGCTCTGGTCGGTGGGGGACGTCTCCGACTTCCTCGGCATCCCGGTCGGCACCCTCTACCAGTGGCGCCACCGCGGCCAGGGTCCGCGCGCCCGCAAGGTAGGCCGACACCTCCGCTACGACCCCGTCGAGGTGCAGTCCTGGCTAGAAGAGGCGGCCTGACCATGAGCATCGAGAAGAGGCCCAACGGCAAATGGCGTGCCCGAGTCCGTGACGCCGCCGGCAAGGAGCACTCGCGCCACTTCCCCCGCAAGGTCGACGCTGAGCGCTGGGAGGCGGCTTCCCGTTCGGCAATCACGCGCGGCGACTGGACCGACCCGGCCCGCGCCAAGGTGACGGTCGGCAACTGGGCAGCGCAATGGCTGGAGGCGCAAGTCCAGCTCAAACCCACCACCCGCGCCCGGCACGGCGTAGCGCTCCGGCGGCAGATCCTCCCGACCTGGGGAGACATGCCGCTGTCCGCGGTTTCGTACGCGGAGGTGTCCGCCTGGGTGCAGCGCATGACCGCCTCGGGACTCGCTCCGGCAACCGTCCGGTACGCGCACCGCGTCTTCTCCATGATCCTGAGCCATGCTCTCCGCGACGGCCGGATCTCCCGGAACCCCGCAGACGGCATACGCCTGCCCCGGGTCCTGCGGGAGGAACCGGTGTTCCTCGACCACGCCCAGGTGACAGCGCTCGCGGACGCCTGCGAACCGTACGGCCTGCTGGTCCGCTTCCTGGCCTACACGGGCCTGCGGTGGGGCGAGATGTCGGCGCTGCGGGTCGGCAGGCTGGATCTGCTGCGGCGCCGGGTCACCGTGGCGGTGGCGTTCAGCGAGGTCCGCGGCCAGTTGATCGAGGGCACCCCGAAGAACCACCAGCGGCGCTCGGTCCCGATCCCGCGCTTCCTCGTCGACGAGCTGGCCGCCCACGTGGCTGGAAAGCCGAAGGACGCGCTCGTGTTCACCGCCCCGAATGGCGGCCCGCTACGCAACACGAACTTCCGTCCCCGGTTCTTCACGCCGGCGGCCGAGTCGGTGGGCCTGACCGGTATGACCCCGCACGACCTGCGGCACACCGCGGCCTCCCTCGCCGTGGCGGCCGGCGCCAACGTCAAGGCGGTTCAGCGGATGCTCGGCCACGCCTCGGCGGCGATGACGCTGGACGTCTACGCGGACCTGTTCGAGGACGACCTCGACCAAGTGGCGGACCGCCTCGATCAGGCGGCTCGGGGTGCGGACTATATGCGGACCGGGACCGCTCCGGACACCGTCGTGGACCTGTTCAAAAGAAGAACCCCAGGTCACTGACCTGGGGTTTTCTCACTGAGCCGCCTGTCGGAATCGAACCGACGACCTACGCATTACGAGTGCGTCGCTCTAGCCGACTGAGCTAAGGCGGCAACGGTTAGTCATCTTACTGCATAGACGGACACCCGCTCATCGGGGGAGGATCGTTCGGTGGCCATCGTTCCCCGACAGCACCCTGCCCGGCCCGAGACGAATGTGCCGAACCGGCCACGCAGCCTCGACCCACAGGAGCTCGGCTTCACGCGGAAAGGGCCGATCGGCTGGCTGGCGCCGTTGCTCCTGCTCAGCACCGGGTTGCGGGCGGTGCTGCACCTGTTCTTCGGGGCGTACCTGGACAAGCGTGAGTTGCAGAACGCACTGGACGGCGACGTCTTCGACCACTCCACCACGGCGACCGGCGAGCTGTGGCTGGACTACGTGGCCGACCTGGGGGACGGGTTCGACGCCACATACTCGGTGGCGTACCTGTTGTCGCAGGAGGAGCTGGAGGTCGACGGCGAGCGGCTGCCCCGCGGCCGGCTGCTGCTGATGGGCGGCGACCAGGTTTATCCGCTGGCCAGCGGCGACGGCTACGAGAACCGGATGAAGGGCCCGTACCGTGCGGCTCTTCCGGAGGCGCCGGCCGGTGCGCCGAGGCCGACCCTGTTCGCGCTGCCCGGCAACCACGACTGGTACGACGGGCTCACCGCCTTCCTGCGCCTGTTCGCCCGGCGTAAGGACGGGCACATCGGCGGCTGGCGTACCGAGCAGCGCCGTTCGTACTTCGCGGTGAAGCTGCCCGCCGACTGGTGGCTGTTCGCGGTGGACGAGCAGTTCGGGGCGTACATCGACGACCCGCAGCTGCTGTACTTCGAGAAGGCCGCCGAGCAGGTCGGCGCGGACGACCGGGTCATCATCATGACGCCGTCGCCGACGTGGGTGAAGGCGAAGGACAATCCGCACGCGTACGACGCCGTCGACTACTTCATCCGGACCATCCTGGCGCCGACACAGGCGCAGGTGCGGGTGCTGGTGTCGGGGGACCTGCACCACTACGCGCGGTTCTCCGGGGAGGACCGGGAGCTGATCACCTGTGGGGGCGGTGGGGCGTACACGCTGGGCACCCAGAACCTGCCGGACCACATCATGGTTCCGCCGAAGGAGACGCTGACCCGTAGCCGGAGCCGCAGCCTCCGGTACGACCTGCGCGGCGCCTTCCCGGACGCGCCGACCTCACGGCGGATGGGCTGGGGCGTCTTCCACCGGATCCCGCGGCGCAACGCCGGGTTCGCCAACCTGCTCGGCGTCATCCACACGCTGACCATGTTGGCCATGGCGGGCGCGGCCAGTCAGGGCGGCAACATCCAGCGGCTGTTCAGCATCCCGCTGGTGCTCATGCTCGTACTGATCATGGCCGGAACCATCGCCTTCGCGAAACCGGACGGCCATGCCCGGCACTGGGTCCTCGGGGTGGCGCACGGCCTGACCCAGATCGCCCTGGCGATCGGCGGCACGTGGGTGTGGTTGCAGCTCCCGTTCCGGGACTGGCCGTGGCCGGGCCCACTGGCGGTGGCCGCCTTCGTCTACGGCCCGGTGATCGCGCTCGCCTCCAGCCAGGTGGTGGCGCTGTACCTGCTGATCGCCACCCGCTTCGACGTAAACGTCAACGAGCTGTTCGCCGGTCAGGGCATCGAGGACGCCAAAAGCTTTCTGCGCATGCACATCACGCCCGACGGCTCGCTCACCATCCACCCGATCGGCGTCGACCGGATCTGTCACGACTGGGTGGCCGACCCCGACGGCGATCCGCACGCGTCCTGGCTGCGCCCGGCCTCACCGTTGACCGCGCACCGCATCGAGCCTCCGATCAGGATCAACTAAAACCCATCTAGGGGTACGCGCGAACACCGCCCCCGCCGAACCCGCGCCGTCCCGCCGGTTCCACGCGAGCCGCTGCCCACCCGCGCCCGGTGCCGCGCCCGCCGGGCTGAGCTGCCCACTCACCCTTGTCCGAGTGGTCCTGGATCAAGCCGGCGCGCGCAGGGCCGGTGTCAGCACGATCGACAGGACCAGCAGCATCGCCACCGCGAGCAGTCCTCGCGAGACCGTGTAGTGGTCGCCGAGGAAGCCGATCAGGGGTGGCCCGCCGAGGAAGGCGCAGTAGCCGATCGAGGCGACCACCCCGACCCGGGCGGGGGCGCGGGCCGGCTCGTCGGCGGCGGCGCTCATCCCGACCGGGAAGCCGAGGGACGCGCCCAGGCCCCAGAGCAGGGCGCCGGCGAAGGCGACCGGGGTGGACGGTCCGAAGACGAAGAGCAGCAGGCCGCCCAGGCCGATCACCGCGAGCGCCCGTAGCACCGGGACCCGGCCGTAGCGGTCCAGCAGGTTGGGCCCGTACCAGCGGCCGACCGTCATGGCGGCGAGGAACAGCGCGAAGGCCAGCGTGCCGGTGGCCGCAGTGGTGCCGTAGTCGTCGATCAGGGCGATGTTGATCCAGTCGATGCCGGCGCCCTCGGTGAGCGCGAAGGCCAGCACGAACACGCCGATCAGCAGGGTGCGCGGCTCGCGCCAGGCGGCCAGCGCGCTGAACGTGCCGCCGCCGGGTTCGGGTTCGGTCTCGTCCGGCACGAATCCGCGGACCGACACGACGACCGCCCCGGTCACCAGCACACAGGCGAGGACCACGTGCCAGGTGACCCCGATCCCGGCCTGGACGACCGCGGCGCCGACGAGTGCCCCGGCGACCGTGCCGACGCTGTACCCGGCGTGGAACCGGGACATGATCGAGCGGCCGATCTTCCGTTCCACGACGGCGGCCTGGACGTTCATGGCGACGTCCCACGCGCCGGTGGAGAAGCCGTACAGGTAGAGCGCCACGACCACCGGGACGACTCCGAAGTGGTAGCCGACCGCCGCGGCCGACAGCGACGCGCCGAGCATGATCGCCATGGTGCCGACCATGGCCCGCGACCCGAACCGGTGGACCAGGTGACCGGCCAGCGGGAGTGACGTGATCGAGCCGGCCGCGATGGCGAGCAGGACCAGCCCGAGTTCCGACGGGGTGAGTCCCAGGTGGTCGCGGATCTGCGGGATCCGGGACGCGAAGGTCGCCATGGCGACCCCGAGGAAGATGAAGGTGATGTAGACGGAGCGGGTGCTGACCCGCGGTTCTGACGTCTCGACCGTGCTCAAGCGATGACCCCGTGTGATCGTGAAAGCGTTTTCACAAGTCACGTTATCTAAACTTCGGACTGTGCAGCAGGGGCCGGAGTGGGACGTCGCGGTGGTGGGAGCAGGTCCGGCGGGGTTGTCCGCGGCGCACGCGGCGGCGTCCGCCGGGGCTCGGGTGATCGTGCTGGAGCGGGCCGAGCACCCGCGTTACAAGACGTGCGGCGGTGGCCTGCTCGGCGTCTCGATGCGCCTGAGCGCGCCCCGGCTCGACGTGCCGGCCCGGGATCGGATCCACGCGGTGACCTTCACCCATGACGGTCGCCGCGGCTTCACCCGCCGCTCCGCGGACGGGCCGGTCGTGACCATGGTCCAGCGCGATGACTTCGATCACGCCTGGTGCCGGGCCGCGGTTCGAGCCGGAGCGATCGTACGGGAGAACGCCCTGGTCCGGGCCGTTTTCCAGGGGGAGGGTACGGCCACCGTGACCCTGGCCGACGACAGCACCGTGACGGCGCGGGTGGTGATCGGCGCGGACGGTTCGGCCGGGGTGACCGCCCGGCACGTCGGGGTGGTCTTCGACCAGCAGGATCTCGGGCTCGAGGTGGAGCTGGCCGCGAGCGAGACCGACCGGCGCCGCTGGCGGGGCCGGCTGCTGCTCGACTGGGGCCGGGTGCCCGGCTCGTACGGCTGGCTCTTCCCCAAGGGCGACCAGCTCACCGTGGGCGTGATCATGGCGAAGGGCCGTGGCGCCGAGACGAAGGGCTATCTGCGGGAGTTCGTCGCCCGGTTGGGCCTGGCCGACCGTGTGGTGCTGCGCGACTCCGGCCATCTGACCCGCTGCCGCAGCGACTCCGCCCCGGTGCGCCGTGGCCGGGTGCTGGTCGCCGGTGACGCGGCCGGTCTGCTGGAACCCTGGACCAGGGAGGGCATCAGTTACGCGCTGCGCTCGGGCACCTGGGCCGGCACGGTCGCGGCTTGCGGTGGTGACCTGAGCGAGTACGACCGCCTGATCGGAGCGGACCTCGCCCCGGAGATGGCGGCCGGGCGCCGTCTGCTGAGCCTGTTCGGCCGCCACCCGGGGCTGGTCCACGCCGTGCTGGCCAGCCCGCTGGGCTGGCGTGCTTTCACGCGCTTCTGCCAGGGCGACTTCTCGATGGCCCGGGTGCTGCGGCGGCGGGCCGTCGGCGCGGCGGTGAGTCTGCTGGGCGGCCGGCCGGCCGGATGAGCCCGGCCGGCCGGCACACGGCTAATTCGAGCGGAGCTGCCAGGGCGCCCATTGGATCGGCGCGGCGAAACCACCACGCCGGGCGTCCCTGGCCCCGTCCGCCGAGAGGGGTCCCTCGCGGTCGGATTTCACTCCGGAGCCGATCAGCCGGGTCTCGAACCAGGACCCGCTCAGCCCTCGGCGGACCCGTTCCCACAGCCCGCCCTCGATGAGCGCATCGGCGTGGGTCCGCAGGTGGTCGATGAGGACTTTCGGGTCCTCGTCGCAGGCGTCACAGGAGCAGGTCGGCAGAGACTCGTCCCACCAGCGGCCGAAGCGCAGGCGCAGGCCCGGGTCGGAGAACTGGACCGCCAGCGGGGCCGCGGTGGGCGTGCGGGGGATGAGCCGGACGGTCCGTACGAGCGCCTCGTCGCGCCCGAGTGGTTCCTTGCCCTCCCGGCGCTCCACCTGGTAGCGCTCGGTGAGCTCGTCCAGCAGGGTTTCGGCCGCCTCGTGCAGCGTGGCGAAGCGGTCGGGGTCGGTGGCGTCCGGGTTGCCGTCCACCACTGCAGTATGCCGCGCTCGGCCCGCGGCATCCGGACCCATCGGAGGAAGGTGAGTCATTCGTCGAAACCGAAGTCTCCGGCCTTGACTCCGGCCACGAACGCGTCCCACTCCTCCTTCGTGAAGTCGAGGGGCGTGGCACCGAGGTTCTTGCTGTCACGGATCAGGAACCGGTTCCCGATCCTGGCCACCTCGACACAGGTGCCGGTCGCACATCGCCCACTCCGGCGCCACCGTGGCTCTTCCGTCGGTTTGATCATGTGTGTGCACCTCCGTGACGGTTCGGAATCCACGGTATGCGAATGAACCGGACTCGGCTGAGCACGTACATGAATGAAAAAGAGAAAATGCCGCTTATCTCACGGAATGCGAGATATGCGGCGCCAATTTATTGGGATAAAGCTGTTTTGCGAATAGTTTTGACCGGCCCGCTCTGCAAGAACGTTATGTGCAGAGCGGGCGGGCCGACGACTTCAGAAGCGGAACTCGCCCGCGGCCACACCCTCCACGAAGGCGTCCCACTCACTCTGGTCGAAGCTGAGCGGGGCGGCCTCGGGGTCCTTCGAGTCGCGGATCAGGTACTGGTCGTTCACCTTCGCGACCTCGACGCACGTCGACGTGCCGCACCGGCTGCTCTTACGCCAGGCGGGCACGTTCATCTCGTTCTGCATTGGGGACCTTTCAAAGGAATCATGCTCGTGTTGTCAAAATCGGTTACCGGGACGGCCGGTCCGTATCGGCGCGTTCCAGCTCTTTGATCCGCCGTTCGATGAATTGAATCGTGTCCGCTTCATCCGCGGCCTCCTGCCAGACCCGGTCGTATCGCGCGCGGTGTTTCGCGGCCATCTCCTGGTCCTCGACCATTTCGTCAGTCAAGCCGGTCTCCCGGTACAGCACCTCGCCGCCACCGAGCATGAGCAGGTCGAAGCTTGCGTTGTTGGTGACCGAGGCGTCGAGCGAGAACGGCACCATCCGGACCCGGACCGAACCGTCCTCGGCATGCTGCTTCAGGTCGCGCAGTTGATCCGCGAAGACGGCCGGCCCGCCGACCGCGCGGCTCAGCACGGACTCGTCGACCATCAGCAGTATCTGCACGTCCCCGGCGCGCCCGAGCAGAGTCTCACGACGTTTCGTTCGGGCCTCGACCCGCCACCTGCGCTGGTCCTCGCTCAGCTCGTCCTCATACCGGGCCATCAGTGCGGTCGCGTAGTCGCGTGTCTGCAGAGGGCCAGGTATGTAATAGATCGAGTAGGAGCGGATCTCCGCGGCCTCATTCTCGTACTCGATCAGTTTACGCAGGTCATCGGTGAGGGTGTCGCGGAATTCCGGGGCCTGGTACCACGCTTTTCGCTGGCGTGTGCGGGCGAGGCGGGCATCGGCGAGCAACTCCGTGACGATCGCCTTGTCCTTGATTCCGAGGTAGTTCAACAGCGGTTTCAGATCGTTCGCGGAGATGCTGACATCGCCCCGCTCGATTCTGATGACCTTGCTGTGCGACCACTCCATCTCTTCGGCGACCTGATTTTGGGTGAGCCCGGCTTGCTCGCGCGCTTCGCGGAGCGCGAGACGTACGCGCCGGCGCGCGATGGTCGGCGAGTCACCCTCGGTCATGAGTCCTTCATCGTCGAAGTGGAGTGACGCTGGGTAGTGGTGAAGTCTCGGCCTGCGACCTGGCTGTCTGCCACATGGCAACCAGCGAGGTCGCGGAACATCCTAGTACTGTCCTATCAGAACGACCGCTGTCAGGGGCGGTTTTGATCAAAAAGCAACATCACCCGAGAGATCCTCGCGAAGGCGCAGGTCAGGCGGCTGCGAGCCCGTAACCCCAGGGTGTCCGCCGGGTGTCCTCCATGGCGCGGCGCAGGGCCCGGCTCACCTGATTGAAGACTCTCGCGTCGGCGGAGGAGTAGAGCACGACGGCCGTCCCACGGTACTGCGCGTGCAACTCCCAGCGGCCTGGCTCGCGCCAGAGCATGGCTACGCCCGGTACCGCCAGTCCGAGGAAGACGAGAACGTAGATCGCCGGATCCGGTAGCAGCGTCCAGCCGGCGCCCGCGGCGGCGAGAGCGCCCGCGGCGAGAGCCGGAGCGTACGGGCGGATGCGTGAGGGCGCCTGCACGAGGCCGACATTGCGCAGATCGGAGATGGCGAACACTTGCGGCGCGGAATGGGGGTGCCAGACGAACTGATCGTCGGACACCAGGGCGTCGGGACCGCGATAGTAGATCCGTGTGCGCATGGCGAACTCCTCATCGCTGTTTCTTGCGAGGAGGGAACGAGCGGAGCCACCAATGGCGCGAGACTCTTTCCCGCCTCGCTCGAGTCGCAACGAACGAAGGCTCAGAGGCGGACAACGGCACCCGTTTGCCGCCGGGTGCCGTTGCTTGTCTCTCCCTCCAACTCCGCCCTTGCTCTCATTGCAGTGAAGCACGCCACCCAGCAGTCCGCCATCACTCAACCTGCCATGTCGCAGATTGCGAACAAGCCGCTCAGTGCGGGTTCGTCTGCTTCATCAGTGGGCACCGAGGCGTTTGCCCGTCGAAAACACCGGGTAGGCCAACTCCGGACGCGGAGACGAACCTGTATTTTCGCAGGTGGGAAGGCGAAGACCTGATGGAGACCCGGTTGAATGTCGCGGGCCAGGCGGTTCACCCGATTCTGGTGATGTTCCCGCTCGGCCTGTTCGTTATGGCGGTTTTGTTCGATATCGCCGACTTGCTGGGCGGCCCTAACATCCTGGGCGCCCTGGCGTACTGGAACATCGTGGCCGGCCTGATCGGTGGCACCCTCGTGATGGTCGCCGGCGCCGTCGACGTCATGTTCGCCCGGCGTGCCCGGGACCGCCGCCTCGGTGTGTTGCACGGTCTGCTCAGCGTGGGCGTGCTGGTGGTCTTCGCGGTCATCGCGATGCTGCGGGTGCGCGAGCCGGACCGGGTGGTGAGCGGTGGGCTGTTCGCCGTCGAGTTGCTCGCACTGGTGCTGGCCGGGTTCGGCGCGTGGTTCGCCGGTGAGGTCGCCAACGGCCGGGCGCCCGCGTTCGCCCGGGCCGCGGTCGGCAACCGGAACTAGTGACGCCTGGAAAGCGGCAAAGCCGTCTCGGCTCTTTCGGTCTGACTGTTCGGCCAGTGGTTGTACATACCGAAGGCCAGAAGTGCGCTCCTCGTCTGGAAAGTGGCGACCGGGTGCATGGAGGATGCTCTCGCGTGACAACGAGACGGAACCGTCCGTTCGTTGGGGGAGAGGAATCCATGCGTAAGTCACTTGCCCGCCGCTGCGCCGCGGCGGCTCTGGCCGTTTTCACCGGGCTCACCACCGTGGCGCTGGCCGCCTCACCGGCGCAGGCCGCGCCCGGGCTCGCCGGTGTCACGCTGTCGACCGGCACCGTGGTGCTCGACGGGGACGCGGGCTGCGCCAACCGGGTGAAGGTGACCTTCAAGGTGTACGACCCGGTGGCCGAGGACGACTACGTCAGCGTCTCCGCGGACGTCATGGGACCGGACGGCGACGCGGTCGACTTCCTGTTCCCGAAGCAGGCCTCACGCAGCGGCGACTACGCCTACCTGACGGACTACGTCTTCATCTGCGGCGGTCTGGACGGACCCGGCCGGTACACCATCCGGACCGAGCTGGAGTGGTTCGGCGACGACCTGGTCGATCACGTCGTGGAGCGGGTCGACACGTTCTACGTCAAGCGGCCGACATCGCTGACCTACGACGCGACCCCGGAGCCGGTCAGGAAGAACAGCGCGCTGACCCACAAGGGCGTCCTCAAAGCCGACCCGGTGGGGTACGGCGCGAAGTACGGCCTCAAGGGTGCGGTGCTGCGGTTCTACTTCAAGGCCAGCGGCGCCAAGAGCTACACGTACAAGGGGCAGACCACGACCGGCACCGGTGGCAAGTACAGCAAGAAGTTCAAGGCCACCAAGTCCGGTACGTGGATGGTCGTCTACGCCGGCAGCAGCATCCGGCAGCCGCAGACCAGGTTCGACGCGGTCAAGGTCAAGTAGCTCATCGCCCGGCGCGGGCGTCGGCGGTGGCCACCCACTCCTCGTCCGCGGCCTTCTTCAGGGCCATGCCGTCCTTGCCGTTGTATTTGAGGAACTTCGGCAGGGCGGCGGCCAGGGCCACGGTGCCGGCCACGCACAGGACGCCACCCATCCAGATGGAGCCGGTCACGCCCAGGCCGGTACGGGCCATCGCGCCGGCCCGGAGCTGACCCAGCAACGGGCCGGTGGTGTACGACAGCATCTCGATGCCGGCCAGCCGTCCGCGCAGATGGTCGGGGATGGTCTGGTTCCAGATGATCATGCGGAACAGGCCGGAGACCATGTCCGCCGCACCCGCGAAGGCCAGGCAGAACAGTGTCAGCCAGAGGGTGCCGGAGAGGCCGACACCGATGATGCCGACACCCCAGAACGCGGCCGCGATCAGCACCATGAGGCCGTGCCGGTGCACCCGGGCGGTCCAGCCGGAGCCGAACGTGGCGATCAGCGACCCGACCGCGGGTGCGGCGTACAGCAGGCCCAGCACCTTCGGACCGCCCAGGCTCTGGGCCAGGAACGGGTAGAGCGCGGACGGCATGCCGAAGAACATGGCGTTGATGTCGACCAGGTAGGTGCCGAGCAGCTCGGGGCGGGACTTCGCGTACTTCAGACCGGTGACCACGCTGTTCAGCGACGGGCGGTCGGCGGCCACCGGCGGCGGGACCGCCTTCACCAGGGTCAGGCAGATCAGCGAGACGGCGAAGGTCAGCAGGTCGAACGCGTACACCCAGGCCAGGTCGAAGCTGGCCAGCAGGATCCCGGCCAGCGGCATGCCGAAGAGCTGGGCGAACTGCATGCCGAGCGAGTGGAGCGACATGACGGCCGGCAGTTCCTCCGGCTTCACGAGCCGGGGGAGCATCGCGTCCAGTGCGGGACGTTGCAGGCCGGCCACCGCGGCGGTCAGGAACGCCGCCACGTAGAGCAGCCACAGGTGCGGCTCGTCGGAGAGCGAGTTGACCAGCAGAATGCCGCAGATCAGGGCGAGCGCGAACTCACTGCCGCGGACCAGCAGGCGGCGGTCGATGTAGTCGGCCAGCGCGCCGCCGACGAACGACATGATCAGCAGGGGCAGCAGCTCGCAGACGCCGATCAGGCCCACCATGAGCGGGTTCTTGGTCAGCTCCGCCACCTGGTACGGAATGGTGACATAGCTGATGAACGACCCGAAAGCCGTCACCACCCCACCGGTGAAGACGAGCCGGAAGTCCCGGGACGTGCGTAACGGGGACAGATCCAGGCTCAGCCGGCGGCGCTTGGTGCTCACGAAGCGCAATCCTGCCTCAGCGAACAGGAGACCGCATCGCGATTTAGGCCACCCTTACTTCATCACCAGGATGCCGGTCTTCTGGAAGGTGGCGAGGTCGGCCAGCGCCTCGTCGATCACGAACGATTTCTGCCCGGGCAGCGCGTCGAGCGGGAAGAACCCGGCGTCCACGCTCTCCTCGGTCTGCCGCAGAAGCTCGCCCTCCCACGAGTGCACGACGAAGGACATCAAAACCTGCTGGTACGTGTGCCGGTACTCGTTGGTGTAGGTATACGCGGTGTAGAACGCGTACGGCGTCAGAGACGTGGCCCGCAGACCGGTCTCCTCCCACAGCTCACGGACGGCGCACTCCGCCATGCTCTCGCCGAGTTCCATGGCGCCGGCCGGAATCGCCCACCGGTGGTTGTCCGACCGCTGGATCAGCAGCAGTCGGCCCTGCTCGTCCAGCACGATCGTCCGGGCGCCGACGAAGAAGATCGTGTCGGAGTCGCCGACGCTCGCCCGCACCCGCCCCAGGTAAGACTCCGCCCACGTCAACGCCATCGGGCCACCCCACATACATCACCCATGGGAGGAGCCTAGTCATGCGGACTTCTTCGTGGCCTTCGCGGCGGACGTGGTCTTCCTCGCGGTCGTGCTCTTGGCCGGGGCGGCCTTCTTGGCGGGAGCCGCCTTCTTCCGGGGCGTGGCCGCCTTCTTCGCGGGTGGGGACGCTTCGCCCGTACCCCCGGAAGGTTTTTGATCTTCACCACGGGCCTGGCGCGCGCGTTCGACGGAGGCCTTGAGCGCCGCCATCAGATCGATCGCCGCGGCCGGCGCCTCCTCGGCCTCCTCCGGCTGGACCACCTCGCGGCCCTCCACCTTGGCGTCGATGACCTCCTGCAACGCGGTCCGGTAGTTGTCGGTGAACTCGTCCGGCTTGAAGCTGCCGGCCATCGAGTCGATCAGCGAGCTCGCCATCGCCAGCTCGGCCGGCCGGGTCTCGATGTCGTCGTCGAGGAAGCCGAACTCGGGGGTGCGCACCTCGTCCGGCCACATCATGGTGTTGAGCACCAGCACGTCGTCGCGGACCCGCAGGGTGGCGAGCTGCTCGCGCTGCCGGATCGCGATCTTGACGATGGCCACCCGGTCGGCGTCCCGCAGGGCGTCGCGCAGCAGCACGTACGGTTTCGCGGCCTGCCCCTCCGGCTCCAGGTAGTACGCCTTGGCGAACAGGATCGGGTCGATCTGCTCGGCCGGAACGAATTCCAGGACGTCAATGGCTCGCGACGTGCTCAACGGCAGCTCGGCGAAATCCTCATCCGTCAAGATCACCATTTCGCCGCCGCCGATGTCGTACCCCTTGGCTATGTCGTCATAGCTGACCACCTCGCCGTCCACCGAGCAGGTGCGCTGGTACTTGATCCGCCCGCCGTCGGTGCGATGCACCTGGTGGAAGCGGATGTCCTTCTCCTCGGTCGCCGAATACAGCTTGACCGCAATCGACACCAGACCGAACGAGACAGCGCCTTTCCAGATCGCTCGCATGCTCCTCAGAATGGCATCACTGGGACGCCTGCGTAAGGTGAACGCTTTTGCCTATGGTGATCGGGTGTCCGGATCACCGCTCACCCCGATGCTCGCGACCGCGGGCCGGCTGCCGGTGGGCCCGGACTGGAGCTACGAGTTCAAGTGGGACGGCGTCCGGGTGCTGGCCCTGTTCAGCGGCGGGCCACCGGCCCTGTACGCGCGGTCCGGAGCGCTGGTCACCGCCGCCTACCCGGAGATCGCCGACCTGAGCATGCCGGACGGCACCCTGCTCGACGGCGAGATGGTCGTCCTCGACGCGGCCGGGCGGCCGTCCTTCACGGCGCTGGCCGAGCGCATGCACGTCCGCGACCGCAACCGCGCGACCCGGCTGGCGGCCGGCCTCCCGGTCACCTACCTCATCTTCGACCTGCTGTTCCTCGACGGCATGGACTACACCGGACTGCCGTACCTGGCCCGCCGCGAGCGCCTGGAAGAACTCGACCTGGCCGGCACCCGCTGGATGGTCCCACCGTCGTTCGGCGACGGCCCGGCCACCGAGACGGCCGCCCGGGAGAACCATCTCGAGGGCGTGATGGCCAAACGCTCCGACTCCGTCTACCTGCCCGGACAGCGCTCCGCGGACTGGGTGAAGGTCAAGTTCGACCGGACCGGCGACTACGTCATCGGCGGCTGGCGGCCCGGCGTGCGCAAACTCGGCGGACTGCTGGTCGGCGTACCCACCCCGGACGGCCTGGCATTCCGGGGCCGGGTCGGCGGCGGCATCGGCGCCGCCGCCGAGAAGGACCTTCTCTCGCGGCTGGCGCCGCTGGCCACCACGGACTCACCCTTCGCCGCCGGCGCGGTGCCGCGGGTGGATTCCAAAGGCGCCCATTGGGTACGACCGGAGCTCGTGGCCGAGATCCGGTACGGCAACCTGACCCCCGACCGTCGCCTGCGCTTCCCCCGCTTCCTGCGGCTGCGCGACGACAAGAAGCCGGAGGAGTGCGCCGACGATGCCTCGTGACCGGTTCCTGGTGCACATCGAGGGCCGCGACCTCGAACTCTCGAACCTGGACAAGGTCATGTACCCGTCGGCCGGATTCACCAAGGGCGAGGTGATCGACTACTACACCCGGGTGGCTCCGGTGCTGCTGCCGCACCTACGGGACCGGGCGGTCACCCGCATCCGCTACCCCAACGGGGTCGACGAGGCGCACTTCTTCGAGAAGAACAGACCCGGCGGAACCCCCGACTGGGTACGCCTGGAAAGACTGCCGGTACCCGGTTCCACGAAGAGCCGGGAGACCATCGACTTCGTGGTCGTCGACGACCTGCCCACCCTGGTCTGGCTGGCCAACCTGGCCGCCATCGAACTGCACACCCCACAGTGGCGGATCGGCGCCGACCCGGACCTGCTGGTCGTCGACCTCGACCCGGGAGCGCCGGCCGGTCTGCGCGAGTGCTGCGCGGTGGCCATGCTGATGCGCGACCGGCTGAGCGCGGACGGCATCACCGCCTATCCCAAGACCTCCGGCAAGAAGGGCATGCAGCTGTGCTGCCCGATCTCCGGAACCCAGTCGTCCGACGTGGTCTCCGGCTACACGAAAAGGGTCGCCGAGGAGCTGGCGAAGATCGTGCCCGGCTCGATCACCGCGAAGATGGCCAGGCAGCTGCGCCCCGGCAAGATCTTCATCGACTGGAGCCAGAACAACGCGTTCAAGACCACGGTCGCGCCGTACTCCCTGCGGGCCGGCGCCACACCCACCGCGTCGACCCCGCTGACCTGGGACGAGGTGATGGCCATGGCCACCGGCGAGATCCCCTCCGGGCAGTGCGGCGCCATCGAGACCCTGCAACGCGTCGAGGAACGCGGCGACCTGCTCGCCGCGATGCTCCAGCCAGGCCCGATCGTGCCCGAATAGAGGGGGAACGGTACGGGATCGTCCAAACGTACGATCGACGTTGGTTCTCGCCCTGGATAGCCTGTCGCCCATGATCATGCGACGCGGGGGCGCCGTCAGCGCACTGTCCACTCTGCTGCTGCTATCGGCGGGACTTCCGGCCCGAGCCGCCGACGACCCGGTGGCCGACACCGTCGCGCCGGTCGTCAACGACTTCGGTATCCCGTCCGGCACCCTTGTCGGGCTGAACCCCTACTTCACCTCGACCGTGAGCGACAACGTCGGTGTGGTCAGGGTCGAGGTGTGGCACGGTCCGATGCGCCTGGCCGACTCCGGCACGGGCGTCTGGGAAACCGTGAGCTTCAAGCCCTACCTCGGCGGGATCCGGGAGGCCGGGCCGGTCGACCTGCTGATCCGTGCCCACGACGCGGCCGGGAACGTCGGCACGGCCACCACCACCGTGAACATCGACCGCGACCTGCCGACCGCGACCATCACCCCGGCCTTCGGCACGGTCATCCCGGCGCTGCCCCTGACCATCGAGCTCACCGACGTCCCCAGCGACATCCTGGAGATCTCCATGGACGCGCCGGAACCGATCGGGACCACCTGGCGGACCAGCGGCCCGTGGACCTTCAAGTGGAACGCCCGCAAAGGCATGACCCCGCCGGTCTTCACCCTGCGTGACGAGAATGACAACATCAGCACCATCACCACCGGGTATTTCGTCGACGCCGACGTGCCGCAGGTGACCTCGGTGGCGCCGGCCTGGAACTCACTCGTCCGCGGCACCCGGATCTACAGCACGATCACCGCCACCGACCGGGCCGGTGTCGCGAAGGCACAGCTCAGTGGGTCCGCAGCGGACACCGTGGCTCCCTACACCGGGTCGATCCCGGCCGGTGCCGACGGCGCCAGGACGTTGACCTGGACGGTTACCGACCGGCTCGGCAACTCCAAGCGGTTCAACTGGCCGGTCATCGTGGACAACACCAAGCCCAAACTGTCCGTGACCAAGGCGCCGAAGAACAAGGCGAAGGTCACCGGAACCGTCAAGGTCACCGCGGCGGCGAGCGACAGGAACGGGATCGCCCGGGTCGAGCTGATGATCAACGGCAAGGTCGTCGCCAAGGACCTCAAGGCCGGCTACGCCTTCTCGATCAACACCAAGAAGTACGGCAAGACGATCAAATTTCAGCTGCGGGCGTACGACAAGGCCGGCAACGTGACCACCTCACCCACACGGATCTGGAAGCGCTAGGACATGAACCCCTCGATCATCGACCTGCGATACCCGCCGTCGGCGTTCCTCTACGCCGCGCTCTCGCCGAAGATCTTCGTCGACGGGGTCGAGCAGCCCGGTACGGGCTGGGGCAAGCGGCCGGTCGGCATGGCCCCCGGCCCGCACCGCGTCGAGGTGTACGTGCCGTACTTCCTCCCCCCTCGGACCGGCCGGGCCACCCTTGACCTCACCGTTCCGGAGACCGGGGTGGCCCTGGAGTACATGGCACCCACCGTCACCTTCGCCAAAGGCCGGCTCGGGGCACCCGGCCAGCAGAAATCCAGCGGCTTCCGGGGAGTGATGGCCCTCAACGTGATCGCCGTCGCCGTCGTGGCCATCGCCCTGATCGCGGCACTGCTGAGCTAGTCGACCTTGGGTAGGGGCGGGCCGAGGACGTCGTCGGCGTCGACGATCGTGTAGGCGTAGCCCTGTTCGGCGAGGAAGCGCTGGCGATGGGCCGCGTACTCGGTGTCGATGGTGTCGCGGGAGACGACCGTGTAGAAGTGGGCCTGGCGGCCGTCGCCCTTGGGGCGCAGCACCCGGCCCAGACGCTGGGCCTCCTCCTGGCGGGAACCGAACGTGCCGGACACCTGGATCGCCACCGCCGCCTCGGGCAGGTCGATCGAGAAGTTGCCGACCTTCGACAGCACCAGGGTCCGCAGCGAACCGTCACGGAACGCGTCGAACAGCCGCTCCCGCTCCCTGTTCGTGGTGGCGCCCTGCACGATCGGGGCGTCCAGGAACTCGCCCAACTCGTGCAGCTGGTCCAGGAAACCGCCGATGACCAGCACCTGCTCGCCCGGGTGCTTCTTCACCAGGGCTTTCACCACCGGCAATTTGGTACGCGCGGTGGCCGCGGCCCGGTAACGCTCCTCGGCCTCGGTCACCGCGTACGCCATCCGCTCCGCCTCGGTGAGGGTGACCCGGACCTCGACGCACTCGGCCGGGGCGATCCAGCCCTGGGCCTCGATGTCCTTCCACGGGGCGTCGTAGCGTTTCGGGCCGATCAGCGAGAACACGTCACCCTCGCGACCGTCCTCGCGTACCAGAGTCGCGGTGAGGCCGAGGCGGCGCCGGGCCTGGAGGTCCGCGGTGAAGCGGAAGATCGGCGCGGGCAGCAGGTGGACCTCGTCGTAGACGACCAGGCCCCAGTCACGGGCGCCGAACAGGTCGAGATGGGTGAAGGTGCCGCCGCGGCGTGACGTGAGCACCTGGTACGTCGCGATGGTGACCGGGCGGATCTCCTTGCGCTCGCCGCTGTACTCACCGATCTCCTCGTCGGTGAGTGTGGTGCGGGCCAGCAGCTCCCGCTTCCACTGGCGGCCGGCCACCGTGTTCGTCACCAGGATCAGGGTCGTCGCCGACGCCTGCGCCATCGCGGCCGCGCCGACCAGCGTCTTGCCCGCGCCGCAGGGCAGCACCACGACACCCGAGCCGCCGGCCCAGAACCCGTCCACCGCCTCCTGCTGGTAGGAGCGCAGGGTCCAGCCGTCCTCCTTGAGGGCGATCGGGTGGGCCTCGCCGTCCACGTAACCGGCCAGGTCCTCGGCCGGCCAGCCCAGCTTGAGCAGCGCCTGCTTGAGGCGGCCGCGCTCGGAGCCGTGCACCGCGATGGTCTCGTCGTCGAGGCGGGCGCCGAGCATGCCGGCCAGCTTCTTCGACTTGGCCACCTCGATCAGAACGATCTTGTCGAGGCCGCGCAGGACCAGGCCGTGCACCGGGTCGTTCAGCAGTTGGAGGCGGCCGTACCGGTCCATCGTGTCGGCGACGTCGACCAGCAGCGCGTGCGGCACCGGGTAGCGGGAGAACTTGATCAGCGCGTCGACCACGCTCTCCGCGTCGTGCCCGGCGGCCCGGCTGTTCCACAGGCCGAGAGGGGTCAACCGGTACGTGTGCACATGCTCCGGTGACCGCTCCAGCTCGGCGAACGGCGCGATCGCCATCCGGCAGGCCTGCGAGTCCGGATGGTCGACCTCCAGGAGCAGGGTCTTGTCCGACTGCACGATCAGTGGTCCGCCGCTCACCCTGTACGCCTCCGAACCTGGGGAAAACCGACCCTCCAGTCTGCCACGCGTCCGGCGGTACGGGGACGACGAGGGCCTGACCAGAAACAACACGATCTTTGAAATCGACTGCAACGTTCCGCCGCCCTGGCGCGTGTCACTGGTGCCGGGTCGTGCGCAATACGGGGGCGCGCGACCCGGCAAAAGCTCTCACTCCTCGGTGACCGCCGCTGTTATGCGGTGCAGGGCGAAGGTGTGCAGGCTCTCGCCGCGTTCGTCCTCGGCCCGTAGGTAACCGGCGCTCAGGGAGACCGGGCGGACCAGCCGGGACAGGGTCGCGCCGTGCGAGTCGACGTAGCCGACCCAGACCCGGGCCTTGTCGCGGACCGCCTGCTGGAGCACCGCCATGGCCTGGGTGTGCTGCTGGACGGCGGTCAGGCCGGGCACCGCGTGGCCGTGCGCGGCCCGCACGGTGACCGGCGCGCGCCGCGCGGCCCGGGTGGCGATGTCGCCGCGCCGCAGCTGTTCCACCACGCCGGCGAGCCGGGGACCGATCAGCACCGGTCCGGCCGTTTCGGGGGCGCGGGCGGTGCGGGTGGGGGCCCGGCGCGCTTTCGGCCTGGTCAGCACGGTGGCGCCGCCGGCGTCCTCGGCGACCGGTGCGTACCCGGCCTCGCGGAGGGCGCCCAGCAGCCGGGCCACCGGGCGCGGGCTGACCAGCACGGTCGGCGCGATCCGGCGCAGGTCGAGGGTGGTCAGCCGCTTGTCGCCGGCCACCTCGGCGAGCAGTGCCTCGTCGTCGCTGCGCAGGTAGGAGCCGGCCGAGCCGCTGCGCAGCCCGCCGTGTCTGCGGGCCGCGTCGTCGATCAGGTAGGTCAGCGTCTGCGGCACCGGGGTCCGGGAGCGGCGACGGAACAGTTCGTGCAGGTCGGCGGCCTGATAGCCGACGTCGAGGGCACGCCGCACGCTGGCCGGCGTGACCCGGAAGACGCTCGCGCCTCCGGCCGACTCCGGCTCGGCCAGCACGTCCAGCTCCGCCGCCAGTTCCGGCTCGGGCGGGCCGGGCACCACCACGGTCAGATCGGCCTGCACCAGCACGTGATCCACCGGGGCGGGCAGCAGCCGGTCCAGTGCGCGCACCGCGTCGGCATGGGCATCCTCCGGATGCACCCCGAGTGGGTCGCCGCCGTCGGTCTCTCCGCCGGCGAGCAGCAATCGGGCGTACGACGTGAGCGCCCCCAATCCGGTGACGCCCAGCAGGGCGGCGCCGGAGTACGCGTCCCGGTGTGCCGCCTCCCGCCCGCGGGCGCGTCGTGGGCCCTGCCAGGACAGCAGCCCGAGCAGGTCGTCGACCGTGGGCGCGGCGCCGGGTTCCAGGTCGGCGAGGGTGCCGAGGGCCTCCCGGCGGGCCTGTGGGGCGCCGGCGCGTTCGGCGTCCGGGGCGAGGGCGTTGACCGGCCGGTCGCGTTCGTCGCGGCGGCCGACGAGTCCGGGCTGCCGGGTCATGGCGAGCCAGGACCGGGCCAGGGCGGCCCAGCGGTGGGCGACTCCGATGGCGCGCCACAGGTCGTACGCCCCGGTGGGCAGGAACACGTCCTGCGCGGGCGTGGTGGCCCGGGCCGGCGCTGCTTCGGACTCGCCGAGGAGACCGGCCGCGTACGCCGTCTCGATCAGCAGCGCGGCGCCCGTCTCGTCGATGCCGGCCGCTCTGGCCAGCCGTTTCAGGTCGCGGACGCCGAGGCCGCCGGTGCGCAGCACGGCGGCGGGTTCGGCGGCGAGGGCCTCGAGGATCGCCTCGGTGGCGCGGACCGCCTCCATGGTCTGCCCGGCGCCGGCCGAGTCGGCGGCCTGCGGGTCGCGGGACGGGCCGTCCGGCACCGGCGCGACCGGCCGCAGCACACCGAGCGGTCCGGTGTCGCGGCGCAGCAGCATGCCCACCTCGCGGGGCAACTCGACCAGGTCGCCGTCCGGCCGTGGGGCGCGGCCCGCCTCCGAGACCGGGACCAGCACGTGCTGGTCGACGAGCCATTTCACCGGCTCGGCCACGGAGTCACGGTTGAGCGCCCCGATCGGGGGACCCGCGGCCAGCCGGTCCAGCACGGCGCGGGCGCCGGGCGGCGCGGCCAGCACGGTGCGGCGCAGCTTGGCCCGGTCGGCGCAGAGCGCGGCGGCCCGCGCGTCCAGGTAGTCGGCGGGCCTGCCGAGCCCGGCCGGGTAGGGGGAGGTGACCTCGTCGACCGCGCCGACGATCTGTAGCGCCTCGGGCGGCCCGTGCAGCAGGAAGCGGACCCGGAGCCGGTCGATCGCGACCCGGGTGTCCTCCCCGGGGGCGCCCTCGGTCAGCGTGAGGATCGCGTCGACCGAGGTCAGCGCGGTGTCGGCGGCCCGGCTCAGGCGGGCCGCGTCGAGGACGAGGAGCGTGAACTCGTCGAGGCCGTCGAGACAGCGGGCGACCGAGTTACGGGACTGTGCGCGTACGGCGAGGGCCGAGATGTCGGCGGGCACCGGCACGACGAGGTCGGGGCGCAGTTGTATGAGCGCGCCCAGTGCTTCGTCGGGCAGCGACCGGAGTTGATCGGCGAATGTGGTGGCCATCGTCTTCAACGCTAACGTTCATGGGACGATGGTGTCCGGTCCGGGCGTGGCCGGACCTCGATCTGAGGAGGACCGAAAGTGGCGAAGGCACAGACCGCGGGTTCGTCGACGCCGGCGAACGAGGTCGCCGGACTGCGGGGCGTGGACATGAAGGGCAAGCTGCACGTGTCCGAGCTCATCTCCGACCGTGCCGCGGCTCCGTCCCCGTTCGGTGACGACCAGACCTTCCCGCTTCCGGTGGAGAGCCTGAGCTACCGGGCCGCCAGCCGTCACCCGTGAGTGGTGCGGTCGGTTTCGACCTGGACATGACCCTGATCGACTCCCGGCCGGGCATCCGGGAGACGTACCGGGCGCTCACCGCTCTCACCGGTGTGCACGTGGACGCTGACCTCGCCGTCTCCCGGCTCGGTCCGCCGTTGCGGACCGAGCTGCGGCACTGGTTCGCGGAGGAGGCGGTCGAGGAGGCGGTGACCACCTTCCGGGGGCTCTATCCGGATCACGCGGTCACCCCGAGCCGGCCTATGCCGGGCGCCGTCGAGGCGCTCGCCGCGGTGCGGGCGGCCGGGCTGCGGGTCGTGGTGGTGACCTCGAAGCTGGGCCGGCTGGCCCGGTTGCATCTCGACCACCTGGGCCTGCGGGCCGACGAACTGGCCGGTGACCTGTTCGCCGAGGGCAAGGCGTCCGCGCTGGTGGAGCACGGGGTGCGGTGGTATGTGGGTGATCATGCGGCCGACATGGTGGCCGCCCGCACCGCCGGCGTCCCCGGGATCGGGCTGCTCACCGGCCCCTGTTCCGAGCGGGAGCTGTGGGAGGCCGGGGCGTCTCGCGTTCTGTCCGATCTCACCACATTCCCGGCAGTGTTGAGTGAGATTGCAGTTGGGTCCGAGCGCTCCTCTGGATAGCCTAGCCGTGAGCGGTTGTGTCCATTGAGTGAAGTTGAGGTCAGCGGTGCCCACGGGTCGAGTGAAGTGGTACGACGCGACGAAGGGATTCGGGTTCGTCACCAGTGACGAGGGTGGTGACGTTTTCCTGCCCAAGGGATCGCTGCCGGCGGGGGTCACCGAGCTGAAGACGGGACAGCGGATCGAGTTCGGCATCGTCGACAGCCGCAAGGGCGCGCAGGCCCTCGGTGTGAAGCTGCTGGACGCGCCGCCCTCCCTGGCCGAGCTGCGCCGCCGCCCGGCGGACGAGCTGGCCAGCATGATCGAAGACATGATCAAGGTGCTGGAGAGCACGGTGCAGCCGTCGTTGCAGCGTGGGCGCTACCCCGACAAGAAGACCTCGCTGAAGATCGCGCAGCTGGTGCACGCGGTCGCCCGCGAGTTCGAGATCTAGGTTCCGCTACCGCAAGGACGGCACCGCAGGCGTCAGACCCGCCGCCGCCGCGCGCCCGAGCAGGGCGTCGGCGGCGGCGAGTCCGTCTTCGCCCAGTTCCAGGGTGAACTCGTTGACGTACAGCTCGATGTGCTGTTTCACCACGGTCGGCTCCATCTCCTGCGCGTTGGCGAGGACGAAGTCCTGGCTGGCGGCCGGGTCACGCCAGCCGTGCCGTAGCGACTCGCGGATCCACCCGGTGGCGGCGGCCGGGTCGACCGTGCCGCGCTTGGCGAGGATGGCGCCGAGCGGGATCGGCAGGCCGGTGTCGGTCTCCCACCACTCACCGAGGTCGACCAGTGCGGACAGCCCGTACCTCGGATAGGTGAACCGGGCCTCGTGGATCACCAGGCCGGCGTCGAAGCGGCCCTCGGCCACCCCCGGCATGATCTCGTGGAACGGGACGACCTCGATCCGGGCCGGGCGCTGATCGGCGGCCCAGAGGCGGAACAAAAGGTACGCCGTGGTGCGGTCACCGGGCACCGCCACGGTCGCGCCGTTGAGGTCCGCGCGGTCCCGGGTCAGCACCAGTGGGCCGCAGCCACGCCCGAGCGCGCCCCCGCAGGGCAGCAGCTCATAGTCGCCGAGCAGCCAGGGCAGTGCCGCGTAACTCACCTTGACCAGGTCGAACCGGCCGTCGAGAGCCGCCGTGTTGGTGACGTCGACGTCGGCGAAGGTGAGGTCCACCGGCGGGGCGCCGGGCACCAGCCCGTGGATCAGCGCGTGGAACACGAAGGTGTCGTTGGGGCACGGGGAGACCGCCAGGGAGAGCGTCACGCCACAACGCTACTTCTCATCTGACTCCAGAGAAAAATATTCACGTCTCCCTCTGGCCTCGAAGGTGTGACCGTTCTTACACTCCGCCTTGTCGGATCAAATGATCTACCAAGGGGGTGCCGCGTGGCTCGTTCGCTGGTCGCGGGCGTCCTGGTGCTCGGCCTCGTCGGTGGGCTGCCCGCGCCCGCCTACGCCGCCGCGAACTGGGCGCCGGCAAACGATCTCGAGGGTGCGTGCGTCACCCTCAAGACCTCGAACAGGTACGTCTTCAAGGACAGCGTCGGGTACGGGTTCACCGGCACCGCGTCGAGCGCCGAGAAGTTCCGCTTCGAGGCCACCCAGCTCGGCCGCTACCAGGTGCGCGACTCGACCGGCGCCGCGATCTATCAGAGCGTCCTCGGCTGGGTCTGGGCCGGCTCCGAGTACGGCGACCGTGCCGACTGGACGGTCAGCGCCGCCGACGGCCAGCACCGCCTGGTGTCCACGGCCACCGGGCAGCAGATGGGCAACTACCTGGGGGGCCTGGGCGCCGGCGGCTCCACCTTCGTGCTCACCCCGGCGACCGGTTGCGCCGCGATCCCGGACATCGCCACCGGCGTGAGCGGCACCCCGGCCGCCGGCGTCGACGCGCAGGGCCGGCTGGTCGGCTGGATCGACGCGCACGCCCACATCACGGCGGCGGAGGCGTTCGGCGGGTCGCTGCACTGCGGGGACGCCTGGGCCTCCGGTGGCGCCCCGGTCGCGCTCCGGGGCTGCGCCTCGCACGCCACCCTCGGCTGGGGCGCCCTGCTCGAGGCCATCATCGCGGGCACCGACCCGATCAGCTCGGCAGAGGACGGCTGGCCAACCTTCGGCGACTGGCCGCAACACGACACGATGCTGCACGAGGCGTCCTACTTCCGCAGCCTGGAACGGGCCTGGCAGTCCGGCCAGCGGGTGCTCAACGTGCTGCTGGTGGCCAACCGGGTGATCTGCGGGCTGACCGCGGAGCACACCTCCTGTGACGAGATGGACCAGATCAGGGCGCAGTCCACCTATCTCCGGAAGATGCAGGACTACGTGGACGCCCGCAGCGGCGGGCCCGGCAAGGGCTGGTTCCGCCTGGCCACCACCCCGGAGCAGGTCCGGCAGATCGCCGCGCAGGGCAAGCTCGCGGTCACCATCGGCGTGGAGAACTCGGAGATCTTCGGCTGCCGGGAGGTCAAGGGCGTGCCGCAGTGCACCACGGCCGACATCGACGCCGGGCTCGACGAGCTGGCGAGCATGGGTGTCAGCGGCTTCTACCCGGTACACAAGTTCGACAACGCGTTCGGCGGCACCCGCTTCGACGAGGGCGTCACCGGCGCGGCCGTCAACGTCGGCAACCTGATCTCCACCGGGCACTGGTGGCAGGCGACCAGCTGCACCGGGCCGTCCGACAACGAGCAGCCGCTGGTCAGCGACGACATCGCCAAGCTGCTCGCACTCGGGATCAGCCTGCCGGCCGGGACGATCCTGCCGGTCTACCCGAGCGGGAAGATCTGCAACACGCGCGGCTTGACCGAGCTCGGCACGTACCTCGTCGAAGCGATGATGGCCCGCGGCATGATCATCCACATCGACCACATGGGGGTGAAGACCGCGTCGGCGGTCCTCGATCTCGCCGAGCGGGCCGGCTACCCGGGCGTCACCTCGGTGCACACCTGGTCCGACCCCTCCATGGTCAACCGCCTCCTCGGGCTCGGCGGCTTCGTCGCCAGCTACGCGTTCTCGGCCACCGACGACGGCCAGGCCACCGGCACCTTCCTCGACGAATGGCGCACCCATCGGGCCCTCTCCAACGGCTCGAAGATCACCGGGTACGGCGTGGGCACCGACGTGAACGGGCTGGGCCCGCAGGCCGCGCCCCGTCTGAACGCCGGATCCAGCCCGCTCACCTACCCGTTCACCGCGGTCAACGGCACCACCGTCACCCGGCAGGTCTACGGCACCCGCACCTTCGACCTCAACACCGACGGCGTCGCCCAGTACGGCCTCTACGCCGACTGGGTCACCGACCTGATCAACCAGGCCGGATCCGACGGGCCGCTGCTCCGGTCGCAACTGCTGAGCGGCGCCGAGGCGTACACGGTGATGTGGGAAAGGGCACGTGCGTGACCCTTGTCGAGGCGCGCGTCGGCCGTCGCTGGATGACGGCCTACGCGCTGGCCATGATCGGGATCGCGGCCGGCTGGTTCGGGCCGATCCAGATCCTGCTGCCCGAACAGGCCGCCCGGCTCGCCGGTGACGACGGTAAGGAGGCGCTGCTCGCCCTGGTCACGGCCTGGGGAGCGGCGGCCTCCATGGTCGCCAACCCGCTGTGGGGGATCCTCTCCGACCGGCTGCGGGCCCGTCGGCCGATCTTCCTGGCCGGAACCGTCACCGGGGTCGCCGGACTGCTCGTGCTCTCCGGCGCGGACACCACCGGCACCATGGCCACCGGCTGGATCCTCGTCCAGGTCGGCCTGAACGGGCCGCTCGCCGCGCTGGCCGCGATGATCGGCGACCGGGTGCCGGAGAACCAGCGCGGCACGGTCGGCGCCCTCTTCGGGGTGGCCCAGATCGTCGGCGTGGTGCTCGGCACCGCCATCGCGGTCGCCGTCGGCTCCGGATCGTGGGGCTACGTCGCGGTGGCGATCGCGGTCCCGGCGCTCGGCGGGGCGCTGCTGCTCGTCTACCGGGACGTACCGGTGGTCTCCGCCCGCGAGCGGATCCACTGGGCGTGGCCGGGCGGCCAGTTCGCCTGGGCCTGGCTGATCCGCTTCCTGCTCAACCTGGTCAACGCCCTCGTCCTGGTCTACCTGCTCTACTACCTGTCGGACCGGGTGCGCGTCGGCGACGCGGCCACCTGGGTGCTCATCGTGACCGTCGTCAACGTGCTCTTCGCGGGCATCGCCGGATTCGCCGGGGGAGTGCTGTCCGACCGCTGGGAACGGCGCAAGGTCTTCGTGGCGGCCGGGGCGGTCCTGCTCGCCCTCGGCACCGCGCTGATGGCCCTGGTCCCCGTCGTGCCGGTGGTCATCGGGGCGTCGGTACTGGTCGGGGTCGGCTGGGGCGCCTACATCGCGGTCGACATGGCGGTCATGACCCACGTCCTGCCGGACGCCGAGACCCGCGCCACCATGCTCGGCGTCGCCAACGTCGCCGGAACCCTCCCGCAACTGCTCGCCCCGGTGCTGGCCGCGCCGATCGTCACCGGTCTCGGCGGCTATCCCACCCTCTACCTGCTCACCGCCGCCATCGCGCTGGTCGCGCTGGCCCTCCTGCCCCGCCTGCGGGCGTTGCGTTGAAAGGAACCACCGTGTACCCCCAGTTCCCACCCGGTTTCCGGTTCGGCATGTCCACCTCGGCGTACCAGATCGAGGGCGCGGCCGACGCGGGCGGCAAGGGCCCGAGCATCTGGGACACCTTCACCGCCCGTCCCGGGGCCGTCCGGCACGGCCAGGACGCCCGGGTGGCGAGCGACCACTACCACCGGTACGCCTCGGACGTCGACCTCATCGCCGAGGCCGGTGTGCACGACTACCGGTTCTCGTTCTCCTGGCCCCGGGTGCTCGCCGGTGACCTCGACTTCTACGACCGGCTCGTGGACAGGCTGCTCGCCTCCGGGGTCCGGCCGGTGCCGACGCTCTACCACTGGGACCTGCCGCAGGAACTGGAGGACGCCGGCGGCTGGATGAACCGGGACACCGCGCACCGGCTCGCCGACCACGCCAGTGCCCTCGTGACGCGCCTCGGCGACCGGGTCCGGGACTGGATCACCATGAACGAGATGAACGTGCACACCCTGTACGGGTACGCGCTCGCCGACCACGCCCCGGCCCGTGGACTCGGACTGGGCGCCCTGCCTGCGGCGCACCACCAGTTGCTCGCGCACGGGCTGGCGGTGCGGGTCCTGCGTACCCACGGGGCCGGGTCCATCGGGGTGGCGCAGCAGCACTTCCCGGTCACGGCGGCCAGTGACGATCCGGCCGACGTCGAGGCGGCGGCGATCTTCTCGGCGCTCACCAACTGGACCTTCTCCGACCCGATCCTGCTCGGCGACTATCCGGACGAGCTGATCCGGGCCGGGGTCGGAGTGCCGGAGGCCCAGCTCGACCGGGACCTCGAACTGATCCGGGCGCGGCTCGACTTCTACGGGGTCAACTACTACGAGCCGACGATGATCGAGGCGCCGAAGGCAGGGAAGGACTACTCCGGTGTGCTCGAAGTGGACATTCCGGCGGACATGCCGTTCTCGCCGGTGCCGGTCAAGAGCGACGAGCGGACCGACTTCGGGTGGGCCGTCGTGCCGGCCGGGCTCACCGACATCCTCGTGACGCTGCGCGACCGGTACCCGGACCTGCCTCCGGTGATCATCACGGAGAACGGGGCGTCGTTCCATGACTCGCCGCCCGGGCCGGACGGCCGGGTCCACGACGAGCGGCGCATCTCCTACCTGGACGCTCACCTGCGTGCGGTCTCGGACGCGATCACCGCCGGGGTACGGGTGGACGGCTACTACGTCTGGTCGGCGATCGACAACTTCGAGTGGGCCGCGGGGTATGACGAGCGCTTCGGGCTCATTTACGTTGATTTTTCGACGCTTGAGCGTACGAAAAAGGATTCTTGGTTCTGGTACCGGGATCTGATCGCGGCTCAGCCACGCAACTGATCAGTGAATGTGGTGGCGAGGCGGGACAGCCGCTCGGCGCGTCCCTCCTCCGCCCAGCCGTCCACCAGGCTGAGCAGGGTGCTGCCCTCGACCAGGATGATGAAGTCGTCGATCACGGCCTCGTCGTCGACCCCCGCGCGCAGCTCACCCAGCTCGCGCGCCTCCCGCAGGCAGGTCCGCAGGTGGCCGCGGATCTCCCGGTGCGAGGCACGGCGTGACTCGGCCAGCCGGGGATGCGACAGCGCCGCCCCGGCGAAGGCCACGTTCACATGCGCGTCGGCGGCCCGCTCCTCGTCGATCGGCAGCACCGCCTCCAGAGCGGCGCGCAACGCGTCCAGCCCGAACAGGTCACCACCGATCCGGAAGGCGCGCTCCACGATCCGGTCGTAGACCGCCCGCTGCGCGGCCACCAGGATGTCGTCCTTGCCGCCCAGGAAGTGGGCCAGCACGCTGAGCGAACAACCCGCCTCGTCGGCGATCGCCCGGGTGGTGGTGCCCTCGACACCGCGCGCCCGGACCACACGCCAGGCCGCCGCCAGCAGCTCCGCCCGCCTCAGGTCGTGATCCACCAGCTTCGGCACGGCGACAGCTTATGCCTCCGCGGGCGCCCACCGCCGGTCCGGCGGTCCTTGTCACCGTCGGTCCGGCGGCTTTGTTCGCCGCGGTCACCGTCAGGCCGGCGCTTTGTCCACGGTCGGTGGGTCACCGTCAGGCCGGCGCTTTGTCGACCGTCGGTGCGGTTACCGTCAGGTTGGCCAGGCGCCGGGCCAGCGGCAGGGTCGCGATCACCGCCACCACCGGGATCAGGAACGCCCAGCGCAACCCGATCGGCTCGGACAGCGCCCCGATCAGCACCGCCCCGCCCAGCGCGCCGCCGTAGTTGAACAGGTTCACCTTCGCGATCACCTCGTCGCTGCTGGCCAGAGCCGCCTCACCGGCCGCGCTGAAGGCCAGCGGCACCAGGACGCCGACCCCGACGCCGGCGATCGCGAACCCGGTCACCGCGGCGCCCACCGCCGGCAGCACGACCACCAGACCGCAGCCAACGCCGCACACCACCAGGGAACCGATCGCGAGCGGCACCCGCCCGGCCCGCGGCGTCATGTGGTCGGCCACCAGCCGGCTGACCAGCACCGCACCCTGGTAGGCGGCGTACCCGAGCGGCGCCACCGAGGCGGCCGCGGCCAGCGAGTCCTTCAGGTAGACCGAACTCCACGTACTGACCGCCGAGTCCACCAGGAAAGCCGTGAAGATCAACATCCCGCAGACCACCACGACCCTACGTACGCCGCGACCGCCCCCGGCATGCGCGACCGCCGACCGCAGGGTGCGCCCCGGCTCGAACAGCCGCCAGCCCACCAGTCCCACGACGATCGCGAACAGCGCCGCCACCGCCACCGCCACGGCCGCCCCCACGCCGCCAGCCAGCACCGCCGACATGAGCAGCGCCGCCACGATGGCCGCGGCCGTGTAGGCGGCGAAGAGCCGGCTCATCACACTGCGCCCGAGGCGGGCCTGCACCAGCACACCCTGCATGCTCAGCGAGGCGTCCACCGCGCCCAGGCCCACCCCGTAGGCGAGCAGGATGGCCGCGAACACCGCGTTCGGCGACCGGAAGGTGGTCCCGGCCAGACCCAGACCGACGATCAGGAGGCCGGAGGCGAGCGCGTACCGGCTGCCCCACCGGGCGGCGATCCGGTCGGCCAGCACCGAGCCGCCCGCCGCCGCGACGCACACCAGCAGCAGGATCGCCGAGACGAACGTGTCGTCGATGCCCTGACGGTCCTTGAACTCCGGCAGCGCCGTCACGACCGTCGCGTAACCGAGCCCCTGCGCGGCATATCCGGCGCCGATCAACCGGGCCCGGGCTCCCGCCGACATTGCGGTGCCGCTGACGTCGTTCATCGATCCTCGCTTCGGAGCCGGCGGCGGTGTTCCCGGTCACATCCTTTGTTCAGCGCAGCATGCCGCCCGCGGCCGCCAACGGCAACAGCCTCGATGTAAATGATCCACTCGGCGGCCTTCGTGATCAGGGTTCGGGAAGCCCGCGATCAGGTCAGTTCCCCGCAAACCGCCGCACTTCTCCGGTACGGCCTGCGCACACCACCGCCCTGCCGTTCCCTCAGCCGGCCAGCGCTGTCGCGCGCCCCTCAAACAGCCCCTTCAGGAGGCGATGCCGTCCGTTGAGGGGGCAGGCGGGCGGGCTTCGGCGTACAGGGAAGGGGTTTGATCAAGGGAGTGCGTTGAGGGCCGGGGTGGCGGCGCGGAGGGCGGCGAACGCGTCGGCCAGGCGCCAGGCGGCACGGTCGCGGGGGCCGACCGGGTTGGAGACGGCGCGGAGTTCGGCGAAGGGCAGGCCGGCTCCGGATGCGGCGACGGCGACGCCGTACCCCTCCATCGCCTCCGCCGCGGCGAGAGGGAAGCGGGTGGCCAGGCGGTCGGCGGTCTCCGCCGTGCCGGTCACCGTGGCGAGGGTGAGGATCTCGCCGGGGATCGCCTCGGGCAGGGCGGTTCCTAGGGCCTTGACCAGGGTGGGATCGGCGTCGAGGACGCTGCTGCCGAAGCCGAGCTCCTCGATCGGGAGGAAGCCGTCGGGCGATTCGGCGCCCAGGTCGGCGGCGATGCTGCGGGTGGCGATCACCAGGCTGCCGACCGGGGCCCGGCCGGGGAAACCGCCCGCGATGCCGGCGCTGAGCACCGAGCGGTAGTGGCCGGTGGCGAGCAGGCGGGCGGTTCCGGCGGCGGCGGCGGCCGGCCCGACGCCTACGGCCTCGACCACGGCACGGTCCGGGTCGAGGTGGGCGCGGAAGGCATCGGCCTCGGCGGCCACCGCGGTCACGATCAAGAGGGGGTACGCGGTCACAGGTCCTCGCCGTTCACCGGATCAGTCTCGTGCGGCCGACGGCGATTCGCCAAGTCGCGGTCGTGTTCTCCGGCACGCGCTCCGTCTTTGTCGTGGTCGTGTTCTCCCGCGCCGCCCCGGCTTGATGTCGTGCGGCGAGGCTCTCCGGGTCATGGCTCTGGCACGGTCCTGATCTTGAGTGCTGGGTGCCGCTTGGGAGTCTTCTTCCTGGGTGTTCGTGGTTCTACGTCAAGCGCCCGGTCGGGCGAATCGCCGAATGGGCCCGCCGTCCACCGCACTAGGCTGAAATGGGTCTTTGGTCGGAATCAGGCGCCCGTTTCGCCCGCTTTGGATGCCAACGTTATGCGTTCTTGAACGATTGGCCACCCACAGCGGTGGCAAATCGTTCAAGAACGCGCCGGGTGACACGTCCTATCGGCGAGGGATTGCGGACTCGGCCGTCGGCAGTCAAGAAGAAGGCTCTTGGCGGTGCCCCAATCCTCAAGATCCACGTTGCGTCTTCAATCTTGGGCTCTGGTCGACTCGCGGAGGCCTCTCAACACCCAAGGGCGCGGCGTGTGGGGCTGTGGTGGCCCGCTTCACGATTCGGGGTCGTCGCGTGGGGCGGAGGACGGCCGGTAGACGTGGAATCCGGGGGGCGCCGCCGGATCCCGGGTGGTGGGCTCGTCGTCGGCCAGGTCGTCCCAGTCGTGGCTCTTGGTGCGTGCGGTGGGGCGGGCCGCACCGTCCGGCTCACGCGCGGGGCCCGTTGCCGTGCTCTTGCGTTTGCCTCCCCACCAGCGGCGGCCTGCCGGGGGATCGAGCCGCTCGGTGTCGCCGGACCCGGTGTCGGCCGGGCGGCGAGGGGCCGGTGTGTCCGATGGGCGGCGAGGGGTGGGTGTGGCGGCCGCGACCTTGCGGGTCCGGGAGGTCGGGCCGGCCGCGCGCGGCGCCTTCGCGGTGGTGCGGCGGGCCGGGTCACCGCCGGGGCCGGGCGGGATGGGCCGCGACCCGCTCGTCGGTTCGGGGTCGATGGTGGTCGAGGTCCAGAGGTCGTCCAAATCGGTGGTGTCCGGGTCGGCGCCGTGGGAGGACCGGAGAGGGCCCGTGGTCCGGCGGGTTCCCGGGGTGGGGCCGGTGACGTCCTGGTCCGGCTCGGCGTCGGGGTCGAGGGGGAGGGCGTCGGGGCGGCCCGCGAGGCGTTCGTTGTGCAGCCGGGCGGCCGACCAGGCGGCCCGGGCCGCCGCCAGGACGGCGAGCAGGGCGGCGAAGCCGATGCCGAGACGGCCGTCGAACGGGATGATGCCGAGGCCGCCGCCGGCCACCCAGGCCAGCATGAGCGCCGTCTCCGAGTGGGCGAAGGCGGTGGCCCGCTGCCGTTCCGGGACCCGCTCCTGGATGCTGGCGTCCACGGTCAGCTTGGCGATGCCGCTGAAGATCGCGGTGAGCAGCGCCAGCAGCGTGACCGTCGCGAGGTTGTAGAAGATCGTGGTGAGCACCGCCACGCCGGCCGTGACGATCAGGCCGCTGGACTGGAGGGCCAGGGGCCGGCGGATGCGCAGGCCGGTGCCGGCCGCCGTGGAGACGAAGGTGCCGATGGCCAGGGCCGCGCCGACCAGGCCGACCGCGGCGCCGCGGGCGAGTTCCACGCCGAGGACCGAGGTGGTCAGCTGGCCACCCATGATCGCGAAGGTGAGGAAGAGCAGCAGGAAGCCGTAGAGCAGGCGCAGGCTGCTGCTGCCGATCAGGGTGGCGACGACCAGGGGGCCGGAGAGCGGGCGGTCCCCGCCGCGGCCCATGCGCAGCACGGTGTGCCAGGCACGGGGCAGCTCCTCGGGCGGGTCGGAGTCGGCGCGGGGCGGCAGGCGGAGCGACACCACCATGCCGATGAGGAAGATCAGGGTCGCGACCCGCAGCGGCCACTGTGGCCCGAACTTGAAGGCGAGCAGGCCGATCGGCGCCACCAGGATGCCCGCGAAGGTGCCGTAGACGCTGGCCCGCGCACCCACCTGGGACAGCCCAACACCTTCCGGCAGCAGGCGTGGCACGGCGGCGGAGCGGGCCACCCCGTACGCCCGGGAGAGCGCGAGCACCCCGAAGGCCGCCGGATAGAGACCCCACTCGAGCAGGTTGTCGGACATCACGTAGGCCAGGAAGGCGCGGCCCAGGAAGGTGGCGGCCAGCGCATACCTCCGGCCGTGCCGGAAGTGGTCGAGCAGCGGCCCGACGATCGGCGCGAGGAGCGCGAACGGGATCATCGTGATGAGCAGGTAGAGCCCCACCTTGCTGCGTGCCTCACCGAGCGGGACGCTGAAGATGGTGCCGGCCAGGCCGATCGCGATGAGGGCGTCGCCCGCGCACGAGACGGCGTGCAGGTCGAAGAGCCGGATCATGCCGATCTCGTTGGCGGCGCCGCGGGCGCGGGCCGAGCCGACGCGGCGGGTGGCCCAGGCGCCGCCGCGCACCGAGCCGCGCACCAGCAGGCGGGCGGCCTTGATGCCGGTGCCGACGGTGCGTCCGAGCGTGGGAAGCAGCGGCATGGGAACCATCCTGACTGATGCGGGCGACCCGCGCCCGGTTCCGCGCCGGTCTATCTGGGGAGTCGTTGCGGGGACCCGGGTTCGGTAGGCAACAATGGGCGGGTGACCTCCAGGACCACCACCCGCGCCGCCCGACTCGACCAGGTCTGTGCCGATGCTGTCGGGGTGGCCCGTGGTGCCATCACCGAAGTGGATCCCAGCGACATCGGTGAGCATCTCGAAGCCGTCGCCGAGGCCGATCGTGTCGTCACCCATTTCTTCGAGAGCCATCTGGCCGGTTACCAGGGCTGGCGCTGGGCCGTGACGGTGACCCGCGTCCCGCGCAGCCGGCACGTCACGGTCTGCGAGACGGTGCTGCTGCCCGGGCCGGACGCGCTGCTCGCCCCCGGCTGGGTGCCGTGGAACGAGCGGGTGCAGCCGGGCGATCTGGGTGTCGGCGACCTGATGCCGACCGCGCCCGACGACGAGCGGCTCACCCCGGGCTATGTGCTCAGCGACGACGCGGCCGTCGAGGACGTCTCCTGGGAGCTGGGCCTCGGCCGGTCCCGGGTGATGTCCAAGGACGGCCGGATGGAGACGGCCCAGCGGTGGTATGACGGCGACGCCGGCCCGGAGGCGCCGATCTCCGCGGCCGCCCCGCGCAACGCCCGCTGCGGCACCTGTGGCTTCTACCTTCCGCTCGCCGGGACGATGCGGCAGATGTTCGGCGTGTGCGGCAATCTGTACGCGCCGGACGACGGCCGGGCGGTCAGCGCCGACCACGGCTGCGGCGCCCACTCGGAGGCGCTGCTCAGCGCGGCCGAGCAGCCGGTCGACGAACTCCCCACGGTGTACGACGACAGCGAGGTGGAGGCCGTGGCGGTCAGCCGCGGGCACGGCTCGGTGGAGTCCGGCGAGCCGGCCGAGGATTACGGCCACAGCTAGCCGTCGACGGTGAACTCCGGGTGCGTCAGCGCCCGGCGGCGCCGCCTGTTCCGATCGTGCACGACCATGGTCAGTGTGCCCGGGATGCCCCACAGCAGCCCGGCCAGGGATGTCTGGAACCACAGGTCGGGCGCATCGGTGAACCATGTGATCAACGTCGCGACGGCGAAGGCCGCGACGCCGGCCAGCGCGAACGGGACCATCGGGGGATCGAGTGGTGCGGGCCGTGGTTTCGTCCCGGTCACCACGGTGAGGGCCGGCAACGGGTCGCCGGTGTGCGTGGCGGGAGACAGGTCACTCACTCCGCCAGGGTACGGCCATTACGGATCGCATCGGCGCAGCGCGTGAGAGTTGTAACATCGCACGGCTTTTACCGAGGTAGTTGCATCTGAAAGCATGCGCGCGTTCATTCATGCGCCCCCTTTCGGAAGGTCCCATGTCTGTAGATAGCGAACCGGGCACCGGCACGGCGAAGAAGGCCCTCGACCGGTTCTTCGAGATATCCAAGCGCGGCTCGACGATGAGCCGCGAGGTGCGTGGCGGCTTCGTCACGTTCTTCACGATGGCCTACATCGTGGTGCTGAACCCGCTGATCCTGGCCGGTGGCACGGACGGGACCGGCGCCAAGCTGCCGATCGCGGCTCTCGCGGCCGGTACCGCCCTGGTCGCCGGCGTGATGACCATCCTGATGGGTGTGGTCGCCCGGTTCCCGCTGGCGCTGGCCGCCGGCCTCGGTGTGAACGCCCTGGTGGCGTACGAGATCGCGCCCGAGATGACCTGGGCCGACGCGATGGGCCTGGTGGTCATCGAGGGTGTGCTGATCGCGATCCTGGTGCTGACCGGGCTGCGTACCGCGGTGTTCAAGGCGGTGCCGACGCAGCTGAAGACGGCGATCGGCGTGGGCATCGGCCTGTTCCTGATGATCATCGGCCTGGTCGACGCCGGGTTCGTGCACCGGGTGCCGGACGCCGCCAACACCACCGTCCCGGTCGAGCTGGGCCTCGGCGGCAAGCTGGTGACCTGGCCCACGTTCGTCTTCGTGGTCGGCCTGATGATCACGCTGGTGCTGTTCGTCCGCAAGGTCAAGGGCGCGATCCTGATCGGCATCCTGAGCACCACGGTCATCGCGATCATCGTGGAGGCGATCGCCGGTCTCGGCCCGGCCGTGGTCAAGCCGGGTGGCTGGTCGCTGAACGTGCCGGCGCTGCCCGAGCAGATCATCGACACCCCCGACCTGTCGCTGATCGGGAAGTTCAACGTCCTCGACTCGTGGTCGACGGCCGGTCCGCTGGTCGCGCTGATGTTCGTCTTCACGCTGCTGGTGACGGACTTCTTCGACACCATGGGCACGATGGTCGCGGTCGGCCAGGAGGGCGGGCTGCTCGACGCCGACGGCATGCCGCCGCGGTCCACCGAGATCCTGCTCGTCGACTCGATCGCCGCGGCGGCCGGTGGCGCGGCCAGTGTGTCCAGCAACACGTCGTACGTGGAGAGCGCGTCCGGTGTCGGTGAGGGCGCCCGAACCGGTCTGGCCAGCGTGGTCACCGGTGCGCTCTTCCTGGTGGCGATGTTCTTCGCGCCGCTGGTGAAGGTGGTGCCGTTCGAGGCGGCGTCGACCGCGCTCGTGGTGGTCGGCTTCCTGATGATGACCGCGGTCCGGCAGATCGACTGGACGGACTACACCATCGCGTTGCCGGCGTTCCTCACCGTCACGCTGATGCCGTTCACCTACTCGATCTCCAACGGCATCGGGGCCGGGATCATCACCTACGTCGTCCTGAAGGTGGCCACCGGCCGGGCACGGGAGATCCACCCGATGATGTACGGCATCGCCGCCCTGTTCGTCCTGTACTTCACCAGGGGTCCGCTGGAGTCCTGGATCCTCTGAGGATTCTCGGCCGTCAACCGGGTGCGCTAGCGTGCCCGGTGACGGCTGTCATACGGATAATCGGATGTCGTTAGCCATGCTCATTAGCTAGGCTAAGGACCGTGATGGAGCGGGTGATGACGACGGAGCGCACGACAGCGGAATCGCTGGCCAAGACGCTGCGGGATGCGATCATCCGGTTCAGCCGGCGGGTCCGGCAGGCCCGCCCCGTGGGTGATCTGACGTTCAGTCAGCTGTCCGCGCTGACCAGCCTCCAGCTGGCCGGCGCGCTGACTCCGCGTGAGCTCGCCGACGTGGAACGCGTCCAGCCCCCGACGATGACGAAGATCGTGGGGAAGCTGGAGGAACGCGGGCTCGTCGCGCGTACGCCGCATCCGACCGACGGGCGCCAGGTGATCCTGGCCGCCACGGACGAGGGCCGGGCGGTTTACGCACTGCACGAGCGGGCCCGTAACGAGTGGCTCGCCGTCCAGCTGGACCGGCTCACTCCCGAGGAACGGGACACCCTGGCACACGCTGCGGAGATCCTGCAGCGGGTCGCCCGGGGCTGACCCCGACCCGAGGTCGTTCCGCTTCATCACTCGGCGATGACGCGTACGACCTAGGAGGCGCATACCGCGTGCGGGCAGCCCTGAACACCACATTCATATCCCTGCGGGTTCCGAACTACCGACTGTTCGCCGGCGGGCAGCTGGTGAAGCTGGTCGGGGTGTGGATGATGTTCACCGCCCAGGACTGGCTGGTACTCGAGCTCTCCGGCGACTCACCCGGGGCACTGGGCATGGTCACGGCGCTTCAGTTCGTACCGGTGATGGTCTTGACCCTCTGGAGTGGCCGCCTGGCCGACCGGTACGACAAGCGCAAGCTGCTGGTCGCGGCGAACGCCGCTTTCGCCGCCTTCGCGATCCTCTTCGCGGTGCTGGTCGCGGCCGGCGTGGTCGAGCTGTGGCACGTGTTCGTGTCCGCGCTGCTCCTCGGCATCGCGAACGCGGTGGAGACCCCGGTGCGGCAGGCGTTCGTCTCCGAGCTGGTCGAGCTGCGGCTGCTGCCGAACGCGCTGGCGCTCTCCGCGGCCACCTTCAACATCGCCCGGATCAGCGGCCCGGCCCTGGCCGGCGTGCTGCTCGCGGTGCTCTCCACGCCCGGGGTGTTCCTGATCTCGACCGTGCTGGCGGTCGCGCCGGTCTTCACCTACCTGCGGATGCGTCAGGCCGAGCTGCACGGCACCGACCGCCGGGCCGGTGCCGACGCCCGGGTGATCGACGGCCTGCGCTACGTCGGCAAACGGCACGACCTGCTGCTGCCGATCGGCATGATGGCCGTGATCGGCATGATCGGCTTCAACTTCCCGGTCACGCTGGCCTCCCTCGCGAAGATCGAGTTCAACGCCGGCCCGTCGTCGTTCGGCCTGCTCACCACGTGTCTGGCCATCGGCTCGCTGGGTGGCGCGCTGGCCGGCACCCGCCGCCGGACCCGCCCCGGCGTCTACAAGGTGATCGGCGCGGCGCTGTTCTTCGGGGTGTTCGAGTTCGCGGTCGGGTTCGCGCCTAACTTCGCGGTCGCGGCGCTGCTGCTGGTGCCCACCGGCTTCTTTTCGATCTACCTGGCCCAGGGGGCGAACCATCGGGTGCAGATGGGCGTCGACCCGGAGTACCGGGGCCGGGTCATGGCCCTGTACGTGCTGGTCTTCCTCGGCACGACACCGATCGGGGCGACGCTCTCCGGCTGGTGGGGCGAGCGTTTCGGGGTGCCGTCGAGCATCTGGGCGGCCGGTCTGGTCAGCTTCGTGGCCGCCCTGGGCGCACTGGCCTGGCAGCTGCGGGCCAGCGGCGAGCGGCTGCGGATCGAGAGGCGGTCGAGCCGGCGGATCCGGCTGGCCGTCACCCCGGTGGTGCCGCGGCCGCGGAGTGCGTCCCGCGCGCACGCCGAACCGCTCGCGCACTCCGGTTCCGGCGTGAACGTCTGATCGGTCCGGGATCCCGGAGAAATCCGGGATCCCGGCAAGGTCGGCAGGCCGGGTCCACCAAACGGGTATTCCCGCCTGGCCGGACAGGGCCTAGCGTCTAACCGTGGCGATCGCGCATCTCGCTGTGCTGTCGGCGGCGCTTTCGGCGCTGCTGATCCTGCCGTGCGCCGCCACCATCATGCTCAGCGGCCAGGCGTCCGACCTGCGTCATCTGCTCACCCGCCGGGGGCGCCGCGAGCTGCGCGCCCGTAACGGCCGCGACCGCGCCGCCCAACGCCACCTGGCCCGCCGGTCCCGCCGCCGGGTCGAGCGGGGCCCGCGAGGCCGCCACGAAGGCGCCTCGCTGCGGCGCCTCGAGCGCGGGATGAAGAGCTGGGACCCGTCCCGCCTGGCCGCGCTGCGCCTGCCGCCGATCGAGCGGATCGCGTACGAGCTGCGCCGTCTCGACCACCAGCGGCGCAGCGGGCTGGTGGCGCAGTCGGAGGCGCTGTTCAACGCCGTCATGCTGGCCTACGACACCTACCTGCGGATGGCGTGCCGCTGCCTGGGCGTCCCGGAGCGTTTACAGTCGCTGACCGGCTCGGACCTGGATCTGGAGCGGCTCCGCGTGGAGGCCACGTTGGAGGCGGCCGGCCTGATCCTGCGCCGGGAGACCGGCCCGTCCGCCTGAGGAGTCAGAGCGGACCGGCCCAGAGCCGGTGATATTCGCCGTCCGCGCTGCTGACCAGGGAGAACTCGTCGACCTCCCAGGACGGTCCGGCATAGTCGGCGAGCGCCGCCACGATGCGGCGGTCGAACCGGTAGGAGATCGTCAGATGGGGGTGGAACGGCCGCCCGTCGATCGGGAACCCGGCCTCGGTCAGCGCGACCCGGACCCGCTCGCGGAAGGCCGCCAACGGCTCCAGATCACCGAGCAGACCGGCCCAGAGCACCGGGCCGAACCGCCCGCTGCCGGCCAGGTGCAGGCGCACCGGGCCGGGACGGGGAACCGTGGTCAGGACCTCGACGACCGGCTCCTCCGGCACCTCGCCGAGGAACGCCAGGGTGACATGCCACCTGTCCGGGCGGCGGGCGGCGTGCGCCGGCAGGTGACGGCGCAGATGATCGCGGGCCTCCGCGGACGGGAAGACGGCGACGAAGAGGCGTGTGCCGGTCAGGACGACTCGCGGGCCGCCGGGCCGCCGCCGAACAACACGTCGTCCCAGCTCGGGAGACGCTTGCGCGGCTTGCTGCTCTCCTCCGACTCGGTGTTGGCCGAGGTGCTCTGGCCCACCGTGCGGCGCGGGCGCAGCACCGCCAGGGACGGCACGGCCGGCACCTCCTTCGGCAGGTCGGCGTCGTCGTCGAAGGCGGAACCCGAACCACCGCCCATCAGCGCCGCGGCGCCCCCGGCGACCGGGCGGCGGGGAGCCGGCTCCAGGCCACGGCCGGACGAACTCTCGAGCGGCCGGTCGAGCGAGGCCAGCAGCGCGTCACGGCCGGCCCGGATCGGGTCACGGCCCGAACGGGACGGCACCGGGTCGGCGCTGGGCAGACCGTGGCCGCCACGGCTCGGCTCGGTGCTCCGGGCGGGACCGGGCAGACCGTGGCCGCCGCGCTCGGGAGCGGGCTCCTGGCCGAGGATCTGGGTGGGGCGCTCGGCGCACAGATATTGAGCCATGTCGTCGTGCGGCGACACCACCTGACGGCCCTTGTCCAGATCCCAGATGGCCTGAGCGGTGGCCTTGCCGGACGGCCAGGTGGCGACGATGCGCCAGGTGCCGTCGTCGCGGCGGAACGCGTCCCACGAGATCTTCTCGGTGTCGATGCCGTGCTGCGCGAGACGGCCGTCGACCACCTCGGACAGTGGCTGACCGGAGTCAGATGTCTTCAGCCTGGTCCGGCGAGCGTGCTGGGCCAGCATGGCCCGCTCCTGCAAGACCGGGCCGGCGTAGCGCAGGACCCGGTCGACCGGGACACCGGCGATGCGGGCCACATCCTCGGCGGACTCGCCGGACCGGATGCGGGCCTGGATGTCACGCGGGGACAGCGAGGGCGCCGACTCGCCGGACAGGACCGCCACGGCCGTGCCGGGAGCCGCGGGACCCTCGGTGAGGAGCCCGGAGACGCGCTCGTCGATGGGGAGAGCCAGCAGGCGCCCGACCTCGTCGGCGAGCACGAGAGCCTGACCGTCTTCAGAGAGGGCGACGAAGCGTACCGGCCGCATGCGTTGCCTCCGTCTCGTCGCGTTGGCCTGTGCTCCCGAGAGTCATTCACCCGGGCGCGTTTCGGAACACGGTACGCCCCTTGGTCACCCGATGGGGGTAAGCCACGCCGTCAAACTGCTGACCAGCGGAGATGATCTTCGTTCTCCGGCGGCGGCTTCCTTCAACCTTTATCGGTACGCGCGGAGCGCCGTCAATATGACTAACCCAAACGTTCGGCCACATAGTCGATGCAGGCTGTGAGAGCGGTCACGTCGGACGGGTCGACGGTCGGGTAGAGGGCGACACGGAGCTGGTTGCGGCCCAGCTTGCGGTAGGGCTCGGTGTCCACCACGTCGTTGGCGCGCAGCACCTTCGCGATGGTCGCGGCGTCCACACCCTCCAGGTCGATGGTGGCCACCGCGGCCGACCGCAGCGCCGGGTCGGTGACGAACGGCTGCGCGAAGGACGACCGGTCGGCCCAGCCGTAGATCGCCGCCGCGCTCTCCGCACTGCGCTTGACCGCCCAGGACAGGCCGCCCTGCGCGTTCATCCAGTCGACCTGCTCGGCGGCGAGGAAGACGGTGGCCAGCGCCGGAGTGTTGTAGGTCTGCTCCAGCCGGGACTGCTCGATCGCGGTCACCAGGTCCAGGAACTGGGGAATGTACCGCCCGGACGCCTTGATCTGGTACGCCCGCTCGATCGCGGCCGGCGACATGAGGGCCAGCCAGATCCCGCCGTCCGAGCCGAGCGCCTTCTGCGGGGCCAGGTAGTAGACGTCGGTCTCCCGGACGTCCACGTCGAGGCTGCCGCCGCCCGACGTGGCGTCGGTGAGCAGGAGCGCGCCCGGGTCGGCGCCCTCGACCCGGCGGACCGGGACGGCCACACCGGTGGACGTCTCGTTCTGCACGGTCGCGTAGACGTCGGCGCCGGCTTCGGCACTCAGATACGACGCCTGGCCGCCGGGGGCCCGGTGCACGGTCGGCTCGGCCAGGAAGGGCGCGTCCGTGACCGCCTGCACGAACTTGGCGCCGAACTCGCCGAATTCGGCGAACTGGGCCTTCTCCCGGACCAGGCCGAAGGTGGCGACCTCCCAGAAGGCGCTGGTCCCGCCGTTGGACAGGATCACCTCGTAGCCGTCGGGGATCGAGAAGAACTCGGCCAGGCCACGGCGCAGCCGGGCCACCTGGTCCTTCACCGTGCTCTGCCGGTGCGAGGTGCCCATGAAGGTGCGGGACACCGCGGAGAGCGCCTCGACACCCTCGGGACGGACCTTGCTCGGGCCCGAGCCGAAACGGCCGTCTACGGGTTTGATCGTGTCGGGGATCCGGATGTCAGCCACGGTCACACATTATGCGGGAGCTGATCCCAGCCCTCGACCTCCTGCGGCTTCCGCGGCTCCGGTCCCACATAGTGGAGACCCGGCCGCAGGATCCGCCCGAGCTTCTTCTGCTCCAGGATGTGCGCGCTCCACCCGGCCACCCGGGCGCACGTGAACATCGAGGTGAACATGTGCGCCGGGACCTCGGCGAAGTCGAGCACCACGGCGGCCCAGAACTCCACGTTCGTCCACAGATGCTGGTCGGGTTTGCGCTCGTGCAACTCGGCCAGCGCGGCCCGCTCCAGTGCCTCGGCCACCTCGAAGCGCGGGGCGCCCAGGTCCTTCGCGATCCGGCGGAGCACCTTGGCCCGCGGGTCCTCGGCGCGGTAGACCCGGTGGCCGAAGCCCATCAGCCGCTCGCCACGGTCCAGCAGGTCCCTCACATAGCCGGCCGCGTCGCCGCTGCGCTCGACCGCCTCGATCATGTGCAGCACCCGGGTGGGCGCCCCGCCGTGCAGCGGGCCGGAGAGCGCGCCGATCCCGGAGGAGATGCAGGCGGCCGCGTCGGCGCCGGTGGAGGCGACGATCCGGGTGGTGAAGGTGGACGCGTTGAGACCGTGCTCACAGGAGGAGATGAAGTACGCGTCGACGGCCTTGACGTGCCGCGGGTCCGGCTCGCCACGCCACCGGCGCATGAACCGCTCCACGATGGTCTCGGCCTTGTCGATGTCCTTCTGCGGGACGGCCGGCAGGCCCAGCCCGCGGGCCGCCTGGGCGACGAAGGACAGCGCGGTCACCGACACCCGGGCCAGGTCGCGGCGGGCCTGCTCGTCGCTGATGTCGAGCATCTGGGACAGGCCCCAGTAGGGCGCCAGCATCGCGACGGCGGACTGCACGTCGACCCGGATGTCCCCGGAGTGCACCGGCACCGGGAACGGCTCGGCGGGTGGCAGCCCCGGGCCGAACCTGCCGTCCACCAGCAGGCCCCAGACATTGCCGAAGGAGACTTGCCCGATCAGGTCCTCGATGTCGACGCCGCGGTATCGCAGGGCGCCACCGTCACGGTTGGGCTCGGCGATCTCGGTCTCGAACGCGATGACGCCCTCGAGCCCCGGCTTGAAGTCGGTCACGGCACTCCCTGTGGAACCGAACTGCGGTGGGCCATTCATCTTGCCCGCCGGGTAACGGCATGGTCGACCCATCGCGATTGTGCTCTGGATGACACCCATCCTGGTTCAACTGACGATTCGCGGTGGGGGATTTACGGTTCGTTTCACATCCCGGGGTTACCTCAGTAGTTTGCGCCGGGGAAGGGTCGAGAGCGAGGGAGCGGCATGGGCGCCGAAGCACCGTCACCCGCCGGGATGCGCCGTGACTACGGGGAGTGGCCGCCGCTGACCGAGAGTGTTCTGGCGGCCACCTGGCCGGAGCAGTTCGCGCTCTGGTTCGCCGACGCGACGGCCTTCGGCCTGCCGGAGCCCAACGCGATGATCGTGGCCACCGCGGACGCCGGGGCGCGTCCCTCGGCGCGGACCGTTCTCCTCAAGGGGTACGACGACCGCGGTTTCGTCTTCTTCACCAACTACGAGTCGCGCAAGGGCCGGGAGACGGCCGCCAATCCGTACGCGAGCCTGGTCTTCCCCTGGTTTCCGATGCAGCGCCAGGTGATCGTGACCGGCCCGGTCGAGCGGGTCTCGCAGGCGGAGACCGAGGAGTACTTCGCGTCCCGGCCGCGCGGCTCCCAGCTCGGCGCCTGGGCCAGCCCGCAGTCGACGGTGCTGCCCGGGCCGGAGGCGCTGGACGATCGCCTGGCCGCGGTGGCCGAGCGGTTCGGGACCGGTCCGGTGCCGGCCCCGCCGCACTGGGGCGGGCTGCGGGTGCGGCCCGACGCCGTGGAGTTCTGGCAGGGCCGGACCAGCCGGCTGCACGACCGCCTCCGCTACCGCGCGACCGGTCCGGGCTGGGTGGTGGAGAGGCTGGCGCCTTGACGCAGGCGATCCGGCGGCCGCGGTCCTGGATGATCGACACGCGGCCGTTGGGCGTGCCCACGTTCCGGCGGACCTGGATCGGCAACGGCGCGTCGTACTTCGGCTTCCAATTCACCGCGGTGGCCGTACCGGTGCAGATGTTCGCGATCACCGGATCGCCCACCTGGGTGGGCCTGCTCGGCGTGGCCGGGCTGCTCCCGCTGTTGATCTTCGGTCTCTGGGGCGGCGCGGTGGCCGACGTGGTGGACCGGCGCAGGCTGCTGCTGTGCAGCTCGGTGATCACCTGGGTCAGCACGCTCGCGCTGCTGATCCAGGCGCTGCTCGGGGTGCGCAGCGGGCACCTGCTGCTGGCGCTCACCGCGGTGCAGTCGGCCGGGTTCGCGGTCAGTTCCCCGGCCCGGCAGGCGATCGTGCCGCGGATCGTCCCGGAGGGCCTGGTCCCGGCCGCCAACACGCTGAACTACACGGCCATCACGACCGGCGGGGTGCTCGGGCCGCTCACGGCCGGCGTGATCATGGGCGTCTGGTCCACCGGCGCCGGCGTGACCGTGGCGTACGCGGTGGACGCCCTGCTGTTCACCGTCACCTTCTGGGCCACCTGGCGGCTGCCGGACATCCCGCCCGCGGTCCACGACGATCACGCCGAGAGGCCCAGCGCCGGACTCCGCGGCATCCTCGCCGGCCTGCGGTTCCTGGTCACCCAGCCGGTGCTGCTGCTCTCCTTCGCCATCGACCTGATCGCCATGGTGTTCGCCATGCCCCGGGCGCTGTTCCCGGCGATCGCGGTCCAGTTCGGCGGCGGCTCGGTGGTCGGCTGGCTGTACAGCGCGATCGCGATCGGCTCGATGATCGGCGGGCTCACCTCGGGCTGGATCGGCCGGGTCCGCAGGCAGGGGCTGGCCCTGGTGGTCGCGGTGGTCGGCTGGGGTGTGGCGATCGGCCTCTCCGGGCTGGCCGACCACCTGTGGGTGATGGTGCTGATGCTCGCCCTGGCCGGCGCGGCCGACCTGGTCAGCGCGGTCTACCGGCAGACGATCATGCAGACCTTCGCGCCGGACCGGCTGCGCGGTCGCCTCCAGGGCGTGTTCACCGTGGTGGTGGCCGGCGGACCCCGCCTCGGTGACCTGCGGGCCGGGGCCACCGCCGACCTGACCAGCGTCGGCACGTCCTGGGTGGGCGGCGGGTTCGTCGCCGCCGGACTGGCCGTGGTGCTCGCGTGTACCTCGCCCGCGCTGATCCGCTACCAGTCCGAGCCGGAGCGGGTGGACGCCGGATAGTGTCGCGGGTATGAGCGCAGAGTCAGCCGCGAGGTCCGGGAGCCAGTGGTCGATCGAGGAGGCGGGGCACCGCGCCGTCGTCACCGAGATCGGTGGCACGCTGCGGGCGTACTCCGTCGACGGCGCCGAACTGCTGGACGGCTTCGGTGAGGACGAGATCGCCCCAGGCTCGGCCGGGCAGATCCTGGCGCCCTGGCCCAACCGGATCCGGGACGGGAAGTACGAGTTCGAGGGGCGGTCGTACCAGCTCGCGCTCACCGAGCCGGCCCGGCACAACGCCATCCACGGGCTGGTCAACTGGTCCCGCTGGCACGCCGTCGAGCAGACCGCCGACGCGGTCACGCTGGAGTACGACCTGCCCGCCCAGGTCGGCTACCCGTGGTCGCTGCGCCTGCGCAACCGCTGGTCGGTGTCGGCCGACGGGCTCCGGGCGGTGCAGGAGGTGGTGAACACCTCGGAGTCGAACGCGCCCTGGGGGTACTCGGTCCACCCGTACCTGCGGCTGCCCGGCGTGACCGTGGAGGACACCGTGCTCCACGTGCCGGCCAGGTCGCGGATCCTGGCGGACAACCGGTTGCTGCCGATCGGCGCCACCAAGATCGCCGGGACCGAGTTCGACTTCAGCGAGCCCCGCCGGATCGGTGACCTGGTGCTGGACACCACCTTCGGGGACATCGACTTCGGCCCCGACGGGATCACCGCGGTCACCCTGTCCGACCCGGCCTCCGGCCGCGACATCGTGGTCTGGGCCGACGACAAGTACCGCTACTGGCAGGTCTTCACCGCCGACACCCTGCACGGCGAGCGGTTCCGCCGGTCCGTCGCGGTGGAGCCGATGACCTGCCCGCCGGATGCCTTCCGGACCGGGCGTGACCTGGTCGTCCTTCAGCCCGGTGTCGCCTGGTCGACGTCCTGGGGCATCCGGGCCTGATGGAGTTCGACGAGGTGGTCCGCCGCCGGCGGATGGTGCGCGGTTACGACCCGGACCGCCCGGTCCCGCCGGAGCTGGTCGACAAGATCGTCCGGCACGGGCTGCGGGCGCCGTCGGCCGGTTTCTCGCAGGGCTGGAGTTTCCTGGTCCTCACCGGGCGGGCCGATCGCGACCGGTTCTGGGCGGCGACCGCGGATGCCGAGGGGCCGGCCGAGGGCTGGCTGGCCCGGATGCGGACGGCGCCGCTGATCATCGTGGCGCTGTCCAACAAATCGGCCTATCTGGAGCGTTACGCCCAGCCCGACAAAGGCTGGGCGGATCGTGACGAGTCCCGCTGGCCCGCGCCGTTCTGGGACATCGACACCGGGTTCGCCGCCCTGCTCATGCACCTCACCGCGGTCAACGAGGACCTCGGGTCGTGCTTCATCGGGCTGCCCGCCGGCCGGGTGGACGCCTTCAAGGAGGCGTTCGGGGTGCCGCCGGAGTTCCGCCCGATCGGAGCACTGACGATCGGGTACCGGGGGGAGGACAAGAGGTCACCGTCACTGCGGCGTGGGCACCGTCCGGTGGACTCCGTGGTGCATCATGGCCGGTGGACTTCGGCGGGCGAGGTCTGACCGGCCCGGGGTTACGCTGGCATACGGTTCTCACGGAAAGGGCAGCCGCCGTGATCTTCAAAGCGGTCCGGGACGGAGCCCCGTACCCCGATCACCAGACCACGCTCAAGGAGTGGGCGGACATTCCGCCGCGCAAGGTCTGGCTCGCCGACCTCATCACCACCAAGCGCGAGCTGGCGCTGGACAAGCTGCTCGCCGAGGATTCCACCTTCTACGGCGACCTTTTCCCCCATGTCGTGGAATATCACGGCGCCCTCTATCTGGAGGACGGTCTGCACCGCGCCCTGCGCGCGGCCCTGCAGCAGCGCAAGGAGATCCACGCGCGGGTGCTGGTCCTGGAGGCCTGATCTCATCCGGGTCTGTCGATGTTGGACGCCCGGCGGTTAGCTTGAGTCATGGGTGTTCGACCTCTTGACCTGCTGGATCTTGACGATTTGCTGAGTGATGAGGAGCGCGACGCCCGCGCTCTCGCCCGCCGCGTCGCCGACGATCACGTTCGTCCGGCCGTGGCCGAGTGGTACGAGAACGGCGATGCCCCGATCCGGGAGCTGGCCGTCGAGTTCGGCAAGGCCGGCCTGTTCGGCATGCACCTGACGGGATACGGCTGCGCCGGCTCGTCGGTGGTCGCCCTCGGCCTGGCCTGCATGGAGGTGGAGGCCGCCGACTCCGGGATCCGCTCGCTGATCTCGGTGCAGGGCTCCCTGGTCATGTACGCGATCTGGCGCTACGGCTCCGAGGAGCAGAAACTCGCCTGGCTCCCGGCGCTGGCGTCCGGCCGGGCGATCGGCTGCTTCGGCCTGGCCGAGCCGGACCACGGCTCCGACCCGACCGGCATGTCCACCCGGGCCCGTAAGGACGGCGACGACTGGGTGCTCGACGGCGTGAAGACCTGGATCCTCAACGCGCCGATCGCCGACGTGGCGATCATCTGGGCCCGAGCCGACAAGGGCGTGGCCGGATTCGTCGTCCCGACCGACGTGAGCGGCTACACGGCCCGCGAGATCAGCCACAAGATGTCGCTGCGCGCGTCCAGCACCGGCGAGATCGTCCTGGACGAGGTCCGGCTGCCGGAGAGCGCCCGGCTGCCCGGCGCCCGCAGCCTGATGGCGCCCCTGTCCTGCCTCACCGAGGCCCGGCTCAGCATCATCTGGGGTGTGCTCGGGGCGGCCCGGGACTGCCTGGACACGGCGCTCGACTACGCGGCCGCGCGGGAGCAGTTCGGGCGGCCGATCGCCGGGTTCCAGCTGACCCAGGCCAAGCTCGCGGACATGGCCCTGGAGCTGCAGAAGGGGTTCCTGCTGGCGTTGCATCTGGGGCGGCGGCGGGAGCGGCAGGACGGGCCGCTGCGGCCGGAGCAGATCAGCGTCGGGAAGCTCAACAACGTGCGGGAGGCCATCAAGATCGCACGGCAGTGCCGGACGATCATGGGCGGCAACGGGATCCTGGCGGAGTACCCGGTGATGCGGCACGCCAGCAATCTGGAGAGCGTGCTGACGTACGAGGGGACGTCGGAGATCCACCAGCTGTCGATCGGGCAGAAGCTGACCGGTTTGAACGCTTTCGCGCGGTGAGGCGTCCGGGTGGGTGCTCGGGTCGCGGATTGTCGTACCCCCTCCGTACCGTTTAGACATGGCTGAATCGCCCGCCCCCGCATCCCCCGACCCCGAGCCCACCAGCGAGTTCCCGGCCGTTCAGCGCGGACCCAGCGGGTTCGCCCGGCTGCTGATCTTCGTGGGCGTCGTCTTCGCCCTGCTGGTGGCGTCCTGCCTCGGGCTGCGCGCGATCAACGTGCTGCCCACCTTCGACAACCCGTTCGCCGACCGGACGACCGACCGCAGCCAGCCGGTGCTCCTCGAGTCCATGCGCGACCTGGAGCGGTTCGTGGCGGCCGACGGCACGTTCCAGGTCATCGTCGATCTCCAGGAGAACCGGGACAACATCCCCGACTTCCTGATCAACCGGCGGACACTGTTCGTCGGCTCGGGCACCGTCGAGGCCTATGTCGACTTCGGCGGCCTGGCCGGTGACGCGCTCAAGGTGGATGAGGAGAAGAAGACGATCGAGCTGAGGCTGCCCGCCCCGCAGCAGTCCACGGCCGCTCTCGACATGGAGCGCAGTTACGTGGTCGCCGAGGAGCGCGGGCTCTTCAACCGGATCGGTGACGCCTTCCGCGACGATCCCGGCAAGCAGCAGCAGGTCTATCAGCTCGCCCAGCAGCGGATCACCGAGGCGGCCCGGGCGAGCGGGCTGGACGAGCGGGCCCGGGAGAACACGCAGCGCATGCTGGAGAGCCTCTTCGCACGGCTGGGCTATTCGACGGTCACGGTGACCTTCGCCAACCCATGACCCAGGGTGGTCGTCGCTCTCCGGGCCGCACTGCCCGGAGAGCGCTAACCCCGGCCCGGGTACCCCTCCCCCCCCCCTCCCCCGGGGGGGGGGGCCCCCCCCCGCCCCCCCCGCCCGCCCCCCCCACGCCACCGGCGATCACCGGCCGGCGTACGGGGGGAGCCGACCAGGCCGGTGTCGCCTACCCGTTTTCGGGCTCACGCCCTCCGACGGGCGTCACTCGCTGGGCATCAGCGCCCAGAGGACCAGGTAGACGAGGAACTGCGGGCCCGGGAGCAGGCAGGACAGGACGAACAGCAGCCGGACGGTGCCGGGGCGCATCCCGAAACGCTGGGCCAACCCGGCGCAGACACCGGCGATCCGGCGGTTGTGACGGGGGCGGGAGAACGAGCGGGTCCTGAGGGGGCTGGTCACGTCATCCACTCCTTCGGCGGCGGCCCCGGCTCTCTGCCGTGGCCACTTCGACGGTAGGTACGGGAGCCGGGCCGTCCCTCGTTCCACGGGTGGATGCGAGCGAGTCAGCTCCCGTAAGGGTGACCCGTACCCACGTGACGCCCGCTGTTAACCTGGACCGCGTTTCGGGCCTGGTGAGGACCGGTCCGTCAGGCTGAGGAGGCAAGCGGTGGTGCTCCGGTGACGCTGGCCGTTCTGACCGCACGAACCGGCCCCGCCATCCCGGACAGTGACGCCGACCGGCTCGCCGGCGACCTGACCGGTGCGCTGCGGGCGGCCGGGATCCCGGCGGTCCACCGCCTCACCCCGGGCGACGGCGAGGCCGTCCGCCTGCGGGAGCTGGCCCGGCAGGCCCGCGACGCGGGTGTCCCCCTCCTGATCTGCGCCGACAACCTGGTCGCGCACGGCAGCCTGCTCTGGACGCTGGCCACCGAACCGGCCGGGCGCAGCACCGTGCTCGTCGCCGCCGACCCGGCCGGTGAGCTCAAAGAGGACCGGGGCCGCGTCATCGCCGCCCCGCCCGGCGGCGGGACCGTGCGCTACCTGGGCGCCATGTGCATCGCCCCCGCCGAGCTGCCGCTGCTGGAGAAGGCCGCCGACCACCCCGACGTGCTGGCCGAGATGCTCGCCGACGGGTTCGTGCCGGTCGCCACCCGGGTGCGCCTGCTGCACGCCGAGCAGGTCACCACCGAGGCGGAACTGGCCGGGGCACGGGACGCGGTCGCCGCGGTGGACGAGGACGCGGCGCGCCTCCGGCTCGCCGTCAAGGAACAGGACGACTTCTTCACGACGTACGCGGTGAGCAGTTGGTCGCCGCTGGTCACCCGGGCCGCCGCCCGGCTCCGGCTGACACCGACCGCGGTGACCGGGCTGTCGGTGCTCTTCGCGGTCGCCGCGGCGCTGCTGTTCTGGCAGGCCTCCCGGGTCGCCATGGTGCTCGGCGGGGTGCTGCTCTACCTCGGGTTCGTGCTCGACTGCGTGGACGGGCAACTCGCGCGGTACACGCGGAAGTTCGACGCCTTCGGCGGTTGGCTCGACACGATGGCCGACCGGGCCAAGGAGTACGCGGTCTACGCCGGGCTGGCGGCCGGGGCGGAGCGGATCGGGCTGCCGTACGCGTGGCCGCTCGCGATCGCCGCGATCATCCTCCAGACCGCCCGGCACATGACCGACACCTGGTACGGCGCCCTGCACGACGAGGCCGCCGCCCGTCCCGCCCCGGCCGCGTCCGGTGGCGTGGGTGCGCGGCTCACCGCGGCCTCGGTCAAGGCGCAGAGCCAGCGCGGGTCGCTGATCTACTGGGCCAAGCGGATCGTGGTCTTCCCGATCGGTGAGCGGTGGGCGCTGATCGCCGTGCTGGCCGCGTTCACCGACGGCCGGGTGACGCTGGCCGCCCTGGTCGGTTTCGGTCTGCTGGCGGCGGCCTACACGCTGGGGCTGCGGTCGCTGCGGGCCCTCTCCATGCGGGTCGGGGTGCTGCACACGGTCGACACCATGCGGCACCGCGACGACGGGCCGCTGGTGCGGTCGGTGCTGAGCCGGGTGGGCGCCGGGCGGCCGTTGCCGTTCGCCGCCCTCTTCACGGTCTACGCCATGGCCGCGGTGGCCGCGACGGCCGCCGCCGGGCCGGGCCATCGCCCGTGGGTGCTCGCGCTCGTGGTGATCCCGGTGCTGGTCAGCGGCTTCCCCGCCCGGGTGCGGCACGACGGCTCCCTGGACTGGCTGGTGCCGGCCGCCCTGCGGGCCGCCGAATACCTGACCGTGGCGGCCGTGGGCCTCTACGGGCCGGTTCCGCCCGCCGTGGTCTTCCTGCTGCTGTTCGCCCTGGCCATGCGTCACTACGACCTGACCGCCCGGATGGAGAAGGGCGCCCCGGCGACCGGTGCGGGCGGCGCCGTCCTCGGCTGGGACGGGCGTGTCCTCCTCCTGGTCGTCGTGGCCCTCCTGGGCTATGCCATCTTCGCCACGGCCCTCCTGGCGGCCGCCGTGTTGTTCACGTTCACCCTCACCGCCGTGAAGGACTGGAAGGCGTCCCGCTAGCCCTCGCAACCCCGCCACGCCGATCTTGGACGTTTGACCACCGCCCGCGGTGGCAAAGCGTCCGCTACTCCGTTACGCCGATCTTGGACGCTTGACGACCGCCCGCGGTGGCAAAGCGTCCAAGATTGCCGCTGGGAGAGTGGAGGGGCGCGGTGCTGGCTGCTGTTCAGGCAGCTTCCGCTTCCGCCGTGAGCACCCGCAAGCTTGTGCGCTGATCTTGGACGTTTGACCACCGCCCGCGGTGGCGAAGCGTCCAAGATCGCCGCTGGCAGGGGAAGCGTCCAAGATCGCCGCTGGCGGGGGCAAGCGTCCGAGATTGGCACTGGCGGGGGAAGCGTTCGAGAACGGGGCTGGTGGGGTCGGGCGTTCGGGATCGGCTTGGTGGGTGGGTGGGTGGGCCGCGTGGGTGGGTGGATGGGCCACCGAGCTCAGCCCGGCGGGCGCGGCACAGGCTTGAGTGGCAATTGATCGCGGGGCTTGGCGGGGCGAGAAAGTGCTTTTGTGGGCTTGTGTCGCGTACCGATGAAAAATGTTTTTTCTGTGCACGTGCACATGAGAGAGCGGGAAAAACGTGCGATCTCCGTAATCGATTGATCACTATGCGCAAATGGCACTTTCGCCCGATGGCGAAGCATCGAAGCCACTCGCAGAGTCAGTACCCGATCGCCGACCGTCGTGGGATCGGGATCACAGTCGATGCGGGAGGTTGACGGTGTCCACCGTCGCGCTGAAAGAGGTCACCAAGATCTGGCCAGACGGCACCACTGCCGTCGACAACGTCAGCCTGGATGTGCAGGACGGGGAGTTCATGGTCCTGCTCGGGCCTTCGGGCTGCGGAAAGTCGACCGTGCTGCGGATGATCGCCGGGTTGGAGGATCCCACGCGGGGGGACATCCTCCTGAACGGCGAGCCGGTGCTGGAGCTGCCGCCGCGGGACCGCAGCATCGCGATGGTGTTTCAGGATTTCGCGCTCTATCCGCACATGACCGTCTCGGAGAACATCGGTTTCCCGCTGAAGTTGTCCGGTATCGAGCCGACGCCGCGGCAGGAGCGGGTGGACGCGATCGCCGGCGCGCTCGGCATCGGCGAGGTTCTGGCGCGGCGGCCGAGTCAGCTCTCCGGCGGTCAGCGGCAGCGGGTCGCGATGGGCCGCGCCATGGTGCGCCGACCAGGCATTTTCCTGATGGACGAGCCGTTGTCCAACCTGGACAGCGGACTCCGCGCCGAGTTGCGCGCCGAGATCACGAGCATGACTCGTGAGCTGGGTGTGACGACCATGTACGTGACCCACGACCAGGCCGAGGCGCTGACCATGGCGGACCGCGTCGCGATCATGCGCAAGGGCGTGCTCCAGGACGTCGGCACGCCGACCGAGGTGTACCGGCGCCCGGCCACCCTGTACGTCGCCGCCTTCCTGGGCTCGCCCAAGATGAACCTGCTCGAGGCCGCGGTCTACGTGCACCTGGACCAGTACATCGCTCTGAGCTTCGGCGAGCAGACGCTCTACATGCCGTGGAACGACCCACGCGCCCGGGCGGTGGCCCGCTACCACGGCGAGCGGATCGTGGTCGGCATCCGGGCCGAGGCGCTCACCCCGGTCACGCCGGACACGCAGGGGCCCGTCTTCCAGGGGCGGATCCGCTTCCTGGAGCACCACGGGCACGAGTCGCTCGCGTACCTGGACATCGGCGCCACGGCGATCGTGGTGGACGAGATGAGCGGCCCGGTGACCGAGACCCGGAGCGTCGGTGGCGGGTTCAGGAAGGCGCTGCAACGTCTGGCCGGCCAGACGCCGGAGCCGGTGGCCCCGCAGGGCCGTGTCGGGGTGCTGAGCGAGGTGGGCAAGCATCACCGCAAGCCGGCCGAGCTGGCGGTGCGCCTGGCGCCGTACCCGGCGATCGGTCCCGGTCATCCGCTGGCCGTGTCGGTGCGGATGGACGCGGTGCACTTCTTCGACGAGCGGGGTGATCGGATCGATGTCGGCTGGCGCTGACCGGGGGTCCCGCGCCACTTCCGGGCGCGTTCACGGATGCCTCCCGCTACCGGTCGGCCACAGCGCGTAGGCTGCTGCACGGTGGAGGAGAGGAACGGCCAGGGCGTGCGCGCGGCTTCCGGCCCCTCGCGGGCGTGGCCGGTGCTGCTGGACCGTGCTTTCGGCCGGGACGACATCACGATCCTGCGGCACGAGATCACCCGGTTGCTGGGCGTCGCCGGGCTCGCCGGTGACCGCCGGGACGGGTTCGTGCTGGCCGTCAACGAAGTGATCACCAACGTGGTGCTGCACGCGGGTGGGTGGGGCCGGGTGGTGTTGCGGATCGACGGCGGTTCGGTGTGGTGTGTGGTGACCGACTCCGGCCCGGGCATCCCGAGCGCCTATCTGGACCGCGTGCGCACGCCGGAGACGTTCGAGGTCGGCGGCCGGGGTCTCTGGCTGGCCCATCAGCTCTGTGACGAGGTCACGACGGCCACCGGGCCGATCGGTACCTCGATCGGCCTACGTATCGGTCTGGAGTCCGTGCCGGATCCCCGGTGAAACAGCAGGTTGAACGCCTTGTGAAACATCATGGAAATGTGAAGACGCCCTTCCGCGCTCCTCGTGGATCGCGTCCGGCTACATTGGGCGCGTGCTCGGACTTCCTTCACAGGTGACCGCTTGCCTTTTCGATCTTGACGGCGTGCTGACGCAGACCGCGCTCGTGCACAGCGCCGCATGGAAACAGACGTTCGATACGTTCCTGGAATCGTGGGCGGCAAATCATGATCAACTTTTTGTCCCGTTCGATTCCGGCGTCGACTATCACCGTTATGTCGACGGCCGTCAGCGTGCCGACGGTGTCCGGACGTTCCTGGCGTCCCGGGGCATCACCCTGCCCGAGGGCGACCCGGACGACACCCCCGATCGGGAGACCGTCAACGGCATCGGCAATCGCAAGAACGTGCTCGTGCTACAGAAGATCAAAGAAGGCGCCGTCCAGGTCTACCCCGGATCGGTGGAGTACCTGAAGGCCGCCAGGGCCGCCGGTCTACGCCGTGCGGTCGTGTCGGCGAGCGCCAACTGCAAGGACGTCCTGGAGGCGGCCGGGATCGCCGACCTCCTGGAGGCCCGCGTGGACGGCGTCGTCGCGCGTGAGCTGGGTCTGCCCGGCAAGCCCGCGCCGGACACCTTCCTCAAGGGCGCCGAGCTGCTCGGCCTCGACCCGGCCAACTGCGCCGTGTTCGAGGACGCCCAGGCGGGCGTGGCCGCCGGCCGGGCCGGTGGCTTCGGCATCGTGATCGGCGTGGACCGGGTGGGCCAGGCCGACGCGCTGCGCGAACACGGCGCCGACGTCGTGGTGCAAGATCTCAAAGACCTCCTCTGAAATCAGTTACGAGAGGCACGACCGTGATCCGTGAACGGGCTTATCCCGTCGACCCTTGGCACATCCGGGAGACCCGGCTCGACCTGGACCTGATGGCCCAGTCAGAGTCGGTATTCGCTCTCTCGAACGGCCACATCGGGATACGCGGAAACCTGGACGAGGGCGAGCCGCACGGTCTGCCGGGCAGCTATCTGAACTCGTTCTACGAGCTGCGGCCGCTGCCGCACGCCGAGGCGGGATACGGTTTTCCCGAGTCCGGCCAGACCATGGTCAACGTCACCAACGCCAAGCTGATGCGCCTGCTCGTCAACGACGAGCCGTTCGACGTCCGGTACGGCGAGTTGCGCTCCCACGAGCGCTGCCTCGACCTGCGGGCGGGCCTGCTGGAGCGGTGCGTCGAGTGGGTGTCCCCGTCCGGCCAGGGCGTCCGGGTGCGGACCGTCCGGCTGGTCTCGTTCACCCAGCGCGCGGTCGTGGCCTTCCTGTACGAGGTGGAGCCCCTCGAGACCTCGGCCCGGCTGATCCTGCAATCCGAGCTGGTGGCGAACGAGCAGCTGCCGCCGATGAGCAAGGACCCGCGGGTGGCGGCTGTGCTGGACCGCCCGCTGCTGGCCGAGGAGATGATGGAGCAGCCCGCCGGCGGCATCCTGATCCACCGCACCAAGGCCAGTGACCTGCGGATGGCCGCGGCCATGGAGCACCTGGTCGAGACCCCGGGCCGGCACGCCATCACCACCGAGGGCCACCCGGACTGGCTGCGCACCACGGTCGCCTGCCGTCTGGAGCCCGGGCAGAAGCTGCGGGTGGTCAAGCTGGCGGCGTACGGGTGGTCCAGCATGCGCTCGCTGCCCGCCCTGCGCGACCAGGTCGGGGCGGCCCTGGCCAGCGCCCGGCTGGACGGCTGGGAGGGTCTGGTCCAGCAGCAGCAGGACTACCTGGACGCGTTCTGGGACCACTCGGACGTCAAGGTCGAGGGCGACCCGGAGGTGCAGCAGGCGGTTCGGTTCGGCCTCTTCCACACGCTCCAGGCCGGCGCCCGGGCGGAGAAGCGGCCGATCGGCTCCAAGGGCCTGACCGGCCCCGGCTACGACGGCCACACGTTCTGGGACGCTGAGACGTTCGTGCTGCCGGCGCTCACCTACACCCAGCCCTCCGCGGCGGCCGACGTGCTGCGCTGGCGGCACTCGACGCTGGACCTGGCCCGGGAGCGGGCGCAGACGCTCGGCCTGTCGGGGGCGGCCTTCCCGTGGCGGACCATCCGCGGCCAGGAGTGCTCGGGCTACTGGCCGGCCGGCACCGCGGGCTTCCACATCGCCGCCGACATCGCCGACGCGGTCCGCCGCTACGTGCAGGCCACCGGGGACTTCGACTTCGAGCGTGAGGTCGGCCTGGAGCTGCTCGTGGAGACGGCGCGGCTGTGGCGGTCGCTGGGCCACCACGACCGGCACGGGCGGTTCCACATCGACGGCGTCACCGGGCCCGACGAGTACACCGCCGTGGTGAACGACAACATCTACACCAACCTGATGGCGCAGCAGAACCTGATGGCCGCCGTCGACGCCTGCCAGCGGCACCCGGACCTGGCCCGCGGTTTCGGGGTCAACGACGAGGAGGCGGCCTCCTGGCGGGACGCGGCGGCGGCCGTGCACATCCCGTACGACAAGGAGCTGGGCGTCCACCAGCAGTGCGAGGGCTTCACCCGGCTTCAGGAGTGGGACTTCGAGGGCACCCCGCCGGAGGGCTACCCGCTGCTGCTCAACTTCCCGTACTTCGACCTGTACCGCAAGCAGGTGGTCAAGCAGGCCGACCTGGTGATGGCGATGTACATCCGGGGCGACGCGTTCACCCCGGAGGAGAAGGCGCGCAACTTCGCGTACTACGACGCCCGTACCGTCCGGGACTCGTCGTTGTCGGCCTGCATCCAGGCGGTCATGGCGGCCGAGACCGGGCATCTCGAGCTGGCCCACGACTACCTGGGCGAGGCCGCCCTGATGGACCTGCACGACCTGCACCGGAACGCGCGGGACGGCGTGCACGTGGCGTCCCTGGCCGGCTCCTGGATCGCGCTGGTCGCCGGCCTCGGCGGCATGCGGGACTTCAACGGCCAGCTGAGCTTCGCGCCGCGGCTGCCCAGCCGGATCAACAACCTGGAGTTCTCGCTGCTCTGGCGGGGTCTGCGGCTGCGCGTCAACGTGACATCCGACGAGGTGACCTACTCGCTGCGCAACGGCGGCGGGCAGGCCCGGCTCACCCTGGTCCACCACGGCAAGGAGCTCGAGGTGACCCAGGTGCGACCGGTCACCATGCCGATTCCGGCCGCGGTGCCGCCGGGCCCGGCGCCGGCCCAGCCGCACGGCCGCGCTCCGGTCCGGCGCGCGGTGCACTGAGCACGTGAAAACGGCCCCCGCCCGGATGGGCGGGGGCCGTTCTCGTGAAGTCCGTCAGAGCATCGAGACGTGTACGTGGTCGGTGTGAGCACTGACCCCGTGGTATTCCTTCCAGCCCGACGCCGGGAACCAGATCATCCTGTTCCAGATCACGTAGTAGATGCCGAGCTCGTCGGCGTTACGGACCAGGAACGCCATCAGGTTGTTGCCGTACCGGAATTCCTTGTCGGTGTCGTAGGACGAGAATCCGCTCTTCTGCAACGACCAGTCGCAGGCACGGCCCTTGGGGTGTTCGAAGGGCCCGCCGGTGCGGTGACAGCCGACGAACATGTTGAAGCCGGCCTTCTTGGTCTCTTTGTACATGTGCAGCGTGCGCTTGGTGACACAGCCGCCGGTGGTCGGGTCGTCCTCGGTGCAGCCCTCCGACGAGAAACCGCCGGAGCCGTTCCGCGGCGCCGGGTCGGCCTCCGGTGAGTCCGCCACCACGAGGCCCTTGGTCACCGACTTGCCGCCGACCAGCTGGAACGCCTTGTCGGCCGCGTCCTTCTGCTTCTTCATCACGGCGGCGTTCTGCTGCTGCGCCTTGACCTCGGCATCCAGCTGCGCCTTGCTCTCCGAGATCTCGGTGATCGCCGCGTTGAGCTCGTGCAGCTTGGCGTCGTGCAGCTTGTTGATCTCTTCGAGGGAGACCGCCTTGGTCAGGAAGTCGCCCGAGTCCTGGGACCTGAGCAGGAAGCCCATGGCGCTCAGGTTGCCGGTCATGTACTGCTGCTTGGCGATCTGGTCGACCTCGGGGATCAGTGCGTCCCGCCGGGCCTCCGCCGCCTGGATCTGCTTGGCCAGTTTGGCCTGCGTCTTGGTGGACTGCGTCACCGCGGACTTCGCGGAGGCGTAGCGCCGGTTGGTCGACTCGATCACGTCGTTGAGAGTTGCGTCCTCGTCCTCCTCCTGTGCGGAGGATGAGGAGCCGCCTGGCTCGGCCGCGGCCGGAGTCGCGGGCGCCATGAACATCAGGGCGCTCACCAGCGGCGCCAGGGCAAGTATCAGCCACCGGCGGGGACTTGCTGCCATCAACAGTTCCTTCCGTGACACCGCCGACCGAGTTAGCTGACGGGTTCGGGACGGAAGCAATCCCTACCGCAAACTGCGGATACACCCCAGTGAACCTGGTTCCCCGGCTCGTCTCGCGACGATTGGGCGGCGGCCTGCCGGCAACTCGGGGGCGGTGCCGTCCTGGCAGGACCGGCGGCCAGTTTACCCGAGATATCGCTGTGGATCAGACCCCGGGAACCGCTAAAAGAGTTACCTCGCAAACACATTCCGTAATTGCAATCACCTGTCGTGTCGGGGCAATTGCGGTGCGTACGAGAACTGTCGATCTGTCGATCGAGTGGGTATGGTCGGTGCGGTTCCCGCGCGGGGGCCGCCGCCTAATCGCCGTCAATGGCGAGCCGGGGAACCAATGTGCGACGTATTCGCGACGGTGAGGGCCACCGTTGTCGGCCTACGGCGAGCGAGGCTCAAGGTAGGTCGCGAATAAGCCGCATCCCGGGGTGAATCCGCTTACTCGCGGTAGGGATTTCCTTCGTCCCGAACCCGTCAGCTAACCCGGCCGGCGGCCGACGGAAGGAAATGCCTGTGCAGCAGAACACTGCGCGGCGATTAGCGGCGTTGCTGGCGCTGCTCGTCGCCGCGTGCGGACTGGCCGTCGTCGCGTCGCCGGCCACCGCGGCCCCCCGGCTGCTCGCCGCCCCCGGAGACACCGGGGACGACGGTGAGGGCGGATCGAAGTCCCTCATCGAACAACTCGAGAAGGCCTCCAGCGGCTACATCGAGGCCAAGAAGAAGCTGAAGACCTCCAAGGAGCAGCAGACCAAGCTGACCTCGGAGCTCAAGCGCCTGGACACCGAGCTCGGGCCACAGCAGGAGCAGCTCGACCTGATCGCCACGCAGGCGTACACCGCGGGCCGGGCCGGGCCGATGTCAGCCGTGCTCGCCGCCGATTCGGCCGAGGGCTTCCTGGGCCGGGCCGAGACCCTGGCCATCGTGGCGGCCGACCAGAGCCGGGCGATCCAGGGACTGAAGACCACCCGCGAGGACCGCCAGAAGGCCAAGGACTCCATCGACATCGCGATCAAGGACCAGCAGAAGCAGGTCACCGTGATGGCGAAGCAGAAGGCCAAGGCCGAGGCCGCGCTCAAGGCGGCGAACCAGGGCTCGGACGCCTCGTCCTCCTCCGACGGCGGCGGCAGTGCCGACGCGGAGCCGGGCCCGGGCGGATCGAGCTGCAACCAGGACGACCCGACCGGCACCGGCGGCTGCATCACCGCGACCCTGCTGCACGCCTACAAGCAGGCCCGGGCGGACGGCTTCACCCGGTTCACCAAGTGCTGGCGTACGCAGAACAGCGGCGAGCACCCCAAGGGCCGGGCCTGCGACTTCTCCGCGGAGAAGGGGACCTTCGGCGGGGACGCCACGGGAGCCGACAAGACGTACGGCAACAACCTGGCGAACTACTTCATCAACAACGCGGACGACCTGGACGTCCTGTACGTGATCTGGTACCGCCGGATCTGGCTGCCGAGCAGTGGCTGGAAGTCGTACAGCGGGGCGGGTGGCGACCCGTCCAGCGACCACACCAACCACGTGCACCTGTCGGTCAACTGAACCACCGGGGGAGTGCGGGGCCTACCTGCGGGCGAAGGCCTCGTACTCCTTCATCACCTCGTCGGTCGGGCCGTCGGCGCGGATCGAGCCGGCCTCCAGCCAGATGCACCGCTCACAGGTGTCCCGGATCGACTGCTCGCTGTGGCTCACCAGGAACACCGTGCCGGCCTGGGCGCGCAGCTCCCGGACCCGGGCCTCGCTGCGCCTGCGGAACTTGGCGTCACCGGTGGCCAGCGCCTCGTCGATCAGGAGCACGTCGTGCTGCTTGGCGGCCGCGATCGAGAAGCGCAGCCGGGCCGACATGCCCGAGGAGTACGTCCGCATCGGCAGGGTGGCGAAGTCACCCTTGTCGTTGATGCCGGAGAACTCGATGATCTCGTCCTTCTTCGCCCGCACCTCGGCCGGCGACATGCCCATCGCGAGGCAGCCCAGCTCGACGTTGCGGTCGCCGGGCAGCTCGTTCATCAGTGCCGCGTTCACACCCAGCAGGGACGGCTGGCCGGAGGCGTAGATCGCGCCCCGGGAGACCGGCAGCAGGCCGGCCACCGCGCGCAGAAGGGTCGACTTGCCCGAGCCGTTGGTGCCGATCAGGCCGATCGCCTCGCCCTTGTAGGCCACGAAGCTGACACCCTTGACCGCGTGCACCTCACGGATGTTCGAGTTCTTGCTCCGGGTGGCCAGGCGCTTGAAGCTGGCCAGCGGGCTGGAACTGGACGCACCGGCCTGGTGGACCTTGTAGATGATGTGGGCCTCGTCGGCGATGACGGTGGGAATCCGCTCGTTGTCAGCCACGGCCGTAGCCCTTCTCTCCGCGCCAGAAGTAAACGAAGCCGCCGATGCCGACGACCACGGTCCACACGACCGCCTCGATCCACAGCACGGTCGGGGAGTTCGCCAGGGTCGCTTCCTCGAGCAGCGCGTGGCGCATCAGCTCGATGTAGACCAGCAGCGGGTTGGCCTCGACCACCTGGAGCTGCCAGCCGCTCAGCAGATCCTGGAACTTCGTCACCGGGTAGAGAACGGCCGATCCGTACAGCCAGAACCGCATGATGAACGGGATCAGCTGCTTGACGTCGCGCACCTTGGAGCCGTAGCGGGCCATGAACAGGCCCAGGCCGACGTTGAAGAACGACTGCAGGACCAGGGCCGGCACCACGATCAGCCACTCGACGGTGATCGGCTCGCCGGTGATCAGCACGATGCCCATCAGGACGAACACCGCCACCATGAAGTTGCGGATCTCCACCAGCGAGGCGGAGAGCGGCAGGCTGGCCCGGGGGAAGTGCAGCGCGCGGATCAGCCCGAGGTTGCCGGTGATCGCGTTCGTCCCCGTCTGCACCACCGACTGGGTGAACTGGAACACGAAGACACCGATGCAGAGGTACGCGATGAAGTTCGGCATCTCCTCGTGGCCCCCGAGGACCAGGCCGAAGATGACGTAGTAGACAGCCGCGTTGATGATCGGGGTGAGCACCTGCCACACCGCGCCGAGCTTGGTGTTGCCCAGTGCGGACGTCATCTTCGCGCTGGAGTGGGCCCGGATGAAGTGCCGGTACGCCCACAGCTGCCGGGTGTAGTCCGGAAGGCTCGGAAGCCGCCCGGACGCGCTCAGGCCGTTGCGCCGGGCCAGCTCCTTGAGGGAGAGGCCGGCGTCGGTCTCGGCGACCGCCGTCTCTGGCATGGGGTGGTGCTCCGATCTGGTCGGCCCGAAGGGCGCGGCGGGATCCGATGCCTGGTGCGAGGTCACAGCATGCAGCATGACAGGCCCCCGCCGATGCCGATGGAACGGGTTCGTATCGACGTGGCTGTGACGGTAGCTGACCAAACGGCGGAACGCAACCGTTACGTCGTAGCGCTATAGTGACCGTGTGGCGACAATCAAGCGCGCACCAGCCGGAGCGGCGGTGCTCCGAGGCGATATCACCGTGGCGATCCGAAACGCCGTCATGAGTGAGCTGGCGGAGGTCGGTTACGGCCGGTTGTCCATCGAGGCGGTGGCCCGCCGTGCCGGGGTCGGCAAGACGGCGATCTACCGTCGATGGAGCAACAAGCTAGAAATGGTAATGGAGATAATCTCGGATGTCGCGGAGCGGAAGGTTCCACTTCCCGACACCGGCAGTTTCTCCGGCGACCTCCAGCTCCTCCTGATGATCGTGAGCACGGCCCTCCAGCACCGGATCGCGTCCCAGATCATCCCGGACCTGATGGCCGAGGCGGCCCGCAACCCGCAGATCGCCGAGACCCTGCAACGGGCTCTCCGGACCCACCAGCAGGCCGTCGGCGAGAAGCTGATCGGGCAGGCGGTGGCCCGCGGCGAGCTGCCCGAGGGCACCGATCCGGACGTGGCCGTCGACATGATCCTCGGCCCGCTCTACTGGCGGCTGGCCGTGGCCCGGCAGCCGATCGGCGAGGACTACCTGGAGAAGTTCACGGTGGCGGTGACCGCGGCGTTGCGCGCCACCGGCTGACCGGCAACCGAACGCGCACCGGACCGCTCCCGTTCGCAACTCAGCGAATCCAGCGTCGCGGGCCGGAAGTGCCGACCGTAGGGGCCGACCCCGACCCGACACCCCCGGAGCCGCTGATCGTGACCCCTGTCTGTGATTCCCGTGTCGACTTCACCGTCCTCGACGCCACCTCGCTGCTGGCCATCGCGCTCGGGGGCTCGCCGGGCCCGTACTCCGGCTCCGGCGGCCCCCGGCCCCCGCTGGCGGTCAGCGACGCCGTGGTGGGCTCGTGGCACAGCGCCGACGGCGTGGTCCGGCTGAGTCTGCGGACCGACGGGACGTACGCCGGTGAGGTGGCCGGCCGGCGACGGCCGGCCCGCGGCACCTACCGGATCGAGGGCGGATCGGTGCTGCTCCGGGACGACTCCGGCCTGCAGACCGCGGTCGCCGTCCAGGACGGTGAGCTGGAGATGGCCGGCCACCGCCTGCGTCCCGCCGGATAACCCGGTTCCCTCCCGGGCGTACGGCGGTGATGCTGTCCCCATGATCGATTGGTTGAACAGTCCGGCGCTGGTGGCGTTCGGCGTGCCGACCTCCTGGGCCGAGGTGCTCGGGTTCCTGACCGGACTCGTGAATGTCGGCCTCCTGGTCCGCCGGCACATCCTCAACTGGCCGCTCGGCATCCTCAACGTGCTCCTGCTGATGGTCGTCTTCTGGTCGGCGGGCCTGTACGCCGACGCCACCCTCCAGATCGTCTACGTGATTCTCGGCTTCTACGGCTGGTGGGCCTGGCTGTACGGCGGCCAGAACCGGTCCGCCCTGGAGGTCCGCTCCACGACCCGTCCCGAGTGGATCGGCCTGATCGTGGCCGGGGTGCTGCTCACCGCCGGTCTCTGGCTCTTCCTGGACCGGCTCACCGGCTCCACGGTCCCGCTGGCCGACGGGCTCACCACGGCGCTGTCCCTGCTGGCCACCTACGGCCAGACCCGCAAGCTGGTGGAGAGCTGGTGGATCTGGATCGCCGCAGACCTGATCTACATCCCGCTCTACGCGTACAAGGATCTCTGGCTCACCGCGATCCTGTACGTGGCCTTCCTGCTCCTGTGCGTGCTGGGCCTGCGTTCGTGGCGGGTCGCGCTGCGGGCACGGCACGGGGCGGTTCCGGCGTGAGGTACCGGCACGGGCTGATCGTCGGGAAGTTCTATCCGCCGCACGAGGGCCACCACGCGCTGATCGACGCCGCGGCCGCCGCCTGCGAACGGGTCACCGTGGTGGTGGCGCCCTCCTCGGCGGAGAGCATCCCGCTGGCCGATCGGCTGGCGTGGTTGCGCGCCGAGCACGGACCGAACGTCCGGTTCGCCGGGGTGCACGACGACCACCCGATCGACTACGCCGACCCGGCGGTGTGGGACCTGCACATGGCGGTCTTCCGGGAGGCGGCCGGCGTCGACCGGGTGGACGCGGTGTTCTCCTCCGAGGCGTACGGGGCCGAGCTGGCCCGCCGTTTCCACGCCGAGCCGGTCCTGCTCGACCCGGACCGGCTCCGCGTGCCGGTCTCCGGCACGGCGGTCCGCGCCGACCCGGCCGCGCACTGGGACCGGCTGCGGGCCGGCGCCCGGGGCCACCTGGCCCGGCGGGTGATCGTGGTGGGCGCCGAGTCGACCGGTACCACCACCATGGCCCGTGCCCTGGCCCGGCACTACCGGACCCGCGGCGGCGTCTGGGCGGGCACCCGCTGGGTGCCCGAGTTCGGCCGGCAGCTCACCGAGCGCAAGCTCGCCGAGCTGCGGACGGACCGGCCGGAGGCCACCGTCTTCGACGTGACCTGGGACCGGGCGGACTTCGTGACGGTCGCGGTCGAGCAGAGCGCGGACGAGGACGCGGCCGCCCGTGCCGGCTCGCCGGTGATCTTCGGTGACACGGACGCCTTCGCCACCACGGTCTGGGAGGAGCGCTACCTGGGCAGCGCCTCGCCCGCGGTGTGCGAGCTGGTCCGGGCGCCGGACCTCTACCTGTTGACCGACTGCGCGGACGTGCCGTTCGAGGACGACGGGCTGCGTGACGGCGAACACCTGCGGCAGTGGATGACCGGGCGGTTCCGGGCCGGGCTGGCGGCCGGCGGCACGCCGTGGGTGGAGCTGACCGGGCCGTACGGGCGCCGCCTGCGCACCGCGATCCGGGCCGTCGACGACCTGCTCGCCGAGGGCTGGCGATTCACCGAGCCGCTGCGCCCTAAAACCCCGGTGGCCGCCGCCGATCAGTAGGGGACCCCGATCGGAAGGACGGCACGTGCGGCACACCAGGATCGCGATCGCGCTGGCGGCGACGTCGCTCACACTCGGCGGCTGCGCCGCGCTCGGCCTCGGCGAGCGCACCGCGACGACCGACGGCGCCGCGCGGGACGGCGAGTCCTGGCTGCTCGTGCAGCAGGGGCAGGCGACCCCGTCCCCGTCGGTCACGATGGGCACCCCCAGCCCGACACCGGAGGTCTCGCTCTCCGTGCCCACCCCCGACCCGAGATGTACGAAGCTCTGGCCGCGGACCGACCCGGCGCTGATCCCGGTCCGGGTGACCCCGGGCGCGGGCTCGCTCAGGGTCGACTGGCCGACCCAGTTCAACTCGAACTACCGGGTGGCGGCCGTGCCGCAGAAGCTGGTGAAAGGCCCGCAGCCGCAACCGGTGTGGCAGGAGGTGGCGCCGGGCAGCGGGTGCGCGGTGAGCACCACGGTAACCGGGCTGACCCCGGGCGCTGCCTACATCATCTGGCTGGACGCGCCGAACACCGGCCATCGGTTGGACGGCACCCGGAACCTGTACAGCGGCCGGTCCGGCGTGGTCTACCCGAAGTAGCCGGGCTCACCACTCGGCGCCGGCCCGCTCCACGGTCAGGACCTCCAGGCCGTCCGGCCCGAGCCGGTACTTGGTCATGCTGGTCAGCGCCGGACCGTAGACGTGCACGCTGACCGCCGGCCGGATGCCGTTGTTGACGATCCGGTGGATGTGGTGGCCGCCGAACCGGCGGCCCACGCCCTCACCCAGCTCCCGGGAGACGATCCGGGGCCGGCCGCCGACCGTCGACACGGTGTCCTCGGTGAGGTCGCCGCTGTGCACGAAGAACGCGCCGGACGAGCCGCCGTGGTCGTGGATCTCGGTGGCCTGCCCGGGTAGCCAGGTGAGCAACCAGACCTCGTGATCGTCGGCCACCGCGAGCCGGTGGTACCAGCGGTCCACCGGATTGAAGCGGGGCGCGACGGCCCAGTCGTGTGCGGTGGCGGAGTGCCACTGCGCGATGGCGAGGTGGTCGGACACGGCAGCCTCCCGGCAGGCATACAAAACCTATAGACCAGATAGGTTTTATCACATGATCGCCACCGGTGTGGGGCGAATTCACCGGAGGCTTCGGGCTCGAAAGAGGCTTGGCGAGCTTTGCCTCTTTCGAGGCGTGGTGCGAAAAACTGCGTTGAGCGACAACGCCGCCACACTGTGTCGAGATTTTTGGGGGGTCTGTCACCAGATCGGCCTACCCCGATCGGCCGTTTCGACAGAATCCGCTGCTCAGGCGGTCCCTGCCCAATCGCGATGGCTATATGGTGACCAGCGCCGCCGAGAACCGGTCGCCGGAGGCCGTCGCACCCGCCTCCGATGCCCCCACACCGAGGACGGACACGTGTCGAAGTCACGCCGCGGGCTGTTCGCCGCGGGCCTCACCGCAGCCGTGGTCGGCTCCATCGGAGTCGTCTCAACCCTCAACGCGGGTGCGGAGCAGATCCCGGAGAGAACGGCCCCCGCGGTGGCGCCGGCCGACCCCGGTCCGGCGGAGGGTGGCGAGACGCCGGTCGAGGCCCCGCCGACGAAGCTGCCCTGGGGTCAGCGGCCCCAGGAGCTCCAGACCGGGCGCGACGGCGCCAGCAGCGGCGCACTGAAGGCCGCCGGGCTGGACGCGGCCGCGCCCGACGCGAGCGGCGAGGAGGCCGAGGAGGAGTACGCGCCGAAGGGCCGTTCCACGCGTTCCGGGGTGCTCAAGAAGGAGACGACCACGGTCGTGCCGCCGGAGCCGCCGAGCCCCACCCCGACCGCCGCCGCGGCCAGGCCGACCGTCCACTTCCTCTACAACGTCGGGTCGCAGGCCGCGGTCTCCGACGGGGCGTACGCGAACCTGACGATCAGCCGGCCGGTCCTGGCCCGATCCGACTACCACACGCTTGCCGAACTGGCCGTGCAGTCCGCCGACGGCGCCCAGATCGTCGAGGTCGGGTGGAACGTGGACCGCGTGGTCAACGGCGACGACGACCCGCACCTGTTCGTCTACCACTGGGTGGACCGGAAGCCGACCTGCTACAACGGCTGCGGCTTCGTGCAGTACAGCGACAACATCCGGCCCGGCGACACGCTGCCGCGGGACATCACGAAGCGGTTCGGGATCCAGTACTTCAACGGGGCCTGGTGGATCGCCTACGACACCGAGTGGGTGGGCTACTTCCCGGAGCGGCTGTGGCCGACCGTGGACTTCTCCAAGACCGGCCTGGTCCAGGTCTTCGGTGAGGTGGCCGCGGCCACCGCCGCCCCCTGCACCCAGATGGGCAACGGCAAGGAAGGCGACGACATGACGGCCGCCCGGGTCGGCAGCCTCACCTACCTCAACGGGCCCGCGGCGGAGATGCACATCCGCAGCACCAGCGACCTCTACACGGTCACCAAGTTGAGCGCCCGGACCTTCCGGTACGGCGGCCCCGGATCCTGCTGACCTGAATCTCCAGACTCGATGCCCGGCGCCTGAAGGGTGCCGGGCATCGGCGTTTTCCGGTTTTCCGGGGCGTTCCTTGAACCGGTCCACATGCCACGATGTACACCGAGGTGGCCGGGCCGAACCCGAGGGGAGAGCTGGCGCCGATGAAGCGACGGGTGAACCCCGACGAGCAACTGATGACCGCGCTCTACACCGAACACTATGCCGTCCTGATCAACTTCGTCTCCCGGTACGTGAACGACCGGCACAAGGCGGAGGACCTGGTTCAGGAGACACTTCTGCGAGCCTGGAAGCACATCGACCACCTCGACCCGGAACCGGGACGGACCAGGTCGTACCTGCTCACCATCGCCCGCAACGTGGTGACCAACGCCTGGCGGGCCGAACAGCGCCGTCCGAAGCTGGTCGCCGACGAGAACGCGGTCAACTCGGTGCCGTCGGCGGACAATGTCGATCAGATGGTGGAAGGCTGGTTGGTGGCGGAGGCGATGGAACGCCTCTCGCCGGAACACCGGGCGGTCATCCAGGCGATGTATTACGAGGGGCAGAGCGTGGCGGACGCGGCGCGGAAGCTGTCGGTGCCGGAGGGCACCGTCAAATCCCGGGCCTACTACGCCGTCCGCGCACTGCGAACCGTCTTCGAGGAGATGGGGATGTTGCGATGAGCGATCTTGACGAGCACGGCGCTCTGCATCGTCTGCTGGGCGGATATCTCCTGGGCGGTCTGGACGAGGCGGACACCGACCGGCTCGACGAACATCTGCACGACTGCGCGGAGTGCCGGGCCGAACTAGACCGGCTCTCCCCCGTACCGGAGATGTTGCAGAGTCTGCCGGACGCGCGGCAGCTGGGTGGCGGCGCGGCGCTCGCGGTCTCACCGGCCGCCCGGCCGAGCCCGCAGAACATCGAGAACCTGCTCAGCCGGATGCGGCAGCAGAAGTTCAAGGAGACCCGGGTGAACCGGGTGCGGTGGCTGGCCGCCGCCTCGGTCACGCTCATCGCGGCCGCCGCGATCGGCTACGGGATCATGACGAACACCGGCGAGGGCACCCCGAGCGGTCCGGAGGCGCTGCCCAGCGTGCAGTTGATCAGCGCGCGGTTCCAGCCGGCGCCGGGCAGCGGTCTCACCGGCCAGGCGTCGATCACCCCCAAGAAGTGGGGTGTCGAAGTGGGGCTGGACGTGAGCCGGATGTCCGGGAACGGTCCCTTCCTGTGCCTGGTGCGCACCAGGAGCGGCGCCACCGAGCAGGCCGCCGCCTGGGGCGACACGCTGGACGGCGAGGCGAAGCTGACCGGGGCCAGTTCGGTGAAGGCGGCCGAGGTCGACGCCATCCTGATCACCGACCGCGACGGGAAGGTGCTGGGCACGGCGACGGTGGCCTGAAAGCGGTTGCCGGGGTGGGTTGAATGAGAGTCATGAAGCTCCGTCCCGGCGATCGCGTCGCCGTCGTCTCACCCTCGTTCGCCGCGCCCGCGCTCTTCCCGGAGATACACGAGCAGGCCATGCGCCGGCTCCGGGAGGAGTTCGGTCTGGAGCCGGTGGAGTACCCGGCCACCCGCCGGTTCGGCGCCTCGCCGGAGGAGCGGGCGGCCGACCTGACGGCGGCGTGGGCGGACCCGACGATCCGGGCGGTGCTGGCCACCATCGGCGGCGACGACCAGATCACCGTGCTGCGGCATCTCGACCCGGCGGTGTTCCGGGCCGATCCGAAGCCGTTCCTCGGCTTCTCGGACAACACGAACCTGCTGAACTGGCTCTGGTTCCACGGCCTCCCGGCCTATCACGGCGGTTCGACGCAGCTGCACCTGGGCGCCGGCGGCGAGGTCGACCCGGTGCACGCGGCCTCCCTGCGGGTGGCCCTGTTCGAGCAGACCGACCTGGAGATCCATCCGCTCGCCGAGATCCGCGAGGAGGAGATCAGGTGGGAGGATCCGCGGTCGCTGACCGAGCATGCGCCGTCAGTGAACGCTCCGGGCTGGGAGTGGCACCGGGCGGACCGGGTGGTGAGCGGGCCGACCTGGGGTGGCTGCCTGGAGATCCTGCACTGGAATCTGGCCGCCGGGCGCTGGATCCACCCGGCCGAACGGTACGCCGGTTCGGTCCTGCTGCTGGAGACGTCCGAGGAGATGCCGTCGGGCGAGGAGGTGTTCCGGATGCTGCGCAACGCCGGCGAGCGCGGCCTTCTGGAGCAGTTCCCGGCCGTGCTGGTGGCGACCGCGAAGGCCAGCGTCTTCTCGGCGCCGAAGCCGCCGGAGGACCGGGAGAAGTACCGGGCGGAGCAGCGGGCCGCGGTGCTCAAGGCGCTGGACGCCTACCACCCGGAGGCCATGGTGGTCTTCGGCGTGGAGTTCGGGCACACCGCACCGCAGTGGGTGCTGCCGTACGGCGGACGGATCACGGTCGACGGCCCGGGCCGCCGGATCACCGCCCACTTCTAGGCGGAACGTGGCGGGCTGCCGCTACCGAGCGCGAATAGGGTGGGAGACATGCGCGCCGCCGTCTTCCCCGAAACTGGCCCCGCTTCCGTCCTCCGACTCGTCGACCGTGATCTGCCGCTGGCCGCCGCCGGGGAGGTCCGCGTCCGGATCGTTCTCTCCGCGGTGAACCCCACCGACACCGGCACCCGGGCCGGTCGTGGCGTGCCGGACGGGGTGGCCCCACCCCGGGTGCCGAACCAGGACGGGGCCGGTGTGGTCGACGCCCTCGGCGAGGGCGTCTCCGCTCTCGAGCCGGGCGACCGGGTGTGGGTGTGGGACGCCGGGTACGGCCGCGCGAACGGCACCGCCCAGGAGTACGTGGTGCTGCCCCGTCACCAGGTGGTCCGGATGAACGACGACGTCCCGTTCGAGGTCGGCGCCGACCTGGGCATTCCGGCGCTCACCGCGCACCGCTGCCTCACCCTGGCCGCCGACGGCCCGGCCCGGCTGGCCCCGGGCGCGCTGGACGGCCGGACCGTGCTGGTCGCCGGTGGCGCGGGTGCGGTCGGCAACGCGGCCATCCAGCTCGCCAAGTGGGCCGGCGCCACCGTGCTGACCACGGTCAGCTCGAAGGAGAAGGCGGCCCTCGCGCTCGCCGCCGGCGCCGACGCGGTGATCGACTACCGGGAGGAGGACGTCGCGGCCCGGGTCCGGGAGCTGAGCCCGGGCGGCCCGCACGTGATCGTCGAGGTGAACACCGCGAACCTCGACCTCGACCTGGACGTGATCGCCCCGGGCGGCAACATCGCCATCTACGTGGGCGGGAAGGTCAGCGTGCCCAGCTTCAAGGCGATGCTGAAGAACGTCAGCCTCGACTTCGTGCTCACCTACACGACCACGCCCGAGCAGAAGGCGAACGCGGTGGCGGCGGTCGCCGAGGCGGCCAACGCGGGCGCCTTCCGGGTCGGGGAGGAGGCCGGGCTGCCGATCATCCGGTTCCCGCTGGACCGGGTCGCCGAGGCGCACGAGGCCGTCGAGAACCATGCCGTCGGCAAGGTCGTCATCGAGGTGACCGCTCCCTGAGCAGGCTGTCCGCCACCCGTTCGACACCCCGGCCGTCCACCGCGGCCCATCCGCGGACGGCCAGGGCGGTCCGGTCGCCCGGGTTCAGCAGCAGCCGGCGCAGTGTGGTCACCGCCTCCCCGCCCAACTCCCCGAGACGTCCCAGGCCGGCCGCGTAACCGCGGGCGACGGTCCGTTCGTACCCCCGGATCTGGTTGTCGACGACCCAGACCAGCGCGGCGGCCCGGCCCAGGCACAGCAGCTCCCACGTCGACGTGCCGCTCGCGCTGACCACCAGATCGGCGTCGGCGAGCAGTTCGGGCAGGCGGTCGGTCGGTTCGATGACATGGACGGTCTGGCCCTCGCCGGGCGGGACCGCGAGCAGTTCGGTGCGCAGTCCGTCGTCGGCGGCGACCACGGTGGCGTCGAAGGGCGCCGCGGTCCAGGCGAGCAGTCGCGCCACCCGCGGCGCGGCACGGTAGGCGTCGGTTCCGCCGAAGAACGCGACAACCTTGGGCGTACGGGCATTCGAGTGCACCGGCGCAGCGGACGGCCGCAACCGCCGCACCGAGGCACGCAGCAGCGCATGGTCCAGCCCGGCCAGCCGGACGTCCCCGATGTCGATGGTGGCGTCCAGGTTCTGGTCGACGTAGATGTCCGCGTCCTGGCCGCGCGGGTCACCGTCCACGATGGCCAGCACGGTCCGGCCGGTGCCACGGACCGCCCGGCTGTGCGACGGTGGCAGCGTGTAGGAGTCCACCACCAGCGCGTCCAGGTTCAGCCGTTCGGCCGCCGCGACCAGTCCCACCTCGTCGTAGGGCGCCGGATGCCAGGGCAGCCCGCGCTGGTCGAGCTGCGCGGCGGCCCACTCCAGCCCGCCCAGGTCGCTGAGGAAGTGCACGTCCACCCCGCGGGCGGTCAGCTCCTCGGCGAGCGCCACGCACCGCACCAGGTGGCCCACCCCGGTACGCGGTCCGGCGTCACACCGGATCCCGATGCTCGTCACGCTGTGCCTGCCTTCGGCGTGCTCTCCTGGCCCTCGCCTGCAAGGCCGTTGCCAGGTGCGGCTGAGTGCCGCTCGGTGCAGTCGGTCACGCCTGCTCCAGCTCCTTCTGCCGGATGTGCGCGTTCAGTTCGGCCAGCTCGGGACGGTCGCCCAGCCAAGCGGCGATCGACGAGACCGAGGTGTGGGCGTCGCCGAAGTGGCCGACGATCGCCTCGATCAGCCGCCAGTCGTCCTCGGTGTCCAGGGTGAGCCGCAGGTGCGACAGGTCCGGCAGCACGGTCAGGCCGATCACGTCGAACTCGGCGGGGTGGGTGTAGACGTACGACGTCACGTGGGTGCGGTGATGGTCGTACGCCAGCTTGTCGATCTCCTTGAGGACCGCCGCCCGGACCACCTCGACGTCCAGGCCGCGCGGCAGCGTCCGGGTGATCGACGTGGTCAGGTAGTCCGCCCCGGCCGCCTCGAACACCCGGTACGCCCGGGCGACCAGCCGCGGGTCGAGCAGCGGGCAGTCCGCGGTGAACCGCATGACGTGCTCGGCCGACCGGGTCTCCAGCACCCCGAGGAACCGGGTGAGCACGTCGTCGACCGGCCCGCGGTAGCAGTCCACCCCGATCGCCGCGCACTCGGCGGCGACCGCGTCGTCGTCCGGCTCGACCGTGGTCGCCACGACGAGGTCGTCCAGGACGCCGCTTTCCCGGGCGGCGCGGATCACCCGGTCGAGGACGGTCCGGCCACCGAGGTGGCGCAGCACCTTGCCGGGCAGCCGGGTGGAGCCCATCCGGGCCTGAATGATGCCGAGCGTCGTCATTGCCTGCCTCTGTTCCGGATGCGGTTGCGGGCCGCCCGGGCGATGCCGAGGCCCGCCTTGGCGGCGCGAAATCCCAGGGAGCCGCTGAACGCGGCGATCTGCAGCTTGGCGCGGCCCAGTTCGGCCTCGCGTTTGCCGAGCTCCACCTCGTAGAACCGGGCGCGGTCCTCGGCGTCGGCCAGCCGGCGGCGCACCGCGTCGAGCTGTTCCTCGTGCCGCCGCCGGATGTCCGGCAGCTCGTCGCCGGCCGTGGGCGCCGGCGTCGGCGCGGTGGTCAGCCCGGCCGCCCCGGCGAGCACGTCGGTGAGCCGGGCGACGTCGGTGACCCCCGGCCACGGGTGGTGGTAACCGCCGGTGGCCAGCGTGTGCGCGAAGCGGGCCAGCGCGTCCGCCCGGTCCGGCGCCGACGGGTCCAGCCGGGCGTACCGGTCGCCGTCCACCAGCACGTTCCCGGCCGGCACGTTCGGCAGTTCGGTCATCCAGCCGGTGAGCAGCCGGCGCAGGCCCGGCAGGTCGTGCCCGAGCGCGGCGGTGAGCAGCCGCTCCTCCAGCAGCCGGCCGGACGGCAGCGGTCCGGTCAGTTCCCCGGAGCCCTGCACGGCCCGGAGCGACCAGGCGCCGTCCGGGCTCTTCACCAGCTCGGTGACCGCGCCGCCCGGGCCGGCGATCAGTGCCGGCGGGAGCGGGACGGCCTGGCCCGGGCGGTTGGCGAGCTGGGCGACGGCCAGCCAGGCGGGCGCCAGCTCGGCGCCGAGACCGCGGCGCACGGCCGCGGCGGCCAGCCGGCGGGGATCGCTCAGGACGGACCTTTCCCGGTACGCCGGAGCGGCCGCCGCCGAGGCCAGTGCGGCCAGCGCGTCCAGCGGCCCGTACCGGAGGGTCTCCGGGGTGGCCAGCAGGGTCGGGCGTTCGGGCAGCGGCCAGACGGCGGCCAGCGCGGCGACCGGCAGTCCCTCGGCGCCGAGTGCGGCGGCGAGCCGGTCCGGACGGCCGGGCGCGCTGCCGAACTCGCCGAGCGGGGACCAGGCGTCCCCGGCCCGGGCCGCCGTCGGGGTGCCCGGATCGACCAGGCGGTGCACGCCCAGCTCGTTCTCCACGGCGAGCAGCAGCGTGCCGCCGGGACGCAGCGCCCGCTTGAGCACCCGGACCGATTCCGCCCAGTCCAGTGGCGGGCCTTCCGGCGAGTGGAGGCGGCCCGCGCCGTCCAGGGCGATCACCGCGTCGTACCGGTCGGTGTCGGTGAACTCGGACAGCGTGCCGCAGAGCACCCGTACGTCGCGGACGTCCACCCGCTCGGCGTCCGGCCGGGAGCGCAGCAGCAGGCTGACCTCGCGACGGTCGGCCACCGCCCGGACCAGCGCCTCGGAGTGCGGGCCGGCGATCAGCACCCGGATGCCGGTGGGCAGGTGGCCGATCAGCCGCCGGTGGAGCGGGCCGCCGGCCGGCGGGCGCTGCTCGGCGTACTCCGGCATCTCGCCGCCGATCAGGGTGATCATGCCGGCCAGCCCAGGATCGCGCGCAGCTCGGCCGGCGGCGCCAGGTGCCCGTCGCCGAGCTCGGCCAGCGCGACGGCCCGTGCCCGGTCCGGGTCCGGCTCGGTCCCGTGCAGCTCCGGCCACTCCCGGCGGATCCGCTCGGCGGTCGGGGTGTCCTCCCCGGCCAGGTGCATCGGGTCGCCGTAGACGGCCGGGGCGCACCCGGCCACGGCGCCGTAGAGGATCGCGGTGCTCAGCCGGTTCGACGCCACCCGGCGGTGCCGGCGCAGCTCGGCGAGTTGCTTGTGGAGGAACCGGGCGTCGGTCTGCCGCCGCATGTAGCCGCGGTAGCCGTGGCAGACGACCCGGCCGGCGTGCTCGTAGGCGGCCCGGATCCGGTCGTCGCGGTACTCGTTCCAGTACAGGCAGAACGTGACCGGGCCGGTCTCGGTCGCTGTGATCTCGTCGATCAGGCGCAGGTGGTCGCCGCTGACCCGCTGGCCCTCCCAGCCGTGGAACGGGTACCAGATCGTGCCCTCCCGCTCGCCCTCGTCCGCCCTGTCCGGCTCGGATCGGAGCAGGTAGAGGAACGGGGCGCCGGTCACGGTGGCCAGTGGGCGGCCCATTGACCAGGCCCGGCGGCGGGTCCGCTCGGACCACACGAAGATCGGTGCGCCGGGCGCGTACGGCGTGCCCCCGCCCAGCCCGTCCACCACGTTCCAGCCGTGCTGGAGGTAGCCCTCGATCCGGGGCGGATCGTCCGGGTCCAGCCCGCAGTACCCGGCGAGCACCTGGGCGTGCCCGTAGAAGTGGTTCCCGTGGTGCACCCGTCAGCTCCCCAGGATCCCGCGCAGCGCCTCGACCACGCGGTCCTGGTCGCTGTCGGTGAGGTCGGCGAAGAGCGGCAGGGACAGTTCCTCGGCGTAGAAGGACTCGGCCACCGGGCACATGCCCCGCCGGTACCCGAGGTCCTCGAAGACCGGGTGCCAGTAGACCGGGATGTAGTTGACCTGCACCCCGATACCGGCGGCGCGCAACCGGTCGTACACCTCCCGGCGGCGGCCGTCCTTCACGCGTACCGGATAGAGGTGCCTGATCGGGTCCACGTCGGAACGCTGAGCCGGAAGACGCAGGCCGGGGAGATCGGCGAGAAGCTCGTCGTAGCGTGCCGTGAGGCGCGCCCGGCGGGCCTTGAACGCGGCGAGCCGCCGCAGCTGGGCCGAACCCAGCGCGCAGAGCACGTCCGGCAGCCGGTAGTTGAGGCCGAACTCGTGCACCTCGTAGTGCCAGCCGCCCTCGTCGGCGCGGCGCAGTCGCCGCGGGTCACGGATCGAGCCGACGGTCCGGAAGTCCCGCACCCGCTCCAGCAGCTCCGGACGGATCGAGGCGACCGCCCCGCCCTCGCCGGTGGTGAGGTTCTTGGTCGGGAAGAACGAGAACGTGGTCAGGTCGGCGAGCGTGCCGACCGGCCGTCCCCGGTAGGCCGACCCGATCGAGTGCGCCGCGTCGCCGAGCAGGAACACCCCGGCCGTGTCGGTGATCTTGCGGAGCCGGTCGTAGTCGGCCGGCACACCGGCGTAGTCGACCGCCGAGATCACCCTGGTCCGCGACGTGACCGCGGCCTCCGCGGCGGCCGGGTCGAGGTTCGCGGTGTCCTCCTCGACGTCGGCGAAGACCACTGTCGCGCCGAGCACGGCCGCGCCCGAGGCGGTGGCCACGAACGTCATCGGCGTGGTGATCACCTCCTCGCCGGCGGTCAGGCCGGTCGCCGCATAGGCCGCGTGCAGCGCCGTCGTCCCGTTGGTGACCGTCACGCACGGCGCCCCGGCGACCGCTTCGAGGTCGGCCTCGAACGCGGCGACCCGCGGTCCGGTGGTGAGCCAGTCGCTGCCCATCGCCGCGACGACCGCCGCCACGTCGGCGTCGTCGATCGACTGTCGTCCGTACGGCAGCATCAGTTCTCCGCGAGCAGTTCGCGCATCTCGTCGACCGAGAGCCAGAGGTCGTTGTTGTCCGAGCGGTAGTTGAAGCCGTCGGCCACCTCCTCGCCACCCTCGGGCGTCTTGTAGCCCCAGCTGGCGACCACCGGCTGGACCACGTACCGGTCCTTGAAGCGCAGCGTGCGGCGGCTGTCGTCGGCGGCGATCATCTCCTCGTGCAGCTTCTCGCCGGGCCGCATCCCCATCTCGTGGGTGGGAGCGCCGGGGGCGACCGCCTCGACCAGGTCCATGATCCGCATGCTCGGGATCCGCGGGACGTAGAGCTCGCCGCCCTGCATCACGTCGAACGAGTCGACGACGAACTTCACCGCCTGATCCAGCGTGATCCAGAACCGGGTCATCCGCTTGTCGGTGATCGGCAGGCTCCTACCCTCGGCCGCCAGCCTTCGGAAGAACGGGACCACCGAGCCGCGGCTGCCCATCACGTTGCCGTAGCGGACCACGGCCAGCCGGGTCGGGTGGGTGGCGGCGTAGTGGTTGCCGGCGATCACGATCTTGTCGGCGGCCAGCTTGGTGGCGCCGTACAGGTTGATCGGGCTGGACGCCTTGTCGGTGGAGAGCGCCACGACCTTCTTGACCTCGGCGTGGATGGCCGCGTCGATGACGTTCTGGGTGCCGTTGATGTTCGTGGCGACGAACTCCGACGGGTTGTACTCGGCGGTGTCGACCTGCTTGAGGGCGGCCGCGTGCACCACGTGGTCGATCCCGTGCATGGCCCGGGCGAGACGCTTCTCGTCCCGGATGTCGCCGATGAAGAACCGCAGGCGCGGGTCGTCGCCGAACATCTGGCGGACCTCGTACTGCTTCAGCTCGTCGCGGGAGAACACCACGATCCGGTGCGGGTCGAGGTGGGTCAGCGCGTACCTGAGGAATTCCTTGCCGAAGGAACCGGTGGAGCCGGTGACAAGGATCGAGGAGCCGGCGATTTCAGACAAGGTTTTCTCCGGGGGATGAGCGGAAGGCCGGTACGAGGCGGAAGCATAACCAGCCCGGACCGCAATTCCCGGAGAGCGGGAAAATGCTGCGATCAGTTCATTCCCAGTTCAGCCTGGATTGGTCGTGGCGACCGGGAACCTGCGGGATCGTGGGTTCCTCTGAACACCCCACCTTGGAGCTATCTCGTGACTGAGCTGCAGAGACTACGCGAGGCGTTTCGTACCGCCCTCGATCTTCCGGCGGACGCGCCCGTGGACGACCTGCACTACCAGGACTATGAGAAGTGGGATTCGCTGGCGCACATGTCACTCGTCGCGACGATCGAAGATGAATTCTCGGTAATGATTGACACGGATGATGTCATCAATATGTCCAGCTTTGCTGAGGCCGTGCGAATCCTCGGTAAATACGGGGTGGACGTCAAGTGAGTGCCGCCCTGATCACCGGGGCGTCGCGCGGAATCGGCCGGGCCACCGCGCACCGCCTCGCCGAACGGGGATACGACCTGGTCCTGCACGGCCACCACGAGGCCGGCGCCTCCGATACCGCCGCCGAGCTGGCCGGGAAGTTCGGGGTCACGGTCGTGCACGCGGCCGGCGACATCGCCGACCCGGCCACCAGTAGAGCCCTGGCCCGGCTGGCCTTCGAGACGTTCAAGCGGCTGGACGCCCTGGTCGTCAACGCCGGGACACACTCCGCCGGCATGCTCGGCATGACCGCGGACGACACCATCGAGCGGCTCTTCGCGGTGAACGCGGCCGGCGCGGCCCACACCCTCCAGAACGCGGTCCGGCTGCTGGCCCGCGGCGAGAACCCGGCCGTGGTGCTGACCGCCTCGATCACCGGCGCCCAGGGGGCGGCCGGGCAGGCCGTCTACGCCGCCTCCAAGGCCGCCGTGGCCGGGTTGGCCAAATCCGCCGCCAAGGAACTCGGGCCGCGCGGCATCCGGGTCAACGCGGTGGCGCCCGGCTTCATCGCCACCGACATGCTGGACACCCTGGACGAGGCCGGCCGCGCCGAACGGATCGCGAACACCGCCCTCGGCCGGCTCGGCACCGCCGAGGACGTGGCCGACGTGATCGCCTTCCTCCTCTCCGAGCAGGCCCGGTTCGTCACCGGGCAGGTCATCGGGGTCGACGGAGGTCTGACGCTGTGAACCTGCTCCACCCCGGCGCCCGGGTCGTCGACGCGGCCACCGGCGAGACGCTGACCCCGGCCATGATCGACGCGGCTGCCGCCTCGCTTCCCTCCTCCACGCTGTTCCTGCCGATGCCGACGACCATGGCCGCGGTGGCCACCTACCTCGCCGCGTTGCGGCTCGGCGTGCCGGTCCTCCCGCTCGACCCGGACATCGACCCGGCCCCGCTGCGCGCGCGGTACACCACCACCGACGTACACCCGGACCTGGCGCTGCTGCTCACCACCAGCGGATCCACCGGCGACCCGAAACTCGTCCGGCTCTCCCGCTCGGCGGTGCTGGCCAACGCCGAACAGGTCGCCGAGAGCCTCGGCGTCACCGGGGACGACGTCGCGATCACCACGCTGCCGCTGTTCTATTCGTACGGGTTGTCGGTGCTGCACTCGCACCTGCTGCGCGGGGCTACCGTGGTGCTGGACCGGACCGGGATCATGCGCCGGGACTTCTGGGCCGCGGTGGACGAGCACCGGGTCACCTCGATGGCGTTCGTCCCGTCCCAGTACGAGATGCTGCGGCGACTGCGTTTCGACCCGGCGAAGCACCCGTCCGTGCGTACCCTCACGCAGGCCGGTGGCCGGTTGCGGACCGGCCTGGTCTCCGATTTCGCGGGCCGGATGGACGCCGCCGGCGGCCGGATGTTCGTCATGTACGGACAGACCGAGGCCGGGCCGCGGATGGCCTGCCTGCCACCGTCGCACCTGGCCGGGAAGCCCGGCTCGGTCGGCCGGGCGATGCCCGGCGGCGCCTTCACCATCGAGGACGGCGAGGTCGTCTACCGCGGGCCCAACGTCATGATGGGGTACGCGGAGACCGCCGCCGATCTGGCCCGGGGCGACGACCAGGGCGGCGTCCTGCGTACCGGGGATCTGGGCCGTCTCGACGACGACGGCTTCCTGTACATCACCGGCCGGCTCAAGCGGATGGGCAAGGTCTTCGGCGTCCGGATCAATCTGGACGACGTGGAGCGGCAGTTCCCGGTCGCGGCCGTGGCCGGTGACGACCGGATCCATGTCTTCGCCGAAGGGCTCTCCGAGGACGAGGTCCGGGCGCTGCGCACCAAGATCGCCGAGTGGCTCGGAGCGCACTTCACCGGCGTCGACGTGCGCACGGTCGAGGTGCTGCCGCTGCTGCCCAACGGCAAGACCGACTACCGGGCGCTGGAGGCGTCGCTGTGAGTGTCTTCACCCTGCCGCAGACCGATCGCGAGAAGCGTCTTCTTCCCGAGTTGGAGGAGCTGGTGGCGCATCACCGTCGCCACTGCGAGCCCTACGACCGGATCCTGGCTGCCAGCGGCTTTTCGTCCGCCGCTTCGGTGGCTGATCTTCCCTGGCTGCCCGTCCGGCTCTTCAAGACCCTGGAACTGAAGAGCATCCCGGACGACGAGGTCTTCAAGGTGCTCACCTCCAGCGGGACCACGGGAGACGTCAGCCGGGTCTATCTCGACAAAGCCGCCGCCGCGGCCCAGACCCGGCAGCTCGGCGCCACCCTCCAGACCGTGCTCGGCCCGAAACGCCAGCCGATGCTGATCGTCGACACCAGGTCGATCCTCAAGGACCGCCGCTCGTTCAGCGCCCGTGGCGCCGGCGTGCTCGGCATGGCCACCTTCGGGCGCGACCACGTCTGGGCGCTCGACGAGGAGGGCACGGTCGACGTCGAGGGAATCCGCGGCTTCCTCGCCCGGCACGGTGACCAGCCGTTCCTGATCTTCGGGTTCACCTACCTGGTCTGGCTGCACCTCTACGAGACCGCGCTGGCGCACGGGCTGGACCTGGGCAACGGTATACTGATCCACTCCGGTGGATGGAAGAAGCTGATCGATCAGGCCGTCTCGCCGGAGGAGTTCCGCGAAAGGCTGGGCCGGGCCGGACTCACCCGGATCCACAACTTCTACGGCATGGTCGAGCAGATCGGGACGATCTTTCTTGAAGGCCCGGACGGTGGTTCGCTGTATTGCCCCGACTTCGCGGACGTCGTGGTTCGTGACCCGGAGACCTGGGCGGAGCTCCCGCCCGGTGAACCGGGCCTCCTGGAGGTCGTGAGCACCCTGCCCACGTCGTACCCGGGGCACGTGCTGCTCACCGAGGACCTCGGCGTGGTGCACGGCATCGACGACGGCGTCTGGCCCGGCAAACGGTTCTCGGTGCTCGGCCGGCTGCCGCGCGCCGAGGCCCGGGGCTGCTCGGACACGTATCGGAGCGCGGCATGAGGTTCAGGTTCGGGGCCGAGGGCGACCTCACCGCCCCCTCGGAGGACCGGCTCACCGTCGGCGACCCGCGCGTCGTCGACTTCCTCGCGGCGCTCGCCCGGCGGCTGCTCGCCCCGGCCGTGGCCCGCCGCTTCCCGGAGCTGGGGTCGCTCGGCTTCTTCCTGCGCCCGGCCGAGCTGACCCGCGCGGTCGCCGCCATGCGGCGCACGGACGCCCTGGTCTTTCCCCGGGGCAACGTCTTCCATCTGCCCCCGGCCAACGTGGACACCATCTTCGTCTACTCGTGGGCGCTGTCGGCGCTGGCCGGCAACCACAACGTGGTCCGGATCTCGTCGCGCTCGGCGGGCGCGGCCGAGGCCATCCTGGAGGCGCTCAACGCGGTCGACGGCGACCCGGTGATCGGGCGGACCCAGCGGATGGTCACCTACGGGTACCACGACGCGGTCACGGCCGCCCTCAGCCGGTGGTGCGACCTGCGGGTCATCTGGGGCGGGGACGCCGCGGTGGACACCATCCGCGGGCACCCGCTGCGGCCGTCGGCGCGAGACCTCACCTTCCCGGACCGGACGTCCTGGGCGGTGCTGTCGGTGCCCGGCTGGCGGGCCGCCGACCCGGCCGCCCGGCGGGCGGCGGTGACCGGGTTCGCCAACGACGCGTACTGGTTCGACCAGGCGGCCTGTTCGTCGCCGCGGACCGTGTTCCTGGTCGGCGACGGGGATCCGGCCCAGGTCCGGGCCGAGTTCCTGGAGCTGCTGCTCGACGCGGTGGGCAGGCGCGGCTGGACGGTCGACGCGGCGATGGCGGTGGAGAAGCGGGTCAACGCGTACGGGCTGGCCGCCACCGGCGCCGCCACCGAACTGGACCTCTCGGACAACCGGGTGACCGCGGTGACCCTGGCCGGCGCCGAGCGGGCACCCCGGCGCTGGATCGGCGCGGGCGCGTTCCCGTTCGCCCGGGTGGACTCGCTGTCCGACCTGGTGCCGGCGATGAGCCGGCAGGACCAGACGGTCAGCCACTTCGGGTTCGCCCCGGCCGAGCTGCACGCCTTCGCGGCCGAGCTGGGCGGCCGTGGGGTGGACCGGATCGTGCCCTTCGGGTCGGCCCTGACCTTCGGCGCCGTCTGGGACGGTTACCACCTGCCGAGCGAGTTCACCCGGCTCACCGTGGTCCAGCCGTAAGGTCGTTGATCGACGTTGCGCCGGGGGCGTACCGTCGCGTCCATGTTCAAGATTATCAATGGCCGGCTGACCGGGGCGCTGGCCGTGAGCACGGCCGTTCTGGTCGGCATCGCCGGGAGTGTCACGCCCGCGTCCGCGTCCGCGGGCGCCACCCCCGGCTCGGCGGGCCTCGGCGACCGGCTCTACCCCCTGCTCGGTAACGGCGGCTACGACGTCACCAACTACAACCTGCGGCTCAACCACCCGGCGAAGAACCCGGCGCAGACCGTCAACGGCAGCGTCACGATCAGCGCGGTTGCCACCCAGAACCTGTCCCGGTTCAACCTCGACTTCGCCGGCAACAGCGTCGGCTCGGTCTACGTGAACGGCAAGTCGGCCACGTTCAGCCGGTCCGGCGAGGAGCTGGTGATCACGCCGTCGGCGTACCTGCCGAAGAACAAGGGCTTCTGGGTCACCGTCAACAACTTCACCGCCACCCCGGTCTCGGCCACCGGCGACGCGCCGGAGGGCTTCATCGCGACCAGGGACGGCACGGTGCTCGCCGGCCAGCCGGACACCTCGCACAACCTCTTCCCGAGCAACGACCACCCGCGGGACAAGGCGACCTACACCATCGCGGTGACCGTCCCGTCCGGCTGGAAGGGCGTGGCCAGCGGCCGCCACCTGAGGACGACCACCGCCGGCGGCTACACCACCTCGGTCTATCGCGAGGGCAAGCCGATGGCCAGCGAGCTCGCCCAGATCGTGGCCGGTGACTTCGTGGTCTACAACCGCAAGGCCGTCGGCGGCGTGCAGATCCGCGACGTGGTCCCGCGCCGTCTGTCGAGCAAGCTGCTCGCCAAGGCCAAGGTCGAGCGCGCCCAGCTGACCTACATGACGAAGAAGGTCGGGAAGTACCCGTTCGAGAACTACGGGTCCCTGGTCATCGACGCGGACCTCGGTTTCGCGCTGGAGACCCAGACCCTGTCGCTCTACGACACCGGCCTGTTCGGCGCTCCGGCCTACATCCTGAACCCGATCATGGTGCACGAGCTGGCGCACCAGTGGTTCGGCGACAGCGTGGCCCCGAAGTCGTGGAGCGACGTGTGGCAGAACGAGGGCCACGCCACCTGGTACGAGCTGCTCTACGCCGCCGACACGAAGACCTTCAAGAAGTACACCGGCTTCGCCAACCCGGACGCCTACTTCAAGTCCGTCTACCAGGCCAGCGACATGCTGCGCGCGGAGTACGGCCCGGTCGCCCGCCCGAAGGGCTCGGCGTCGGTGTGGGACGTCTTCAACCCCAACGTGTACGCCGGTGGCGCGCTCGTCCTCTACGCCCTCAAGCAGAAGATCGGCGCCAAGAAGTTCGCCAAGCTCGAGCGCGAGTGGGTCCGCAAGTACCGCGGCAAGTCGGCCTCGACGCAGGACTTCATCGCCCTCGCCTCGAAGGTGTCCGGCCAGAACCTCAAGCCGTTCCTGACCCGCTGGCTGTACGGCAAGAAGACCCCGGCCATGCCCGGTCACAGCAGCTGGAAGGTGTCGTCGGCCTCGGCGGCGTCCACCGCGACCGCCGCTGACACGTTCATCGTGCCGCTGCGCCAGCACATGGCGGACCACCACTGAGAACAGGTCGGGTTATCCCTACCTTCTGATCGGCGGTCAACGGGATCGCACGGGCGGGCGCCGGTGCCTAGCGTCTAGGGCATGACGACCACAGACGCGGGGCCGGCGCCCGCTCCCCATCCCACCCGGCGGTTCCTGCGCCAGTTGGGGATCGACACCCAGTACGTGCTGGTCGGATTCCCCCTCGGCCTGATCGCTCTCGTCGTCGGCATCACCGGCTTCGCTCTCGGCATCGGCCTGGTGGTCATCTGGGTCGGCCTGCCGATCATGGTCGGCACGCTGATGTTCGCCCGTGGGTTCGCCATCACCGAGCGGGCTCGGATCGCCCCGGTGCTGGGCCGGAGCATCCCTCAGCCGATCTACAAGAAGGTCCGCGGCAAGGGGCTGCTGCGCCGCACCTTCGGCCCGCTCTCCGATGGGCAGTCCTGGCTCGACCTGGTGCACGCGATCTTCCGTTTCATCCCGAACACCCTTGCCTTCTGCTTCGTCATCACCTGGTGGGCGGCTGCCCTCGCCGGGCTCACCTACCCGCTGTGGGACTGGGCCCTGCCGCACCCGCCGGACAACTACGAGCTGCACGAACTCCTCGGCTTCGACGACAGCACGGGCACCCGGATGCTCTTCAACGTGAGCATCGGCCTGTTCTTCACCGGCACCCTGTACTGGGTGGTCCGCGGCGCCGCGCTGATGGAGGCGCACTTCGCCCGCGGCCTTCTGATCGGCGCCTGGGAGCTGCGCCGGCAGGTGGCCGCCGCCGAGGAGGCCCGCGACGTGGCGCAGCGGCAGAAGGCGGCGGCCGTCTCGGCCGAGGCGGTGGCGCTGCGCAGGCTGGAGCGCGACATCCACGACGGCCCGCAGCAGCGGCTGGTCCGCCTCGCCATGGACCTGGGCCGGGCCGAGCAGCAGTTCGCCGACGACCCGGAGCGGGCCCGCGCCATCGTGGCCGAGGCCCTGACCCAGACCCGGGAGACGCTCGATGAACTGCGTGCCCTGTCCCGCGGCATCGCCCCGCCGATCCTGGTGGACCGGGGCCTGCGGGCGGCGCTGACCGCGCTGGCCGGCCGGTGCACCGTCCCGGTGGACCTGGACGCGCCCCCGATCGACCGGCTCGACCCGGCCGTCGAGTCCACCGCCTACTTCGTGGTGGCCGAGGCGCTCACCAACGTCGCCAAGCACAGTCACGCCAACGAGGTGCAGGTCAGCGTGCAGCGGATCGCCACCGGCCTGATCGTCACGGTCAGCGACGACGGCGTGGGCGGGGCGAGCCTGGCCAAGGGGCACGGCCTGGCCGGGCTGGACGACCGGGTCCGGGCCGCCGGGGGAGTGCTGGCGGTGGACAGCCCGGAGGGTGCGGGCACACGGCTCACGGCGGCCCTGCCGATCTGACAGCATGGCGGCATGCGTGTGGTGATTGCCGACGATGCCGTGCTGTTGCGCGAGGGCCTGATCCGCCTCGTCGAGGAGAACGGTCACACCGTCGTCTCGGCCGTCGGCGACGGGCCCTCCCTGGTCGAGGCGATCAAGGAGCACCGTCCGGACGTCTCCATCGTGGATGTCCGGATGCCGCCGTCGCACACCGACGAGGGGCTGCGCGCCGCCGTCGAGGCCCGGACCGCGGTGCCGGGCAGCCCGATCCTCGTGCTCTCGCAGTACGTCGAGGTCTCGTACGCCGACGATCTCCTGGCCGACCGCCGTGGCGCGGTCGGCTATCTGCTGAAGGACCGGGTCGCCCTGGTGGGCGACTTCCTCGACGCCCTGGGCCGGGTGGCCGACGGCGGCACCGTGCTGGACCCGGAGGTGGTGGCCCAGCTGCTGGTGCGGCGCCGGCGCGACGACCCGATGCGCAGCCTCACCCCGCGCGAGCGTGAGGTGCTGGGCCGGATGGCCGAGGGCATGTCGAATGCCGCGATCGCCCGCGCGCTGGTGGTCACCGACGGCGCGGTGGAGAAGCACGTCCGCAACATCTTCACGAAGCTGAACCTGCATCAGGACGAGGAGCAGCACCGGAGGGTCCTGGCGGTGCTGGCCTACCTCCAGGCGTAGGGCTAGCCCTACCCCGGATCCGGGTGGCCGCCATATCGTTCGGCCACTTCGGAATCCATAGCGTCTTTTCCATGGAGAACAGGGAAGACGTCAAGGGAATCGCGGCTCGTGCCGCGATCTGGAGCGCCCGCCATCGGGTGCTCGCCATACTCGGCTGGATCGCCTTCGTGGCCGCCACCGTCGTTCTCAGCGGCATGATCGGGACCAAGCAGGCGGACGAGGGCACAGCCGGGCACGGGGACTCCGGCGACGCCGACCGGATCGTCGCGGCGGCCGGCTTCCCGGAGCAGCCGGCCGGCGAGATGGTGCTGATCCAGAACCGGGCCGAGTCGGACCGGACGGCGGCCACCGCCGAGATCACCGAGGTTCTGGGTGCGACCGCCGGCGTCACCGGCGTGCGGGAGCCGATCCAGTCGGCGGACGGCCGGTCGACGCTGATCAGTTTCAGCATCACCGGTGACCCGGGGACCGCGGCGGAGCGGGTCGGCCCGGCCCTGGACGCGGTGGCGAGGGTGCAGAGCGCCCACCCCGGCCTCTACATCTCCGAGGCCGGCTCGGCGAGCGCCGACCAGCTGGTCGACGAGGAGCTGACGGGCGGCCTGAACCGGCTGGGGATGCTCTCCATCCCGGTGACGCTGGGCATCCTGCTGGTCGCCTTCGGCGCGGTGGTCGCCTCGTTGCTCCCGGTCCTCCTGGCGATCATGTCGGTGGTCGCCGCGATCGGCCTGATGGCGGCCGCGAGCCGGTTCGCTCCCGCGGTCGACGAGACGACGCACGTCATGCTGCTGATCGGCCTGGCCGTCGGTGTCGACTACTGCCTGTTCTACATCCGCCGGGAACGCGACGAGCGCCGCCGGGGAGCCGACCCGCACCGGGCGCTGATGATCGCGGCACAGACCTCGGGCCGGTCGATCTGGGTCTCCGGGCTCACCGTCATGATCGCCATGGCCGGCATGTTCTTCACCCAGGACGTCGTCTTCGTCAGCTTCGCCGCCGGCACCATCCTGGTGGTGGCCACCGCCGTGCTCGGCTCGCTGACCGTGCTGCCCGCCCTGCTCTCGCTGCTGGGCGACCGGGTCGACGCCCTCAAGATCCCCGGCCTGTACCGGCGGAACAGTGACGGCCGGGTATGGAACGCGCTGCTCGACGTCGTACTCGCCAAGCCGTTGATCTCCGCGATCGTCGCCGTCGCGGCGCTCGGCGCGCTGGCCTACCCCGCCCTCGATCTGAAGACCCGGGGCCAGGCCATCCAGGACGTCTCGCCGGACGCGCCGGTCGTGCAGACGTTCCTCGCCATCGGCGAGTCCTTCCCCAGCAAGACCACCCCGGCGCAGATCGTGGTCAAGGACGACTCGGTCAAGAGCGCGGAGTTCGAGAAGGCGCTGGCCGGGCTCGAGGCCGCGGTCCGGGACAGCGGCGGGAAGCTGGCCGAGCCGGTCGGTGTCGAGATCAACCCGGCCGGGAACGTCGCGGTGGTCTCGGTCGGCCTGGCCGGCAGGGAGAGCGACAGTGTCGCCGTCGACGCGCTGAACCTGCTGCGTGATCAGGTCGTGCCGGACACCTTCGGCCGGATCGACGGCGCCACGGCGCTGGTCACCGGGTCCACCGCGGGCGGCGTCGACTACAACGAGCAGCTGGACAGGACGTTGCCGCTGGTCTTCGCATTCGTCCTGGGGCTGGCGTTCCTGCTGCTGCTGGTGTCGTTCCGGTCGATCGTGGTCGCGGTCACCGGGCTGGTGCTGAACCTGCTGTCGGTCGCTGCCTGCTACGGCATGCTGGTCTACGTATTCCAGTACGGGCATTTCGAGGAACCGCTCGGCTTCGTCTCCGGCGGGGGCATCACCAACTGGATCCCGATGTTCCTCTTCGTCATCCTGTTCGGGCTGTCGATGGATTACCACGTCTTCGTGGTCAGCCGGATCCGCGAGGGCCACGACCGCGGCCTGTCGACGCGGGACGCCGTGCGCGAGGGCATCGGCCGGACCGCCGGCGTGATCACCAGCGCGGCCGTGGTGATGGTCGCGGTGTTCGCCCTCTTCGCCACGTTGCCGCTGACCGCCACCAAGGAGCTGGGTATCGGCCTGGCCGCCGCGGTCCTGCTGGACGCCACGATCATCCGGGCGGTCCTGCTGCCCTCGGTGATGGCACTGCTCGGCCGGGCGAACTGGTGGCTGCCGAAGTGGCTGGGCTGGCTGCCGGAGGTGGCCCACGAGCCGCCCGCGCAGCCGGACGAGCCCCGGATCGAGCGGGAGCTCACCCCGGTCAGCTGACCGCCTGAGCGAGGGCGCCGCCGATCCCGGCGGCGCCCATCCCGGCCGTGATGCTGAGCAGCGCGTACCCGGCCGCGGCCACGATCTCGGAGCGCCGGGTCAGCGTCAGGATCTCCCAACTGAAGGTCGAGTACGTGGTGAGCGCCCCGCAGAATCCGGTGCCGAGCAGCGCCACCGCGCCGGCCGGGAGCGGCAGCCCGAGCACCAGGCCGAGGACGAACGAACCGGTGACGTTCACGGTGAGGGTGCCCCACGGGAAGGCCGCCCCGAACCGGTTTCGCAGCATCAGGTCGGTCAGGTAGCGCAGCGGGGCGCCGACCGCGGCGCCGAGGGCCACCAGCAGGACCGTCATCGGGCCAGGGCGCTTCCGGCCGCGACCGCCACCACCGCGCCGATCAGGGTGGCCGCCAGGTAGACCAGCCCGGCCTGGGACGTCTCGACGATCGCCGTGGAGAAGGTGGTGTAGCCGCCGAGGAACCCGGTGCCGAGGAACAGCCGGGGCAGGCGCGGCTCGACCCGGGAGTAGAGCACCCCGATCAGGAAGCAGCCGGTCACGTTGATCAGCCAGGTGGACCAGGGGAAACCGTGCGGTGCGGTCGGCCACGCGGTGGCGATGCCGTAGCGGACCAGGGCTCCGAGCGTGCCACCCGCGGCGACGGCCGTGAGGCTGGCGCGGTTCAGGTAGGGGTCCATCTCCTGGGACGTTATCCCATCAGGGATTCGGCGGCCGGGGGGACGTGGCGGCGTCCACCCCGACCTGCATCCACTGTAGATCAACATTGCCGTTCGGGGGCAGGCGGCCCCGTGGCGGGACCGGCGCCTGAATTCTGCGGGGCGGGCCGGTGAACTGTGGCGCGAGAATCGGTTGAACAGCCATAAAGTGGTGCGATCAGCCCCGGTTACGGCTGATAACGTGCGGCTCCGCACGCGGACGGAGCGGACAGACATGCACCACGCCAACCATCACTACGGCCACTCGCACATCCTGGCCCGCTACTGCGGGATGCCCGAGCCGTCGCATCCGCCCCGGATCCACGGCTACCTCCAGCACGGCTGGAACATCGGGGACGGCCTGGCCCCCGGTACGCCGTACGTGGCCGGCTCCCGGCTGCTCGTCTGGTCCGAGGAGACCCGGCGGCGGTCCTGGTCGCAGGGCCGGCGCAACGTGGTCGTGGTGGGCGCCCCGTTCGCCTACCTGGTGGAGACGACCCCGGCCGGCGGCGAACCCGGCGAGGGGACGATCTTCTACCCCTTCCACGGGTGGGAGGGGCAGCAGGTCCACGGCGACCACCAGCGCCTCGTCGACGAGGTGCGGGCGACCGAGAACGGCCCGGTCACCGCCTGCCTGTACTGGAACGAGTACCGGATGGGCGCGGTGCGCCGGCTCTACGAGCGGGCCGGGTTCCGGGTGATCTGCCACGGCTACCGGGGCTTCTGGTGGCGTGACCACGACCGGGACTTCCTGGTCAAACAGCTCGCCGAGCTGCGGCGGCACCGGCGGGTGGTCTCCAACCGGTTGTGCAGCGCCATCTGGTACGGCCTGCTGGCCGGCCGGGAGGCGGCGGTCTACGGCGACCCGATGGTCCTCGACAACGCCGACATGACGTTCGGCGGGGAGCCGCGGCTGCACCGCCAATGGCCCGGTCTGTACGGCCGGGAGACCGACTTCGCCGCCTGCCACCGGCTCGCCCGGGCGCAGCTGGGCGCCGACGAACTGGCCGGACCCGAGGAGCTGCGCACGCTGCTGGGCTGGTCGAAGGAAGGGTACGTCTGATGCCGGACCGTCCGGACATGGCCGCGGCGCCGGCCGCACCACCGCTGACCGATCTGGTGCGGGTGGGCGGTGAGATGTTCAGCTGGACCGAGCCGGTCGCGCGCGACAACCCGCTGCTCACCCATCTGAGCGTCGAGCTGGTCGGCCCCGGCGGGACCGTCCTGGTCGCCGGCCCGCACCCGGACGAGCTGGTCACCGCGCTGACCACGGGCGGTGCCGAGGTGACCTGGCTGCTGCGCTCGCTCACCGACGCCGAACAGGCCGCCCGTTCCCATCCCGCCGTCACCGTGCTGGCCGGGGCGCTCGGCAAGGCCGACCTGACCGCCGGGTACGACCTGGTGGTCGCCACCGACGGCATCCAGCGGCTCAACTCGGCCGAGGGTGACCAGCTGTCGGCCGCCGAGCTGCTCGACCGTCTGGCCCGAGCGGTACGCCCCGGCGGCGCCCTGATCCTCATGCACGACAACCAGCTCGGGGCGCATCACACGGTGCGGCTGGACCCGGGTGCCGGGCACCGTGACGACGCGGCCTGGCGCCCGGCGGAGGCGATGGACGGCCCGGCCGCCCGCACCCAGCTCACCGCGGCCCTGACCGGGTCCGGCCTGGAGATCGGCACGGCGTATGCCGCTTTTCCGGAACCGGGCGCGCCGACCGTACTGATCGGGGGTGACACCCTCGGTGACGTCGCGTCGCCGCTGCGGCCCTGGCTGCGCACCGTGCTGGCGCGGGCCTACACCACGGCTTTCCGGGGCCGTCCGGTGCTCAGCGACCCGCGCCGGCTGATCGACCGGGCGTTGCGGGCCGGTGCGGAGGACACCGTGGCCGGCGGATGGTTGGTCATCGCGCACGCGCCCGGTGACCGGGACCGGCCGGCGCGGCGGCCCGATGTGCTGGTCGGCGACGAGCACGGCATCCACACGCCGGATTCGGAGATCCGGACCGGGCCGGCCCCGCGCGACCCGCACGGGCTGCGCCGTGCCGGGACGGTGCGTCCGGCCGCCGGCTACCAGTTGGAGGAGCGGTTGCTCGACCTGTGCGCGGCGGCCGATGTGCGGCGGCTCCGCCAGGAGATCGCCCAGTACGAATCCTGGCTGGCCGGACAGTCCCGGGACGGCCTGATCGACGGCGCCGCCGCCCTGGCCGATCTGTCCGATCTCGGTGTCACCCCGGACGGCCCGGCGGTGCTGTCCGCGCGCTGGGCGCCGACCGAGCCGATGCCCACCCAGATCGCGCTGGTCCGGGCCCTGTGGCAGTTCGCGGTCCGTCTGGTCACCTGGGCCCGCCCGCACCCGTGGCCGATCACCGCGAGCGCGGCCGACCTGGCCGCGATCCTGACCGGCATGGCCGGGCGCAGCGTGACCGAGGAGGATCTGCGGGCGGCCGTGGACCTCCAGGTGACGATCGACGCCGCCGAGTTCGGGCTGACGCCGGCCGAGCGGCGGGCCCACCGGCTCGCACTGCTCGCCGTGCAGCCGGGCACCGCGCCGCTGGACGTGGCCGGGTACGGCGAGCTGACCGAGGCCCTCTGGCGGCAGCGCTACCAGGCGAGCCACCTGCTGGCCATGATGGAGTGGACCGAGCAGATCATCGCCTCCCGGGACTCCCAGCTGAGCCGGATGGAGTGGGAGCTCCGGTTCCACCGCAGCCGGGTGACCGGGAGGGCGCTGATGGCCGCGAAACGCGCCTACCGGATGATCAAATCAGGTCCCAGGTGAGCGGCGTGCCCTTGGCCGCGCCGACGGTGAAGGTCCGCCCGAGCACCGTCCCGATCAGGTCGGGTTCCAGCCCGCCGGTGGGCCGGATCGACCGCACGTTCTCCTCGGTGACCGGGTCGCCCGCCCGGACGTCGGTGACCACGTAGAGGGAGCGCCGGAACCGCAGGCTCTCCTTCTCCGCCGGCGTGGGGCCGATGGCCGTGGTGCCCAGCGCCTGCCAGGCCCGCTCCGACTCGGTGACCAGCAGTCGCAGCTCGGCCTGGTCGAGGGAGAACGCCGAGTCCACACCGCCGTCGGCCCGGTCCAGGGTGAAGTGCTTCTCGATCAGCACGGCGCCGTACGCCACCGCGGCGATCGGCACCCCGATGCCCATGGTGTGGTCGCTCAGCCCGATCGGCAGTCGCAGCGCGTCGGCCAGCACCGGGATGCGCCGCAGGTTGGTCTCCTCGGGCGGCGCCGGGTAGGAGGCGGTGCAGCTCAGCACGGTGATGTCGGTGGCGCCGGCGCCCTGGGCGGCCTCGACCGCGGCGGTGATCTCGCGGAGCGTCGCCATGCCGGTGGAGATGATGACCGGCTTGCCGGTCGAGGCGGCCAGCCGGATCAGCGGCAGGTCGGTGATCTCCGAGGAGGCGAGCTTGTACATCGGCGCGTCCAGCTTCTCCAGCAGCTCGACGGCGGTCCGGTCGAACGGGCTGGAGAACGGCGTGATGCCCCGCTCCCGGGCCCGCTCGAAGATCGGCGCGTGCCAGTCCCACGGTGTGTGCGCCCGCTCGAAGAGCTGGTAGAGGTGGTCTCCACCCCACAGGTCGTGGCCCGCGGAGATCTGGAAACGTGGGTGCTTGACGTCCACGGTCATGGTGTCCGCGGTATATGTCTGGATCTTGATGGCGTCGGCGCCCGCCTCGGCCGCGGCGTCCACCAGGGCCAGGGCACGGTCCAGCGAACCGTTGTGATTGCCCGACATCTCCGCCACGATGTACGGCTTCCTGCTGCTCATCTGCTTCTCTCCGTCCAGACGACGGTCTTCGGCACGCCGTCGACCAGCCGTTCGTATCTGCGTGTCTCGCGGAACCCGAATCGCCGGTGCAGGGCGAGGACCCGCTTGTTGTCGGCGAGCGTCTCGCCGCCGAGAGTCGTCAGGCCGAGGGTGCCGAAGGCGTACTCGACGGCCTCCTTCTCCAGCCGCATCCACGCCGGTAGCAGGCGCGGGCCGAGCCCCTCGACGTCGAGGTAGAACGACCAGGTGGAGCCGTTGAAGATCACCACGCCGGCCGGGACGCCGTCCTCCTCGTAGATCAGGACGTCGCCGCCGCGCGCGGCCCACCAGGCGGCGTGCTCGGCGGGCCTGATCTCGTGCGTGGTCAGGCTGACGGCGCGTACCGATGGGTGGTTGCGCCAGGGGAGGACCAGGTCACGGTCGGTTTCACGGGCGGGTCGAAGCACGGGAGTCACCGTAGGGAGGTGCTCTGGACCGTCCGTGGCGGCGCGGGGACGTCCCGGGAAACCGCGGGTGTCCGTTCAGTGGCCCGGCGGCGCAGCCCGGCCACCCGGTAGCCGGTGCGCAGGGCGGCGTACATGCTGTAGCTGTTCGCCGCCACGAGCCGGTGCTTGAGGCCCGGGGTGCCGGCCGGCGGCAGGTAGCCGTCCGGACGGTGCCGCCGGTAGAGCGCCGCGATCCGCCGGAAGTAGGCGCGCCGCCGCGACGGGTGCACCCGGCTCTCGTTCCCGGCGACCACCAGCAGATGGCTGATCATCAGGGTGAACATGCGGACCTTGAGCGCGGGCGCGACACCGGCCTCGGACAACCACGCGTGCAGCCGGTCCCACTGCTCGAACGCCTCGAAGTGCCGGTCGCTGCGGGTCGCCGTGATCGCGCCGAACCGGCCGACCCGGTAGTGGTAGCAGACCCGGTTGAGCACGTCGAGACGCTCGGCGGCGATCAGGACCGGGTTGCTGAACGGGACGTCCTCGTACCACCCGGCCGGGAAGCGCAGCTCGTGCTTGGCCAGGAACTCCCGGCGCATGACCCGGTTCCAGGCGGTGTGCTGCACGCCGAGCAACCGGGAGAGGTCCACCGATCCGGCCAGCAGCGGCGAGCTGGCGTCGGTCTGCAACCGGCCGTTCTCGTGCACCCGCAGGTGGTCGAGGAGCAGCACGTCCGGCTGGGTCTCGCGGAGACGCTCCAGCACGGCCCGGACCGAGCCGGACGGCAGCCAGTCGTCGCTGTCCACGAACCACACGTACTCGCCGCGCGCCTCGGCCAGCCCGGCGTTGCGCGCCAGGCCCAGCCCGACGTTGCCGGGCAGGTGGACGACCCGCAGGTCACCGTGGCGGGCGGCGTACCCGTCCAGCATCGAGCCGCAGGCGTCCGGCGAGGCGTCATCCACGGCGATGACCTCGACCAGGGCGTTCTCCTCCGCGGTCAGGCCGGCGCGAAGGGACTCGAGACACTGGTAGAGGTAGCCCTCGACCGCGTAGACCGGCACTACGACGGTCAGCAGAACATGCATACCGACCACGGTCTGCCCCGGACGTGAAGCGGAGGGGAACACCGGTTGGCTGTTCGCTACAAACCAATCAACAAACCTTTACCGGTACGGGCTGCGCGTACCCGCCGTACCAGACCCGCGAGGCCGTCGCGACTCGCGCCCGGTGCCGCGCCCGCCGGGCTGAGCGTGCGTGGTCACCCTTTCCCGCTCACCCGGCCGGCGGTGGGAACAGCAGCTCCTGCATGGCGTCGCTGGTCAGCGGCTCGGCGAAGTAGTAGCCCTGGCCGAGTTCACAGTTGCCGTCCGCCAGTTCGCTGAGCTGGCCGGCGTCCTCGATGCCCTCGGCGACCGTGGACAGCTGCAGCGCCTGGCCGAGCTGGATGATGCCGTGGGTGAGCGCCGCGGCCGCCGGCACGTCGCCGACATCGTCCACGAAGGATTTGTCGATCTTGATGATGTCGACCGGGAAGCGCCGCAGGTAGGCCAGCGACGAATAGCCGGTGCCGAAGTCGTCGATCGCCAGGCGCACGCCCAGGGCCTTGATCGTCTTGAGCCGTTCCACGATCTCCGCGCGATGATCGACGAGCAGCGACTCGGTCAGCTCGATGACCAGGTGGTGCGGGGCCAGCCCACTGTCGGCCAGCGCCGACTCCACCAGTTCGGGCAGGTCGGCCCGGTCCAGCTGGACGGCCGACAGGTTCACGCTCACGGTGAGCGGCGCGTCCGTGCCGCGCTGCGCGTTCCAGCGGGCCGCCTGCCGGCACGCCTCCCGCAGCACCCACTCGCCGATCGGGACGATCATCCCGGTCTCCTCGGCCAGCGGGATGAAGTCCAGCGGCGGGACCATCCCGCGCAACGGGTGCTGCCAGCGGACCAGCGCCTCCAGGCCGGAGATCTCCCGGGTCGCCAGCCGCACGATCGGCTGGAACCGCAGCTGGAACTCGTGCCGCAGCACGGCCCGGCGCAGGTCGGCCTCCATCTCCAGGTGCCGCTGGAAGGACTCCCGGATGGCCGGGTCGAACACGGCGTACTGGTCCTTGCCCTTCTTCTTGGCGTCGAACAGGGCCAGATCGCCGCGGACCATCAGTTCCTGGGCGTCGTGCGTGCCGGCCTCCCCGAAGGCGACGCCGATGCTGCACGTCACGAACGTCTCCCGGCCGTCCAGGTCGAACGGGTCCCGCATCGCCGTGACGATCCGCCGGGCCACCAGCACGGCGGCGTCCGCGGTGCCGCTGTCCGGCAGCAGCACGGCGAACTCGTCGCCGCCCAGCCGGGCCGCCGTGTCGTCGGGACGCAGGCAGTCACGCAGCCGGTCGGCGACCATGACCAGCAAGCGGTCGCCGGCCTGGTGCCCGAGAGAGTCATTTATGACCTTGAACCGGTCCAGGCCGATCAGCAGCGTGGCGATCCCGCCGGTACGGTCCCCGCCGAGCGTGTTCTCCAGCCGGGTGACGAACAGCGAGCGGCTGGCCAGCCCGGTCAGCGCGTCGTGGAACGCGGCGTTCATCTCGTGCAGCGCCCGGGCGTCGGTGACGGCCAGGCTGGCGTGCTCGGCGAACGCCGACAGCACCTCCCGCGAGGTCTCGTCCCACTCCCGCGGCTCGGTGTGCGAACCGGCGAACATGGCGCCCACCACGACGCCGTTCTCGTGCACCGGCACCGCCATCACGCTCTGGAGCCGCGAGCGGACCAGTTCGGGCACGGCCATCGGCGAGGCCGCGTAGTCGTCCACCGCGACCAGCTCGTCGCCCATGATCGCCAGGCCGACGACACCCAGCGTGGCGACCGGGATCCGCTGCATCCGGGACATCAGCTCGTCCGGGATGCCGGCGGCGGAGATCAGGCTCATCCGGCCCGGGTCGTCGCTCTCCAGCACGGTGAGCCCGGCGATGTCGACGCCGAGCAGCTCGGCGGCCGCCCCGGCGATCCGGTCCAGGATCCGGCTCAGCGGCTCGCGCTGCGCGATCGTCCGTTGTACCGAGCTGAGCTCGTCGAACAGGCGCTGCCGGCGCTGCAACGAGTCGATCAGGCGGGCGTTCTCCTCGGACTGCCTGCGTTCGGCCTCGACCAGGTGCACCGCCTGGAGACTCAGCTCCAGGACCCGGGCCATGCCGCGGAGCAGGCAGACCTCCTCGTCGGTGAACGCGCCGGAGCGACGGCCGATCACCAGCATGCCGGCGGACGAGCCACCCAACGGGGCCACCGCCAGGTGGTAGCGGACGTCGCCGGCCCACATCGTGGACCGGCGCCCGGGCAGGTGGTCGGCGGTCAGCGAGAAGAGCGGGATCTCCTCGGCCGGCAGGCCCACGGCGGCGGTCGCGCAGGAGTCGACGGTCAGGACCGCGATATCGGCGCCGAGCGCACGCTGCGCGCACTCCACGGCGGCGCGCTGTGCGGCGGCCTCGTCGGGCCGGTCGGCTACGACGGCAAGGAAGTCCGTCAGTTGCTGGGTGGCGAGCACCTGGTTGCAGTCGGCGGGGCGTGAGCGCAGCTGAGGAAAACGCGCATGCGGTTCGGGGTTCGTGCCAATCTGGTCACGAACGGTCAGTGCGTCGATACGTACGGTTGTCAAAGCCGGGTGGGTGCGACTGAATGGACCCGTGGAGATCTCCGAGGAGGATCCGTCGCCGGGGCTGGCTGCCGGCCGGGTCGGCGCCGCTTCGATCGCCTTTCTCGGGCTGGCCGCCGCCGCCCCGATCGTCACCCTGGTCACCGTGGTCCCGGCCGTCCTGGCCGACGGCGCGGGGCCGCTCGTCCCCTGGTCGTTCGCCGCCGCCGGGCTCCTGCTCCTGTTCTTCTGCGGCGCCCAGTCCGCGATGATCCGGCGCTGTCCGAGCGCCGGAGCGGCGTACGCCCAGGTGGTCAAGGGCCTCGGCCGGCCCGCCGGGATGGCCGCCGCCTGGCTGGCGATCGCCGGGTACCACGCGATCCAGTTCGGTCTCTACGCGCTCGCCGGTGTGGCCGCCGCGCCGCTGGCGCAGAGCTTTCTCGGCCGTGGCGTGCCGTGGTGGGCGGTGGCGGCGGCCTGCTGGGCGGTCGTCGCGCTCTGCGGCACCATGCGGATCGAGGTGGCGGCCGGGGTGATCGGCCTGTTCGCGGTCGCCCAGGTGGCCGTGCTCGCCGGGATCGGCGCGGCCAACGTGCTCCAGCCGTTCGGCGGCCGGGTCACCGCCGAGTCCATCCGGATCACGGACTGGACCGTGCTGGACCGGCCGGCGATCGGCCTGCTGCTGGCCGTCGCGGTGCTGGCCTTCGCCGGTTTCGAGTCCACCGCGGGGTATGCCGAGGAGGGCTTCCAGCCCCGCCGCAGCGCCGGGCTCGGCGGCTGTCTCGCGGTGCTGCTGATCGCCCTGCTGCTCGGCGGCCTCTCCTGGAGCATGCTGGTCGCCGCCGGCCCGGACCGCACCGCCGTGGTGGCCGAGGTCCGCGGCGCCGACCTGCTCTTCGACCTGGCCGCCGACCGGCTCGCCCCGTGGGCCGTCACGCTGGGCCGGTTCATGCTGCTGGCCGGTGTGGTGGCGGCTCTGCTGGCGCTGCACCAGGTGATCACCCGCTACCTGTTCGCGCTGGGCCGGGAACGGGTGCTCCCCGCCGTACTGGGAAATGTCCGTCGACGGACGGCCGCGCCGCGCGCCGCCTCGGTGACCCAGTCGCTGATCGCGGGTTCGACGCTGGCCGGCGCCTACCTGGCCGGCGCCGAGCCGGGCCCGCGCACCGCCCGCTGGCTGATCGTCGGCGGTGTCCTGAGCATCCTGCTGGTGCTGCTGCTCGTGGCGGTGGCCGCGCTGCTGCACCTGAACCGGATCCCCGGCCCCGAGCGGGCCTGGGGTCGTTTCGTCGCGCCCGTTCTGTCCACAGTGTCCCTGGGGGTGGTCGCCGTCCTGGCGTTCCGCGACCTGCCCGCCCTGCTCGACATGCCGGCCGGATATCCGCTGGTCCGGGCGATTCCGGGCTGCCTGCTGGGCTGTGTGCTGCTGGCCGTCGGCCACGCGCTGCTGCTGCGCGCGCTGCGCCCGGTCCGCTATGCCGGCATCGGCCTGGCCGGCGCGGCCGTGGTGATCACGCCGTCGAGCCCGCCCACGCCGCCCACCCCGGCCGCCGCGCATGCCGAGCCCGGGGCGCCGAGGATCCCCCGGCAGCGCGATCCCGGCGCGCACCGGCCCGAGCGGGTCACGACCCGAAGAAGTCCTGGACCTGAGTGAGCGTCAGATAGCCCTGCGGCTCCAGCTCGCGCGGGATGGACGGCAGGCCCTTGGCCGTCACCGGCACCTCGCCGGCGTCCTCCGGCGGGGCCGACGGGGTGGGCGGCGGCGGCAGGTCGGGCAGGGCCAGCGCCTCGCGGATCAGCTCGAACATGGTGCGCACCTCGGTGGCCGCCCGCCGGACCAGCTCGTCGCGGGCGGTCCCGGCCGGCGGCAGCGCGCACGTGAAGTTCGCGCGCAGCCGGTCGTCGACGCGCCGGAGGTCGGCGCTGGGGCGCAGGTGGTCGAGCCGGCCCTCGGTGACGATGCCGAGTTCACAGTCGAGGAAGCCGGACCGGTGCCACCACTGCTGCCAACGCGGGTCCGCGTCCAGGGTCTGTACGGCATGTTGCAGCGCCAGCAGGTAGAACCGAGGCGCCTGTCCGTCCCGAGTTGCCGTCCCCAGCCGTGGGTGGAGCCAGAACTCGTCCATGGTTCGCAATAGTTGCAAACTGGGCGGCGGTCGGTAGGGATTCCGTGGTGGCGCGTCCGAGTGGATTGCCGGAATGGTCGCTATAAGGCCAATCATCTGTCTTATCAGAAAAAGTACCTTATGAGGTGGCGTCTCGGCGTGGGCGGGTGATAGGTGCCCGACCGCCCCGCAGCATGGGGGTGAATCGGACACAAGGGGCTGGTAATGAGAAGAATCTGGGTGACCGCCACCGCGGTCGCGCTAGGTACGGTCGGTGCCACGGTCACCGCGGTGCGGGCCGAACCGGCGCGCGTCGCGCCGCCGCCGATCGTGTGGGGCGCCTGCACCGACGCGACGCTCAAGTCGAGCGGCGCCGAATGCGGTCAGCTCTCCGTGCCGCTGGACTACGCGAAACCGGACGGCACGAAGATCCAGATCGCCGTCTCGCGGGTCAAGGCCACCGTGCCCAAGGACAAGTACCAGGGCGTCATCCTGGTGAACCCGGGCGGACCGGGTGGCGCCGGCCTGGGCATGGCGGCACTCGGCGAGCACGTGCCGAAACAGGCCGGCAAGGCGTACGACTGGATCGGCTTCGACCCGCGCGGAGTGGGCACGAGCACGCCGAAGCTGACCTGCGACGACGACTACACGGGCTACAACCGGCCGGCCTACGTGCCCAGCACCCCGGAGGTGGAGAAGGCCTGGCACGCGCGGACCACCGCGTACGCGGCCGCCTGCGCCAAGGCCGGTGGCGCCCTGCTGGACAACATGAAGACCGTGGACACGGTCCGCGACATCGAGAGCATCCGCACCGCGCTCGGGGTCGACAAGATCAGCTTCTACGGCTTCTCGTACGGCACCTACCTCGGGCAGGTCTACGCCACCAAGTACCCGGAGCGGGTGTACCGGATGGTCCTCGACGGCGTGGTCGACCCCACCCGGGTCTGGTACCGCTCCAACCTCGACCAGGACGTCGCCTTCGACAAGTCGATCAAGGTGTACTTCGCCTGGCTCGCCAAGTACGACTCGCTCTACCACCTGGGCAAGACCGCCGCCGAGGTGGAGAAGGCCTACTACCAGCAGCTCGCCGCGCTGACGGCGCAACCGGCCGGGGTGATCGGCCCGGCCGAGCTGACCGACGTCTTCCTCCAGGCCGGCTACTACGTCTTCGGCTGGCAGGAGGTCGCCCGCGCGTTCTCCGACCTGGTCACCAAGAAGGATCCGGCCGGCCTGAAGCGGCTCTACGACGAGGATCACCCGCAGGCCGCCGGGAACGACAACGGGTACGCCGTCTACCTGGCCGTGCAGTGCACCGACGTCGCCTGGCCGTCGGACTGGAAGAAGTGGGCCCGGGACAACTGGAAGGTGCACAAGAAGGCGCCGTTCGAGACCTGGGGCAACGCCTGGTACAACGCGCCCTGCCGGCACTGGGCCGGCGACCCCGGCCGCCCGGTCGAGGTGGACGGCGCCAAGGCTCCGCCGGCACTACTGATCAGCGAGACCCTGGACGCCGCCACGCCGTACACCGGAGCCCTGCGCGCCCGCAAGCTCTTCCCGCGGGCGGCCCTGATCGAGGGCGTGGACGGGACCACCCACGCCGGGTCGCTGTTCGGCAGCACCTGCGTCGACAACTCGATCGCCGACTACCTGGCCACCGGCGCGCTGCCGGCCCGGGTCAAGGGCAACCGTTCCGACAAGCAGTGCGAGCCGATCGCCAAGCCCACCCCGTTGGCCGCCACCGGCAAGAGCGCGGTCCCGGTGAGCGAGCGCCTGCGGTTGCAGCGGTTCATCGCGGGCCGCTGAGCGGACGGCCGGTCAGCGGCCCGTGTGATTCCTCACCGGGCCGCTGACCAGGACGTGGGCTATGCTCGACCACGCGAAGGGGAGTAGCTCCCAATGTCGCGGTCGACATACTGATCCCGGTTAGCCGGGCTCCGGCCGCGCGGCCTCCAACAAGGCGAGCGAGACCTTCGACCAGGCCGTATTCATTGACGGCCGGGTCGAGGTCGCCCTGCGCCCAGAGCCCGGTCGTGATCACCGGGAGTGGAAAGTTGGAAGGTTTCCTCGCCGCGCTGGTAATCAGCTTCGCGGTCATCTTCGTCGCCGAGCTCGGCGACAAGTCACAGCTCATGGCGATGACGTTCGCCACCCGTTACCGCCCTGTCCCGGTGCTGATCGGCATCACCGTGGCGACCGCCGTGGTGCACCTGGTCTCGGTCGGCATCGGCTACGGGCTGGGCGCCGCACTCCCGACCGGCTGGATCTCGCTGGTCGCCGGCATCGCCTTCCTCGCCTTCGGCGCCTGGACGCTGCGCGGCGACGCCCTCACCGACGACGAGAAGAACAAGGCCGAGCGCTCCACCGGATCCGCCATCCTGGCCGTCGGCGGCGCGTTCTTCCTGGCCGAGCTGGGTGACAAGACCATGCTGGCGACCATCACCCTGGCCACCCAGCACGGCTGGTTCGGTACGTGGATCGGCTCCACCATCGGCATGGTGGCCGCCGACGCGCTCGCCATCCTGGTCGGCCGCTACCTCGGGAAGCATCTGCCCGAAAAGGTCATCAAGTACGGAGCTGCCACACTCTTCGCTATCTTCGGCATCTGGTTGATCACCGAAGGTGTGATCGAGTTGCGATAGGGGGAGCCGTGCTGGATTACCGGGCCGAGTTCGACGCCGAGGTCGCTCTCGAGGGTGGGGGCGAGTTGCGGGCGCGCGGGTTCCGCCTGGACATTCCGCACGCCGACGTCACCGAGGTCGAGGTCACCGCGCTGCTGGTGGCCGCGCTCGCCCCGCAGCGGGTGGAGCGGGCCGAGGTCCGCGGCATCCGGATCCTCGCCGAACCGCACCCGCCGGCCGGCCGCACGCCGGTCGAGCGGGTGCGATACGTCGAGCTGAGCCACGTCATCGAGGCCGGCCTGGTCACCTTTCCCGGCCTGCCCGGCCCGGAGATCACCCCGCACCTGACCCGGGAGGCGTCCCGGGGCGTCTACGCGCCCGGCACCGAGTTCTGCATCGAGCGGATCAGCATGGTCGGCAACACCGGCACGTACGTGGACAGCCCGTACCACCGCTACCCGGATGGCACCGACCTGGCCGGCCTGCCGCTGGAGCGCCTCGCCGGGCTGCCCGCCGTGGTGGTCCGCGCGGTCGGCGGCGAGCGCGGGGTCACCGCCGAGACGCTCGCGCACGTCACGGTGGCCGGGCGGGCGGTCCTGCTGCACACCGGCGCCGACCGGCACTGGGCCACCCCGGCGTACGCGACCGGCGCGCCCTTCCTGACCGCCGACGGCGCCCGGCTCCTGGTCGACCGGGGCGCCGCGCTGGTCGGCATCGACGCGGTCAACATCGACGACATGTCCCCGGCCACCTGCGGTGAGCGCCCCGCGCACTCGCTGCTGCTGGCCGCCGGCATCCCGATCGTCGAGCACCTCACCAACCTGCGTGAGCTGCCGCCGTCCGGAGCCCGGTTCACCGCCGTGCCGCCGCGGATCGCCGAGTTCGGCAGCTTCCCGGTCCGGGCCTTCGCCACCGTCCCGGTCGAGGACCCACAGACGTGACCCGCGAACTGGAACTGGCCCGGATCCGGTTGGGCCGTGGTGAGCCGGCGGCCGCCGCCGAACTGCTCGGCCCGCTGCTGGCCGCCGAACCGGACCATGTGGCCGCACTGGTGCTGATGACCCACGCCCAGCTCGCCCTGAAACGGCCCGACCTCGCCGACGAACTGGCCCGGCGTGCGGTCGACAACGCCCCGGAGTCGCCCGACGCGCTGGCCGTCCTCAGCCGGGTGCACACCGAGTTGGGCCGGCACGACGAGGCGATCGCCGCCGCCCGGGCCGCCGCCGACCGGCAGCCGGAGAATCCGTACCGGTACAACCGGCTGGCCTGGGCGCTGCTCGAGGAGGGCCGCCACCCGGTGGAGGCCGAGCACGCGGCCCGCGAGGCGATCCGGCTGGACCCGGAGGAGGCCGACTTCCGGATCACCTACGCCATGGTGATGAAGCAGCTGAACCTCATCGAGCGGGCCCGCCAGGCGCTGCGGGACGCGCTCGGCCTGGCCCCGGACAACGCGGTGGCCCGGCACGAGCTGGCCGCCCTCGACGTGGTCGGCCATCACCCGTTCGCGCTGACCCGGCTGGCCCGGGGCGCGTCCGGGCTGGTCGGCGCGCTGCGGGCGGACCCGCGCCAGGACGCCAGCCGGTTCCTGCTGGACGTGGCGCTGCGCCAGTTCCTGGTCTACACGGCGATCATCCTGGTTCTGCTCTCCTTCGTCGGCTGGCGGACGGCCGGGGCGTCGGTGCTCGGCGCCCGGCTGGCGGCCGCCGCGGCGGTCCTGATCCCGGTCGCCTACGCCGGCTACTTCGTGGCCCGTCTCGATCCGTCGCTGCGCGTCTACCTGCGCGGCCTGCTCGCCCACGGCCGCCAGCGGATCGCCGTCGCGGCGGCCGGGCTGGCGTTCGTGCTGCTGCTGGCCGCGCTGGTCGCCCCGGCCGCCTGGCTCGGCGGCCTGCTCGGCGCGGCCACCGCGGCCGGGTTCACGGTCCGCCTGCTCACCGCCCCGGCCACCCGGTGACCACCCCCTCACGCCCGGCGGGCGCGGCACGGTCCGGACCCGGCAGAGAGATCGCGGGGTACGGGCGGTGCTGTGCACTCCCGTACATCTAAAGATCTTCGGGTTTTTGCCGATTAGGGCGTCGTGATCACTGACCGCGAATCCGGAGCGGCGCTGACCTCCCCCAGCGACGCCCCCGCGCTGGCCTTCGCCGATCCGGGCGACCTCGGGGTGGCGCGTGCCGCGGCCCTGTTCGAACAGATGCAGCCGGAGAAGGCGGTCGAGCTGCTGACGCCCGTGCTGGCGCAGCGGCCGGACTCGGCGCCCGGCTGGATCCTGATGGCCCGGATCCGGCTGGCGCTCGATCAGGTGGATCCGGCGCTGGAGGCGGCGACCCGGGCCGTCGATCTGGCGCCGGAGGACCCGCGCCCGCTGGCCATCGCGAGCCGCGCGCTGACCCTGCTGGGGCGGCACGAGGAGGCGATGAGCATGGCCTACCGCGCGGTGATCGTGGAGCCGAAGAACCCGCTGTGGCACGACCGGGTGGCGTGGGCGCTGGTCGCCGCCGACCGGCAGCTCGGTGACGCGGAGCAGGCGGCCCGTACCGCGGTCGGGCTGGATCCGAACGAGGCGCACTACTACTTCACGCACGGCGTGACGCTTGCCGCGCTCGGGCACGTGGATCAGGCCCGGCAGGCGTTGCAGACGTCGTTGCGGCTGGAGCCGGAGAACCCGGTGGCCAAGCACCGTCTGGACGTGCTGAACGGTGAGTCCGTACCGGTGGTGGAGAAGAAGAAGCGGAGCTGGCGGCTGTTCGGCCGCAAGGAGGAGGGCAAACCGGCGCGTCCGGAGGAGTTCCGTCCCTGACCAAGGGTCCTATAATGGGGCATAAGTATTATTTCGGGCATGCGATCTTGTTTGTCCGCGGTGACTCTGGTGCTCGCGACCCTCGTCGTGACCGCCGTGCCGGCGCACGCGAACGAGCCGTTGCTCATCGCCCACTACAGCTTCAACGCCCGGGCCGGCGCCCTGGCCGACGAATCGGGTAACGGGCACACCCTGCGGATGCTCTCCTTCCAGGGCGGCCGGGTCCGCACCGTGGCGCACGGCCTCGGCGCGGCGGTCGCCTTCCCCGGCAAGTGCATCCGGCTCGTCTGCCCGCACGTCGTCCTCCAGAGCGGCACCTCGGCCGACCTCAATCCGGGAACCCGGGACATCGCCTTCGGCGCCGACGTGCTGTTGCCACCCGGTCAGACCAGCCCCGGGCAGAACATCGTCCAGAAGGGCTACTCCACCACGAGCAGCCAGTACAAGCTCCAGATCGACGGCGCCGCCGGCCATCCGAGCTGCGTGCTGGTCGACGTCCGGCAGCCCGGCATCCGGATCGCCCGCAGCGTGGTCACCACCGCGGACGGCCGCTGGCACCGGGTGCGCTGCCAGCGGAGCGGCACGTCGCTCACGATCTACGTCGACAACGTGGTGCGGGGCCGGACCACCGTTCCGGCCGGGCTCACCGTCTTCAACGACCAGCCGCTGCGCATCGGGTCGAAGGGCGCCTACCGGGACAACGACCAGTTCAACGGGGTGCTGGACAACGTCTGGGTACGGATCACCCGCTGAGCGCCCGCAGAAGCGCGCCGTCGTGGGAGTCGCCGGACAGCTCCCAGGCGAACAGCCCGCCGAGCTGGCGCTTCCGGGCGTACGCCACCTTGGCGGCGACCGTTTCCGGGGTGTCGTACGACCACCACTGGTCGCCACAGTCGGCGTACGCCGTACCGCCCAGCGTCCCGGTCGGCGGGCACCGGCCCACCAGCACCCGGTAGTCCTCCAGCCCACGGGCCGTGCCGGTCCACCCCCGCCCGTAGAAGCCGACCCCGATCAGCAGCTTCCCGGCCGGCACCCCGGCCCGCAGCAGCTCGTCCACGGTCGCCGAGGTGGTGGCGGTCTCCCGCGGGATGCCGGGATAGGGCTCGAGCGGGGAGTGCGGCGCGGCCGTGCCGGACCCGCTCCCGGCCGCGCCGAAGTAGTCGTAGGTCATGGCACCCAGCCAGTCCGCGTGCCGGGCCGCCGACGCGTAGTCGGTGGCCCGCAACCGTCCCAGGTCACCCGGCACCGCGGCGCTGATCAGCGCACCCGGCCCGAGTTCGGCACGCAGCGCCGACAGCATCCCGGCGAGCGCACCCGGGCCGCTGTCGTCGCAGGTCGTGCCGCAGGCGTTCGGGTACTCCCAGTCGACGTCGATCCCGTCGAACAGCCCGGCCCAGCGCGGATCGGCGAGCAGCCGCCGGCACGACGCGGCGAACCCCGCCGGATCCTTGGCCGCCTCGGTGAACCCGGCCGAGCCGGTCCAGCCGCCGAACGACCACAGCAGCCGGATGCCGGGGTGCCGCTTCTTGAGCTTGCGCAGCTGACCGAAGGTGCCCCGCAGCGGGTCGGCCGCCGTGTCACCGACGCCGTCCACGCTGTCCGCCGCGGTGACCAGGCGCCGATGAGCGGCCCACGCGTCACCCATCGCACAGCGGCCGCCGGTCACCCGGCCGAACGCGTACGTCAGATGGGTGAGCCGCTCGGCCGCCAGATCCTTCACCCGGAAGTCACGTCCGTAGACGCTCCACTCGGTGAGGTAGCCCGCCACGACCAGCGGCTCCGCCCGGGGCACGGGCGCCGGCGGCTCGCCGCACCCGGCGAGCAGAAGGATCAGGAGCGAGAACGCCGACCGGAAGCGCATCGGCCCGAAGGTATCCGCCCCTCGGGGTGGGTGGCACCTCCTTCCCTCGTTCGGGTTCGGATGCACCGGTGTGTAATCGTCGGTTCGTGGCCATTCGCACCCAAGCACGCTGGGCCGTCCACCGGGGCCGGGCCGTGCTGCGCAGCGCCATCCTCACGTTCGTGGTGCTCACCCTCACCCTGTGGCTGATGCCCGGGGTGGCCGGCACCGACGTGGTCGACACCCTCGGGCTCGTGGTGCTGGTCGCGGCCGTCGGCGCGGTGCTGCGGCCCCTGCTGCTGCTCGGCATCACGGCGCTCGGCGGCTGGGCGGCCATGCTGCTCGGCGTGGTGGCCCAGGTCGTCGTGATGGTGGTGGCGCTGCGGCTCGACCCGGGCAGCCGGATCAGCGGGCTGCCCAGCCTGGTGTTCGCCGCGATCCTGGCCGTCATCGTGGCCGCCCTGCTCGACTGGATGGTCGACAGCGGCAGCGACGACACCTTCGTCCGCGAGGCCCGCCGCCTGATGCGCGGGGTCCGCCGCCGCGCCGCCGGCCGCCTCCTCACCCTCCGCCGCCCGCCCGCCGGCACCGAGCCCGGCCTGCTCATGGTGCAGCTGGACGGGGTCGCCGAACCGGTCCTGCGCTGGGCGATCCGGGCCGGCAACCTGCCGGTCCTGGGCGACTGGCTGCGCACCGGCAGCCACACGGCACGCGGCTGGCACACCGGCCTCCCGTCGACCACCCCCGCCTCACAGGCCGGCATCCTGCACGGCGCCACCCGGCAGATCCCCGGCTTCCGCTGGTACGAGAAGGACACCGGCCGGGTGATGGTCTCCAACCGGCCCCGGGACGCCGCGATCATCGAGTCCCGGCTCAGCGACGGCCGCGGCCTCCTGCGCGACGGCGGGGTCAGCATCGGCAACGCGTTCAGCGGCGACGCCGCCACCAACCTGCTGACCGTCAGCCACGCGGCGCTGCCCGGCCGCTCGGCCCGGGGCTGGGCGGCGTTCATGGCCTCCCCGTACGGCTTCACCCGCGCCCTCGTCCTCGGGGTGGCCGAGGTCTTCACCGAGCTGCACCAGGCCCGCCTCCAGCGGCGCCGCAACCTGCGACCCCGGGTCAGCCGGTCCGGCGCCTTCCTGGCCCTGCGCCCGGCCTCGATGCTGCTGCGCGACGTGAACGTGTCGCTGGTCGCCGAGCAGATGGCCCGCGGCGTCCCGGCGATCTACTGCGACCTGGTCGACTACGACGAGGTGGCGCACCACGCCGGCCCGGCCCGCCCGGAGTCGATGCGCCAGCTGGAGAACCTGGACCGGATGCTCGGCGTGCTGGAACGCCTCGCCCCGGAGGCGGCCCGCCGCTACCACCTCGTGGTGCTCTCCGACCACGGCCAGAGCCAGGGACCCACCTTCCGGCAGCGGTTCGGCGAGAGCCTCGACGAGGTGGTCCAGCGGCTGGCCGCGGAAGCGCTGGTGGTGTCCTCCGGCAACCTGTCGATGATCTACCTGACCCGGTTCCCGCGCCGGGTCGGGCGGGCGGTGATCGAGCACGACCACCCGCAACTGATCACCGGGCTGACCGCCCACCCGGGGATCGGTCTCGTGGTGGTGCAGGACGAGGACGGGCCGGTGGCGTACGGGCCGGGCGGCACGCACCGGCTGCGCGACGGGGCGGTCACCGGGACCGACCCGCTCCTGCCGTACGGGCCGTACACCCGCGCCGACCTGCTACGCCACCAGAGCGCCGCGCACGTCGGCGACCTCGTGGTGATCAGCTCGGTGGACCCGGGGACGCTGGAGGTGTGCGCCTTCGAGGAACTGGTCGGCTCGCACGGCGGGCTCGGTGGCTGGCAGACCGACGCCATGCTGGTCCACCCCGCCGACTGGCCGGTCACCCACGAGCTGAACGGGCCCGACGCGGTGCACCGGCAACTGGTCGACTGGCTGGTCATGCTCGGCCTGCGCCAGCCGGACCAGGCCACGCTGGAGCGGCCCGCGCCGATACCCGCGAGCGGCCCGCAGGCGGAGGAGATCGCGCGACTTTCCCCCATCCGGGATGGTTAGACCGATGTGCGACTGCTCGTTCTGATCCTCCTGCTCGCCCTGTCCGTGGCGGCCCCCGCCCGGGCCGTCGAATCCGCCGCCCGCTCCGCGCCCACCTTCAACGGGACCGTGTACGCGATCGCCTACCTGGGCGGCACGGTGTACGTCGGCGGAGGGTTCACCGAGGCCCGGTGGGGCGGGCGCAGGTATCCACGGCAGCGGCTGGCGGCGTTCGACGGGCGTACCGGGGCACTCCTGGACTGGGCGCCCCCGGCGGACGGCACGGTTCGCGCACTGGCCGCCACCCGCGGCGCCGTCTACGCGGCCGGCGGCTTCCACCGGGTCGGCGGCGCGAAACGTGACTCGATCGCCCGGATCGACCCGGTCGCCGGCACCGTCACCTCGTTCCGGCACGACATCGCCGGCACGCCGTACGCCCTCGCGATCGGCGACGGCCGCCTCTACCTGGGCGGCAGCCTCACCGCCGTGAGCGGGCACGCACTGCGCAACCTGGCCGCCTTCTCGCTGGCCACCGGGCGCGTCGACACCCGCTGGCGGGCCGGCGCCGACGACCGCGTGCGCACCCTCGCGGTCTCCGGCGGCCAGGTCTTCCTGGGCGGCGTCTTCCGCGAGGTCAACGACGACCGTCGATCGGTACGCCTGGCGGCCGTCGACGGGGTCACCGGCGTCCTCGACCGCTACTTCCGGCCCAGCGTCGCCGCCGAGGTCAACGCGATCACGGTGAACCGCGCCGGCGTGTACGCGGCCACCGGCGGACAGGGCGGCCGTGCCGTCGCGTACACCCTCGACGGCACGACCCGCTGGCAGCGTGTCTTCGACGGCGACGCCACCGCGATCACCACGGTCGGTGAGGTGACGTACGTCGGCGGCCACTTCGACCGGGTCTGCCTCACCACCCGCAACGGACCGCGGGGCGCCTGCCTGGACGGCTCGGCCCCACGCGTCAAACTGGCCGCGGTCACCGGCGACGGCCGCCTCACCGAGTGGAACCCGCAAGCCAACGGTGTCGCCGGGGTCCGCGTCCTGACCACCGACCCGATCGGCGTCCTCGACGCGGGCGGCGACTTCACCGCGATCGGCGGTCTGGACCGGCCCCGCTTCGCCCGCTTCTAGTCCACCCGGACCCGGCGGCGGCTCAGCCGCTGGGTGATCGCCCAGTAGCGGGCCGGGGCGATCCGGGTCAGCAGGTCGCCGGCCTTCGCCTCCCGGGTGATCACCAGCCGCGGGTTCCGGTTCTCCACGGCCGCCACGATCTGCCGGGCCGCCTCCTCCGGCGGCAGGGTCAGCGCCGCCGCGGCGAACCGGCGGCCCTCCGCGGTCTCCTCGCTGTCCGGGTCGACTCCGCTGAGCCGGGCGCTCGTCGCGATGTTGGTGCGGACCCCGCCCGGGTGCACCACCGTCACCCCGACACCACGGGGCGCAAGTTCGTGCCGCAGCGCCTCGGTGAAACCGCGGACGGCGTACTTGCTCGTCGCGTACGCCACCTGGCCCGGCGGCGCGAACAGCCCGAACAGACTCGACATGTTGACCAGGTGCGCGCCCGGCCGGGACAGCAGCTGTGGCAGGAACGCCTTGGTCATCCGGATCACCGCGTGCAGGTTGATCTCCAGCAGCCAGTCGATGTCGGCGGTGTGGTTCTCCTCGAACGTCCCGATCAGCGTCACCCCGGCGTTGTTGATCAACAGATCGGCCGGGCCCTGGCGCGACGAGATCTCCGCGGCCAGGTCCAGGCGGTCGCCGCCATCGCTCAGATCGACGGGGTACGCCGTGACGCCCGCCGCCCCCAGTTCCCGGGCCAGCCCGGCCACCCGCTCCAGCCCCTCGACGTCCCGGTCCACCAGGGCCAGTTCGGCACGCCGCTGCGCCAGATCGAGCGCGAGCGCCTCCCCGATCCCGCCGGCCGCCCCGGTGATCACGCAGGTACGCCCCGCGAACGTGAACCGCTGCACTGTCCAGACTCCCTTCGGTGACTGACAACCACCGGTGCCTAACGACCGCACAGGATCCGCATAGCCCGGCTCGGCAATCTTCACCCCGTCAGCAGAGAAACCGGGACCGTCCTCGTGTCACGCCTGGCTCTGACTCTCCTCGAGCGCGAGCTGAGCGGACCGGGCCCGGCGCCTGCGGACATGCCGTACATGCAGCGACACGTAGATCGCCAGAGCCGCCCCGAGCACGCCGATGATCGGCCACCGGTACTCGTGGGCCCGCCCCATGATGGGCACCAGATTGGCGCCGAGCAGGTACGCGACCGTGCACCACCACCCGACCCAGAGCGCCGCCCCGATCGCGTTGTAGAGCAGGAACGTCTTCCACGGCATCCGGGTGATCCCGGCGATCACACCGTTGAGCTGCCGCAGCCCGTCGATGAACCGGGCCACCACGATGATCCGGTTACCGCGCTTGGCGAAGAACTGCTCCGCCTTCTCCAGGCGCGCCGGTGTCACGAAGATGTACTTCCCCCACCGGTTCACGATCTTGCGGCCGCCGCGCAGCCCGATCCAGTAGCCGATGTTGTCGCCGACCACCGCCGTCACGAACGAGATCAGCGCGACGAGGAAGATGTTCATCCGCCCCGCACCGGCGTAGATCGACCCCGCGACCATGATGGTCTGTCCGGGCGCGGGCACGCCGAAACTCTCCACCACGATGACGCCGCCGATCGCCAGATAACCCCAGCTGTCCAGGATCGGGGCCACGTTGTGCAGGAACCCGGGAAGGTCGGCAGTAGGTGGCATCCGCTAAACGGTAGCGGCAGCCGGGAGTAGTAACCGCACAGGACCGGTGCAGAACGGGGGCACCGGCCTCAGCCGGCACCCCCGATCGTGGCGAACCGGGTCAGATCGCATCCGGCGCGAGCTGGCCGCGCAGCTTGGTGAGCGCCTTGGTCAGCAGGCGGGAGACGTGCATCTGGGAGATGCCGATCTGGTCGGCGATCTGGGATTGGGTGAGGTTGCCGTAGAAGCGGAGGGTGAGGATCTTCTGTTCGCGT
>NZ_JAHXZI010000015.1:204071-290750 GCF_019429605.1 Actinoplanes hulinensis | reverse complement strand
CATCAACAGGCTCAAACGCAACCGCGCCGTCGCTACTCGGTACGACAAACTCGCCGTCCGCTACGAAGCCACCGTGACCATCGCCGCGATCAACGAATGGCTGTAACCGACTTTGATACAGGTCCTAGCCGCTGCTAGTCGGCGACGCCGCGGAAGGCGACCACGTGCTCGATCCGCAGGCGGACCAGCAGCTCACCCTCGACCGCGTTGCGGGCGCCGTAGCGGTCGGCCAGGTCGGCGCCCATGTAGCGGTGCGCGATGCGGGTCGACCAGACCCGCATGTCGGCCAGGTCCGTGCTGAGAGTCGCGCTGCCACGGACGGTGACGAACGCGTACGGCGGGGCCTCCTCGTCCACGCTGAGTGACGCCCGCGGATCCCGGGCCAGATTCCGGCCTTTCACCGTCGAGGCGCCGGTGTTGAACACCAGGTCGTCGCCGTCCAGCACGAACCACACCGGCACCACGTGCGGTGACCCGTCGGCCCGTACCGTCGCCAGTTTCCCGGTCCGCGTCCCCGCGCCGAGGAACTCCCGCCACTCCGGCTCGCTCATCGTCTGTGCCACAACCCGCATTCTGCCCGGAAGATCGCCGTGGCGTGGGTCAGGCACACTCAGCCGGGTGGAGACGCTCGCCTGTGGGCACGCGGGGTTCGCCGGTGGCAGCCGAGTCTGCCCGCACCTGATCCGGCCCGCTGAGAGGAGGGACGCCGAGTACCTTCGGCTGCTCACCGGCGAGGGCCTCACCGCCGACCTCGCCTGCACGGCCTGCGACGTCGAACCGCCGGCCTGGGAGACGATCTGCGAGGACTGCGTCGCCCTCTACGACGCCGGGGAGACCGGCTACCTCTTCGGCTGGCGGGGCGAGCCCGGCATCCGCGAACGGCCGGAGACCTTCGCCGGCACGAAGTCCGCCAGCCGGCTTCCGGAGCGTCAGGTGCTGGACTTCACCGGGCTGCCGTCGGCCGACGGCCGGTCGCTGTGGCTGGTGCTGACCCGCTCCGGGAGACTGCTCCGCCACGACGCGGGATCGGGAACCTCCACCCTGATCAGGAAGCGGATCCGCGCCGACCGGGTGACCCGGCGGGCCCGCACGCTGCCGAGGCTGCGGCTGCACACCTCTCCCGACGGCCGGTACGCGGCGATCGTGAACGACTACGGCCGCACCGGGCACGTGATCGACCTGGACACCGGCCGGCCGGCCCTGACATTCGACGGCGGCGACTTCGATCACGAGCGGGTCGAGCTGTCGGCGGCGTTCACCATGCACGAGGACCGGGCGGTGCTCGTGCACCGGACCGCCGGCACCCGCCTGGACGTCAGCGACGCGGCCACCGGACGGCTGCTCACCTCCCGCGACCAGGACCAGGGGTACGGCTACTTCCACGGCGCCCTGTACGTCTCCCCCGGCGGCGACCGCATCGCCGACGACGGCTGGGTGCCGGGGCCGACCGGCGTACCGTGCGTCTGGGACCTGCGGCGCTGGCTCGACGGCAACGTCTTCGAAGCGGACGGCGGCCCTACCCGGCGTACGCTGTGCCGGCATGAGTTCGGCTGGCGGGGGCCGGTCTGCTGGATCGGCGACGACCTGCTGGCGGTGTACGGGATCGGCCGCCCGATCATCGAGCACCTCCCCGGCGTACGAGTCTTCAGCGCCGTCAACGGCGAGCTGGTGCACGCGTTCGCCGGCCCGCGGGGCGACCTGTTCGCCTCGGACCGCCACCTCTACGCGGCCGGATGCGACGGCCTGACGATCTGGGACCCGCACACCGGCGAGCGCCTCGGTTCGGTGCCCGGTTTCGTCCCGTCCCGCCGGCACCCCACCACCGGCGAACTCGCCGGGCTCGACGACGGCTTCCTGATCCGCTGGACGCCAGGCTGACGATTCCCCTCCGATCCCCGGATTCCCCGCCGATGGTGGCCCGGACGATCGAGAACGGGGAGACATGTGACCGAACAACTGGTGGAGAGACGAATCCCCGGTGCGCTCTACGGCCGAACGGCCACCGAGATCACCGGGCCTCTGCGGCCGACCGGGGGGCGGGTCCTGTACCGGCCCGCCTACTCGCGGCGCGACGACTGGACACTGCGCTCGCTCGGCGTGGCGCACGTCGTCGTGGCCGTGGTGCTCGGGGTGTACCTGCTGCTGCCGGGCAACCTGCCGGTGGTCGACGGGCTGAACCCGGTGATGGCCGCGCTCACCGTGACCGGTCTCGCGGTGATGGTGATCATGCAGGTCATCGTCGGGCTGCGGACCTGCGTGCTGACGTTCTTCGCGGCCCGGGCCCGTGACCCGATCCCGATGACGCCGCCGCGCGGCATGCGGGTGGCCGTGCTCACCACGATCGTCCCCGGCAAGGAACCGGTCGAGCTGGTCATGGCCACCCTGCGGGCGATGAAGCGGATCCGGCACGACGGGGTGCTCGACGTCTGGCTGCTCGACGAGGGCGACGACCCGGAGGTACGGCGCCGGTGCGCGCGGCTCGGCGTACGCCACTTCAGCCGCAAGGGGCACCCGGAGTGGAACCAGCCGTCCGGCCCGTACAAGGCGCGCACCAAGCACGGCAACCACAACTCCTGGCGGTCGGCGCACGAGAGTGACTACGACGTGGTCGCGCAGATGGACCCGGACCACGTGCCGTACCCGAACTTCCTGGAGCGCACGCTCGGCTACTTCGCCGACCCGGACACCGCGTTCGTGGTCGCCCCGCAGGTGTACGCGAACCTCACCGAGTCGTTCGTGGCCCGGGGCGCGGCCGAGCTGGCCTACCTGTTCCACGGGGTGATCCAGCGTGGCGGCAACGGGCGCGGCGCGCCGCTGCTGATCGGCACCAACCACCTGTACCGGCCGGCCGCGTTCAAGCAGATCGACGGCTACCAGGACTCGATCATCGAGGACCACCTCACCTCGATGGTGATCTTCGGGGCGGTCAACCCGGCGACCGGCAGCACCTGGCGCGGCGTCTACACGCCGGACATCGTCGCGGTCGGCGAGGGCCCGGCGACGTACTCGGACTTCTTCAGCCAGCAGAAGCGGTGGGCGTACGGGATCTGGGAGATCGCCCGCGGCCACTCGCCGGCGGTCCTTCGCCGGCTGCCGAAGGTGAGCCAGCGGCTGTCCTTCGCCGCGTTGCAGACCCACTACCCCACCACCGCGATCTCCTGGGTCAGCGGCATCTTCCTGACCGGCCTCTACCTGGTCGGCGGGATCACCATCACCCGGCTGCCCGGTGTGCTGTGGGCCGCCCTGTTCCTGGCCAACATCGCGTTCGGGATGGCGTTCATCCAGTTCACCCGCCGGTTCAACCTGGTCGCCCACGAGCGCCGCTCGTGGGGTCTGTCCGGGATGGCGCTGGAACTGGCCACCGCGCCGGTCTACCTGGCCGCCGCGGCCGCCCAGCTGGCCGGACGGCCGCTGGCCTACGTGGTCACACCGAAGGGCAAGGCGGCGACCGGTGACACGTGGCGCACCTTCCGGCCGCACCTGGGCTGGGCGGTCCTGAGCGCCGCCTTCATGGTGGCCGGAATCGCGCTGGGTCACACGTTCCTGTCGCTGTACCTGTGGGCGATGCTGACCATCGTCACCTGCCTGGCCCCGGTGGCCCACCTGGCCCTGGGCCGGCGGTCGCAGGGCCGGCCGGTCACCGCGCGCAAGCACGTGGGCGAGCGCTTGATGGCCGCCGGCCTGCTCAACGAGTCGCAGCTCGGCGAGCTCCTGGACCGGCAGATCATCACCGAGGGCCCGTGGCAGAAACTCGGCGACCTGGCCGTCGAGGCCGGCTACGTGACGCCCGTCCAGCTGGACCAGGCGGTCCGGGCCGCCGCCTAGCGGCACGCGGATGGGCGAAGGCGGTGACCCGGTGCGGGTCACCGCCTTCGTGCTGCCCGGCGCAGCCGCCGCAGGTCGAGACCGGCGAGCTCACCGTCGCGTTTCACGATCCGGCCGTCGACGATCACGGTACGGACGTCGCCCGGCCCCACGGTGGTGACCACCGCGCCGGCCAGCCCAGGCCCGAACGGCAGGTGCGCCAGGCCGTCGATCAGGATCAGATCGGCCCGGAGGCCCGGCGTGATCGTGCCGACCCGGTCGGCGAGACCGATGGCGGCCGCGCTGTCGGCGGTGGCCGCGGTCAGGATGCCGGCGGCCGGATGCATGACACCGGTGGTGAGCCGGTGCGACCGGAGCGTGTCCCGCAGCGGCTCGAACAGGTCCACCGGCGCGTTCACCACGACGTCGGTGCCCAGCCCGGCCCGCCCGCCGGCGGCCGCGAACGCGCTGTACGCCGACACGCCGTGCCCCATGGTCGCCTCGACCAGCGGGGTGACCGTGACCCCGGTCCCGGTGCCGGCCAGCAGTTTCGCCTCCTCGCCGGTCAGCCCGTTGACGTGCACCAGGTGCAGGTGCGGGCCGAGCAGGTCCTCGTCGTAGAGCCGGCGCAGCGGTGAGCCGGGGCCGCCGCCCGCGTGCATGGTGACCAGCAGACCCAGGTCCCGGCCCAGCTCGATCTCGCGGACGGTGCCGGCCCAGTCGCCGAAGCCGGGGCCGTTGATCGCCAGCGCGCCGGTGACCCGCCCGCGCAGCCCGGCCAGCCGCCGGACGTCGGCCTCGTCGGCCGGGTTGTTGTGCCCCACCACGGCCCGGATGCCGGCCGTCTCGTAGGCGGCCAGGACCGCGTCGGTGTGCTCCGGTGTCCGGGTGACGTTGCCGAAGTCGAGGACGGTGGTGATGCCGGCGTTCAGGGCTTCGGCCGCGCCGAGCAGGGTGGCGTCGTGGGCGTCGTCCGGCCCGTACGCCGGAAGGAGCCGGCCGAGGACGGTGGCGAGATAGTCGGCGAGCGTCATGTCCGCGCCGATGCCGCGCAGCGGCGCCTGCGCGACGTGCTGGTGGCCGTCGACCAGGCCGGGCGCGACGACGAGCCCGGTCGCGTCGATCACCTCGTCCGCTCCGGCGGCCGGGAACAGGCCGACCGCCACGATCCGGCCGCCGTCCACGAGCACGTCGGCGCGCTCGCCGGAGAGCAGGCGGCCGCCACTGATCACAAGATCCATGTCTCCCCCTAGAAAGCTTTTCTAAAAGGTATCCAGAAAGCTTTGTTGGGCGCAAGTAAGATGATCCGGTGGCCAGGGACGTGGTGGACGACATCGCCGGGGCGTGGGACGCCGAGCTCCCCGGCGTGGTCGGCGCGGAGCTCGAGATCAGCAAGCGGGCGGCCCGGCTGTCCGCGCTGCTCAACGCCCCGGTCGAGACGAAACTGGCGAGACTCGGCCTGACCAAGGCGGAGTACGACATCCTGGCCGTGCTGCGCGCCGCCGGCGAGCCCTACCGGCTGCGGCCGTCCGCCCTCACCCAGCGCCTGGCCCTCACCTCCGGCGGCACCAGCAACGTGCTGCGCCGGCTCACCCTGGCCGGCCTCATCGAGCGCGACCCCGACCCGTCCGACGCCCGCAGCTCCTGGGTGCGCCTCTCCCCCGCGGGCGTCACCAAGGCCGAGGAGGCGGTCCGCGCGGCCAGCGCGGCTCAGGCGGCCCTGCTACGGGACGTCCCCCCGGAGGCGACCCGCGCCGCCATCGACGCGCTGCGGACGGTCCTGATCGCGCTCGGCGACACGGCCGGCTAGGAGCGCGGGGTCGCGCCGCGCCAGATGGAGCCCCACCGGTAGAAGTCCCGGTAGGCGCGCCGGCCGACGGTAGGAATCCGTTGTGGAGATTCCGTGCCCGCCGGACGGAGGTTCAGTGCCGTTCGGCGGCGACGAGTTCGCGGGTCGCCGGGGCCACCTCCCCGGCGTAGGTGGCGATGACCGTGGGATCGTCGGTGGCCAGGATGAACGTGCTGACCCCGTGTCCCAGCGCCACCCCGGCGAGGTCCTCGGCCCACTGCTCGGGCGGGCCCTCGAGGAAACCGGTGCCGGCCGCGGCAAAGGTGCCGTCGATGTTGAGCAGGCGGCGCACGGCGGCCGGCTCGCGGCCCGCCTCGACGGCGGCGCCGTCGATGTGCCGGTTGATCTCGGCGTAGCCGCCGATCCCGCCGGGCAGGTAGGACAGCGACGGCAGCACCCCGTCCGCGGCCCGGCCGATCAGGCGCAGCATGCGCGGCTTGTACGCGCCGACCCAGATGCTCATGTCGTGCGCCGGGGCGGGACCGCGTTTGGCGCCGGCCAGCCGGTAGTACTCGCCGTCGAACCGGATCCCGCCCGGCGCGTCCGCGTCCCACACCTCACGGACGACCTGGATCGCCTCGTCGAGGGCGTCGACCGCCTGACCGGGGGTGAGACGGCGCTGGCCCATGCCCTCGATGCCGTCCCAGAAGGCGCCCGCGCCGAGACCCATCTCGATCCGGCCATCGGTGAGCCGGTCCAGCGCGGCGTGCGAGCGGGCCAGCACGGCGGGCGGGCGCATCGGCAGGCTCAGCACGTTGCCGCTGATCCGGATCCGTTCGGTACGGGCCGCGACGTACGACATGAGCGTCCACGTGTCGGCGAGCCGGGTCACGTACGGATGGTCCTGGAAGGTGACCAGGTCGAGCCCGGCCCGGTCGGCGGCGACGGCCGCGTCGACCGCCTGCCGCACCGGTTCCGCGGTGGGCGTGACGAAGACGCCGAAGAGCAGATCGTGACCGTAGTCGGTCATCGCGTACCCCCAGGTTCGATGTTGAAGTTGTCGCGGAACAGGTTGCCGGGGTCGTAGCGTCGCTTGAGTTCCCGCAGGCGTGCCAGCGTCGCGGGCGGGAACGCGGCGTCCAGGACCCGCGTGCCCCGGCCGGTCTCGAAACTCAGGTAGAGGCCGTCGAAATGGTCGCGCAGCTCGGACCAGGCGGTTTCCAGGCGGCGCTCGTCGGCGCCCATCACCGCGACCGAGAAGTTGGCGGACCGGTGGGCGTAGGCGGTCGCGTCGGCCGGCACGTCGGCGACCGCCCCGCCGACGGTACGGATCTGGAACCAGTGGGCGGCGCCGCTGTCCAGCAGCCGGGCGGCCGCCTTGGCGAATTCCGGGGTGAGGTGGTCGACCAGCGCCGACCGGGAGACCGGCTCGCCGTGCCCGTCGTGGTCGGCCGGGGAGGCGTTGGCCATGATCCCGGCGTACGGGGTGAGCACCACGTTCTGATCGTAGAGCGGCCCGACCGCGGCGACCGGCTGGAGCTGGTCGACGATGGTTTGCGGATCGTCGGCGTCCACGACCGCGGCGAGCTGGGCGATTCTCGGCTGACCGCGGCGCGCAGGGCCCATGATCAGCTGGCCGGACAGGTCCCGGGGCGCCTCCTCGATCGCCCGTCCCCAGCGGACCAGCAGTTCGGCCGGGTCGTCGGCGCCGACCGCGAGCTGCGCGAAGCCGACGTTCCCCACCTCGTCGGCCTCGAACTCGAAGGCGGTGACCACACCGAAATTGCCACCGGCGCCGCGGACCGCCCAGAACAGGTCCGGGTTCTCCCGGTGCGACGCCCGAACCGGGCCGCCGTCGGCCAGGACCATCTCGACGGCGACCAGCCGGTCGATGGTCAGGCCGTGCTTGCGGGCCAGCCAGCCGATGCCGCCCGCGGTGGCGAGCCCGCCGACACCGACACCGCCGTAGTCGCCGGAGGTGATCGCCCAGCCGTGCGGGGCCAGCCGCTGGGCGACGTCCGTCCAGCGAGCGCCGGGGCCGATCCGGACCAGGCGGCGCGACTCGTCCAGGATCTCGATCCCGTCGAGGGCGGCGACGCTCAGCACCAGGCCGCCGTCGTTGGTGGAGCGGCCGCTGATGCCGTGCCCGCGGCTGCGCACGCCGAACGGCAGATGCGGGTGGGCGCGGGCGAAGGCGAGCGCTTCGGCGACCTCGGCCACGGTGCGCGGGCGCAGCACCAGGCCCGGTGCGCCGCCGCGCATGTAGGTGGAGCGGACCCGCTGGTAGCCGGGGTCGCCGGGCTCGACGGCGAGTTCGGCCAGGGAGCCGGGGACCGCGTCGTACTCGATGCCGGGGCGGCGCTTCGACCGTACCGATGCGGGTTTGGCGACGACCGGAAGCAGATGTGGCAGCAGACGGGCGACCGCTTCCCGGAGCTCGCCCGCCGCGAAGCGGCCGAGATCGGCCGGATCCGAGATCGGGACCAGGAGGGTGTCGGCGCCGTGCTCGATGACGGCTTCGAGCAGATCACCCTGACCAGAATCCAGGGGTACGACGACCGCGCGCCGCATCTCCCCGGGCAGGTCCGGCGCGGCCCGCAGATCGGCGGGCGTCCCGGCGAACCAGCCGTCGGCGAGCGGGAGCGGACCGGGCCCGGTGACCGCGATCGGGATGTGGCGGGCCGGCGCGGGCCCACGCTGAGCACCCGGGATGCGGAAACGCGGGCCTGGATGGCGCAGCGGCCCGGGCCGGGCGGTGTCGTGCAGGCCGCGGATGATCTCGATGGCCTCGGTGAGGACGTCCGGCTCGCCGGTGAGGGCGAGTTCCAGGCGACCGCCGGAAAGCAGATCGAGGGCCGCGGCCGAGCGGGCCAGCACGGCGGGATCGTGCTCGGGCACGGCGAGGCCGGCGGCCAGCAGGCGGATGCCGGTGGTCCGGCCGGCGATCCAGCTCAGCGTGGTCCACGCGTCCGGGCCGGTGACCGCGACCAGGTCGTAGCCGGCTGCCTCGGCATGTGGCGCGACATCGGCGGCGCCTGAGGTGACGAGCGCGCCGATCCGGAGGCGATGCCTCAGCTTCATCGCGATGCCCTTCGAACGGGTTGACGGGTTTACTGAATGGTTGCGCCGGATGGCGGAAGGCGGCCGGTCGCCAGGGGGCCGGGCGCCGTGATCCGTGTCACCGGTCGTGGCCGGGAGTGCATCACCCCCGTCCGGGTGACCCCCGCGACCCGGGATCCCGGCATCCGGCAGGATGATCAGATGAGCCCTGTCAGCCGCGGCCGCAAGAAGAGATCCCGGAGCACCGGACAGCGCGTCGTGCGCCAGGTCCAGGCCGGTCCGGTCACGTGCGACTGCCCGGACTGCTCCGGCGGGCAACTCGAACCGCTCGCTCTCGTCGCGGACCTGCTCGACGACGGCGGTCCCCTCCTCGACATCGAGGAGGCCGTCGAGGCGGAGTTGTTCGCCGCCGGCCTGCTGGCCATGGGCGACCTGGCCGGTGCGGGTTTCGCCGAGGCCGTCGCCGCCGTCATCGTGCCGGAGCTGGAACGGACCGCCACCCCCGCCGCGCTCGCCGTGCTGCGCGCGATCGCCCTGATCGACGACGGCACGGCCGCCGCCGAGGCCGCCGCCCGCCTGGAACCGGCCGGCCTGCGCGCGCCGCGGTGGCTGGCCGAGGCACGCATGCCGGTGACGCCCGGCGTCTACCGGCGCTTCGCCGAGCCGTCCGGGCAGGCGTCGTCGGTGCTGCTCGGCACGTTCGAGCGGGCCGGGCGCATCGACGGTTTCGCCGTCAATATCGACGACAGTGACTGCCACGCCGCCGTCGACGTGGTGCTGTTCCCGGGCGAGGCCCTCGAGCAGGTCGTCGCCACGATCGAGGACAACGCCCGCGAGCACGGGCTGCCGATCACCGGCGCCCACCTGGATCCGGACGAGTTCCGGTGGCAGGCCGAACGGGCCCTGTCCGCCCGCGCCGCCCATGACGCCGACCTCGGCCCGGACGAGATCGCCGCGGAGTACGAGGACGGCGACGAACCCGGCTACCACCAGCTCGCCGTGCTGCTGCGGGCGCGGGTGCGCACCCTCCCCGAGCCTGCGCGCCCACCGGCCGAGCACCTCGATGACGAGATCGAGCTGTTCACCCGCATCGCCACGGAGACGTCGCCGCGACGGCGGGCACCGGGTGCGAAGCTGCCGGCGAAACGGAAGAAGTCCGACGGCCCGGCGCCGGTCTTCCAGCTCAAGGTGGGTCTGCGGGACGCGAAGCCGCCGATCTGGCGGCGTCTGGAGGTCCCGGCGGACACCGGCCTGGCCGACCTGCACACGATCATCCAGGTCGCCTTCGACTGGGACGACAGCCATCTGCACGCCTTCGAGACCGGGTACGGCACGTTCGGTGCCGCCGACCCGGAACTGGGTCATCAGGCCGAACGCCCGGTGACCCTGGAACAGGTGGCGGCCGGCGCTGGTGGCCGGATCCGGTACACCTACGACTTCGGCGACGGCTGGGAGCACGACATCCTGGTGGAGAAGGTGCTGGAACGGGGCTCGGAGGCGTACCCGCGATGCACCGGCGGCCGTCGTGCCGCCCCGCCGGACGACTGCGGCGGCATTTGGGGCTACCAGCGGCTGGTCGAGATCATCGGTGATCCCGCCCACCCCGCACACACGGAGATGCGCGAGTGGCTGGGCCTCGACCACGCCGACGAGTTCCAGCCGGCCCGATTCGACGCCGCGGAGGTGTCCCGCTCACTGGCCGCCAGGTTCAAGCGCTGACCCGTCAGCTCTCGGCGACCGGCCGGAGCCAGGCGGGCGCCGCGCCGCCGCGCTCCATCACGGCGATGCCGTCCAGCATCTCGGTGAGCCGGCCGGGGGTCAGCCCGGTCCCCCGGCCGGTGTAGACGCCGTCCTCCTTCGCGGAGAACCACACCACGGTGACCTCCGCGCGGGCGCCGCGGAAGAGGGTCACGACGGCTTCGAGGTGGTCCCCGGAGATGGTCAGCATCCAGATGTGTTCCAGCTCGTCGCCGCTGCGCGGTCCGTCGAGTTCGGTCTGGATCGGACTGTCCCGGCTCGAGGCCCAGGCGCCCATGGCGGCCCCGAGCTGAAGGTCCCGGCTGTAATGTGAATCACCGCGCATGACGGAGAAGTTAGCCCCTCCGCCGCTCAAACCGGCCGCCCCGTCGGCGTGTCGATATTTACCGGAACCACATCGTCCGGCAACACATCGTCCGGCAGCACGTCATCAGGTACCACGTCGGCGGCGACCACGTCATCGGGCACCGGCTCCGGCAGGGGCGGCTCGGCTGTCCTCCGGATCCGGTCGATGCAGGCCACCCGGATCGCGACAGGCAGCGGCAGGTACATCGACAGGAACAGCAGCCCGGCCACGTTGACGCCGGGGTTGGTGGGCAACGCGGTGGTCTCGTCGGCGGAATACGGGTAGAGCGGCGGCTTCTCGACGGTGTCGAACATGATCAGGTAGAAGGCGACGAAGGAGCAGACCGCCACGAGCATGCCCCATTTGACGGCGCCGGACTGTCCCGGCCGCAGCCTGAGGGTCACGGCGAACATCAGGACCAGCACGGCCAGGACGACGACCGTCGACCGTCCGGTGAACCAGCCGTCCGGCCAGCTCCCGACGACCTCGGCCGTCTCCGGCCCGCTGGTGACCCACTCCCGCACCCGGGCGGTGAGGACGCCGGCCACGGCGACGACCATCGTGGCGACGATCAGGACCGTCCGTTCGTGCCGCCGGCCGAGAGCCAGCAGGCACCCGATCAGCGCCAGCAGGCCCAGCACCACGATCGCCGAGGTGAACCCGTCGGCGCCGGTCTCCGCCAGCATCCGGCCGGACACATCGGACCGTCGCTCCCACACCCGCGCAGCCCAGCCCTGGTGCGTCTGCTCCTCGCGGCGCAGCACCCGCAGCAGCAGCACCGTCCAGACGATCAGGGTGCCGGCCGAGGCGGCCAGGCCCGCGACGGTCGCCGCCCGGCGGAACCGCGACGGCCATGTCGCGACCGCGTACGCCAGCAGCGCCGCACCGGCGAACCACAGGAACGCGACACCCCCGATGCCGGTCAGGCTCTCCTCGACGAGCGTGTATCCGGTGGCGTCGGTGCGTGACCTCCACCAGGCGACATGGGCCAACGGCCAGAGCAACCCGCCGGTGATCAGAACCGTGATCAGGACGCCGTAACGGAACGTGCGGGGATCTTCACCGACCATGCCCGACACGGTAGCGGGGCATCGCCAGCATCCGATACCGGGAACCTGCTCAGTCCCGCATCGCCTCGGTGACCGGGCGCCGGCCACCGAGCCGCGCCGGAACCGCGGTGAGCGCACCCACCACCAGCACCGTTCCGGCCACCACGATCGCCAGCTGCGGAAGCGACGGCGGCGTGGCCCGGTCCCCGTCACCGCCGGTGGCCCGCATGATCGCGGCGAAAAGCAGGTAACCACAGGGAAAGACGCCGAGGACCGCACCGCCGAGCGCGGGCAGCACCTGGGCCGTCCCGAGCGCCGCGCTCACGTCTCCGGGCGTCGCGCCGAGCGCGCGGGCCAGCGCCGACGAACGCCGGTTGTCCAGCACGGTCGCCCAGGTGATCACGACGGCGTCGACCGCGGTGAGGCAGAGCAGGATCACCGTCCACACCAGCAGCACCCGGCGCAGCGCCGCCACCTGGAACTCGGTGTATCCGGCGACCATCGCGTCCCCGGTGAGGAACCCGTCCAGGATCAGCGCCACGTAGATGCCGCTCACGGTGACGGCGATGGCGGCGACGGCCAGCAGCGCCCGTCGCGGTCGCCGGGCGGTCACCCGCAGGGCGAGGAGCAGGGGTACGGGCATGCGCGTGGAAATCCTGATCAGCCAGCCGATCCGGCGGGGTGGCCGGGGCGTGTCCGCGAGCGCGCCGACCGTGCTGGTTCTCGCCGCCCGCAGTGCCGGGACGGTGGTGGCCAGAACCGCCACACCCAGGGCCACGGCCGTCACCACGGCAGCCGTCGTCACGGTGAGCGACGGCGTGCCGGCGGTGCCGAGCAGCCCGGCGCCCGGTTCGGCGAGCAGCGGTGCGGCCAGGGTCCCGATCGTCAGCCCGGCCACGGCCGCGATCAGGGCGACCAGCAGGTACTCGGCCAGCAGCACGGCCGCGACCAGGCCCGGGGTGCCGCCGACCGCCTTGAGCAGGCCGACCCGGCGGGTTTGATCGGCCATCCGCCCGCCGACCAGCACCGCGAGACTGGCCGTGGCGAGCAGGCCGAGCAGCCAGGCGCCGATCATCAGCAGGATCTGCGAGTCACGGGCCAGCTCGGTGGCCTCGTCACGGATCTCCTGCCACGATGCCATGCCGACCGGGACGGGTGCGCCGTCGAGATACCGGTCCATGAACGCACGCGTCTGCTCCGGGTCGGCCAGTCGGGCGCTCACCACGTACCGTGATGAATTTGTCTCGGCGGTGAGGCCGCGTGCGTCCGCCCGGGTGACCCAGACCAGGCCCGGATCGCGCAGCAAGCCCTCCGGCAACGATCGGTCTTGCGGGACGGCGCCGTGCAGGCAGCCCTCGTCGACCAGGCAGGTCACGGCCGGGTAGGGCGCCATCGCGGCGGTGACCGCGGTTCCGGCCACCCGGAAGGTCCGGCCGCCGAGGGTGACCGGGTCGCCGGGCCGGACTCCCAGGGCGTCGGCGAAGGCCGCCTCCAGGACGGCTCCGCCGTCGCTCACCCAGGCGCCCTCGACGACGGCGGGTTGATCGACTGCCGCGGCTTCCGCGTCGCGGCCGATGACCTGCACATCAGAGGTACGCCCGGAGGCGTTCAGCCGTGACGCGACGACGGGGTACGGGCCGCTGGTCGCCACGATCGCCGGGTCCCGCACGAGTTCGGTGACGGCGGCCAGATCGGCGAAGACGACGACATCCGGACCGTGGGTCGCCTCCCGGGTCTGCCGGTAGGGGTCGCTCGCGGCGTCACGCAGCACCAGTCCGAGGGTGAGTGTGCTGGTGGCGGCGAGGATGGCGAGGAGCAGGAGGACGGCCTCGGCGGGGCGTCGGCGCAGATCCCGCACGGCGAGGCGAGAGACGAGAAGCAGGCGGCCCACGGTTCTCAGTCCTCCAGGCCGACGAGGCTGCCGAGCCGTCCACCGGTGCCGCCGGTGAGCCGGGTCTCGTCGATGAGCACGCCGTCGCGCATCGAGAGGAGCCGGTCGGCGGTGGCCGCGATCCGCGCGTCGTGGGTGACGATGACCAGCGTCTGCCCGGCCTCGTGCAGGCTGTCGAAGAGCCGCAGCACGTCGAGGGTGGCGGCGCTGTCCAGATTGCCGGTCGGCTCGTCGGCGAGCACCACCGCGGGCTCGTTGGACAGCGCCCGGGCCACCGCGACCCGCTGCCGCTGACCGCCGGAGAGCTGCGACGGCAGCGCCCCGGCCCGCCCGGCGAGACCGACCCGGTCCAGCAACTCGGTGGCGCGAAGGCGTGCGGCCCGCGGGGAACGGCCGGCCAGCAGGGCGGGCATCTCCACGTTCTCCACCGCGGTCAGCTCGTCCAGCAGGTGGAAGGACTGGAAGACGAAGCCGATGCCGGTACGCCGGAGCCGGGCCAGCGCCTTCTCACCGAGATCGTCGATCCGGCGGCCGTGCAGTTCGATCCGGCCACCGGACGGCCGGTCCAGGCCGCCGAGCAGGTGCAGCAGAGTGGATTTGCCGCAGCCGCTGGGGCCCATGACGGCCACCGTCTCGCCGGCCATGACGTCCAGGTCGACGCCGTCCACCGCCCTCTGCCCACCGCTCTGCCCACCGCTCTCCCCGCCGCCGAAATGCCGGCGCAGGCCGCGGGCGCTCAACACGACGGTCACGATCCGCTCCTCCGGTGGGTCCAGGTCTGTTCACACGCCTCCAGCCAGCGCAGGTCCGCCTGCAACCGGAGGACGATGCCCTCGAGCAGCAGCGCCGCGGCCGAGTGCTCCGGCTCGGCCATGGCGGCCCGCTGGGCGTCGCGCAGCCGGCGCAGCAGCTCACGGCGCTGGGTGTCGACGATGGCCAGCGGGTCGGCCAGCCCGGCGGCGGCCGCCGCGATCAGCTTCAGATGGAACTCGGCCAGGTCCGGCTTGGGCCAGGTCGTCTCGGCGATCCATGCGGCGACCCGCTGCTGGCCGTCGGGGGTCAGCTCGTACACCTTGCGGTCAGCCCGGTCGGCGCCGTCGGCGGACCGTTCCGCGGTGAGCAGGCCGGCCCTTTCGAGGCGGGTCAGCGTGACATAGACCTGACCGGCGTTCATCGCCTCGCCGAGCGGCCCGAGCGCGTCGCGCAGCCGGGCGCGCAGCTCGTAACCGTGGGAAGGCTCTTTGGCGAGCATCGCCAGAACCACTTCCTGTTGCATGCCACCCCCTAGGGATAACCGTTAGCCATAGTGTCTAACGGTTATCCCCCGCCTCCGTCAATACGTTAGGCTGGCGCGTGTCGCATGTGGAGATCTTGGGCGTGCTCGCGCACCACGGAGGCCTGATCGTCGACCGGCCCGAGATGACCGTCGGCGTGGTGCGCGCGATCTCCCGCCCCACCGGCCTGGAGCTGGACCTTCTGGCACGCCGCCCGCTCGATCGGCGCAGCGGACCCGAGCGGCAGGCCGACATCAGGGCCGGCCGGTTCACCCCGCCCGCCCCGCGCCGGCTGCTGCCGGACCACGACGAGGGCATGGACCTGCGGATCGCCTGGCTCGACCCGTCCGGGCGGGCGCAGTGGCAGTTCGGCGGCTCGCGGTCGTCCTGGAGCGGCGACCACTACGAGGGCGTCGAAGGGCCGAGCATCCGCGCCGGTCTGATACTGCCGCCACTGTTCGACCGGGCGCCGGTGGTGTTCGCATGGCCGGAGATCGGATTCCCGGAGACCGTCGTGGAGCTGCCGCTGCCGGACCGGGCGGCGGTCGAGCACGGCGCCGTCCCGATCTGGGTGGCGCCGTTCGACGTCCGGCGGCCGCCTTCACCGTTGCGAAGCCGTACCGGCGAATTCTGTCACCGGACGCCACACATCGAAGCCGGGCGGGTCATCGCCGGGCCCCGGGTCCTGAACCGCGACCGCCGGGTGGCCGTCGTCCTCAACCGGCTCACCACGGTCGGCGGGATCCTGTCGCTGGAGATCCTCAGCGTGGCCCACGGCGAACCGGCGCGGGCGGCGAGCGCCGACGCCTTCCCCGGCGGGCGCCCTGGACGCGGTCCGGGTGCCGCGGTCGCGGTCCTGCACGACCGGGAGGCGGTCTGGCTGCCCGCGCACGAGAGCACGGCCGGAGGCGGCGACACCGAGTTCCGGTCCACCGCCGAGTTCCTGGTGGACCGGCCCGACAGCGACACCCTCACCCTGGTGATCGCCTGGCCGGTGACGGGTCTCCTCGACGCCTGTGTGGACATCCCTCTCGACCCGGCCTGACGCCGCTCCCGCCGGCGGGTCTCGGCGCCCACCCCTCGACCACGGCGGCGGGCGGGTCGTCTCAGCGGCCGCTTCTCTCCGCGGGAACCTGGATGGTCAGGTGGTCCGCCAGGGCGTCCAGGAAGTCCCGGGCGTCGAAGGCCGCGCCTGCCGACACCACGCCGACCGCCTTCGACCGGCCGGTGAGCAGACGGGCGACGGCCTCGACCGCGAGCGGTGCGGTGATCGCGTAGATGTCCCGGCCCGCAGCAGACATCCGGCGCTCCTCGCCGCCGGAACGGACGACCACGTCGACCACGAAAGTCTGCGCCGACCGGCCGTGATCGTCCACGGCGACCGGTGCCGCCGTGGCGGCGGCCAGGTCGGCGGCCGCCACGGCGGTCATGTAGGTGCGCACCTCCGGGACGTCGAGGTGGCTGGGCACGGTGACCACGTCGGCCATGGTGAACTCGCCGATCACCGGCTGTGTGCCGAGCGCCCCGGGGAAGGCCCACTCCAGGCTGGGCAGGGCGTCGTCGTGGTACCGCAACTCGCCGCCGGTGAACCGGACCCGGCGGCCACCGCGGCGCTGCCCCGAGACGGTGCCCGAGGCCAGCGTCCCGGCCGTGGGATGCCAGCTGCTCAGCCCGTACGCGACGTGCACCTCATCGGCGGCGATCCACTCCCCCATCGCGGCGGTGACCAGCAGGTCCCCCAGGCCACCGTAGAACGCCATCGCCGGAACCACCGGCACACCCGCCTCCCGCGCCCGTTCGGCGAAGAGGGCGAACATGTCGGCGTTCGCCTCGATCTCCGCGGCCACGTCGACATACGGGACACCGGCGCGCAGAGCCGCCTCGACCAGCGGTCCGGCGGTCTCCGCGAACGGCCCCGCGCAGTTGATCACGGCGGCCGCACCGGCCAGCGCCAGGTCCAGCGAGGCCGGGTCGCCGACGGTCGCCCGCCGCGCCTCACCCTGCCCCATGGCCCGCAGCCGGTCCAGATCACGGCCGATGAGCAGTGGTTCGTATCCCCGCTTCCGCAGCTCCGCCACCACGAACCGCCCGGTGTGCCCGTACGCCCCGAAAACCGCCACACTCGCGTCCATCCCGTTTTCCATGCCCAGAATCCTGTCCTGACACAGAGAGCCGAACCAGTGTCTGGAACGACAAGCACCGTACAATTTCCGACATGAAGTCTGTCGCTGTCGCCGCCACCGACGGCATGCTGCATTTCGAGCTGGCGCTGGCGTACGAGGTCTTCGGCTCCAAACCGGACGCCATCCCCGGCCCGTGGTACGACGTCACCGTCTGCGGCACCCACCCGGTGCGGGCCGGCCGCTTCCTGGTCGAACCCGATCACGGCCTGGAGCACCTGGCCACCGCCCACACGGTGATCGTCCCGGCGCTGGCCGACGTGGAGGCGGACCCGCCCGCCGACCTGGTCGACGCGGTCCGGGCGGCCCACGAGGCCGGCGCCCGGGTGGTCTCACTGTGCACCGGCGTCTTCGTCCTCGCCGCCGCCGGACTGCTCGACGGCCTGCGCGCCACCACCCACTGGGCACACACCACCCAACTGGCGACCCGATACCCGCAGATCGAGGTGGACCCCGACGTTCTGTATGTCGACAACGGCCGTGTCCTCACCTCCGCGGGCAAGGCCGCCGCCATGGACCTGTGCCTGCACCTGGTCCGGCACGACCGCGGCTCAGCGGTGGCCAACATCGTGGCCCGCCGCCTCGTCGTCCCACCGCACCGGGCCGGAGGCCAGGCCCAGTTCGTGTCCACCCCGGTGCCCGCGCAGGACGGCCACCCCCTCACCGAGCTGCTGGTCTGGGTGATGGAACGGCTGGATCAGCCGCTGACCGTCGAGGACCTGGCCCGCCGCGCGAACCTGAGCTCCCGCCACCTGGCCCGCCACTTCCACACGATCACCGGCACCACCCCGTTGCAGTGGCTGCACACCCAGCGCATCCGCCGCGCCCAGGAACTCCTGGAGTCCACCGACGACAGCATCGAGTCGGTAGCCACCGCGGCCGGCATGGGAACGGCCACCACACTGCGCCGCCACTTCCACCGCACGATCGGCGTCCCGCCGGACGTCTACCGCCGCACCTTCCGCATCACCCTCTGATCCCATCCGCGCACGACCAGCACCCCGGGACCATCAGTGCTCCCGCGAGGGTCTGAGCTGGCACTCCGGGTGAGAGTTGTTGATCGCGGTTGGCAGTCGGGTGCCGGCATCGCGGCGGGTCAGGGTAGGCGGCCGGTGACGCAGGGGTCGTTCGGGTCGATCCTGGCGAGGATGCGGCGCCCGATTTCACCGAGCTGGCGCTGCTGGGCCTTGGTGAGGGCGTCGAAGATCAGTCTCTGCACCTCAGTGACGTGCCCGGGGGCGGCGGCGACGACCTTGTCCCAACCGGTGCCGGTGAGAACGGCGAGGGTGTAGCGGCCGTCGGCCGGGTCGGGGGTGCGCCGGACCCAGTCGCGTTTCTCCAGCCGGGCGACGACCTGGGAGAGCCGCGACAGTGATCCTTCGACGAAGCCGGCCAGCACGCTCATCCGCAGGGTGCGCTCCGGCGACATCGACAGCCCGGCCAGCACCTGATACTCGAAGTGGCTGATTCCCGCATCGCGCTGCAACTGGGCGTCCAGCGCCGCGGGTAGCCGCATCATGGTCGCAGCCAACGCCAGCCAGGTCTGAGCCTGGTCATTGTCCAGCCAGCGCGGTTCCTGAGCATCTTCCACGCCATCGAGCATAACTTCACAGCTGAAGTGATCAAACCTTGTTTTGACTTGCACGATGAAGTGATCGCCAATTACGGTTCACTCAACACTTGAAGTCATAGAATGCCTGGAGAACCTGGTGAACATCGTTTTGTGGATCATCGCCGGCCTACTGGCCGCCGTCTTCACCGCTACCGCCGTGATGAAGCTGTCCCAACCGAAGGAGAAACTCGCCGCGGCGGGCCAAGCCTGGACCGAGGACTTCAGCCCCGGCATGATCAAGCTGATCGGGGCGCTGGAACTGCTCGCCGCCGTCGGCCTGATCCTGCCCCCGCTGGTCGGTGTCGCACCGGTGCTGGTCCCGCTCGCCGCGACCGGCCTGGTCCTGACCATGATCGGCGCGGCCGTCGTGCACGCCCGGCGCAGGGAGTACTCCAGCATCGGCGTCAACATGGTCCTGCTGATCCTCGCCGCCGTCCTGGCGTGGGGCCGGTTCGGCCCGTACCCCTTCTGATCTCACATCCGCCCCTGCGGTCCCGCCGCGCAGGTCGCCGTCGGCGGCCTCACGGTCACCATCGGACGACGCGGGCCCGGACGGCGTTTCCTACCCGGTCACACGGCGCGCAATGCGCCTGGCCGGCGGCCAGACAGCCGGTCCAGCGCCACCCTCGTGGCCTCGTCGGCCGGGAGGTGGACGATCAGTCGCTGCTCATCGGCATCCGGCAGGTCCAGCACCTCGAAGGCGAGCCGCAACAGACCCACCTCCGGATGTGCCAGCAACTCCACACCGGACCGCTCCGGGAAGCCGCCCGGCGCCGCCATCCGCTCGGTGAACTCGGCCCCGACCAGCACCGTGAGATCACCGGCCAGCTCCACCGCGTGCGGATCTCCGCGGCGAACCTCACTCTTGAGCTGGGCGATGTGGCCTTCGGCCACCCGGCCCCAGTCGGGGAACGCCTCACGCGCTCGCGGATCCGCCATGACGAACCGAAGGATGTTGTGCCGGCGCCCGTCGAAAAGCCCGACCGGCCGGAACAACGCCTCGTATCCGCTGGTGGCGGCCAGCACGTCACCGAGCCGGTTGAGCACCACGCCCGGGCCCGGCTCCAGTCTGCCGAGCAGCGCCCGAACGGTCGGCCGCACCTCGGTGGCCGGCATGTGCCCCGCTGGGCACATCACCCCGGACGCGGCCTTGCCGAGCCAGCGCAGATTCTCCCGGTCGGCCCGGCTGAACCGCAGAGCGGTGGCGAGCGCGTTGAGCACCTCGGGTGATGGATGCTGGTCACGGCCCTGCTCGAGCCGTGTCAGATACTCCACACTGACCCCGGCCAGAGTGGCCACCTCGCCGCGGCGCAACCCCGGCGTCCGCCGACGTGGCCCGGCCGGAAGCCCGACCTCGGCCGGCGCGGTCGCCTCTCGCCGCTCCCGCAGGAATCGCCCCAACTCGTTGTCGCTCACGCCTCGACGTTAGCCACATCCGGCTCCCGTAGCCTGGCCCTGTCGAGGCTAGGATCAACCGGGCCTCCCTCCCTGCGGCCGACCGGGGCAGGGTGATTCCCATGGATCTGGGACTGAACGGCCGAACCGTGATCGTCACTGGCGCGACGGGCGGGCTGGGCGAGCCGATCGCCCGCCGGTTCGCCGCCGAGGGCGCCGACGTGGCGATCACCTATCACAATGCCGCCGACGCGGCCGCCAAACTCGCCGCCGACCTGGGCGGCCGCGCTTTCCGGTTCGAGCTGGGCGATCCAGCCTCGGCCCGTGACCTGGTCGAGGGCGTGCTGGCCTGGACCGGCCGGGTCGACGTGCTGGTCAACAACGCGGTCCGCTGGGGCTCCGCCGAGCCCGACCACACCGGCGGGTTCGAGAGCGCGCCGGACGATCTGTGGCTGCGGGTGCTACGCGACAACATCGAGGGCGCCGTGGCACTGACCAGGCTCGTCACCCCACACATGCGCGAGCGCGGTTGGGGTCGTCTCGTGCACGTGTCATCGTCGATCGCCTCACACGGCATGGCCGGCGGGGAGTTTTACGGTGCGGCGAAGGCGGCTCTTCACGGCTTCAACCGATCGGCAGCCTTCTCTCTGGGCCGCTCCGGCGACATCCTGACGAATGTGGTGTCACCCGGCCTCACCCGGACCCGCACCAACACGCACATCACCGACACACTGCAAACGGCCTATTTGGACACCATTCCACTGGCCAGGCTGCTGACAGCCGAGGAGATCGCCGCCCCGGTGGTGTTCCTCGCCTCGGCGGCCAACACCGGCATCACCGGCCAGGTGATCGCCGTGGACGGTGGCGTCTGATCACATCGCCGGCGGGTCGAGTTCGGCGAGGGCGGCCCGATAGGCGGCCTCCTTGAGCTTTCCGGCCCGGCGTAGGTCGTTGAGCCTTCGCCGAGCCTCGGAATTGTCTCTCTTGGCCTTGCCGCCGTTCTCCTTCTCAAGCTTCTTGACGAGGTCGCGGGCCGCCTTCTCGTCGAGGACGGCGACCCCGGCCGGCGCGGCCTCATCAGGCGCCGCCGCGCCGTCCGGTGTGGTGGCGGCTGGCGAGGTCACAGCGGTGCCCGGTGGGCTGCTTCGCTCGGGCGCCGTCTGCGGCCCCGGACCAACGGCCCCGGTGGCCGCGACCATCGCGAGCACCCCGGCACCGACGACTGTGCCCAGCCCGGTGAGAAGAAGTCCACCGCGGGCGCGCCCGGACCGGACGGCCACCCCGCAGTCAGCCACCTTCGGATCCACGCCCAACGCGGCCTCGCCATCCTCGGTCACCCGAAAGGGCTGGGTCGCCTCGCAATCCAAGGCCACAACGGAAGCATCCTCGACCACTCGCCCACGGCGGACAGGGAGCCCATCCAACGCCACAGCGGTTCCGCCTCCGGCGCCTTCCTCACGGTGGACAGGGAGCCCATCCAACGCCACAGCGGTTCCGCCTCCGGCGCCTTCCTCACGGTGGACGGGATTCCGATTCGAGGCTGTAGCGGGCCCGTCATCGGTGCCCCGCCGGGATCGAGCCGGCTCCGGATCCGCGGCCATGCTGGGCGGTGCGGGCTCGGGGGCGAGGTTCAGGTTCTCCAGGGCGGCGCGCACAGTTGCCGGGTCCGATGGCCGGTCGGCGGGGAATTTCGCCAGCATGGCCTGCAGCAGGAGGTCGAGTTCGTGCGGCACGGGGCGGTGGGCGGAGGCGGGTGGCGGGACGCGTTCGACGTGGTCCCAGGCGATCCGCATCGGGCTGTCGCCGGTGAACGGCGGGTTCCCGGTCAGCATGGCGTACAGGACGCAGCCGAGCCCGTACAGATCGGTGCGGACGTCGACCGCACCGCCGGCGACCTGTTCGGGCGCCATGTAGGTGCTCGTTCCGAGCATCTGCGCCGAACCGGTCAGTTCGCTCCGCGTGGCCCCGGCCACGCGGGCGATGCCGAAGTCACAGACCTTGACCCGGCCGTCGTCGGTGATCAGGATGTTGGCCGGTTTGATGTCACGGTGCACGATTCCGGCCTCGGATGCTGCCTCGAGTGCGGCGCACACCTGGGCCGCGATCCCGACCGCTCCGGCGATGTCGAGAGGACCGGCCGACAGCAGTGCCGCGAGGCTGCGGCCCGACACCAGTTCCATCACCAGGTAGGGGACGCCGCTGTCGGCACCGACGTCGTGCAGCGCCACGATGTTCGGGTGCGCGAGTCCGGCCACCATTCGGGCCTCCCGCTCGAACCGGCCCGCGACGGTCGGGTCGGCCAGCACCCGCTCGTGCAGCACCTTGACCGCCACCATGCGCCCGAGCCACCGGTCGGTTGCCTGCCAGACCGCGGCCATTCCGCCGCTTCCCAGCATCGACCGCAGTTCATATCGGTCGTTCAAGACGTAACGCACCATCGCGACACCTTGGCACAACTCTCCGCCACCCCGCACGTGTCGACCGGCGGCAATGCCCCGACCCGGTGAAAGCCCGATCAGGAAGGCGGCCCACTGCCGGGTGGTGACGAAGTCAGCGCTGACCACCACGACGCTGAGCGATACCCCTGCCCTACCTCAAGCGATCGGAGCTGCCTCGCCTCGGAACGAGGAGACGACGCCGGCACGTCCAACCAGTCACCGACGGCGACCTCATCCTGTTCGCGACGGTGCTCAGTCACCTACCCCGGTGGCACACGCCGACGACATGCGCGACACGATCCGCTACGTTGACGCCGCCCGGCGCAGCAACCCGTAGGGACGTGTCGAATGCAAGGGGTACGGCTCAGCAGACGTCGGCGACGGCCATTCCTACGGTCAGCAGGGGTACCTGCGCCACGATCTCCCCGTGTGGGGCGGCGACACTTCAGAAGTACCGCGGAATGATGTGACCGAAGGCGACTGCTACCGGCCACAGCCAACTGAAACACCGACTCAATCTGAACCGACAAGCTTGTGCGCCGGTAGCGGCTGACCCAGCAGCGGTGTCCCGCATCCGTAGCGCTCCTGGTAGATGTCCGCGACCATTCTGAGCAGGGTTGGGCAGTCCCCGGTGTAGGACGAACCGTGCATCACTGCGAGAGTGACGGGCTCAAGGTCGGCAAGGCGCCGGTAGGTTGCCGGCACCGCCGGGCCTAGCGATGTCTGGTGGAAGAGGTCCTCGGCGGCGATGATCGCTTCGAACGGAGCCTGGTCCGTCACGGGCGGTCCGTCGCCGAACTGGGTGCACAGGTCGCCAAGGAACAGTGTGCGAGTCTCCTGCTCGAACAGCATGTGCGACTCCCAGTTGTGCGGTACGTGCGGCGTGGGTAGCGCGATCAGGCGCCGTTGCAGTGTGGCGCCGCCGATGTCGAGGATCTCCCCATCCGCCAGCGGCCGGGGATCTCGGTCGCAGAGGTCGTTGAGCGAAACCTGGCAGCCGAGATCGCCGTGGACAACCTGTGCATGCGGGGCGACGGCGAGGAAGTTGTTGACCGCGCCACACTCATCGGCCTCGACGTGCGCGAAGGAGATCCAGCGCAGGCGCTCCACCGGCATGATCCGTTCAATCGCCTCCTTCACCAGCGGGAAAAGTCGACGCATGCCGGTGTGATAAAGCATCGGCTCCTCGGCATCGACCAGGAATTGGTTGAAGGTGAAGCCTCCTGGGGCGATATCCGGGATGCACGTGGAGATTCGGTAGATCCGGTCGCTGATCTGGTCGACGCGTGTGCGCATGATTGTCTCCTCTCGTGCCTCAGCGTATGTGCTTCGCGGGCCGCCGACGCTGCTTCCGCGCGGTTCTCAAGCGCGGCCGGAACCAGCTCCGCTGCACGACCAAGCAGCTCGACAACATCCATCCGATGATTCTCCAACGGCGTCACCGGACCCTCTGAGCCAGACCCGGGTGTGGGGCAGTCGAAGACATCCGTCCACGAAACGAAACGGCAGGTCAAGACGCAGATTTGAAGATCGAAGTCGAGATAGGCGCCGCGATCGTCGATCGGCTCACGTTCGGCGGCAACATTATCGAGACCGGCACCGGCTCCTACCGTCTCGCCCAAACCCGCGCCCGCACCGAGAAGACCACCCGCACGCCGGCTTCTTCTTCAGGGTGCCAACAGCACTCGTTTGCGGAGCAGGTCGAAGCCGGCTCGACCGTACATCTGTCGTTTGATCATCTTGATGCGGTTGGCACCAATGTTCACCTGGGCAGGACAGGTTCAGGCGGTGGACGGTTTCCACGCTGTCTGTGCCGTCGGTGGAAATCCGCGGAGCACGTCCAGGGCGGCGATCCGTCGGTCCCCGGCTGATGGGGTGATGGTGGCCGGCGAGGTTTGAGCCGTAGTCATGCCGCTCAGCCTTCGCTGTTCGGCAAGTCCGGCCCTCTGTCCACGGTCCAGATTCGACGGCCGCGCCCTACGACTTCTGGCCGGTAGAAGGCCCACAGCGGAAGCCTGCCACTTCCAACTTATATCGCACTGGGGGACTTGCGGCAAGAGTGCGGAATTGGGCGAGAATCGCGGTCCACAACCAGAACGGGGCAGAGAATGATCGATGTGATCGTCGCCGGCGGCGGGCCGACCGGCATGATGCTGGCGGCCGAGCTTCGGCTGCACGGGGTGCACGTGGTCGTTCTGGAACGGGAGCCGGAGCCGCCGCCGTTCGTACGCTCGATGGGTCTGCACGTGCGCAGCATCGAGATCATGGATCAGCGCGGCCTGCTGGACCGCTTCCTCGCGCACGGGCGCACTCATCCGCTGGCGGGTTTCTTCGCCGGCATCGAGGCGCCCGCGCCGGAGCGCCTCGACACCGCGCACGGCTACGTGCTCGGCATCCCGCAGACCGTCACCGACCGGCTGCTGGCCGAGCACGCCGCCGCGGTGGGCGCCGACATCCGCCGTGGCGCCGAGCTGACCGGCCTGAGCCAGGACGGCGACGGGGTGACCGTCGAGCTGGCGGACGGCACCCGGCTGAGGGCCCGGTACCTGGCGGGATGCGACGGCGGCCGCAGCACCGTGCGCAGACTGCTCGGCATCGGCTTCCCCGGTGAGCCGGCGCGGGTGGAGACGCTGCTCGGCGAGGTGCGGGTGACCGCGTCGCCGGAGACGGTGGCGGAGGTGGTCGCCGAGGTCCGGCGTACCCAGAAGAGGTTCGGGCTGGGTCCTCTCGGTGACGGGGTGTACCGGGTGGTGGTCCCGGCCGCCGGGGTCGCCGAGGACCGCACCACGCCGACCACTCTCGACGAGGTGCGGCAGCAGTTGCAGGAGGTGGCGGGCACCGATTTCGGGGTGCACTCGCCGCGCTGGCTGTCGCGGTTCGGTGACGCCACCCGGTTGGCCGAGCGCTACCGGGACGGCCGGGTGTTCCTGGCCGGCGACGCCGCGCACGTCCATCCGCCGACCGGCGGGCAGGGGCTGAACCTGGGTGTGCAGGACGCTTTCAACCTGGGCTGGAAGATCGCCGCGACGGTGCGGGGCTGGGCCCCCGACGGCCTGCTCGACACCTACCAGAGCGAGCGGCACCCGGTCGCCGCCGACGTCCTGAACAACACCCGCGCGCAGATGGAGCTGATGTCGACCGAGCCGGGCCCGCAGGCGGTTCGGCGGCTGTTGGCCGAGCTGATCGGCTTCGAGGAGGTGAACCGCCACCTGATCGAGAAGATCACCGCGCTGAACGTGCGCTACGACCTCGGCCCCGGCCACGACCTGCTGGGCCGCCGGCTGCGGGACGTGCGGTTGAAGCACGGCCGGCTGTACGAGCTGACCCGCGGCGGTCGTGGCCTGCTGCTGGACCGGTCCGGCCGGCTGGACGTGACCGGCTGGACGGACCGTGTCGATCATGTGGTCGACGTGAGCGAGGAACTGGACGTGCCGGCCGTGCTGCTGCGACCGGACGGGCACGTGGCGTGGGCCGGCGACGACCAGGCCGACCTCGTCGGGCACCTGCCCCGTTGGTTCGGTGCGGCGAATTGATACCGGACAGGTGATCCGTCACCCCGCGGGGGCGCCACAGTCAGTACCCTCGATCCGGTGAGCGCCGCGCCCGATCCGCTGCACTATTCCGACATCGTCGCCGCCGGGGATCTCCGGACCGCCCTCCAGGCGCGGTTCGAGGAGTCCGGTGTGCCGTTGCGTGCCGAGGTCCCGTCGTCGCCCGGCTGGATCCGGGTGGGTGCCCGGATCGAGGCCGGTGACCGGCAGGTGACCGTGCTGATGGCCGTCGACGACCGCGCCTTCCTGCTCGACTTCTGGATGCGCGGCGTCCGGATGGCGCGGGGCCGCACGGCCGACCTCGGGGAGGTCGCCGCCGGGATCGGCACGTTCCTGTCCGGTGCGAAGGTGGCCGAACTGAGCGCCACCCACGGGTTCGTGACCTATGGCGGGTTCGCCGAGGCGTTCGAGCGGGGCGAGGCGGAGGCGATCGCGTTCCGGTGGGGGCGTTACCTGGACGGCGAGGAGCCGGTGCCGCACGGCCGGCAACTGGCCGGGTTTCTGCGGGCGGCCGCGGAGGAGCCCCGGCTGCGGGCGCTGTACCCGTTCACCAGCCACTGGGACCTCGGTCTCCGGCCGGGCGTCGCGGTCGCCCCGAACCGGGCGGTCGCCTGGATCCGGCCGGTCGGCGACCGCTACCTGGTGGCCGGCCGCGACCGTGGCGACCTGGACCGCACCGCCGATCCGGTCGGGGCCTCCGACGCGGTGGCCCGGATCCTGGCCGCATGGGACCGGAACGCGTAGGGCTCCGAGGGCGACGGACCACTCAAGCCCGGCGCGGGCACAGCGGCCTGGAGGCCGCAGCGCCTCGGCGAAATTCCACCCGGGGTACGCGAACGGCGTACCGGAAAGGGGTTAAAGGAGGCCGAGGTCGCGGGCCCGGGCGACCGCCTCGCTGCGTTTAGCGACGCCCAGCTTGCGATAGATCGCACGGATGTGCGCCTTGACGGTGTTGACCGAGATGCCGAGTTCCCGGGCGATCTCGGCGGAGCTGAGCATGGTCGGCAGGAAGAGCAGCACCTCGGCTTCGCGTTCGCTGAGCACCTCGGTGGCCGCGGTCTTGCGGGTGGCGCGGATCGCGGAGCGCACCTCCTCGAGGAAGGTCACGTGGCCGTCGCCGGGGCGCAGGAGCTGGAGGCGGTGCAGGAGGTCGTCGAGACGCCCGTCGGCGTGGACGAGGAACGGGCGGCGGATCTGTTCGCGTTCGGCGAGGCGGAGGGTGTCGCTGAGCAGGTCGACAGCCTGGCCGGCCAGGCCTCGGATGTCCGCGATCAGGGCGATGATCAGGCCGGCCTCCACGGTGGCCGCGGTGTAGGGCAGCACCGCGGGCCGGGGGTCGAGCAGGTGCCCGGCCCGCCGGAAGTCCTTGTGGGCGAACGCGAGCCGGGCCTGGGCGACCTGTTGGGCCAGATCGCCGTCGGCCACCGTGATTCCGGTCGGGACCGCGCCGATGTCCCCGGCGGCCAGGTCGGCCTCGATCTCGATCATGGTGAGCCAGCGGTCCAGCCACGGGATCCGGGTGCGCGGGCTCCGGTCGGCGCGGGCGGCTTCCAGGAAGACCCGTGCCTTGGCCGGCTCACCGCGGGTCGCGGCCAATCTGGCCTGCGCACCGAACATGACGACGCGCTGCGCGGCCTCCGGCTCGCTGTGGTGTGCCCGCATCCCGTCCTGGAGGGCCTGTTCGGCGTCGGCGAACTCCCCGCGTTCCAGGTGGACCAGGACCATGGCGAGATGGGCGGCCACCGACTGCACGGTGTGCTGCCAGCCGCGCTTGATGGCCCGTTCGCGGGCGTCGCCGGCGATCTGCCGGGCGGCGGCGACCGAACCGCACATCACCTCGAGCAGACCGAGATGGCCGTCGGCGTTGATCTCGGCGAGTTCCAGCCCGGCGGCGCGGGAGGCGCCGGCCGACGCCCACAGGTCGCGAACGGCGGCGTCCAGGTCGCCGGACCACAGGTTGGCCAGACCCCGGTTGTTGAGCGCGATCGCGCGCTGCTGGGTGACGGCGGCTCCTCCCGCGGCGACGTCGGTGGCCAGCAGATCGAGCAGCTCGTCGCAGCCGGCCCGGACCGCCGGCAGGTCACCGACCGCACGGTCGGCGGCCAGCCGCAGGGTGAGGCGCATCAGCTCCACCGGCCGGTGCTCGTCGCCGGGGCGGCGGCGCAGCAGCCGGCGAGCGTGGTCGAGGCGGACCGGGATGGCCTCGTAGTCGCCGTCGTGGAAGAGCAGGACGGCGGCGCAGATCATCAGCTCGGCGGTGGAGTCGAGCCGGTCGGCGGGCACCTGCCGCAGCAGCCGCACCAGCGCGGACCGGTGTGCGGAGAGGACGAGCGGGGCGGCCTGGCCGGTGACCAGCCGTCCGATGTAGGTCCAGTCGCCCGCCGCGACGGCGTGGGTGAGCGCTTCCATGACCGAGTCGTTGGCGGCGTGCCAGCGGGCGGCCCGCCGGTGCAGCTCGGTGACCATGGCCGGGCTCTCCACCTGGAGGCGGTGGCCGAGGGCGTCGCGGAGCAGGTGGTGGTAGCGGAACCACAGCGGACGGTCGCCGAGCCGGATCACGAAGTCGTTCTCGTGCTCGAACTGTTCCAGCATGCGCTGGCCGTCCCGGCCGGCCGTGACGGCGTTGGCCAGGCCGGCGCAGATCCGCTCGCAGATGCTGGTCTGGAGCAGGAACCGGCGCTGCCGCCGGCTGCGGTTGGCCAGCACCTCCTCGGTGAGGTACTCGTCGATGCCGCGGCCGTCACCGGCGAACTCGGCGACCGACCGGCTGTGGTGCCCGGCCAGGAAGCCGGCGCCGAGGTGCAGGCCGATGGCCCAGCCCTCGGTCCGCCCCAGGAGGGTGGCGAGGTCCGGGGCGGTGAGGGTGACCCCGTGCCCGGAAACCAGGTCGGCGGCCTCCGGCTCGGTGAACGCCAGGTGGCCGGCCCGGATCTCGGTGATCAGGCCCGCGACACGCAGCCGGTGCAGGCCCAGGGCGGGCCGGGCCCGGCTGATGAGAAGCAGCCGAACCGGCTCGGGCGGGTATCGCAGCAGATCGCTCATCTCGGCCAGCACGCGCGTGTCGTCGATCTCGTGGAAATCGTCGATGATCAGCACGGACCGGTCCGGCAGACGGTTGAGACCGTCGGCGATGACCCGTATTCGCTCCCGCTGGTCGGCCGGGACGGAGGTGAGCGCGGCGAGCGGGTTGCCGTCGGTGAGCAGGCCGGCGGTACGCAGGGCGGCCACCACGTACGCCCAGAAGGTCTGCGGGTCGTTGTCGTGGCGATCCAGGTTGAGCCAGGCGACCGGTTTGCGCCCGGCCCGCGCCCAGGTCGAGACGAGCATCGTCTTGCCCCAGCCGGCACCCGCGCTGACGAGCGTGACCGGCGTGTCCATGGCCGCGTCGAGCAGCTCGAACAGCCGCTGCCGGTCGACGCCGGCACGGGTCACCCGAGGCTGGGCGGTCTTGACGGGAATCAGGGGCAGGAGAGCCGCGCCGATCCGACTCGAGTCCATCGCTCTCCCCCGGGAAATACCGTATGCCTCAGCGAAACATGACGGGTCGTTCAAGTCCATACCGGCACACCCATCGCAAGTGACCGATTTCGATCATTGCACGGATCACCGCGACAGAAGCCGCGACGCCCGCCGTCGGCCGCTTGCCCGACGGTCCGTATCCTTGCCCAGCCTGACGACCGCATCAATCCCTACCGCGTGCCTGGAATATATCCATGCCCTGTGTGGACGGTGAACAAGCCTGCGAAATGACGTTCGATGAGCACGCGGTCACTCACTGACAGGCGTCACGGTCCATTTTGCAAATGGCGCGAGGACAGCTACTGTGTGCCGCATCGCAGGACAGCTGTTTCCGGAGGTCACAGTGGCCTGGTTCGTCGGCCAGTCGCTCGTCGTCATCGTGCTCGCGTTCATTCTGGGCGTCGCTGTCGGCAGGTTCTCCGCACGTTTCGGAAATGTGTCGTCCGATGCTCGTCAGCACACCGATAATGCGCCGGAAAGCGACGGCGACGAACTGCGGCGGATCGAGGGCATCGATCCGGCCGTGGCGGCCGCGCTGCGCACCGCCGGGATCCGAACCATCGCACAGCTGGCTGATAGTGATGACGACGCCATGCGCGAGGCGATGCGGGCCGCGGGGCTCGGGTTCGTCCCCAGCCTGTCCACCTGGAGCCGGCAGGCCCGGCTGGTCGCCGACCGCGACGCCGAGACGGCGGCCCGGTGACCGGCGCCATCAGCGGGGCGTTCACCGACGCCGCGACCCGGCGCTGGTTCGCGGGCCTGGCGCTGCTGTTCGGGCTGACCGTGCTCGCCGGATTCCAGCTCGGGCCGAACCGGCACCGGATCGAGCACGACCTGGCCACCCGCTCGCAAGCCGCGCTGGCCACGGCCGGGCACACCGGCGTACGGGTGTCGTTCTCCGGCCGGGACGCGACCGTCGTGACCGGATCGCAGAGCCAGGCCGACCACGCCCGCGAGGTGCTCGCCACGGTGGCCGGGGTGCGTGCCGTGCGCACCGAGGTGGTGGCGGCCGCGGCCCCGGTCGAACCGGCGTTCCTGCTGGTCGCTGTCGACGGCCGGGCCCACCTCAGCGGGCGGGTCGCGGCCGCCGCCACCCGGACGGCCCTGCACGACGCCGCCGCCGGCACGTTCGGGACCGTCGACGACCGGATCACGGTGGCCGCCAAGGTCTCCGCCGACCCGATGCTCGACCGGCTGCCCGCCCTGGTCCGGGCGCTGCCGCCGGACGCGTCGATGCGCTTCGGCCACGGCACCCTCACGCTCACCGGCACGGCCCGCGACGAGACCGCCCGTACCGCGCTCACCACGATCGCCCGCGACACCGGCGCGATCGTCCTGGACCGGCTCACCGTCGCCGACCCGCAGGACCGGCTCGACGACCTGCCGGCACTCACCTTCCGGACCGGCGGCTCCGAGCTGAGCGGCGAATCCCGGGCGGTGCTGAGCCGGGTGGCCACGGTGCTGGCCGCCAACCCGAGTGCCCGGCTGCGCATCGAGGGGCACACCGACGCGGCCGGTGACCGGGACACCAACCTGGCCCTCAGCCTGGAGCGGGCCGGGGTGGTCCGCGTGGTTCGGTGCGGCTACGGGATCGCCGCCTTCCGGCTGACCGTCGTCGGGTACGGCGAGGCCCGCCCCGCCGCACCCGACGACACCCCGGCCCACCGCGCCGAGAACCGGCGGGTGGAACTCAGAGTTGAATCGCCTTGGTCTGGGTGAACTCGAGGATGCCGTACGGGCCCAGTTCCCGGCCGTGCCCCGACTGCTTGTAGCCGCCGAACGGGGCGAGCGGGTTGAACGCCGCCCCGTTGATCTCGACCTGCCCGGTCCGCAGCCGCCGGGCCACCCGGACCGCCCGGTCCCGGTCGGCCGACCAGACGCCGCCGGCCAGGCCGTAGTCGCTGTCGTTGGCGATCCGCACGGCGTCGGCCTCGTCGTCGTACGGCACGATCGCCAGCACCGGCCCGAAGATCTCCTCCCGGGCGATCGTCATGTCCGGGCGGACGTCGCTGAACACGGTCGGCCGGACGAAATAGCCGTGCGGCCGGTCGTCCGGCTGCTCGGCGCCGCCGCACACCAGCTTCGCGCCCTCGGCGACGCCCCGCGCGATGTAGTCACGAACCCGGTCCCGCTGGGTGGCCGACACCAGCGGCCCGAGCACGGTGCCGGGCGCGCCGGGGTCACCGACGGTCACCTGCCCGGCCACGGTGGCGGCGATCTCCTCGGCCACCGGCAGCATCGCCCGGGGCACCAGCATGCGGGTCAGGGCCGTACAGGTCTGACCGGAATTGATATAGCACTTGCTGATCCCGTCGATGATCGCCTGCTTCAGGTCGGCGTCGTCGAGGATGACGTTCGCCGACTTGCCGCCCAGCTCCAGCGCGACCCGTTTCACCGTGCCGGCGGCCACCTCGCCGACCCGCCGCCCGGCCCGCGTCGACCCGGTGAACGACACCATGTCCACGCCCGGATGCCCGGCCAGCGCCTCGCCGACGACCGGCCCGTAGCCGGTGACGAGGTTGAACACCCCGGCCGGAAGCCCCACGCGATCGAGGATCTCGGCGAGGACGAAGGCGCTCAGCGGCGCCACCTCGCTCGGCTTCACGACGATCGTGCATCCGGCCACCAGCGCGGCCGCCACCTTCGCGGCGACCTGGTGCAGCGGGTAGTTCCACGGCGTGACGGCCGCAACCACACCGACCGGCTCGCGCACCACGAGCGAGTTCCCGATCCGCTGCTGCCAGGGCAGATCCTCGGCGAGATGCCGCATCGACGTGAACGTGGCGATCGGCAGCCCGGTCTGCACCATGACCGAGAACGGCAACGGCGAGCCCATCTCCCGCGAGATCAGCGCGGCCAGCTCGTTCTGCCGTTCCTGCAACCGCAGCGACACCTCGTCACAGACGGCGATCCGGTCGGTGAGCGGGGTCCCGGCCCAGCCGTCGAAGGCCGCGCGCGCCGCGCTGACGGCGGCGTCGGCGTCTGCCGCGCCTCCGGCCGGGACGGTGGCGAAAACCTCCTCGGTGTACGGGTCGACGACCTCGATCGTCTCGCCGGTGCTCGGCGCGACCCACCGTCCGCCGATGTAGAACCGGTCGGTGCTCATCGCTCGACCTCCTCGATGTTCGCGGCGGTCCGCGAGGCCAGGGCCATGATGGTGATCATCGGGTTGGTGCCGGACGGGGTCGGGAACGCCGACGCGTCACCGATCCACACCCCCTTGGTGTCGTGCAGTTCGCCGCGCGGGTCGGCCACACTGGTCGCCGGGTCGGCGCCCATCCGGCAGCTGCCCATCTGGTGTGCGGAGAAGAGGGTCGCCCCACCGGCCCGCAACGGCAGCCGCCGCGCCCGGTCGATGTAGGCCTCCAGGTCGTCGCCGAACCGCCAGCCCGGCATGCCCCGGCCCAGCACCCGGATGCCGCGCGCCCCGGCCGCGTGGTGCAGCCGGATCTCCGCCCCCACGGCCCGCCGCATGTTGCGCACGTCGAGGTCGTCGGTGAGCGAATACCAGGCCACCGTGTTCCCGGCCGCGTCGAGGGTGACCCGGCCGTGCCCGCGATCCCGGATCAGCCCGATGAACGACCCGTTGTTGCGGTAGTCGGACATCGCCTGCTTGTGCTCGGCGGCCGTGGTGAACGGCAGCGCCGACGCGCCCAGCCCGGTGGTGTACTGCACGCTCTCCATCAGGAAGCCGTAGCCGTCCTCGACGTTCGCGAACTCGTCGACCAGCCCGGCCTGTGGCGCGCCCCACCACGCCTGCATGTCCGTGCCGTAGTCGCCCATGGTGACCGTGCACGGGTGCAGCCGCAGGTAGTCGCCGGCCGCGGGGCCGCCGATCCCGGACCGCAGCAGCACACCGGGCGTCTCCAGGGCGCCGGCCGCCACCACGACGACCGGCGCGCGTACCGTGACGGTCGCGGTGCCGGTGCCGTCCTCGCTGGTCCAGCGGCCGACCACGCCGGCCGCCCGGCCCTGCTCGACCAGCACCCGCTCGGCGCGGCAGCCGTCCACGACCCGGGCGCCGTGCTCGGCGACGGCCGGTTCCAGGTAGACCTTCAACGTGGACCGTTTGGCGCCGGACGGGTCACCGAACCCGAGGTGGCCGGCGATCGCGGCGTCGTGGCGCTTCTCGTCCCAGTTGCGGTAGATGGTGGCGAACGACCAGCCCAGCGCCTCGGCGCCGCGGTGCATGGCCTCGTGCACCCGGTTCAGCTCCGAGCACTGATCGGTGACCGAGAGCTCCCGCCACACCCGGTCCAGGTGCCGGTCGAAGGCGTCGGTCGCCACGTCGGCCAGGCCGTGCTCGTCGGCCCACTGACGCCGTACCCCATCCCTGGTCTTGAGGCAGTTGGTCCAGTTGATCACCGTGCCGCCGCCCAGGCCGGCCCCCGCCATCAGGGTGACGTTGAGGTCGCCGGTCGGCTGCGGGCCACCACGCCAGTACGAATTCTGGTAGGCGGCGAGTTCGAGCTGGTGGAAGTCGGCCTCGGTGCGGTAACGGCCGGCCTCCAGCACGACCACGCGGCGTCCGGCGGCGGCGAGCCGGCCGGCGATCAGGCCGCCGCCCGCGCCGGAGCCGACCACCACGACGTCGGCTTCCAGTTCCAGGTCGCCGCCGTCCGGCCGGACCGGGGTGATGGCCGGCCCGTCGGCCGGCACCGCGGTGACCGGGCCGGGGTAGCCGAGGCGGGTCCAGTTCGGGTTGCGGCCGTCCGGGCCGACCGCGCCGTAGGTGATCAGCAGAATGAGGCTGGTCAGCGAGCCGATGCCGGCCGCCGCCGGGGCGGAGGCCAGCGAGAGTGTGGTGAGGATCTGCTCGCGGGACTCCGGTGAGGCGGTGCCGAAGCCCTGTAGCGCGAGGATGTCGAGCAGGCCGCCGATCGCCGCCTGCTGCTCGTCGGGCATGGTCGCGAGCATCGCGAGCACGCCCTGGTCGGCGCCGACGTCGGTGGCGCTGCGCGCCCAGAACCCGTCGGTGTCGCCGGGATGCGGAAGGGAGGGGACGATGGTGTCGCAGAGCAGGCGCAACACCTGAGTCTGTGCGGATGAGAGCATGCCGGTCCTCCTTGACCTGAGCCCTCAATCTAGGTCAGTCGATGTCGACCGCTGTGATTTCCGGTTTACTTTCTTCCGTGCCTCGTCGCGTTTGCGACGAAGCGGGCGGCCACCAGACCGGCCGCGACCCCGGAGATCAGCGCCGTGCGACCATGAGGGCTCGTTAAGGTTCCGCACCGGGAGGCACGTGGTGAGCACCGATCTGTCCGTCACCGTCGACGACGGGATCGCCCTGATCGAGATGCGCCGCCCACCGGCCAACCACTTCGACGAGGCGCTCATCGGGCGGATCGTCGAGGCCGCCCTCGAACTCGACCACACCCCCGGCTGCCGGGTCATCGTGCTCGCCTCCGAGGGCCGCCACTTCTGTGCCGGAGCGGACTTCGGCGGCGGCGAGTTCGCCCGGGACCACGTGGACGCGGCGGAACGCCTCTACCGGCGTGCCGTGGAACTGTTCGACGTCCGTACCCCCATCGTCGCGGCCGTGCAGGGCACCGCGGTGGGCGGAGGCCTCGGCCTGGCGTGCGCCGCCGATTTTCGCGTAGCGGACGCCGACACCCGGTTCGTCGCCAACTTCGCCCGCCTCGGCTTCCACCAGGGCTTCGGCGTCAGCGTCACCCTGCCCGAGCTGATCGGCCGGCAGGCCGCCACCGACATGCTGCTCACCGGCCGCCGCGTCGGCGGCGAGGAGGCCTTCCGGCTCGGTCTCGCCGACCGGCTCGCCGCACCCGGCCGGCTGCGCGAGACCGCGCACCGGCTCGCCGCCGAGATCGCCGCGTCCGCACCGCTCGCGGTCCGCTCGATCCGCGCCACCCTCCGCGGCGACCTGGCCGAACGCGTCCGCAAGGCGCTCGACCACGAACTCGCCGAACAGAAGATCCACTGGGCGACCCGGGACAGCGCCGAAGGTATCCTGGCCAGCCTCCAGCGGCGGACCCCCGTCTTCACCGGCGAATGATCAGGAGTTCCATCGTTGAACATGCCGTCGCTCGAAGATCTCGACCGGGAGATCGCCCGCCTCGCCACCCTCCTCACCGAACGCGAACAGCTCATGCCACGGCGGACCGCCCTCCAGGCCGCCATCACCAAGGCCGACGCCGAACTGGCGAGCCTGACCCGGCTGGCCGACCGTGCCACCGGCCCGGCGCGGCTGCTCGCGTCGCTGCGCGGCGGGCGGGCCGAGGCAGCCGCCGCGGGCGTCCGGATTCCGGCGGCCCGTGAGGAACTCGCCGCGCTGCGCGCGCAGCTCGACGACCTCGGCGCACGCCTCGACGAGGCACGATCAACCCCTTCGGCGTACGCCGCCGCGCTCGCCGCCAAGGAGAAGCACCTGCGCGACACCGGCCACCCCACCGGTGAACGCCTCTCCGAACTGGCCGGGCGCCGCGGCGACCTGGTCGCCGAACTGGCCCGGCTCCAGCGCGCCGAGATCGCCGCGGGCAAGGCCGCCGAGGGCTTCCGGCGCGCCGACGAGCTGCTCGGATCGGCCGGGAAGTGGTCGGCCTACGACACGTTCATGGGCGGCGGCGCGTTCGGCAGCCACCTCAAGCACCAGCGCATCGAGAACGCCGACGACTATGTGGCCGCCGCTCAGCACCAGGTCGGCGTCATGCGCCACGAACTCGGCGACGACCGGGAGGCGGCGCCGATCTCCCTGGAGATCAACGGGACCACGAAGTTCCTCGACGTCATGTTCGACAACATCTTCACCGACCTGGCGGTGCGCGGCCGGATCAACCGTGGCCAGAAGGAGATCGTCGAGGCGTTCCTGCGGGTCCGGGAGGTCCGGGCGGCGCTGACCGCCCGCACCGCCGACGTCCGCGACCGCCTCCGCAAACTCGAAACCGAACGCGACGCTCTGCTGGCGCCTTCGCCGCGCCCGCCGGGCTGAGATCGGTGGTCCCGCGGATCCGGCCGCTGTCTCGGCGGGTGGGTGCGCACGGTCGCCGTGTCGTGGTCGCCCACATGGCATGTGACCTCGGCAGCCGCACACGCGTAGCCTTCCGTGCGCGCGCACGCGTAGCCTTCCGTGCGCGCGCACGCGTACAAGAAAGAGGCCGGAAGCGAAACGTGGACCTTGACCACGAATGCTTTCCGGCCTCCACCAACGGACGTCAGTCCCGGCAGTAGTAGTGGCCGTTGCTGTCGTCGAAGCGCCCGCCCCGGCGGCAGCAGCGACGGAAACCGCCGCCCGGTGCCGCACGGGCAGGGGTCGTTGCCACCGAGCTTCTCGATCAGCTCGGTGTCCTTCCCCACGACTCGCAGCCCCCGTTTGACCTGCGACTCGCTAGAGGGAACCCCCGGCGGCGCTTGCTGGTCGGCTCAAAAGGAGAAGTCGGTCTCGTCGTCGCGGTACATGATGGCCTCCCTCGTCGGCGGATCAGTCGGTCAGACCGTAGTGGGCGCCGAACGGGCCCGCGACGTATTTACCGCGGTGGCCAGTTGCTCGGCCTGACGGCGGATCTCCGGGATCGCGGTGGTCTCCCAGAGGTGCCCGCGGCTCAGCGGGCCGATCACCCACAGGCCGGGCCCGGCGCGGCCGTCCGTGTCGGTGTCGAGGCCGAGCCGGTGCGGGCCGGGGCGCAACAGCCCCTCGTCGAGCAGGGCGCCGAGCAGGGGGCCGGGCGTGACGGGCGCCGGGGCGGGGCCGGTGCAGGCGATCACCGCCGCGTACCACTGTGGGGTCTCGCCGTTGATCGTGACGGTGAGGCCGCCGCCGGGCTGGGGTTCGACGGAGCTGATCCGGCCGGCGCGGACGCGCAGGTCGCCGTCGCGGCGCAGGCGGTCGACGCGGGCCGCGATCGGGGGCGCCATGCGGTGCCGGTGGATCTCCCAGAGGCGCTGGCAGTGGCGCAGGAAGCGGTCCTGGGCGGCGTGGTCGAGGCCGGTCCAGAGGTCGTCGGCGCGGCAGCGGACGGCGTCGACGACGGCGGTCCAGTCGGCGCCCGCGGCAACGGCCGCGCGCACGGCCCGCAGCAGCGGGGCCAGGTCGCGCGAGGCGGGCAGGTCCAGGTCGATCGGGGCGGGTGGCCGGTCCGGGTGGGCGAGTGGCAGCAGGCCGCGGCGGGAGATGAGATCCAGCGGGGCACGCCGTCGTTCCGTCAGGGTGAGCGCGACGTCGATCGCGGTGAGGCCGGCGCCGAGCAGCAGAACGGGCTGGTCGCGGGGTACGGAGTCGAGCGCCCCGGGCGCCCACGGGTCGCCGATGCAGGCGCCGCTGTCGTACGCGGCGTCGCTGATGCCCGCGGGCCGGTGCGGCGGCGGGTTGCCGAGGGCGAGCACGACGTGGTCGGCGTAGGTGGCGGCGCCGGTGTCGTCGAGGACGAGGTGCCCGTCGCCGTAGGGGCGTACCGCGGTGGCGGTGGCTCGCCGGTGGTCGATCCGCCCGCTGCCGAGGGCGTGGGTGAACCGGTCGGCGAGGTAGGCGCCGTAGTGGGCGCGGGGCAGGAAGTCCGCCGGGTCCAGGGGCAGGCCGCGGGCGTGGCTCCAGCGGAGCAGGTGCTGGGGGTCGCCGGGGTCGGCGCTCATCGCGGCGGCGCGGGAGTTGAGCAGGTGCCAGGGCCGGGCGGTGCCGTAGGCGACACCGGGTCCCGGCGTGGCCCCTGGCTCGATCAGGACGATGCGGTGGTCGGGACATCGAATCAGGGCGCAGGCGGCGAGTACGCCGCTGGCGCCGCCGCCGATGATCACGACGGTGCCGGCATGGGTGGCCGGTTCGCTCGCCGTGCCCGTTCGGCGGATGACGGTGCTGGTCATGGACACGTCCTCCCGATGGGGTCTGACCTGCTCCCAGCTAACCACATCTCCCATTGACTTAGTAGGCTTTGGCCCGGCGCGCCGCCCGGCGATTATTGACAATTGAATCGACGCTTTGCCGTTCGTTAATAGATAAGTCGTTATGCAAATAGGTGTTAACCGATGAGGTCTTTTGCCGCCGGTCCTACGTGGATATCGTGATCAACGCTCTGAACTACGGGGGGTAATCAGGACGCAACACGTCGAAGCCCCCTGCCCCTCATTCTGGAAGGACACCAGACGTTGTCTGAGACCCCGTTGTGGCTGCAGGGCCGCACCGCCGTGATCGAGGCCGCCGACCAGGCCGAGTGGCGCCACGGCACCCCCGACTACCACCTGTCGCACACCGTGATGCCCGGCCAGCGGACCACCGAGCACGCCCCCGGTTCCCTGGAGGCGATCGTCGAGTCCATCGTGCAGGTCTTCGAGATGGAGGTCTCGCACAAGACGGACCCGTCCACCTGGGTCTCGATGGTGACCGAGCACTTCCGCACCAATGTGAACGGCGGCCCGTGGGCGTCCGCGCAGGACATCGCCGACACCGGCAGCTACAACGTGCTGGTCGGTGACAGCCCGTTCTACAAGCCGGAGTCGTTCGACGGTCAGCACGACGTCTTCCACGGCGCGTTCCCGAACGGCTTCTACTGGGAGGTCCTCGAGGTCCTCAGCCCGCCGCCGGTGGTCACCTTCAAGTGGCGGCACTGGGGCTCGTTCGACGGCGAGTACCACGGCCACCAGCCCAACGGCAAGACCATCGAGATGTACGGCCTGAGCGTCGCCAAGGTCAACGACGACCTCAAGCTGCTGGAGGTCGAGCACTACTACGACCCGAACCAGTTCCTGAGCAAGCTGACCGGCGGTTGCCCGGTCGCCCACTGACCCGGCGGGCCGGTGCCGTTTGCCGGCGGCACCGGCTACGTCGCGTTCAGCACAGCGCGGCGAGCGCCTCCGTCAGCGGAAGTAGTGGCCGGCGCCCCGGCCACACCTGCGCTGCGGGCTACCGCCGGAACTGCTGCGGCGTAGAACCGCGCTCCCGCTTGAACGCTACGGTCAGGGCGAACGCGTTCGCGTACCCCACCTGCCGGGCGATCGAGGCGATCGTCGCGTCGGTGTCCCGCAGCGCCCCGGCCGCCAGATCCAGCCGCCACTGCGTCAGATAGGTCATCGGCGGCTGCCCGACCAGCGTGGTGAACCGGCGCGCGAACGCCGCCCGGGACGCGCCGGTGGCGGCCGCCAGCGACGCGACCGTCCACGACCGGGCCGGATCGTCGTGCATGATCCGCAGCGCCGCGCCGACCAGCGGATCGCCGTGTGCGCGGTACCAGCCGGGCGGGTCGGCGGCCGGGCGCGCGAACCAGCCCCGCAGCGCGGCGACCAGCGCCAGGTCGAGCAGGCGGTCGAGCACCACCTGCTGACCCGGTTCGTCCCGTTCCACCTCGGCGGAGAGCAGGTCCATGATCGACGACTGGACGTGCTCGCGCTCCACGTGCACGACCCGCGGCAGCGCGGCCAGCAGGCGGCCGCTGACCGAACCGGAGACCTGGTAGGTGCCGCTGGCCAGCAGCGTCGCACCGCCGTCGGGGCCACCGAGCCGGGCCGCCCTGGTGCGCGTCTTGGTGTCCGCGGTGATGTCGAAGCCGTCGGCGGTCATCAGGCGGTTCTCCGGGTGCACGAAGACCTCCGGGCGCGTGCCGGGAGCGTCGGCCACCGTGTACGGCTCCGGGCCCTGCACGATCGCCACGTCCCCGGTCCGCAGCAGCGTCGGTTCACCCTCGTCCGGCACGACCCACGCCTGTCCCCGCAGCGGGGCGGCCAGGGCCAGCGGCGCCCGGTCGACGATCCGCAGCCCCCACGGCGGGTCGAGGGTGGCCTGACAGAAGGCGGCGGTGTGCGCCCGTACCCCGTCGAGGAGATCTCCCAGCGGATCCATGAGGCCGAAGCGTAGACGCTCAGACATGCGAACGAGCCCAGCGAACATGGATCGTCTCACTCCTCGCCGAAAGACTGTAATCACCAATCGAGGGAGGCACACATGTTCGCTGTCACCGGGATCACCGGCCGCGTCGGCGGCGCGGCCGCGCGGGCGCTACTCGCCGCGGGCGCGCCGGTCCGGGCCGTCGTCCGCAACCCCGCGTCGGCCCACCCCGGCGGAGACGTCGCGGTTTCCGACCTTTCTGATCGTACGGGCCTGAGCACCGCGTTCTCCGGGTGCCGCGGGGTGTTCGTGATGCTGCCGTTCACCGGCGGCGCCGAGCCCACCATGATCGAGGCGATCGCCGCGGCGGTGGCCGACAGTGGCGTGCCGCACGTGGTGATGCTGTCGTCGACCGGCGCCGACCTGCCCGACGGCACCGGCCCGATCCGCTGGCTGCACCACCTGGAGCAGGCGCTGCACGCGACCGGCGCCCGGCTCACCGCGATCCGGTCGCCGCATTTCCAGGAGAAGGCCCTGGAGACCGGGGCCGTCGAGTCCGGCGTCTACCCGGTCTTCGCCGACTCGGCGGACGTGCCGCTGCCGATGGCCGCGACCGTCGACGTGGGCGCGGCCGCCGCACGGGCGCTGCTCACCCCGCCCGCGGCGAGCGAGGTCGTCGACCTGGAGGCGCCCGCCTACACCGAGCGGCAGGTCGCCGAGGTCCTGGGCAAACTGCTCGGCCGGGAGCTCACCGTGGTGACCGTCCCGCAGCCCGCGTGGCTCGGCGCGCTGACCGATGCCGGACTGCCCCCGCAACTGGCCTCCGAGCTGGCCGCCCTGTACGACGCCGACAACCGCGGCGTTCTGCGGCCGTGCGGCGATCGCCGGGTGCGCTGCGCCACCGAACTCGAGCAGACACTGCGGGATCTGCTCGCACGATGAGTTCCCCCACCCTCAACTCTCGCCGGCGCGCGCCGATCGTGCGGATACGTCGGACACCAAAGAGCTGAGGGGAGGTCATGTGGCTCGACCGGGATGGTTGACGAGGTTCGCCGTACTGATGGCGGTCGCCGAGGTCGTGCTCATCGTGGCCGGAACCCGGGCCGCGTATCCGGTGCCGCTGGTCTGGGTCCCGGCCGTGGCCGGGCTCGCGGCCGCGGTCACCGCCTTCCGTGGCGCCGCGGTCCGTACTGGCGGCGACCTGCGCGCCTTCTGGCGGCGGGTGGCCGTCGCCATGGGCTTCGTGCTGCTGGCCGGGATCAGCCAGGCCGTCGACGTCCTCACCCTGCCCTGGTCCGGGATGCCGCCGATCGGCGCGCGCACCCTCTGCCTGTACGTGGTGGGCACCGTCCTGGCGATCACGGCGCTGCTGCGGTTGCCGGGCGGTGGGCGCACCTGGCGTCAACTGCTCACCGCGGTGCTCGACGTCGCCGTGGTCGCGGTGACCGGCGGCATCGCCACGTCCCAGTACATCGGCTGGTTCATGAACCGGTTCGGGGTCAGTGAGTCGGCCTGGTGGCTGAACATCGCGATGATCGCGATCGCGGTGGCCGGCGCCGTGGTCGTCGTCAAGATCATGACGGCGCGGCGCAGCCCGATCCCCCGGACCTCGCTCTGGTGGCTGGCCCCGATCGGGCTCGCCGGACCGCTGTCAACCCTGCTGATGACCGCGTTACGGCCCTGGCCGCACCTCAACGGCAGCGCCGCCGTACTGCCGTTCGTCGGCCTGTTCGGCGTGCTCGCCGCACACGCGCAGCACCGCCGGCTGGCCGCCGGTGGTGGTTCCCCCTGGATCGCACCCGCGTCGGCCGGGCGGCGCGGCAGCGCCGTGCCACTGGTCGCCACCGGCCTGGTCAGCCTCCTGGTCGCCATCGTCTTCCTGCGCACCGGCCACCTGACCACGGTCCAGGTGGCCGGCACCACCATGCTGCTTCTGCTCGTGGTGGCCCGGCAGGCGATCGCGCTCGCCGAGAACAACAGCCTGCTCGACACGGTCGCCCGGCAGGCCATGCAGGACGAGCTGACCGGCCTGTTCAGCCGCCGCTACTTCACCGAGGCCGTCGAGTCCACCGCCGGACCGCACACCGTGGTGCTGATCGACCTCAAGGAGTTCCGGGCGATCAACGACGGCCTCGGTCCGGCCGCCGGCGACGCGCTGCTCACCGCGTACGCCGAACGTCTCACCGCCCTGGCCGGCCGCCACGCCGTGGTCGCCCGGCTCGGCGGCGACGAATTCGGCCTGCTGCTGACCGCCGCACCCGGCACCGTCGACCGGCTGCTCGCGGCCGGCGCCGAACCGCTGTCCGCCGCCGGTCACGAACTGCTCGTCGAAGTCTCCATCGGGGTCACGGACGGCGACACCGCCGACGCGGCCGACTCGTACCGGCGGGCCGAACTCGCGCTGCGCGAGGCGATGGCCGGCGCCGGCGGCCGGGTCGTCCGTTACGACGCCACCCTGGAACGGCAGCTCAGCCGACGGGCGACCGTCGCCGCCGACCTGCGCCGGGGTCTGGCGGCGGGCGAGTTCCACCTGCTCTACCAGCCGATCGTGAACCTGCCCGACGGCCGCCTGGTCGGCGTCGAGTCGCTGGTCCGGTGGGGAGACGTCTCCCCGGCCGGATTCATCCCCGTCGCCGAGGACACCGGCCTCATCGTCGAACTGGGCGCCTGGATCCTGGACACCGCGTGCGCGCAGGCCGCCGAGTGGCGGCACCGGCACGGACCGGACGCGCTGCGCTCGGTAGCCGTCAACGTGTCGGCCCGGCAACTGCTCGACCCGGCACTGCCGGAGATCGTCGCGGCCGCCCTGGCCCGGCACGGCCTGCCGGCACAGCAGCTCACCATCGAGATCACCGAGACCGCCGTGTTCGGCGGCGGCCGCGCCCTGGCCAGCGTCACCGCGCTCTCCGAACTCGGCGTCAACATCGCCCTGGACGACTTCGGCACCGGCCACTCGTCGCTGGGCCTGCTGCGCACCTGCCCGGTAGACGCCATCAAGGTCGACAAGTCGTTCGTCGACGGCCTGGGCGGCAGCCCGCAGCAGGAGGCGATCGCGATCGCACTGACCGGCATCGCCGAGACGATGGGCCTGCGCACCGTGGCCGAGGGCGTGGAAACCGCCGAGCAGGCCCAGCGGCTGTACGAGCTGGGCTACCGCCAGGCGCAGGGCTTCCACTTCGCCCGCCCGCTGCCCGCCGGGGCCATCGACGAGATGCTCGCCGCCCAGCAGAACCGGGTGGCCGCCTGAGGCTTCCGCCGGTGTGATTGCGTGGGCGCATGCTGCTCGATGATCAGGCCCTGCACGTGTCGTCGGTGGTCGCGAACAACGCGATGAACCGGGAACGGCAACTGGCCGGGGTGAACAGTTACGCCAAGGTGCTCGGGTTCGATCCGGTGGAACTGCTGGGCGGGACGGACCGTTCCTGGCTAGACCTGTGCTGCGGCAGTGGCCGGGCGCTGATCCAGGCGGCGGCCCTCCTGGACGTGGCCACGCTCGTCGGGGTCGACCTGGTCGACGCGTTCGCGCCCGGTGACGGACCGGAACTGATCGCCGCGCCGGTCGAGTCGTGGACCCCGGACCGGACGTTCGACCTGATCACCTGCGTGCACGGGCTGCACTACGTCGGGGACAAGCTCGGGCTGCTCGTACGCATCCTGAAGTGGCTGAAACCCGGCGGAAGATTCGTCGCGGACCTGGACCTGACGAGCATCCGGATGGCCGACGGCCGGCCCGCCGGACGGCACCTCACCACGCTGCTGCGGGCAGCCGGGGTGGAGTACGACGCCCGCCGTCACCGGATCAGCTGCACCGGCCCACGCGAACTCGCCCTGCCATATGTCTATCTCGGCGCCGACGATCGCGCCGGCCCGAACTACACCGGCCAGCCGGCCGTCCACTCCTACTACCGATGACCGATACAGATCACGCAGACCTGTTGCTCCCCGTCCCCTACCCGAACCGTCCCGTCGGCGGCGCAACCGTGCCTGCGGCAGAACTCGGCCCCGCGGGTTCAGGTCGGCCACCCACCGCGGCGCTATCCGGAATCCGCCGCCGCACCGTGATGACGCCATACGGAATCCGCCACAGCGCCGTGATGCGGCGCCCTCCGGCCAGGCCAAATGCGGAATCCGCCACCGCATCGTGAGGCGGCATCGCACAATGTCGGAATGGCTGATCGTGACGTGCTCCGTGACGTCTGGAACCGGGCCTGTGAGTACGAGGGAACCGGGGTGGGCGACCGGCATCTGAGCGCACTGCTCCTGGTCGACGGCATGGTGCAGAACGGCGGCCCGAACCACGCGGCCGACAGCTGCGAACCGGGCCAGATCACCGCCGCCGCGGCCGCCGCCCGCTACTTCGCGATGGACGATCTCGCCACGCTGATCGCGGAACTGCCCACCGCGGCCGGTGACAGCGGCGACGAGGACGCCGAGGACCGGCTGTCCGCCGCCTACCACCGGCTCATGCCGGACGGGGAACGGCTCGACGCGGCCTTCGCGGCCCGTTACGGCGCGGCGCCGGAGGACTTCGACCCGGTGGAGTCGTAGGCGGCCCGGGCGGCGTCCACCGCCGGGAGGTTGTCGGAGGCCCACGTCGACAGGTGGGCGAAGAGCGGCCCCAGGCTGCGTCCCAGTTCACTGATCTCGTACTCCACCCGGGGCGGCACCTCCGGATAGTACGTCCGGGTGATCAGACCGTCGCGTTCCAGCTGCCGCAGCCGCTGGGTCAGCACCTTGGGCGTGATCGACGGGATGCGGCGTTCCAGCGTGACGAAGCGCTGACGGCCGAACTCGTGCAGCGCCCACAGGATCGGCGTCGTCCAGCGGCTGAACACGATGTCGACCACCGGAGCGATCGGGCAGGCCTGTTCGGGTTGTGTCCCATGCATCCTCCAAGGGTAGTCACTTTCCTCTAGGTACCTACTATCACCAGGCATGTAGCGTTCGATCCTGCGTTGATCCACAAACGACAGGGAGCCGAACATGTACGTCATCACCGGAGCCACCGGCAATGTCGGGCGGCCACTCGTCCGCACCCTCGCTGCGGCCGGAGCCAAGGTCCGCGCAATCTCCCGGCACGCGCCGGAAACCCTCCCCGCCCGACCACTCACCACCGGAGCACTCGCCACCGGGGAACTCCCTGCCGGGGCACTCCCTGCCGGGGTCGAACATCATCGCGCCGACCTCGCCGATCCGGAGAGTCTGCGGGAGGCAGTGTCCGGAGCGGAGGCGTTCTTCCTGCTGGTCTCCGGCGCCGGCGCGCACCTCGACATCCCGGCGATCGTCGATGTGGTCCGGGCTGGAGGCGTCCGCCGGATCGTGGCGCTCTCCTCGCAGGCAGCCGGGACCCGGCCCGGCGCTGTATCGCACGCCCCACTGCGCGCGCTCGAGGACACTGTGCGCGACTCCGGCCTGGAGTGGGTGCTGCTGCGGCCGGGAGGCTTCGTCTCCAACACCCTTGCCTGGGCCGAGCAGGTGCGCACGTCACGCACCGTCTCATCTCCTTTCGGCGATGTCGGCCTGCCGCTGGTCCATCCGGGTGACATCGCCGAGGTCGCCGCTGCGGCACTCCAGGATCAAAGACACGACAAGCAGGTGTACGCCCTGACCGGCCCGAAACTGATCAGCCCCCGACAGCGGGCAGCAGATCTCGCGGCCGCTTTGGGCGAGCCGGTCCGGTTCATGGACCAGCCGGTCGAGGAAGCCCGCGAGCAAATGCTGACCTTCATGCCCCCACCGGTGGTCGACGGCACCTTGGACATCATCGGCGCCCCCACCCCCGAAGAACAGCGAGTCAGCCCGGACGTAGAACAGGTACTGGGCCGCCCGTCCCGCACCTTCGCCGACTGGCTGTCCGCCAACATCGACGCCTTCCGCTAAACAGCACACCCTCCCTCGACAGCGCCCGCCTCCCACTCGACGAACCCATCCCTCACCCAACCGGACCGTCTCCTGGCCGGCGGGCGCCCGCCTCCCACTCGACGAACCCATCCCTCACCCAACCGGACCGTCTCCTGGCCGGCGGACGCGCGCCTCCCACTCGACGAACCCATCCCTCACCCAACCGGACCGTCTCCTGGCCGGCGGACGCGCGCCTCCCACTCGACGAACCCATCCCTCACCCAACCGGACCGTCTCCTGGCCGGCGGACGCGCGCCTCCCGCGCGCCCGCCGGCTCGCCGGGCTCACCCGGCCGGGTCGGCGAACTCCTCCACACCGACGACCATCAGCAGGGCGAGCCGCTCGCGGGTCTCGTCGTCGGCCGGCGTGAACACGAGCAGCATCTGCCCCTGGTCAGGGGTCATCAGCGTCTCGCAGTCCATCCGCAGCCGGCCCACCCGTGGATGGAGCAACGTCTTGCGATCCGCTCGGCGCACCGCCACCTCGTGCTCGGCCCACCGGTAACGGAACTCGTCGGAGGCCGCCGCCAACCGCCCGATCAGCCCGGACACCTCCTCGTCCCCGGACCGCCGCCCGGCCGTCGCACGCAGGTCGGCCACCAATTGCCGGGCCTGCTGATCGTGCTCCTCGGGCGGATGCGCGGCACGCGTCGCGGGCTCGGTGAACCAGCGATAGACCAGATAGCGGCAGTCACCGGTGCGACCACGCTGGTCACCGGCGACCAGCAGGCCCGCCCGATTCTGCGCGAGCACCTCTCCCAGGTCGGACATCACCAGCGCCGGGGTGTCACCGAGCAGGTCGAGCACCCGCAGCAGCCCGGCCCGTGCCAGGCGGGCCACCCCGGTGGCCGGCGGTGGCTGGTGCCCGGCCAGGTGGAACAGGTGGTCGCGCTCGTCGTCGGACAGGCGCAGCGCCCGGGCCAGCGCGGCCAGCAGTTGTGCCGACGGCTGGCTGCTGCGGCCCTGCTCCAGGCGCACCACATAGTCGACGGACATCCCGGCGAGCATCGCCACCTCCTCGCGGCGCAGACCGACGGTCCGGCGGATGCCGTTGTCGGCCAGGCCCACCTCGGTGGGACGGATCGCCGCGCGGCGGCGGCGCAGGAAGTCGGCGAGTTGCTCACGTTGCATGACGTCAATGCTGCTCCCCGCCTTGGCACGTAGCCAGGGAGCGCTTGTCCCAGGCTCGACGCTCCGCTTTTCGTCCGCAGGCCCGCCCCGCACTGTGGAGAGCACACCGACGACGGAGAGGCACCACGATGCGGACACCGACTCTGGGACTGGGCACGATGGGCATGTCGGAGGTCTACGGGCCGGCCGACCGCGGCGAGTCCATCGCCACGGTGCACGCGGCGCTGGACGCCGGGGTGACCGTGATCGACACCGGCGACTTCTACGGCATGGGCCACAACGAGCTGCTGCTGGCCGAGGCGCTGCGCGGCCGTCCACGGGAAAGCTATCGGCTCAGCGTCAAGTTCGGTCAGTTACGCGGGCCGGGGCCGGTGTTCGGCGGGATGGACGGGCGACCGGAGGCGATGCGCAACTTCCTGGCGTATTCACTGACCCGGCTGGGCGTCGACCACATCGACGTCTACCGGCCGGCCCGGCTCGACCCGGCGGTCCCGATCGAGGAGACGATCGGCGCGATCAAGGAGATGGTCGACGCCGGCCACGTCCGCGAGATCGGGCTCTCCGAGGTGACCGCGGAGACGGTCCGGCGGGCGCACGCCGTGCACCCGATCGCCGATCTGCAGATCGAGTTCTCGCTGTTGTCCCGGGCCGTGGAGGCGCAGATCCTGCCGACGTTGCGGGAGCTGGGCATCGCGATGACGGCGTATGGAGTGCTCGGCCGCGGGCTGCTCTCCGGCCGCTGGCGGGCCGGGCAGCCGACGGCGCCCGGCGACATGCGCGGCATGAGTCCCCGGTTCGCCGCCGGCAACGTGCAGCACAACCTGGCGCTCGTCGAGGACCTGCGGCGGGTCGCCGACGCCAAGGGCTGCACCGTGGCGCAGCTGGCCATCGCCTGGGTGGCCGCGCAGGGCGCCGACATCCTGCCGCTGGTCGGCGCCCGCAGCCGGGAGCGGTTGTCCGAGTCGCTGGCGGCGGTGGAGGTGAGGCTGGCCGCCGCGGATCTAGCCGAGATCGAGAAGGCGGTGCCGGTGGGCGCGGCCCGCGGCGACCGCTACCCGACGGCGTTCATGGCCAATCTCGGCACCGACAGCTGACAGCGGTCAGCCCAGCAGATCGGAGAGGGTCAGATGGGCCACCTGACGGGCGTTCGGCAGGCCGCGTTCGGCGACCATCCGGCCGATGGATGTGATGGTGTCGCGGGCGGAGACGCCGCGGCCCGCCTCCTCCAGTTCCTCCTTCAGCTGGGCGGCGACACGCCTCTGGTCGGCGCTGGTCAGGTCGGCGCACGTGTAGACCAGGACGAGCAGTTCCTCGCGGAGGCGTTTCAGGATCGGGGCCTCCCGCCGGACGGCGGCCTCCTTGGCCTTCTGGAACAACTCGTCCAGGCGGGGGAAGGCCCAGTCGTCGCGGTTCGCCGTGGCCTGGATCTCGATCAGGAGGTAGTCGAGGCCGTCCAGCGGAGCGCCGTCGTGGGTCAGCCGGCCCTCGGTGAGGGCCAGCCCGCCGACGTCGAAGGAGCGGGCCGGTGTGTTGATCACCACGATGTGCCCGGGGTGGAGCGCGCCGGTGGAGCTGCCCACCGCGTAGTCCTTGTCCAGGACGAGCACCGGGCCGGAGCCGGCGTCCTCGATCGCCGCCTCGACCCGGTCGATGCCCTTGGCGAGTTGCTCGCCGAGCCCGGCCACCGAGGCCAGAGACGGGACGACGGCGGAGGTCAGGGCCCCGATGACGTCCATCGCGAGGCGCAGCGAGTCATTCGCCTTGATCGCGTAGAGGCAGGCCTGCACCGAGACGGTCCCGCCGCTGTAGGGGAACCAGCCGGTCAGCGCGCCGGACCGGACACCCTGCGCCTCCTGCCCGGGTTCCGCCTGCCACACCGTGGACCGGACGCCGCGAAGCCCGTTCGGCTGTGTCATGGCCACCGTGGCGCGCAGTGCCGGCAGCACGTCGGCGCCGTGCCGGCGTGCCTCGGCGACGAACAGGTCGCCGACCCACAGTCGCAGGTAGCTGTCCCGCGGCACCGGCTCGGTGCCGGGGGTCGGCAGGAAGTGATAGACGAGATGCTCGGCGTCGCGGCTCCACCAATGGCGGGCCCGGGCGCGCAGGTTATCCAATGCCGTCATCCGGCTCTCCTCTCAGAAAGAGGACGACGTGTCCCCTGTTCGGTTCGGCTCGGTTCCGGGCGCTGTCGGCCAGCGCCATCAGGTCCATGCCACGGGGAGGGCCGGCGCGGCCGTTCAGCTCACCGGCCTGTTCCGCGATCTGGTCGGCGGCCGACGCCGACGGGCGGGGCAGCAGCAGCAGGTTGCGGACGCCCGCGGCCATGCACCGGACCGCCAGGCGCAGCGCGTCGATGTCCCGGACCTCGTCGGGCTCCCCGTCGGCCGGCGCGGTGGTCCGCAGCACGATGGCGGAGGCGTCCAGTCCGGCCACGTCGGCCGGGGTCATGACCTGCCGGGTGGCCCGTTCCACAAAACGGAACTCGGATCGGCTTCGCCCGACCCGGCCGTCCAGCACGCGCACCAGCGAGCCGCCGTTGCGCCGGGCGGACAGCCCATCGGACAGCCGATCGGGCAGACGATCGGACAGAGGTGCTACCGCGCCCGGCGGCCACTCCCGGTACCAGCGCGGCATCACCGCCCCGTCCGTCATGCCGAGCCGCTCGGTGATCTCGTCCTCCCAGAAACGAACCTGGTCACCGAGTTGCAGGATCAGCCGCCACACCCGGCGCGAGTGCTCCCCGGCCATGGCCCGCATCGACGCCGACAGGTCGGGCACGGCGTCGCCGGCCCCCATCCGGACCGCACCGAACGGGCCCATCCCGGGCAGCGACCAGGCGGTCAGCTCGGCGGCGCCCCGCCACGGTTCCCGGCCGGTGGTGAGCACCAGCTTGCGGGGCCGCGGCAGGACCTGCACGGTCAGCTGTGGAATCCGGCGGAACCGCGCCTGCATGGCGACCAGGGACAACCGCAGCCTGGCCGGCCCGTCCAGCCGGGGGACGACGAACTTGGCGGCACCCCGCACCGGGCCGGCCTCAGCGTCGGCGTCGGCGTCGGTGCCGAACCGGATGGGGTACAGCTCGACCGGCCGGACCGCCGGCGCGGCTGGTGGACCGTGGTCCGGCCGCCCGGCCAGCGCGGTGATCGCCACCCGCACGCGGGTGAGCCAGCCCGCCCAGGGGTGCTCCCGGTCGGTCCGCACATCGGTCAGCGCGGCCCACTCCGGCAGCATGTCGCCGCCCACGTGTTCCCGCATCCGGGTGTAGGCGGTGTTCAAACCCAGGACCAGCGCGCGGGTGGTGAGGTCGCTCCGGTCGGCGCCCTCGTGCACGTGGGCCAGCGCCGCGAGCGTCGCGGCCTGGAAGCCGAGCACCGGACTGCGCGACTCGCTGAGCCAGGCGGCCAGGTCGAGCAGCGGTTTCGCGCCCGCCGGGTCGCGCAGGGCCCGCTGCTCTCCGAGTTCGAGTGCGGCCACGGCCAGGAAGAGCGGCGGACGGGCCGGGTTGTCCTCACGGAACCGTCCGAGCTCGGCCGGGGCGGCGACGGCCAGCACCGAGTAGACGGTGTGCATGACCGGGTCGAACATCCCGGTTCCGGGTCCGGCCACCGGCAGCGCCCGGATCCTTTCCGTCATCGCGGCCACGTCGGCGCCGGCGGCGGTGGCCTCCCGCAGATCGGCGAGGAGCAACTCACGCTGCACGGGGTCGACCGCCTCCATCCGCTCCGGGAGCGGGGGCACGCCGAGTGCCGCGGTCCGCGGATCGATGCTGAGCGCCTGCCAGCGGCGGTGCCATTGGCCGGCCGACTCGCACGGCGACGCGGGTGGCGGTGTCCCGTCGGTGAGTGCCCGGGCCATATCGGCCCGCCCGTCCAGATCCGGGTCGGAGGGGTCGGAGGGGATGGGCAGGTCCGCCGGGAGGGTTCGGCGCAGCCGCCGGCCCAGCCACAGCAGGCCGTCGACCGCGGACCGCACGGTTTCCGTGTCGCCCTGTTCGCGGGCCCATCGCAGGTTGTCGTCGAGCAGCCGCTGGGCGGTTCCGGTGTCGCCGAGCATCAGATAGCCGTAACTGAGGCTCTGGAACAGCGGCGGGATGATCCGGTGCACGCGCAGCCGGGTGATGGCGGGGCCGGTGAGCCCGGCCAGCGGGCGCAGCCGGTCGAGGTGATCGCGTGCCACCGTCCCGTGGCCCAGCCGCAGGTGCAGGCAGACGGACAGGAGGCGGTCGGTGTCCAGGGTGGCCGGGCGGGTCTCGGCGTCGCGTTCCCAGCGGCGCAGCGGCAGCTCCTGCAACGGGTCGCCGCTCAGGTAGGCGCGTGCAGCCAGGTGCAGGTCGAGCCGGATCAGGATGCTGGGCGGGGCGATCCAGTCCGCCCAGCGGTCGACGTCGGTGGGGGTGTCACGCACGGCCCGGTCCAGGTCGCGGGCGGTCAGCCGGTGATCCTCGGCGTCCGGGGTGAGCCGGTAGAGCGCCAGGCGTACGCAGGTGGTGGTCACCGGGTCGTCGTTGACGGCGAGCCAGTCGTGCGCGGCGGCCGCGATCGGCTCCAGGCGGGTTCCGGGCGGCTCGGTCTCGGCGACCGCCTCGATCGCCGCGACGATCCCACCGGTCAGTTGATCGTGCTGGGTGGCCGCCCGGATCAGGGCCTCGGCGGTGTCGACGGCGCCGGGGGCGGCCAGGGTCCTCCGGGTCGCGGCGGTGAGGACGCCGAGCCGGGCACGCAGGCGCAGGCGCTCGGCGACCGGTTCCGGGTTTCCGGTGGCGAGCCGCAGCACCTCCTGCCATTCGACGGACCGGTCGAAGTCGGCGCCGGCGCGTGCGGCGACGGCGACGGCGGTGGCGCGGACCGCGGCGATCAACAGGTCGTCGGGTGGGTCCGAGTCGTCCGGCACGGCGCCCTCCCGCCGCTGTTCGGCCGGGATCCGGGCTTCGGCGAGTGCGCCCAGCACCCGCGGGCAGAGCCGGCCCATCCACGACCAGTCGCTCGGTGTCGCCATCCGCGCTTCGAGTCGTTCCCAGAGCTGTACGGCGGGGACTCCGGTGATGAGCCGGAGCGCCGACACCACGTTGGCGACGCTGAGCTGTTCCAGCGGCAGCGACTGCACCTGCCCGCCGAGTGTCCTGGCCAGGCGCCGCCGGTCGGTGAGGAGCCGCTCCTCGCCCTGGGCCCGTGCCCAGATCCGCAGCAACGGCCGCATCGACGCGTTGACCTCGAGGAGCTGTCCGTCGCCGGCCGGGTCGGTGCGCGTGTCGATCCAGTCCTGTCGGGCGAATTCGGCGATGACCGCCGCGATGTCGCCGTGGTCCGGGATCACCGACTCCAGGGTGCGGGCGTCGAAGGTGCCGAGCATGGCCACGGCCGGCAGTGCGGTGGCCGACCAGCGTTCGGTCAGCCGGCCCACGATGCGCTCCTGGACGTAGGCCGACCGCCCGGACCGCCGCAGCTGTTCGACGGTGATGTCCTTCTCGGAGGCCCACCATTCGCGGTAGAGCCGCACGTCGAAGGGGCTGAAGCGGCGCGCCGCGTGGTCCGGTCGCTCGGTGCGTTCCGGCGACAGTTCGAGGATCGCCTCGACCAGGGACGCCTGCATGACGACGTGGTCGTCGGGGCGGGTCAGGTAGCGGGTGGCCTCCTTCTCGGTAAATCCGCGGGCCCGGACGGTGCGCATCGCGACCTCCGGGCCTGGGTTCATCGGTCGCCGGCCGCAGAGCAGGACGCGCAGGCCCGGCAGTCCGCGGTGGACGGCGGCCAGTACCTGGAAGGTGGCGGTCAGGGCCGCGTCCGGCGTGCCGGACGGGTCGGTGCGGGAGAGTTCCTCGCAGGTGTCGAGGATCAGCAGGATCCGGCCGGGCAGCGCGGACAGGAACCGGACGAAGGCTTGGACGACCTCGGCGGTGGCGTCGGCCCGGGCGGCGCCGGTGGCCTCGTTCGCGGCGGCCGCGAGCCGGTAGAAGGCGGCCCGGGCCTCCTCGGCGGCCCCGGAGCGCACCTCGGGCGCCAGTTCGTCGGCGAATTCGGTCAGCAGGTGGGCGGGCCGCTGGGCCGGGTAGGCGGGGCTCAGGTAGTCGAAGTCGACCCGTCCGACGATGAGTGTGTCGAGGTCGTTCTGCTCGGCCAGGTCGCCGGACGCGACGTACCGGACGAAGGAGGTCTTGCCGGTGCCGCCCGCACCGATCAGGTGCATCGCCCACTCGGGGCTGTCGTCGCTGAGCAGGGCGCGCAAGTCCGCGGTCCATGCCTTGCGCGGTTGATAGTCGCGCAGCGAGTGACGGTCGTGTGCCCGCCGGACGGCCAGGCGCAGCAGCCGCCGGGCCGCCTCGACGGCGTCGCGGAACGCCGGTCCGGCCACCGGTTCGAAGATCTCCGCCGCGGTGATGTGCTCCTGCGCCTCCGCGACGTGCGGGAACCGGCACAGGTCACGGACCTGTTCGAGGAAGGGGCGGCCGGCGGTGTCGGCGACAGCCAGCTCGATCCAGTGCCGCATCACCGGGGCCAGCGGGATGTCCAGGTCGAGGTCCCGCAGGCGGACGGCGATCCGGCGCGCCTGTTCCGCGAGAGCGGTCCGGCCCAGTGCCGCCCGGGCGGACTCCAATGCGGTACGCCGTCGCGCGGCCGTGTGCCAGAACTCGGTGAGCCACATCTGGTCCGGTGTCAGTGTGCCGTTGCGCTGTGCCAGCCCCTGCTGCTCCCAGTCGCCGACGACGGTGCTGAGCCGGGCGAAGTAGGTGTCCTCGTCGTCGGCGCTGGCTACCGGCAGTCCGGCGGCCAGTGCCGCCTCCCCGGTCCAGGAGGGCGCCAGCGCCAGCCACAGTGCCGCGGTGGTGTCGGTCATGCGGCGCTCCGGGAGTCCTGCCAGCTCTCCAGGGCGGCGTCGTCGTTGTCCTCCTCGAGCACCTCCTGCGCCCGGCCGGCTTCGGTGATCGCGGTCATCAGGTCCCTGGAGTAGATGACCTGCCGGCCTCTGGTCTGCTGCCGTACGATCTCGGCCCAGCTCTCCTCCTTGTCGGCGATCACGGTGAGCGGCCGGGTGTGGCCGCCGTCGCCCTTGGGCAGCGGGTGCATGACCAGCCAGCGCCACGCGGCGGCCACGAAGTCGGGGTATTCGGGCGGGGTCATCTCCTGGAACAGCAGCACCTCGGCGGTCCGCGCCCAGTCCTCGTCCTGCAGCGCCCGGGCCAGCACGGACCGTGCGCCGCCGGGCCGCATCGCCGGTTCCTTGGTGAACAGCACGACCGGGATCTTGGCGCGGTACTCGCGGTCGCTGTGCTCGGCGGAGAGCCCCCGTGGCGACAGCAGGATGCCCAGGTGGCGGAACAGGTCGGGGATCTGTTGCGGCTCGTCCAGCAGCAGGATCGGCCGGCAGGAGCCGGTGAACAGGCCGGGGTGTTCCCGACGTGCCGCGGTCGCCAGTTCCAGCAGGTCCCGGCGGATGCAGGCGGTCAGCTCGTCGGTGAAGCCGGCCGGGTCGATCTCCGCGACGGCCGGGCGGAGCCGTTTCGCGCGTAGCGCCGTGCCCTGGCGGCGGGTCGGCAGCACTTTGGCGAGGTTGTCCGGGCCGAGTTCGTCCTCGATGCCGGCCAGGATGACGCTGGGGAAGTTCTGGTCGAGCTTGAGCGCGTACCGGGTGGAGCAGATCGCCACGAGTACGTCGAGGGCGAGCTGCGCCGCGTTCTTCGGCATGTCGGTGGGCACGAACCGTACGTTGCAGGGGACGTGGCCGGCGCGCAGCGCGGCGGCGGACAGTTCGCGCAGCAGCCGGGTGCCGCCCGGGCTGACGGTCGCGCCGCGGCCGGCGGCCAGCAGGACGGCGAGCGGGTCCTTCTCGTCCAGGAGGTGGTCCAGCAGGTCGAAGAACTCGTCGCGGGCGTGGAAGACCGGTGCGCATTCCGGGCCGAGGTCGCGGAGGAACTCCCGCAACGTCTCGCTCTCCGTGTGGTCGATGACCTTGAAGTCGGCCGGTACGTCGGTCGCCATGAAGACGGCGGGCAGCGCCCAGTCGATCTCGCCGTCGCGTGCCCGGGAGAAGGCCAGCCGCCGGGCCTCCGCGGTGGCCAGGTGCAGCGGTTTGCCCTTCACCACGGCGGAGGCGAACGCCCGGGCGAACGTCCGGCAGGCGGTGTTGGAGATCCGGCCGGTCATCGACAGCACGATCGGCACGCCCGCGGCCACCAGTTCGGCGGCGATCGCGGTGCCGCCGGGCCGGGTGTCCCCGCTCTCGCAGGCGCTGAGGAACACGATGACCGGCAGTTCCCCGTCACCGCGCAGCGCCTCGGCCAGGGCGCGGGCGTTGACGTGCTCGACCTCGGCGGCGGCGGGCGATCCGCCGGGTTCGGCGCGCAACTGTACGGCGTGCTCCGCCGACTCCGGGTCGTACGAGCCGTGCGCGATCAGGTGAAGGATGTGCGGCCGAACCTCGGCGCACGAGCGCTGGAGCCGGTCCACGGTGATCTGGGAGCGGACCCGGAAGTCGATCAGCGAGCTGCTCCGGTCGTACCCGCGGATGATGGCCATCACCTCGGCGCCGGCCCGGACCTCCGGGTCGTGCAGTTCGCTGCCGACCGTGAACAGCATCCGCGCGGTGCCGGTGACCGGTGCGACGGTACGGCCGTTCGCCGCCTGCGACACGACCCCCCGCACGATCATCACGGGCTGCCGGGGGTCCTGCGCGAGGAACTCGCCGCCCTCGTCCGGTGCGTGCAGCAGTTCCCAGGTCAGGCCGTGCAGGTCGGCGTCGCCGGGCGGGAGACGCACCTCGATCTCGGTGAGTGGTGGCTCGGCCGCGGAAACGAGTGCGGCGGACACGAGTTTCCAGCCGTCGTTGCCGAGCAGGGCCAGGAGCAGGAAACGGCCGTACTCGCGGGTGGCCGCCAGGATGGACGGCGCGGCGCCCGGGCTGTCGGTGAGTGCCACCAGGGTGTCCCGCTCGTCCGGCGTACCGGCCGGCCACCACCGGCCGGTGTCGTCCGGCTGGGCCGGCATCTCGCGGGTCAGCGGCCCCGCGCCGGGAACTTCGACGAGCACCGGCCAGTGTGGGATGTCGGCGCAGGCCCGGCGTCCCACGGTCACGATCGCCCTCACCAGGTGTCGCTCCGCAGGTCGTCCAGTACCTGCCGGGTGACGGCCGCGGCCCGCCCCACCGGTCGTGGTGCGGCGTGGCGGACACTCTTCGGCCGGCTATGCGGCAGGACCTGCAACAGCCGGCGGCGCAGCCGTTCCCGGTCGATGGCTCCGCTGGCCCCGGCCGTGGTGCGGCGCCATGCCATGGTGCCGCCCGCGACGCAGAGGCGGGCCGATTCCGGTGCCGTCCCGGCCGCGGGTTCGGTCGCGCCCAGCAGCGCGTCGCGCCATCGGCACGCTGTCCGCTCCCAGTCGCGGCTGCGGACACCTATCTCGCGCAGTGTGGTGCCGCCGAACCGGATGTCCAGCAGGGCGGCGGCGATCGCCTCGGCGCGGGCGGCGTGCCCGGCGAACGGCGACCCGGCCAGCAGTTCCCGGTCGGCGTCCGGCACCACCCTGGTGAGCCCGATCCGGGCCACCACCGCGTCGGCCACGCACCAGCGCAGCACCGGCGGCGGGTAGCCGACGTCGGGCCGCAGCAGGGTGCCGGTTGTGCCGCGTTCCAGCTCCATCACCGACCAGGTCGGGGCGGTGCCCTTGGTGACGGCCGCGGTGGCGTCGGCGAACAGTTCGATCGCCCAGTTCCGCCAGTCCTGCTGTTCGCCGTCGCCGGCGCCGGCCCGTGCGGCGGCCGCCTCGAGGACCGGTGACGGTGAGCCGTCGCCGTCGTCCACCGCCTCGGCGGCGACCTGGTGCCCGCACTCGTGGGCGATGACCACCAGCCACCACGGCCGCCGGGTGACCGTCGACGGCAGCGCGATCGTGGACAGCGGCATCAGCTCCGTCCACTTGGCCAGCACCGGTTCGGACGGGGCGCGCAGGTCACGGGGCACCTCGTCGCGGGCGGTGGAGACGGCCATGTCGATCGGGGCGACGTGCGGCAGCGGGGTGGGCGGGCGGGTCTGATCGTCCGGGAACAGCGCCTGCCAGGTGCTGCGCACGATCTCGTCGGCGGCGGCCAGGGTGGGCCGGTAGCCGTCGTCACGCCGCTGGTCGAGGCGGTCGGCGTACCACCGCCAGAACCGTCGCAGCAGGGCGGTCCGGTGGTCGGCCCGGCGGCACTCCTCGTAGAGTTCGCCGCCCGCCGCCACCGCCGCGCCGGCGAGCAGGTCGTGACGTACCTGTTCGATGCCGGCTCCGGCTATCTCCGCCAGCAGCGACAGCTGGTCGAGATATTGACCCTGCGGTCCGAGCCGTCTGGCGGAAACCGTCCAATCGGCGAGGTCGTGCCGCAACTGGTCGAGATCGGAAATGGATTCCTCGAGTCGGAACCGGGTGGCTGCCTCCTGCACGCCGGTCACCTTAAGTTCCGGCACCCCGAAGGCGGACGCCCTGTTTGTCCGTCGGCCCACTCATGGGTTAAACATTACGGACGGGTATTCGCTCCAATGGTTCCGGGATGGCTGTCCGGGAGGCCAAAAGCAAAGGTCGGAACCGGTACGGGAATGATCATCCCAAACGGTGACATTGCGATGTTCCCGTCGGTGGGCGAACTATGGCCTGGTGCCACCCGTATACGTCATCATGAAATTCCGCGGGACCAAGCCGTCGCTTCAGCTATGCCGGCAACGTGAGCTGGGGGGAATTCATGAGTCCAACGTGGCGTGAGAATTTCTCGCACGAGGCCGATGGGATCATCCCCACCATTATCCGCTCCCGGTGGACCCTGATTCTCGCTTCCGGCGCGGTGCTGGCGACTCTCGTTCGCACCCGGTCCTCACCCGGCGCGATCCAGTGGTTCTCCCTCGGCATCCTGGTGATCGCCGTCGGCGTACTCATGCTGATTCCGTTCCTGCACCGCAGACGCCCCCCGGCCCGCGACTATCTCGTGCCGTCCGCGGTCGGCGCCCTGCCACCGGTCTTCGTCGGCCGCAAGGCCGAGATGGACGAACTCGACACCATCCTGGACGGCGCGAACCGGGTCCGCGTCGCGGTGATCGCCGGCCCCAACGGCATCGGCAAGACCGCTCTGGCCGCGGTGGCCGCCACCCGGCTCGCCTCGCGCTATCCCGGTGGCACCCTGTTCGGCGACATGAGCCGGGAACCGCACGTCTCCGGCGGGCAGCGCGACGACGACCGGATCCTGCGTGACGTCCTCGGCGTCTTCATCACCGGCCTCGGCAGACCGGACCTGGAGGTGCCGGTCACCCTCGACGAGCGTGCCGCCCTGTTCCGGGCGCTGGCGGCCCGCCACCGGCCGGTGGTCGTCCTCGATGACGCCGACGACCCGGAACTGGTCCGGCGGCTGCTGCCGGACGGCGCCGGATGCGCGGTGCTGGTCACCACCGCGAACGGCGCGGCCTTCGAGGACTGCGGCTGGCCCGTTCTGCCGCTGGAACCGCTGGCCGAGGAACCGTCGATGGACCTGATCCGGGCCATGGTGTCGGAGACCTGGGTGGACGACGACGAAACCTGCCGGCGCATAGTCCGCGCCATGCACGGCCACCCCAACGCGCTGCGGTTGACCGCCACCCAGCTGGCCAGCCGCAGCGGCTCGCACGCCGACGCCATCCGGCGCATCTACAGCGATCCGGCCACCACCCTGTCGGCCCTGCGGCAGCGCCGTGGCCACGGCGCCGCTGTCACGGTGGCGCTCCAGGTCAGCTACAACCTGCTGGGTGACGACGAGCGGCGGGGGCTGCGGCTGATCGGCTGTCTGGACCGTACCTCGTTCCCGTTGTCCGCTCTTGCGCCGTTGACCGGCACCGACGAGACCGAGACGCAGCGGGTGGTCGACCGGCTGCTGGTCGCCGGTTTCCTGTCGCGGACCAGCACCGACCCGCTCGGCGTGCCGGTCTACCGGGTCAGCGAGGACGTCCTGCTCTTCGCCCGGCAGAAGTTCCAGGAGGAGAGCAAACCGGACGACCGGGCCCGGCTGCTCCAGCGCCGGCGCCGGGAACCGGCCCCCGACATCGCCGGCCCGATCGCGGCGGCCCGGGCCCGGCTGGAGGCCGGCGACCTCGGCCGGGCGCTGGCCACCGCCCGGCGCGCGGTCGAACTGGCCCGCGCCACCGGCGACGAGCGGATGGATCTCGCACTGGCCACCCTGGCCGAGGTACGGGTGGAGTCCGGGGTGGCCGGACCGCTGCGGGACTTCGTGCCGGCCGGTCTGATCGACGATCCGGCGCCCCGGCTCGCCACCTACCGGGCCCACCGGTGTGCCGCCGTGCTGGCGATGCGCTGCCGCGACGAGCACGCCGCCCGCCGGTCGCTGGCCTGGATCGTCGACAACTGCGGCGCCTCCGAACCGGACGAGGCCGAAGAGCTGGTGCTGGCGCTTCTCCAGACCGCCCGGCTGGAGAGCCGCCGCAACGTGGAACTGGGCCGCGCCGCCGTGGAACAGGCCGACCGGATCTGCGCCACCCTGCCGGACGAGGGCATCGATCTACGGGCCCGCCTCTACCGCGCCCACGGCCGGGTGTACGGGCGCGCCCACCAGCGCGACGAGGCCCGGTGGGCGGCGCACGAGGCGGAACGCTGGGCCCTGCGGCGGGGCCAGCACCTGCGGCTGGCGTGGATCGCCTACGACCGGGCCAAACTCGCCCAACCCGACGCCAGCTCCGACGAGGCCTTCCGCTACGCCCGCGACGCGCTCTACGCGTTCTCCGACATGGAGCACCGGTACGGCCGGGGCCGTGCCGCCCTGCTGCTGGCCGAACTGCACTGGACCGACGCCGAACGACGGCCCGCGCATGCCGACGGTCACCGCCGCCGGGCGCAGGCGCACTGGCAGGTGGCCCGCGACGAGCTGTCCGAATGCGGCGACGACGCGGCCGAGCGCACCCGGCAACGGTTCGAGACGCCCCCGTACGCCGAGGTGCGATGAAGAGGGTCTGGTCCTGGCGCCTGCGCCGCCGCTCGACGGTGGTGTTCCCTCTGCTCTTCGCGCTGGTCGCGGTCACCGGCGCGTGGCAGGGGGGCTGGTGGTCGGTGCTGCTGGCCGGCATCCAGCTGCTGCTGGCCGCCGCCGTCGCCACCGTCCTGGTCTGGCCCGACCGGCCACCCCGGCCGGCCCGGCGCCCCACCGCCGACCGGCTCGTCGGCCGGGCCGCCGACCTGAACCGGGTGATCGCCCTGCTCGGCGAGCCGCGGGAGACCGGCGCCCCGGCGCCCAAGGCGGTCCTGATCCACGGGATGCCGGGCGTCGGCAAGACCACGCTCGCCCGGCGGGCCGCGGACGCGGTGGCGGATCACTACCCGGACGGTCACGTACGGGTCAGCCTCACCGACGCGGGCGTCCCGGTGGCCAGCGGCGACCTGCTGACCATGGTGCTGCAGAAGCTGGCGTGGGCGTACGAGATCCCGGCGAACCCCAGCGAACGGGCCAGCCTGTTCCGGGCCCGGGTGTCCGGGCGCCGCATCCTGTTCGTCTTCGACGACGCCCAGGAGCCGTCGCAGCTGACCGAGCTGCTGCCGAACGCGCCCGGCTCACTGGTCATCATCACCAGCCGCCGGAACCTGTCACCGCAGCTCAACGTGCACGGTTTCGCGCTCGACCCGCTTCCGGAGCGGGAGGCGCTGGACCTGCTCTGCTCGGTCACCGGCCTGGACGGGTTCACCGCCATCGAGTCGAGTGTCCGTCTGGTCCAGGCGTGCGGCCGGCTGCCCGGGGCGTTGCAGGCGCTCGGCGCGCGGGTCGCCGACGAGGGCGCCGACCTGGCGCTGTTGAGTCCCGAGTCGATCGCCGCCGACCTGGGCCGCGCCAGCCGCCCGCGCTGGGCGACCGCGGCGGTGGCCGGGACAGCCGCCGAGTTCGGCCGGCTGAGCCGCCTGGAGCGCGACGCGCTGTGCCTGCTCACCCAGGTACGGTCGCGGTCGTTCGCCTCCTGGGTGCTGGGGCCGCTGCTGCGGGTCAGCGCCGCGAAGAGCGACGTCATCGCCACCACTCTGGCCGGTGCCCGGCTGCTCGAGCCGGCCGGCCGCGACGACCGGTTCGAGCTGGCCCGCTACCGGTTCCATCCGCTGGTCCGGACGTTCGCCGAGGCGCACCTCAACCAGGACGCCGACCTGGCCTCGACGTGCCGGGACGCCCTGGACCGGCTGCGCGGCGTCTACCTGGAGCTGGCCCGGTCGGCGCTGGACGGCAGCGCCCAGCATCCGCTGCCCGGCCTGGACATGGCGCACCACTGGATCCCGGAGACGTCGCCGCGCGCCCGTGCCGCCGAATGTCTCGCCTGGATCCGGTTCGAGCAGGAGAGCCTGTGGGAGGAGGTTCCGGCGTTGCTGGAGCGCGACCGGGACTTCGCCCTGCGGCTGGTGGCCGGTTTCACCCGCCCGCATCCGGCCGCCGTGACGGTCGCGGCCCGGACCGGGTGGGCCGAGATCACGCCGTCGCCGGTGCTGGCGTTCGACTACCTGCTGGCCCACGTGCGGATCGATCTGATCGCCGGCCGCTACGAGCAGTGCGAGACGGTGATCGACGGTGTCCGGTCCCGGACCCGGCCCGAGCTGCTGCGCGGCCGGGCGCTGATGCACCTGACGGCAGCCGAGGTGTACGGCGAGCTGGGCTGGGCGGAGCGGGCGAAACGGCACGTGGCCGAGGGTGAGGCGCTGCTCAGGACGGGTGGCGAGCCCACGCTGCGGTCCCGGTTGGAGGCGGCACGACAGCTCGCCGATCCATACCTGGACGGGCCGCTGCCGGACGACGCGTACTGGCGGGCGATGGTGTCGGCGACCCGGCATCACGTGCACCACCGGCACCGCAACGTGATCGACGATCTGTGCCCGGTCACCGGCGGGGAGCAGGGCGACGACCACCGCCGGACGATGCTGCACCGGCGGCTCGCCCAGGCGAACTGGGAGCTGCACGACCAGTCCCGGACCGACGTGGGCGCCGCCCTGCTCGCCGCGGCCCGGCACGCGATGCTGGCGGTGCTCGCCGCGGAGAGCACCGGCAACCGCTGGGAGCAGGCACGCGGCCGGCTGCTGCTGGCCCGGGCGCTGACCGCGCACGGCCGCGACGAGGACGCCTGCGCCCAGCGGCACCTGGCCGAGAAGCTGATCGCCGACGGGGGGCGGCCGCCGCCGTACCTGATGATCGGCGATCCGCAGTGGTCGGCGCCGGGACTCGTCGGCTGATCTACGGCGCCTCGCGCAGCACGATGCGGCCGGGGCGGACCAGCAGGATGCGGCCGTCCTCGGCGACCGCGAGCAGCTCACGCCGCGGTTCGCCCTCGTACCGGTCCATCGGCACGTTGTCGCACGTCGGGCCGGTGCACCGCCACACGGTCTGCTGCCAGTGCCGAGCCGGCTCGCCGATGGTCAGGTGGAAGCCCCGGTCCGGCGGGCCGGGCAGTGCTGCGGCCACGTAGACCGACGGTCCGGCGACGGCCAGGCCGCCGGTGCCGTTCGCGCTGCCGGTGGCGACCGTCGTGAGTTCCGTACCCTGGAACAGCCGTTGGTCGAAGTAGGCGACGATCTGGTCGCCGGCGGTGGTCCAGACACCCCGGGGCGCGACGCCGACGTCAGCGGTCTTGCGCGGGTTCGCGCAGGTCACCGGGTCGCAGCTGAATCGGAGGACGCTCATGCCGGTCCAGAACGCGGCGTCGGGGCGGCCGTCGGCGCCGATCGTCAGGCGGGCGCGCGTGCCGTTGCGGTAGCCGTCCTCCGGGCTCCGGTCGGTGACGCCGAGGTCGTGCCGCCGCGGCTCGGCGCACTCCAGATCCGCGCACCGGATCAGCGAGAACCGGTAGCGTCCCAACTCCCCGCCCTCGGCCGGCGCGGCCACGAAGAACCACAGCGAGCCGTCCGGCGCCGGCGCGCCGGCGGCCTCCACCGAGGCCATCGGGTCGAGCTTCTCCCTGGCGCTCGTCCTCACCGGCAGCCAGGCTTCCCGACACCCATCCGGTACGCAGCGCGCATGGTGCAGGAACGGCCCGCCCTTGTCCGGTCCCCCGGTGACGGCCGTCTTGACGACCGTCCCGTCGGTGCCGATCCCGACCGTGGCCCACCCGTCGATCGCCGGCGGGCCGCCGTTGACGTCGGTGAACTCCTCGCACAGGTCGTCGTCGCAGAACCAGACCCCGGCTTCGGTCACGATCACCGGATGCCGCCCGGCCGGCCAGGCCACCGCCACCGGCCCGCTCGGCCCGCCGTCGTTGGTGCGGACCGGCCCACCGAACCGCCCGGCCACCGCCGGACCGCCCGCCACCAGCACGGCGACCGCCATCATGGCGACTCCCGGCCAGACCCGCACCCCCGGCCTCGCCGCCACACGCGAGCCGACCGGCCCCTCAGCCACGCCCGATCCGGCAGGACCGGAACCCACGAACGAACCGGCCGCATCCGCACCCGCGAACGAACCGGCCCCATCCGCGCCCGTAGCTGAACCGGCCGGGATCTCCGTCACGTGCGCAAAGGCCGCGAGCCCCACCTGCGCGGCCAGCGCGAACGGCAGCAGCACGACGTCCGCCGCGAACCCCGGGAGAAGGGACGCCGCCAGCGCCGGCACCACCACCCCGCCCAGCAGGAAGGTCCCCGCCTCGCGCCAGGACTCCGGCCGGTCCCGGCCCCCGACCACCCGGGCGACCCCGGCCAGCAGCAGCCGGGACGCGACCAGCCCGCCCGCCGCGAGCACGGCCAGCGCCAACGGCACCCAACCGCTGCCGGCGGCCATCAGCATGCCGAGGTAGACCGCCCCGCCGACGGCGACGAGCCACGCCGCGAAGACCGGCAGGAACGCAACCGCCCGCCGGAGGGCACCCACCACACCGAGGCCCCGCGTGACGGCACCGACCCCGGCGAGCAGCCCGACGATCCAGGCCGCCACCAGCACGCCGAGCATCGCCCAGCCGACCACTGGCCGGTCACCCGCGAACCGCTCCAGCACCGCCGTCACCAGCAGCTCGACCGCCACCACCGGCAGCAGGACAGCCACCAGCACTCGCCGGGACTCCCACGCGAGCCGGTAACCCTCTGTAAGCATCGCGCCAGGATAGGGCCCTGATGATCTCGCCGCGAACCGGTGTCAGGCGAGCATGCGCGCGAACTCCTCCGGGTCGATCACCGGGATGCCGAGCTGAACCGCCTTCTTGGCCTTGGCTGTGGTGGTCTCGGCGGTGACCAGCGCGGTGGTCTTGGCCGACACGCTGCTGCTGGCCGACCCGCCCAGCGCCTCGATCCGCTCGCTCACCGTCGTGCGCGTGTAGCCGGGCACCGAGCCGGACACCACATACGTCTTTCCGGCCAGCGGCTTCGCCCCGCCGTCGTCGATCACCTCCATGGTCAGCCCGTGTGCGGTCAAACGGTCGATGACGTCGCTCATCGCCACCAGGCCGTCCACCACGTGCTGTGCCTTGATGAGGCCCATCTTGTCGATCTCGGCGATCTCCTCGACGGTGGCGGCCCGCAGCGCCGTCATCGACTTGAACCGCGCCGCCAGCCACCGGCCGACGCTGCGGCCGGTCATCCGGATGCCGAGCCCGGTGACCACCCGGTTGAACGGCTGCGCCTTGCTGGCCGCCAGCCCCGCGACGATCCGCTCCGCGTTGGCCCGGCCGAGCATGACCGTCCCGCCGGCCACGGTCCTGCCGACCGGCAGCTCGGCGATGTCGTCGACGGAGAGTCCATACAGGTCGGCGACGTCGCGGGCCAGCCCCGCCTCGATGACGGCGTCGCAGAACGAGTCGCCGGCCCCGTCCACGTCTAGTGCCTCTCGACTGCACCAGTACGCCAGCGCGTTCGCCGCCGCGCACGAGGCGGTGTGGCAGCGCCAGAGCAGGCTGCTCCTGTCCCATGCCTCGCCGCACTGCGGGCACACCTCGGGGGCCACCCACGGGGTCAGCCCGTGCGGTTGCTCGCCGATCGGCGAGGTGACCCGCGGGATGACGTCGCCGGCCCGCCACACGGCGACGGTCTGCCCGAGGGCGAGGCCCTGTTCGGCGACCCACTGCGGGTTGTGCAGGGTGGCCTTGGTGACGGTGGTGCCGCCGACCTGCACCGGGTCGATGATCGCGCGCAGGCTGATCCGCCCGGTCCGGCCGACCCGCACCTCGATCTCCCGCAGCACGGTGGAGGCGGTGTCCGGTGGGTACTTGAACGCGGTCGCCCAGTACGGCGTGCGGGAGGCGAGGCCGAGCCGCCGCCGGGTGCTCTCGGCATCGGCCTTGATGACCGCGCCGTCGATCGGGAAGACCAGCTCGGATCGCCGGGCCCCGATCGCCTCGATGGCCGCGATCACCTCCTCGGCGGTGAACAGCTCGCCGCCGACCCCGTCGATGAGCCGGCAGGCGGCCGGGAAGCCGAGCTCCTCGGCCCGTGCCATCCGCCCGAGGTGGCTGCCGGAGGGGTCGACCCCCTCGCCGGTGATCTCGTAGGTCGCGAAGGTCATGGGTGCCTCGTAGGCCCGGTCGATGCTGCGGATCGCCCCGGCGACCGCGCCCCGCGAGTTGACGAAGGCCTTGCCGCCGGCGGCCACCCGGTTGGCGCCGGCCGCCTCGAAGTCGGCCACGGTCATGTAGACCTCGCCGCGCACCTCGCCGGTCCAGGGGGTGGCCAGCTCGGCCGGCAGCCCGGCGACGCCGCGGCGGACCTGGGCGGTGACCTCCTCACCGGTGGCGCCGTCGCCGCGCAGCGCGGCCAGCACGAGGCGGCCCGCCTCATACTCCGCGCGGAGGGCGAGGCCGTCGAGCTTGACCTCGACCAGGCACCCGTCACCGCCGAGGGTGGCGACGAACGCGGCCACCTCCTCCGGCGTCTTGATCTTGTCGAGGGAGAGCATCGCGGTGGGGTGCCGGACGTCGCCGCCCGCCGAGGCCCCCGCGGCCACGGCGGTGGTGATGCCCTTGTCGTCCCAGTCCGGATGCTCGGCGAGGGCCGCGGCTATCCGGTCGGCGAGCACGTCGTACTCGGCGTCGGTCATCATCGCGTCGCCGGTGTCGTAATACGCCTGAGCCGCGTGCCGCGCCGACTCGACGGCCTGGTCGAACTCGGCTCGGGAGGCGAACGCGGCGATGCCCACCGGAGCGATGCCGGGAGAAGGTGAACGATTGACCATGCCAGGAGGGTACGGCCGGGGTCCGACAAAATTCCCCGGCCGGCTCCCCGCGGGGGTTTCACGCCAGCAGCGCCCGCACGCCGGAGACGTAGCCGGACGGGTCGGTCAGGGGGACCAGCAGGCGCTGGAGCACGTACCCCTGAAGGAGGCTGAGCATCGCCGCGCCGATCTGGTCCGGATCGGTGCCGGCCGGCAGGTTGCCGGCGGCCTGCCAGCGGCGGGCCACCTCGGCGCAGTGCCCGCGCAGCCGCAGCACCACCCACTGGGCCCGGTCGTACACCTCGGGGTTGCGCAGTGCCTCGGCCCACACCTGCACGCCGAGCCGGGTGATGTCCACGCTCGGCAGCGGCCCGTCGACGAGCCGCTCGTGGATCGCCGTGATCATCGTGGCCACCGCGTCGGCCGGGGACGGCACGGCCCCGTCGGCGAGCAGCGCGCCGAAGACGTCGTCGGCGGTGGCGTGGGCGAGGTCGGCGACCGCCGCGATCAGCTCCTCCTTGCTGCGGAAATAGCTGTAGACGGCGCCGGCGGAGAGCCCGGACTCGGTGATCAGGTCGGCCATCGAGGCGCCGTGGAACCCCTTGACGGCGAAGACCCGGGCGGCCGCGGCGAGGATCTCGGCGCGGCGGCCGGCCCGGTGTTCGTCGGTGACGCGTGGCATGCGTCCCACGCTAAAACGAACGACCGTTCTTGACAAACACCCGGCACTCGGCCCATCGTTTAAAACGAACAACCGTTCACTTTAACGAAGGAGCCGTCATGAAGCAGGTCACCGCCACGGTCGGGCTGCTCACGGTCATCATCAGCGTGCTGCTCACCGCCTTCGCCTGGCCGGCGGTCCGGTCCTCGGTCCACGACGTGCCGATCGCCGTCGCCGGTCCGGCCCCCGCCGTCGCGCAGGTCACCGGCGCGCTGGAGCAGCGTCTGCCGGGAGCGTTCGACGTCACCGCCGTCACCGACACGGCCGCCGCCGAGCGGCTGATCAGGGACCGGGAGGCGTACGGCGCGATCGACCTCACCTCCGGCACGCCCCAGGTGATCACCGCCTCGGCCGCCGGCACCGCGGTCGCCCAGACCCTCCAGGCCCTCGGCACGGCGCTCGCCCATGAGGGCCAGGCGCCCACCACCGCCGTACGCGACCTGGCCGCCCTGCCCACCGACGACCCGCGCGGCGCCGGCCTGGCCGCCGGCGCCCTGCCGCTGGTACTGGGCGGCATCCTGGCCGCCGTCCTGCTCACCGCCCGGGTCCGCGGCACCGGCCGGCGGGTGGCCGGCGCCCTCGCGTTCGCGGTGACCGGCGGCCTGGCGATGGCCGCGATCCTCCAGTTCTGGCTGGGCTCGCTGGGCGGCGGCTACCTCGCCAACGCCGGGGCGATCGGGCTCGCCGTCGCGGCCACCGCGCTCACCGTGCTCGGTCTGGAGTCCCTGCTCGGGATGGCCGGTGTCGGCATCGGGGCGGCGACCATGATGCTGATCGGCAACCCGCTGTCCGGCGCCGCGACCGCCCCGCAGATGCTGCCCGGCTGGTCCGGCGCGCTCGGCCAGCTGCTGCCGCCCGGCGCCGGCGGATCGCTGCTGCGCTCGACCGCCTTCTTCGACGGCGCCGCCGCCACCCGGCCGGTCGTCGTCCTGCTCGCCTGGCTCGCCGTCGGCGCGCTGCTCTGCGCGGCCGGCGCGATGCGCGCTCGCCGCCGCCAGGCAAAGGCACCCGCCGAGCCGGCCCGGGAGGTCGCCACGGCCACCGCATAGGTCTTATATTGGCGGGACGCCAATAAGGAAGGCCGGTCATGGACGCCGAAGCTGCCCGCCTCCGCCTCGCCGAGATCCGCGCGGCCGGCGGCGAGACCACCATCGACGAACTCGACGACCTGTGGGCGGCCCTGCCACCGGTGCGCCCCGAGGACATCCTCGGGGCCTGGCGCGGGAGTGAGTTCACCAGCGGCCACCGCTTCGAGGGCTACCTGCCGAAGATCCGCTGGCACGGCAAGCGGTTCGACTCGCTCACCGAGGTGGCGCCGCTGGTCTGCCGCACCGACGGCGGCGAGCTCTTCGACGACGTCGAGCGGGCCAAGGGCGGCGCCAGCCTGTGGCCGGTCGAGTTCCGCGGCGAGACCACGGCCACCATGGTCTACGACGGCCAACCGGTGCTCGACCACTTCAAACAGGCCGGCGAGAACACCCTGCTCGGCGTGATGAACGGCAAGGGCGTCCTGGACGAGGGCCGCCACTACTACTTCGTCCTCGAACGGGAGTGACCGGTGCGCATCCAGGCGGCCCTCGTCGAGCGGGCCGGAGCGGCCTTCACCATCCGTGACGTCGATCTGGAGCCACCCCGCGACGACGAGGTGCTGGTCCGGATGACCGCGGCCGGCATCTGCCACACCGACCTGGCGATGCGCGGCCGCTGGCCGGAGAAGATCTCCCCGATGGTCTTCGGCCACGAGGGCGCCGGCGTCGTCGAGGCGGTCGGCGCCGCGGTCGGCTCGGTCCGGGTGGGCGACACGGTGGCGCTCAGTTACCGCAGCTGCGGCGGCTGCGACCAGTGCACCGGCGGCCATCCGGCCTACTGCCTGCGCAGCGATCTCAACATGCGCGGCACGCGGGCCGACGGGAGCAGCCCGCTCAGCCTCGACGGCTCCGCCGTCTTCGGCAACTTCTTCGGCCAGTCCAGCTTCGCGACACACGCCCTGGCATATCAAACCAATGTGGTACGGGTTCCCGCCGCGCTCTCCCCGCTGATCGCCGCACCGCTGGGTTGCAGTGTGCAGACCGGCGCCGGCACCGTCCTCAATGTGCTGTGCCCCTCCCCCGGCGACACGGTGGCCGTCTTCGGCTGCGGCGGCGTGGGCCTGAGCGCGGTGATGGCGGCCGTCTCCCTGGGCTGCACGGTCGTCGCCGTCGACCCGAACCCGGCCCGCCTGGAGCTGGCGCTCTCGCTCGGCGCGACCGACGCCGACGTGGCCGGAGCGCACCACGCGATCGACACCACCGGCCGCCCCGACGTGATCACCCGGGCCATCGGCGCGCTGCGGCGGCGCGGCACGCTGGCCCTGGTCGGCCTGGGCGGGAAGGCCGAGTTCGACATCATGACGGTGATGTACAACGGGATCCGGATCCGTGGCGTGATCGAGGGCGACGCCGCCCCGGCCACCTTCCTGCCGCAGCTCATCGACCTGCACCGGCTCGGCCGTCTGCCGGTGGAGCGGCTGGTCACCGAGTACCCGTTCACCGAGATCGAGGCCGCCGCCCACGACGCCGCCACCGGCAAGGTGGTCAAACCGGTGCTCACTTTCGGGTAGACATGGATCTATGACATATCCGCCTCCGAAATACCACCGGGAGACCGGCGAGAACAGCGCGCTGCACCGGCCCGCCGACGCGAAGCCGGAGCTCGTCTACCCGAACGGCACACGTATCCACTACCTCGCCACCGGAGAGTCCACGGGTGGCCTCTTCGGCCTCTACCGATGGGAGTGCGGGCCCGAGGTGACCGGTCCGAATCCGCATTTCCACCGTTCCATCAGCGAGTCGTTCTACGTCCTGTCCGGGGTCATGAGCATCTACAACGGGGACCGGTGGATCGAGGCGGAGCCGGGTGACTGGGTGCATGTTCCGATCGGCGGCGTGCACGGCTTCAAGAACCGGTCGGGCGTGCCGGTGTCGATGCTGCTGCACTTCTCGCCGGGCGCGCCGCGGGAGGGCTACTTCGAGGGGCTGGCCCATCTGGACGAGATGACCGACGACGAGAAGGTCGCGTTCTACCGGGAGCACGACAACATTTGGATCGACGAGGGCTGATGCGGGGAAGCGCCGTACGGTCGGACCGGCTTGCCGGAGATGGCACCATGCGGCGCTTTCCGTGGCCCCCGTGAGCAACCCATTTCGGATATCCTTCGGTTCGAACTCCATCCGCGCCTTCGGAAATGAGAAGCCGTGTCGGACCTGGCCTTTTCCCGTGAAAAGCTCCTCGAGACCCTTCTTCAAGTGCAAGGCCTGTCCGATCGCTCCGCGCGGGACGCACGCGTCGAGGAACTGAACGGCATGCTCGCCGCTCCCCTGCGCATTCGCCGTTCGGACGACGCGGCCGAGGATCTCGCCGCCATCCTGGAGGCGGCCTCCACCGCGCCGAACGGTCTGCGCCTGTTCGCCGAGACCGTGATCCGCTGGCATCCCGGTGACGCGTCCGCCCGGTTCGGGGCGCTCGCGGCGGGCAGCCGCCCCTCCCGGCCCCGGGTCTACCGGCCGGAGGAGCGGATCGTCGGCGACATCCCGATCCGGAACAGGAATTTCACCGGCCGGGTGGAGCTGCTGGAGCGGCTGGGCGCCACGCTGTCGAAGGAGTCGACCACCTCGGTTCTCCCGCCGACGCTCAAGGGTCTCGGAGGTGTCGGCAAGACTCAGCTGGTCATCGAGTACGTGCACAGGAATCTGGACCGCTACGACCTCATCTGGTGGATCCCGGCCGAGCAGTCGTCCACCGTGCTCGCCTCGCTGACCCAGCTGGCGCAGCGGATCGACCTGCCGATCGCCGACGACCAGCAGGAGACCGCCCGGACCGTGCTGAACTGGCTGGCCGCCGGTGGCGACGACCGGGACTGGCTGCTGGTCTACGACAACGCCGACGAGCCGTCCGACCTGACGCCGCTGCTCCCGTCGACCGGCGGCCACGTGATCGTGACGACCCGGATCGAGGAGTGGAGCCACATCGGCATCCCGATCGAGGTCGACGTGTTCCGGCGGGACGAGAGCGTGCAGATGCTCACCCGGCGGACCCGGGATTCCAGCTCGCTGGCGCCGATCACGGATGACGAGGCGGACGAGCTGGCCGAGGCGCTCGGTGACCTGCCGCTGGCCCTGGAGCAGGCGGCGGCCTGGTATCTGGCGACCGGTATGCCGGTCGGGGAGTACATCGAGCTGCTGGGTGAGCGCAGCGAGCTGCTGAACGAGGGTAAGCCCGCCGACTATCCGCTGACCGTCGCCGCGTTCGTGTCGGTCGCACTGGAGAAGCTGGACAACAACGACCGGGCCGCGGCCCAGTTCTTCGCCCTGTTCGCGTTCCTCGGTGGTGAGCCGGTCCGGCAGTCGCTGCTGGTGCGCGGCGCCAACGCGGCGCTCACCGCGGAGCTGCGGGCCGCGCTCAACGACTCGATCTCGACCGGCCGGATGGTTCGCGAGCTGCGTAAGTACGGTCTGGCCAAACAGGTCGGCCGGTCCACGTCGGCGATGGCGGCCGGCGACCGGACACCGCGGCTCCAGGTTCACCGGCTGGTGCAGCGGGTGCTGCGCGACACGCTCAACCCGGAGTTGCGCCAGGAGACTCTGCGCAACGTGCAGCGGCTGCTGGCGGTGGCCAAGCCGGGCGACCCGGACGAGGTCGGTGAGCTGGCCCTGCAGAGCGAGATGGGCCCGCACCTGACGCCCGCGGACATGGTGCACTCTGGCACCCCGGAAGGCCGGCAGACGGTCCTCGACCACGCCCGCTACCTCTACATCGTCGGCGACTACGAGAACAGCCGGGCCCTGGCGAGCCGGGCCTCCGAGGAGTGGTCGAAGGACGAGACCGATCCGCTGCTCGGGCCGGACGGACAGTCCACTCTGCTGGCCCGGGCGCAGATCGCCAACGCGATCCGGGCGCTGGGCGACAGCAGCACGGCGTCCGAGCTGCTGCTGGACACGTACAACCGGTTCCTGGGCAGTCCGTTGCTGGGACCCGAGCATCCGTACACATTGATCACCGGCAACCAGCGCGGGCACGACATGCGCATCGCCGGTCAGTACCGCGAGGCGATGGCGTTCGACGAGGAGAGCTACCGGCTGCACCGGGAGGTCTTCGGCGACGAGGAGACGTACACGCTGCGGGTGAAGGGCAATCTGGCGGTCGACTACCGGCTGTTCGGTGACTTCGCGCAGGCGCTGAAGCTGGACGAGGAGATCGTCTCGCACTGGGCCGACCAGGGCATCGTCGATGCCAACGTGATCCGCACGCACATGAACGTGGCCCGCGACTTCTACGGTCTCGGCCACTACAACGCCGCCCTGGAGCGGCTGCGGGAGTGGCTGCCGGAGCAGGAGCGGCTGCTCGGCGCCCGGCACGGCTTCGTGCTGATGTCCGAGCGGACCCATGCCATCACCCTGCGGAAACTGGGCCGGCTCGCCGAGGCGCTCGAGGTGATGCGGACCAACCACGAGCGCACCGCCAACCGCTTCAACTCCCCGTTCAACCGCAGCCACGAGTTCTCGGTGGCGGCGACGGTGAGCCTGGCCAACGTGCTGCGGCAGGCCGGCGAGTTGCCGGAGGCGGCGGAGCTGGCCGACGACGCGCTGAACCGCTACCGCGACGACTTCGGCGACGACCACCCGCTGACCCTGGCCGCCGAGGTGAACCGGGCGATCATCATGCGGGCCGCCGGGCTGTTCGAGGAGGCGTTCGCACTGGACCAGCACGCGTACCCGCGGTTGCAGGTGAAGCTGGGCCCGGACCATCCGTACACGATCTGCGCCGGCACGTCCCTGGCCAACGACCACGCGCTGGCCGGCCGGCACGGAGCGGCGCTGGAACTGTCCGAGGAGATGCTGCGCCTGAGCCGGGAGGCCGACGCGAAGGGCACGGCGGCACGCGGCGGCCAGGACCATCCGTACGTGCTGATGCGGGCCATCAACCTGTCCCTGGATCTGCGGGCCACCGGCGCCGAGGAGCGTGGCGCGGCACTCTTCCGGGATTCGCTGGATCAGCTGAGCGGCCTGCTGGGCGCCAGCCATCCCGAGGTCGCGGCGGCCGCGGCCGGGCAGCGGCTCGAGGGCGACATCGAGGCGCCGCCCACCTGATCGGCACGGCCGGGCTTGTCGAGGTCCGAGTTTCGATCCTTTTCCGGTACGCGTGTCCTCGTCCCGTTCCCATCAGGGCCGTTCCGCCCGCCCGGCCCCTCTCGCTGCCCGCTCCAGCCTGTGCCGCCCCGACCGGGCGCAGATCGGTGCCCAGGCAGGCCGGGCCGACCGTCACTTCCGCATGTGCCGCCGCTCACGGCCCCGCTTTCGGTCACGCTGCGCGGGTGATCGCGGTCTCGCCGCCCAGGCACCCGATTGCCTCTGCCGTTGCACCGGCCACACTGCGCGAATGGTCGCCGTCTTGCCGCCCAGACACCCGATTGCCTCTGCCGTTGCACCGGCCACACTGCGCGAATGGTCGCCGTCTTGCCGCCCAGACACCCGATTGCCTCTGCCGTTGCACCGGCCACACTGCGCGAATGGTCGCCGTCTTGCTTCCCAGGCACCGGGGCTGCCCGCACCCGGCCGTTGCGGCCGTCGCCCGATGCGGGTGGTCCCGCTTGCACAAGGGTGGGGGGCGCGCACGGCGGCGGTGTCGTGGTCGCCTACGTGGCCTATCGCCGCGACGGCCGCCCACGTGGCGGCGTTTGTGTGCGTTCACCGCCGAAAGCCCGGCCGGCCGGCCCGAACTCCGCGTGAGCGAGGAACCCCGTTCACCAGCTCTTGTGGAAGATCGAGGTAGCCGGAGAGTCTCTTTCTCCGCTGGCGCCGGGGGTGGATGTCAAGTCGCCTGTGCGCGTGTTTCCCGCCTTCGCCGCGAGGTTCGGCCGGTCACCGTCGGCCGCGCAAGTCATCCGCAGGTATCGATGTGGATCTTGGGTGATCGTCACCGAACGCGCGATCTTGCGCCATGGTGGCCATCCGGATGTATCCGATCACCCAAGGTCTTCCAGCGGAAATAGATCATGGGCGATGATCGACCGCCGGACAACAACCAGGAATCAAGATCGGCCCGACAGCCACCATCACCCAAGATCGCCGGTGAGCCGGCGTGACGCCACAGCCATCCGAATGCGCGACTCGACATCGCGGCCACCCACAACCGAGAAACAGGCTCTCCGGCGCCCTCGGCCCTCCACAAGAACCGGTAAACGAAGTTCCGGCCGGCCGGGCTTTCGACGGTGAAAGCACACAAACGCCGCCACGTGAGCGGCCGTCGCGGCGATAGGCCACGTCGGCGACCACGACACCGCCACCGTGCGCGCCCACCCTCGCGAAAGCGCGCCCACCCACCCCGGACGACCGGCGCAACGGCCACGAGCGGGCACCCCCCGTGCCTGGGAAGCAAAACCGCGACCACCCACCCCGGACGACCGGCGCAACGGCCACGAGCGGGCAGCCTCGGTGCCTGGCGAGCAAACCGGGACCACCCGCCCAGGGTGACCGGCGTGACGGCCGGGAACAGCGCCCCGGTGCCTGGCGAGCACAAACCGCAACCACCCGCCCAGAGGGAACGGCAGCACCTGCGGGAGTGTCCAACCGATCTACGCCCGGCGGGGGCGGCACAGGCTGGAGCGGGCAGCGAGAAGGGCCGGGCGGGCGGAACAGGGCGAATAGGAACGGGACGACGACACGCGTACAGGGAAAAGATGCGGAAGCGACACGCGGACCGCGACCGGAAGGGTTCTCTAGCGGCCGTTGCGGTCCTGCCAGGCGCCGTGGATCCGGGCGAGCGTGTCGCGCGCCTCCCGGGCCACGCCGTCCGGGACCGGTTCGGCCAGCAGCCGGTCGGCGGTTCGGCGCAGTTCGCCCGCGAAGCGCAGACCGTCGGCGGTCAGCGACCCGGACCCCTCGACGGCGGTGAGCCCGCGGTCCACCTGCAACCGCGTCTCGGCGAAGCGGGCCTCGGCCACCGGGATCACGCCGCGCAGCGCCCGCCAGGTGTCGGCGACCCCGGCGAAGGCGTAGACGCCTTGGAGCAGGCCGGGCAGCGGCCGCGGGTCGGTACGCCACGGCGCGAAGTACCGCCCCTCGTCGTCCGGATCGGTCAGCTGGACCAGGTCGAGGATCGCGCTCAGCTTGGAGTGCTGGAACTCGTGCACGAGGGTGACCGCGAAGTCGGCGGGCGTGCCGGGGCGCGTCAGGCCGAAGACGCCGAAGGCGTGCCGGATGGTGGCGCTGCGGGCCGATCGCGGGTCGGTCTGCAGCAGCGGGACCAGCGTCTCCAGGCCGGCGGCCAGTTCGGCGGCCCGTTCCGGCAGGCGGGTGGCGAGCAGCGCCCACGCGCCGGTGAAGGTTTCCTGCCAGCGCCGCACCTCGTCGCCGGGCAGCCGGTTCGCGGGCGGCACGTGGTGCCCGTGCCGGTACGGATGCACGTCGTCCAGGGCCAGGTCGATCGACTGCCCGCGGGTGGCGGCGGTGAGCCGACGCACCGGCAGCCAGCCGTCCCCGGCGGAAAGCTCGACCACCCCGTCCGCGCTGAGCCGGAACAGCCGCCCCCCGGTCGTGCTCACCTCGACCGTGGCGGCGTTCCCGGCCTCGATGGCGCCGACGCCGGGCAGTACGGCGAGGCCGTGGTGCACCGGGACCGCCACCGAGCCGTCGACGCCGGCACGGGCGGCGGCGACCACCGCGATCGCCGACAGATATCCGAGGTCCCCGCCCGACGCCTCGCCCTGGAGCACGGCCCGGCCGGTGATCGCCGCCCAGCCGCCGGTGAGCGGGTCTCCGAGCACCCGGTGGAACGCGGCCGGGTCGGCCTGCCGGGCGCGCTCCAGAAGCTCTCCAGCAGAGTCAGGAGCCTGTTCCAGCAGGAACCGGATGAGCAGCAGATGCTTGCTGAGCTGGGTGCGGCGCAGCTCGCGGATCGCCTCGGCGCCGCCGAGCCCGCCCGCCAGCGCGGAGAGGGCGTCCGGGGCCAGCCGGTGGACGGCGACGGTCATGGTTTTCTCCCGAGGGAAACGGCGACACGGTCGTAGACGTGGCGGACGAGGGCCAGCAGGTCGGCGCAGTAGACGGACGGCGACCGGAATCCGGTGCCGTGCCGGTAGCGGTGGGCGTAGTGGCCGCCGCCGCAGAAGGCGACGGCCGGGCAGGACAGGCAGTCGTCGGCGAGCGCCGCGCGGCCGATCTGCCGGGCCACGATGCCGGGGTGGTCGAGCGCCTCGTCGAGGTCGTGGCGCAGCACGTCCAGCCCGGTGGAGCAGGCCCCCTCGTAGGCGCTCTTCAGCGCGTCGACCTGCTCGATCGCGCCGTCCGACTCGACCACGACCACGCCGGACGGGCTGAGGCCGAGCTGCTCGCCACGGCCGGCCCCGCCGAGGACCAGGTTGATCGCGTCCTCGAAGATCCGGATCCGGGGCGGCGCCTCCTCGGCGTACCAGCGGTCGAAGACGGCGATCAGCCAGTCGGCGTACGGTGTGGCGCGCCCCTCGACCGGCGGCGGCGGGGACTCCCAGTTGGCGTGCGGCAGCAGCAGGTCGATGGCCGGCGGGTCGAACGCCCGTAGCTGCTCGTAGCAGGCCAGCGGGTTGGTTTCGGCCGCCACGGTGCAGAGCAGTCCGGCGTACGCGGGCCGGTTGTCGGGTTTCTGGAGCAGGGTGAGGGCGCGTTCGACGGCGGCGAAGCTGCCCCGGCCGTTGGGTGTCCGCCGGTGCCGGTCGTGGTCGGCGGCCACCCCGTCGACGCTGACGCCGGCCTGGATGCCGTTCTCCAGCAGCATGGCGACGTGCCGCTCGTCGAGCAGGACGCCGTTGGTCTGCATGCCGATGTCGACCCGGCAGCCGTCCGGGAACACCGCGCGCGCCGACCGTGCGAGTTCGGCGAGACGGTCCCGCCCGTACAAAAGAGGCTCTCCGCCATGCAGCACCACCCGCACCCGGGTGAGTCCGTGCTGCCGGGCGTGCGCGGCGAAGCGTGTCAGCGCCGCGTCGCGCACCTCGTCGGGCATCGTCCGCGGCCGCTCACGCCACGTCTGGTCCGGGTGCTCGTAGACGTAGCAGTACGAACACGCCAGGTTGCACCTTTGATGGACTTTCAGGACCATCTCGCGGAACGGGACCGGCCGGTGCCCTGCCGCGCGCACGGCGGCCACGTCCAATTCGGCGTACGGCCAGGGAGCCGCGGCGTGCGGCGCCGGGGCCACGGCCGTCAGTCCTCGGCGACGAACGAACCGAACGCGCTGATCACGCCGTCGGTGTCGGCGAGACCGTCGAGCACCTGCCGCAGTGACCGGCCGAGCACTCCGGAGGTCCCGGCCGCCAGCGACTCGATCGGGAGGTCGGAAACATCGGCTAGCGGGATCCACCGATCCTCGCTGGGCGCCTCCGCCGATGCAGCATTCATGGTGACCTCCTCCGGCGCTCCCGGCTCCGGCGCCGGAAGGCCCTGTCAAACCCTGTCAATATGTGGTTGACCTGGTAATTCGCGGTTTGTGTCGCCCCCACGGGGAAACGAGGGCGACCGTCCCAGGCTACGGTTCAAGGCCTCCGCCGGATCGGATGTCGGACGAGTTCTGACAAGAGTTGACAGCCTGATTCAGGCTGACGGCGGTTCGATGTGGGCGATCGCGCGGACACCTCGCGCCACATCCAGGACGGCCGGATGGCCCGCACCCAGGCTGCGGCGCAGACCGCCGAGCACGGCGTCCAGCGACGGAGAAGCCCCGCCGTCGGCGGCGAAGTTGGCGGCTGCCAGCAGTGTGTCCGGGTGCGACTCGCCGTAGACCTCGCGGGCGCTGCGGTAGGCCTCCTCGGAGATGCCCAGCGCCGACGCCGGATCCTCCAGCGACATCGCCGACGCCAGGTTCGTCACGGCCGCGACCGTGAACGGGTGCTCGGCGCCGAGACGGCCGCGCAACGCCACGTACGCCTCGGATCCGATCTGCCGGGCGGGCTCGGCGCGGCCCATCGCCAGCAGGGTCGCCACCACGTTGACCCGGGCGACCTGGGCCAGCGGATTGTCGGCGCCGAGCGCCTGCTCGTACTGCTGCTCGGCGCGTTCCGCGACGTCCAGCGCCTCGCGCAGCCGCCCGAACTCGCGCAGCGCCCCGCTCCAGCTCATCGCCACCGCGAGGGTCAGCTCGCGGGCCACCCCGACCCGCACCAGGCAGGCCTGATGGCAGGCGGCCAGTTCTTCGGCCGCGCCGCCCGGGTCACCGAGCCGCCGCGCCGCCACCCCGCTCATCCGGCGGGCCCGCAGCAGCTCCCGGCCCTTGCCGTGGGTGAGCACCCCGGTCAGCCGCCGCCCGATCTCCCGGTAGCGGCCGAGCCCGTACAGGTCCTCGGCGATGGCATTCAAAAGACGATGAAAAGCCCCATCCGGTACGCCGATGCGCGCCTGCAACCGCACATAGGCGTCCTCGTCGTCGGCGTACGCGTCGCCGAACCGGCCCAGCAGCCGCAGGCTCACGCCCCGGTTGTACCGGCTGGCCGAGGTGCGGTAGTCGTCCTCCGGGAAGAACCGCAGATGCCCGCGCAGGGTCTCCTCGTCCAGCTCGAACGCCCGCTGGTAGTGGCCCGCGATCCGCAGATCGTGCCCCCGCCCCCGGGCCAGGTCCAGCGCCACCGGATGATCCGTGTACGCCGGGTCGGCCGCCAGCCGGGCCGTCATCTCCGCGGTCAGGGCCTCCGCCTCGGTGTACCGCCCGGCCGCCCGCAGCGCGTTTGCGTGGTACCGCCGGATCTGGAGCACCGCCTCGTCGGTCCGGGCCGAGGCGGACCGCGCCGCCAGGGCCGTCTCCACCCGCTCGCCGAGCCGCCGTGCCCCGGCGATGTCGTCGTCCAGGAACCGGAACCGGATCTGGTGCCGCACCGTCCGGTACGCAGCCGGATGGTGCCAGTCGACCAGCTCGGCCGGCCCGACGTGCGCCGCGATGGCCCGGTGGGTCGGCCAGGTCCGCCGGTCCTCCGGATGCCCCGGGTCGGCCGCCACCAGGATCTCCCGCACGTGGTCGCGGTTGCGCTCCCCGGCCGCGTCGGGCAGCAGGTCGCGCACCGCGAGGCGGATCAGCGCCGGGATCTCGACGCCGTCCTCCGGGCCGCGCCGGGCCAGCCCCGCCTGCACCAGCTCGGCCAGCCGGCGGCGCAGCGCGATCTGGTCCTTGAGCAGCGCCCGCAGCTCGGCCGGCACCTCCCGGCGGGCGGCCGTCGCCAGCAGCGGCACCTGAATCGGGCCGGCCCCGAACCCGGCCAGCAGCGTGAGCAGCCGCACCGTCCCCGGATCGCGGCCGAGCCGGGCCAGCGCCGACCGCACCTCGGCCAGCACCGGTTGGCCGATCGACAGTGTGGACGGATGCCGGCAGAACTCGGCGAGCGCCAGCGGCATGCGCCCGAACGCATCGGCCGCGGCCGCGTCCCGTCCACGTTTGCGCAGGTACTGGGCGACCTCGCCGGGGTCGAAGTCGGGCACCTCGACGTCGCGGTAGGCGCTGTCGCGCGCCCACGTCGCGTCCCGGGTCGTCACGATGACGCTGCCACTGATGGTGCGGATCAGGGCCCGGATGTCGCTGCCGCGCAGGCCGTCGAAGATCAGCAGGTAGGTGCGGGCCCGGCCGAACGCGGCGAACAGCCGGTCGAGGGTCTGCCGCCGGTCCGGCGACGGCGTGATGCCCAGCCGTTTCGCCAGCTCGACCAGCGAGGTGGTGGCCCGGTCGAGATCACGTGCGTCCACCCACCAGACGATCGGGTACTCCGGGGAGTACAGCCGGGCGTACTCCGCGATCAGCTGCGTCTTGCCGACGCCGAGCGGGCCGTGGACCACCACCGGCACGTGCGGATCCCGGGTCAGGTGCTCGTGGATCAGGTCGAGTTGTGGTTCCCGGCCGGTGAAGAACGGGTCCCGTTCGGGAAGCCGGCCGTGCACGATGACCTCGGCCACCGGCTCGGGCGGCCGGATCTCCACCCACGGGTGAGGTTCCGGTTCCGGCTCGGGCTCGGGTTCCGGCCGGGGCGCCGGGTTCCGGGAGGCCGATGAGCACAGTTCGACACCGACGGACAGTTCCTCGTCCACATCGACCGGCTGATCCGCCGCCCGGCACAGCACGATGATGATCGACCGGATCTTGCTCCACGCGGGCAGCGGGTCGCCGCGGAACAGTGCGCTCACGGTCTCGTGCGACACCGGCTCCAGGCGCGGGTTCTTGCGGGTCATCTGGCTGATCGCCCGGGTGGCGGGCCTGCCCGCCACGTTGTACAGCCGGTGCAGCCGGATCAGGAGCCTACGGTGATTGCCTTCCGGCACTCGGTCGACGCCTGGCAGATCGATGGGCACTCCGCACGCTCCGAGGCACGTCGCATGGCTGTGGAGATGGCACGCCGGTTCAGCTGTGAGACCACCAAGAATGTCATGCCTGGTCGCCTGTCAACAACCCGGCAACCGAACCCCTATGGCGATCTGCAATACTGCAAACTGCCATAAGGAGGTGGGGTGTGCGTAAGGCTGATCGGGATCTGGCATCGCTGACGGTGCTCGCCCTGCTGATGACGGGGCCGCGGCACGCGTACGAAATGCATCTTCTGATCGAAAGAACCCACAAGACGTTCGTCACCGGGTTACCGCGCAGCCTCTATCACGCGGTGAATCGGCTGGTCGGCGGCGGCGAGATCCGGGTCAGCGACGTGGTGCGCGAGGCCGGGCGGCCGGAGCGGACCGTCTACGCGCTCACCGATCAGGGGCGGGCACGCCTGCGGGAGCGGATCGGGGTGCTGCTGCGTGAGCCGGATCCGGATGCGTCGCTGCTCACCGCGGCCCTGAGCTTCGCCGGCTGCCTGTCACCGGAGACGGTGGCCGGTCTGCTGCGCGAGCGCCAGGCCGGGCTGGAGCGCCGCCTGGCCGCCGCCCGTGCCGTGCCGGACCTGCCGCGCATCCTGCTGATCGAGACGGAGTACGAGGTGAGCAGGCTGACCGCGGAACGCGACTGGGTGTCCGCGGTCGCCGCGGACATCGAAACCGGCCGGCTCACCTGGCCCGCCGACATGGCCGAACTGGCCGACGTAACGCCACTCCTGGAGGAGGACGGATCATCACACCGCAACACCCGGGTACGGGCGTCGTGAAGCTTCTGTTCGAGGCCTCGGCGCCGGTGAGCGCACGGGTCGAGCGGGTACGGGCGCTCATCGACGACGGCTGGGTGCTGGACGCGTTCCTCGGCGGCGAGGAGGCCCGCTCCTACGTGGACGTCGACCATCGGCCCGGGGTCGTCGGCTTCCAGGGCCACTGGTGGTACCGCGGGGAGATCAGCGCCGTCCCGTCCGCGGACGGGACGACCGTGACCTACCGCGTCTACAACATCGCCCGGCGCTCCGCCTGGGCGGTTCCCCTGGCGAACCGCCTGTTCATCGGCTACCGCCGGACGGTCCACGAGGGAGTCGCCGGCCTGGCTCGAAAAATCGAGTCCCACCTCGGCACCTGACGGCTGAGCAGCGCACCCGTCCTAGGATCAAGCGATGACCCCCGATCAACCCGATGCGGCGGCCCCGGGCGTCGAGGTCCCTCCGCAGCGCAAGGACGGCACGTTCACCGGCTTCCTCGGCTGCCTCGGGGGTCTCGGCGTCGTCCTGGTCCTGTTCACGGTCGTCATCGTCGTGTACTTCGCCGCCTTCCCCGTCGCGCTCTCCGTGTTGTCGGATGCCTACGTCAGTCTGGCCCGATCAGCCACCGCCGGGAACCCGCGCGGCATGGCAGCGGCCGGATGGCTGCTCTTCGTCCTCACCGCGGCCTCGGTCCTCGCGCTGGCCCTGACCCGTGACCGGCTCGCACGACGATGGGCCCGCACGATCGGCGCGGTGGCCGCGACGCTGGCGCTCGCCGCCTGGAATCTCCTGCCGCTGCGTGGCAGCGGCCTCTTCGCAACCGTCGACGGGCCCGGCGGGAGCGGCTTCATCACCGGCGCCCGGTGGGGCGCTCCGGCAGGGGCCCTGCTGCTGATGATCGCCGCCCACGTGCATTTCCGGAAGCGGGCCAAGGACTTCTACGTCCGGCATTCGATGTTGCGATGGACGATCGGCCTAGTCTCGGCCCTCGCCGTCGCGGCGCTGGCTGTGGCCGTTGTCCGTGCGGAATGATGCGCCGACGTCGAATACCCGTGCGCACCGCGTGGCCGCCGTCAGAGGATGCCCAGGACGGCAAGGGGGAGGTCGGGCGAATCACCGCATGAGGGCCGACGTCCGCCGCGCTAGGTGGAAGTGGGGCTTTCGCCGGAAGCGAGCGCCCGTTTCGCCCCCTTTGCATGGCGACGTTATGCGATCTTGAACGATTGGCCACCCGAAACGGTGGCAAATCGTTCAAGATCGCTCTGGTCGACGCGTCCACCGGCAAGAGACTCTCCGATGCATCCGATGGCCCAAGGTCTTCCAGGGGAAACAGATCATGGGCGATCATCGACCGCCGAGGCGCTTTCCGGGGTGAGCGCGCACCACGCTCGTCACCGCCCCCCGGTAACCGTGACGGGCGCTACGGCCGGGAGCGGGCAGGCCCGATACCCGGCAAGCACAACGACGACCACCCACCGAGCGCCACCGGCCGCAGAAAGCCGGAGGGCAGGCAACCCGGAAGCGGGCGACCGGTGGGCGAGGGGACGTCTGGCCGGGCCCGGGTAAGCACCGATCTCAGCCACCGCGGCAAAGGATGGAGTGGCAGCCGGTCGCGGCTCTTTTGTACAAGAATTAGGGCTTTACCAGAATTTTGGCGTGTTTGTCGGCTTTGGCGAGGAGATCGAACGCTTCGGGGACACCGTCCAGACCGACCACTCCCGTGATCAGGGGGCGCGGGTCGATGCGGCGGCGGGCGACCATGTGCAGGGTTTCGCGGAACTCGGCCGGGTCGTAGCAGAACGAGAACCGCAGGTCGACCTCCTTGTTGCTGGCCATGGTGGGCCGGAACGTGTCCGGCCGCATGCAGACGCCGACCACGACGATGCGGGAGCGGAACGGCGCGTGGGTGACGATGTCCTCGATGACGCCGGGCACTCCGACGCACTCGAAGACGGCGGCGCCCCGCGGACCGGCCCCGAAACGCTGACCGGCCCGCATCACCGTCCACCACGGAACGCCGGGGATCCGCTGGAGGGCGTCCATCGCGTCGATCCCCGCCCCGTAGAGGGCCGTAGCCTCGGTGACCAGCCGTTTGTCATCACCGAGCACGTCCCACGGCGACTGGACGGCCGGGTCGACGACGACGTCGGCGCCGCAGGTGCGGGCCAGTTCCCGGCGGGGCCCGGAGAGGTCGCTGGCGACGACCCGGCGGACTCCGGAGGCCTTGAGCATGAGGATCACGGCGAGGCCGATCGGCCCGCACCCGATCACCACGGCGGTGTCGTCCTTGGCCACGTCCCCACGGCGGACCGCGTGGTAGGCGACGGCGAGCGGTTCGGTGAGGGCGGCCAGATCGGGGTCGAGACCGTTCGGGACCGGCATGGTGGCGGCCTCGGAGACCAGCAGGTATTCGGCATAGCCACCGGGCGCGTGCTCGGACATGCCGGTCATGTGAACGTCGTCGCCGTGCTTTATCAGCGGGAGGGAGACGACGGCCTGGCCGGGTTTCCAGCGACGGCGGCAGCCGGGACCGTAGGCGTCGACGATTCCGGTGAACTCGTGTCCCATGACCACGTGGTGTGATCGGCGGACGAAGTCGGGATAGCCCACCTCGGCGGCCACATCGGCGCTGGGCTCGGCGTCGAGACGGACATGAAGATCAGAACCACAGATCCCGGTACGGGTGACCTTCAGCCGAATCTGGCCGTGCCCCGGTTCCGGCAGGGGCACCTCACCGACCGACAGCTTCCCGTCGTGCAGGATCACCGCTCTCACGCGTCCACCTCCGCGCGTACCCGGCCGAAGACCAGGCCCTCGTCGAGTTTGGCCCGGTTGGTTGCCCACGAGTCCAGCAGCACGTTCTGCCGGAACGCCCACGGGTAGCGGCGGGTCACCCGGGGCATCAGATCCGCGGCGCGGGCCAGATAGCCGGACTGCATGTCCATGAACGGCCCGGTCGGCCCGAGGTCGGCGGGCGGGCTGGGCACCACGCTGTCGGCGCCGGTGTCGAGCAGTTTGCGCAGCAACCGGGCCACGAACCGGGCGGTCAGGTCGGCGCGGACGGTCCAGGACAGGTTGATGTAGCCGATGCAGACGGCCAGGTTGGGCAGTCCGCTGAGCAGTGTCCCGTGGTAGGCGTGCGACTGCGACAGGTCGGCCGGCACCCCGTCGACGCTGATCGCGATGCCGCCGAGCAGCCGCAGCCGCAGCCCGGTGGCGGTGACGATGATGTCGGCCTCCAGAACCGAGCCGTCCTCCAGGCGGACACCCGACGGCACGAACCGGTCGATCCGCCCGGTGACCACCGACGCGTCGCCGGAGCGGATGGCCTTGAACAGGTCGCCGTCGGGGGCGATGCACAGCCGCTGCTGCCACGGGTCGTAGGGCGGCCGGAAGTGGGTGTCCACGATGTCCGCCGAGCCGACCTGCGCCACCGCCCCCTTGCGCAGCAGCGCCCGCATCCGGTCCGGCCAGCGGCGGCAGGCCTGGAACAGCGCCCACTGCATGACGGTGTTCTTGGCGCGGGTGATCCGGTGCGCGGCGCCGGCCGGCAGCACCTTGGCGAGCCCCCGCCCGACGACGTCGATGCTCGGCTGGGCCAGCACGTAGGTGGGCGTGCGCTGCAGCATCGTGACGTGCGCGGCGTCGCGGGCCATCGCCGGGACCACGGTGACCGCGGTCGCGCCGGAGCCGATGACGACGACCCGCCTGCCGGTGTGGTCGAGATCCGGGGGCCAGAACTGCGGGTGCACGACCCGGCCCGCGAAGTCGCCGGTGAACCCCGGGTCGTACGGGTCCTCGTAGTCGTAGTAGCCGGTGCAGAAGGCCACGAACCGCACCACGTAGCCGAACCGCTCACCGCCCCGGGAGGCCGTCACCCGCCAGCGGGCGGCGGCGCTGTCCCAGTCGGCGGCGACGATCCGGGTGCCGTACTCGATGTGCTTGTCGACCCCGGTCTCCCGCGCCGTCTCCTCGACATAGGCGAGCAGGTCACCACCCTCGACGATGGACTTCTCGCCGGTCCACGGCCGGAACGGGAAGGACAGCGTGTAGACGTCGGAGTCGGACCGCACGCCCGGATAGCGGAACAGGTCCCAGGTGCCGCCGAGCCGGTCCCGGCCCTCGGCGATGGTGTAGGTCAGCTCCGGGCACCGCTCGCTGATCCGGTGGGCCATGTCGATCCCGGAGATCCCGGCCCCGATGATGAGCACGTCGACGTGCGAGTCCGTCATGCCGTGATCGTGCTCCCGTTACCCGCCGGAAACTTGACTCAGCCCGACAATACGGCTCCCGGGTGCGCGGACCCGGCGTGGTGGCACGCCCCACCAGCGGTGGCAGGCCCGGCTGAAGGTGGCCTGCTCGGCGAATCCGAGCCGGGCCGACACGTGGTGGAACGGCAGGCGCGTCCCGGTCAGGTAGAGCCGGGCCCGGTCACGCCGCACGTCGTCGACGATCCCGGCATACGTGGTCCCGAGCTGGGCGAGGCGTCGCTGCAGCGTCCGGGGGTGCAGGGCGAGACGGTTCGACAGGACCTCGATGGGTACGGGGCCGAAGTCCAGTGACTCCCCCACCACCGCCCGGATCCGGCCGATCATGTCGTCCGCCCCGGGCAGGATGATCCGCAGGTAGGACTCGGCCCGGTCGCGCAGCTCCTCGCGGGCGCCGGCGACCGGCCGGGTGAGCAGCTCGTCGGGCACCCGCAGCAGTGACTCGGGCGCTCCGAACCGGACCGGCGCCCCGAAGAACCGCAGGTAAGCGCCCGGGTCCGCGGTCGGCCGGTAGTCCAGCCGGACGTCGATCAGCCCGTAGTCGCCGCCGAACAGCCGCCGCATCGCCCGGTGCAGGAACCCGATCCCGGCGTCGGTGGCCTGCACCGGCCGCAGTCCGGCCCGGGTCTGCCGGTAGCGCAGCGCGGTGACGCCGGGCCGCCCGTCCGGGTCGGCGATCCGGTCGACACTCAGCGCGTCGCTGTGCACGGCCAGGTAGCGCTCGGTGGCGGCCAGGGCGTCGGCGCCGGTCCGGCAGTTGGCCAGCAGTGCGGCGAGCGGCCCGAGGGTGTCGAGGTCGTGCCGGGCGGCCATCCGCAGTCCCAGGTCGGGGCAGTCCAGCCGTTCGGCCGAGTGTTGCAGGAGGGCGGCCAGCCGCCAGTCGGCGATCGGCACGTCGTCGTGGTCGAGGACCGCGGTGTCCAGTCCGGCGGCGCGCACCAGCGGCGCGGGGGGGGGGGCGCGCCCCCCCCCCCCCCCCCCCCCCCCCCCCCCCCCCCCCGCCCCGCGCGCGCGCCGGGCAGCACGCACCGGACCCCCCCCCCG
>NZ_JAHXZI010000015.1:0-204061 GCF_019429605.1 Actinoplanes hulinensis | reverse complement strand
GTGGTGGTGGTGTACGGGGGGTTCCTGGCGGGCGGCGCGCCCCTGCGGCGGGGGGGCGGCGCCGAGCCCGCCCACGACCCCGGCGAAGCCCCGGATCCCGGCTGCGCGGACGGTCGTCATGGCAGCAGTCTCGGGACCCGGGCGAGGCCCGTCAACACTAAGCTGCGTGCGTGCCGCCCGAAGCACGCCGCCCCGCCGGCGCCCTGGAGTCCGAGATCCTGCGTGTCCTGGTCGCCGCGAGCGAACCGTTGACGCCGCGTGACGTGCAGGAGCGGCTGACCGCGCCGTTGTCGTACAGCACCGTGGTGACGATCCTGACCCGGATGCACGAGAAGGGCAGGGCGGCCCGCTACCGGGAGGGGCGGTCGTTCCGGTACGCGCCGCTCACCGACGAGGCGTCGGTCGCGGCCGAGCGGATGAGCGCGGCCCTCGGCGCCGGCACCGACCGGGCGACCGTGCTGCGCCGGTTCGTGGCCGGTCTGGCGCCGGGCGACGAGGAGCTGCTGCGCCGGCTGCTAGAGCCGGGCGGCGATCAGTAGCTCGCCCAGGTCGACGACGCACTCGACGGTCCAGGCCAGGGAGAAGACGGCTATCGCCGCCGGCAGGGCGAGAGCCAGGAGCGGCCGGTTGCGGCGCGGGGTGATCAGCGAGGCGACCCGTCGGGGTACGGCGCCCGCGCGGCTCAGGTCGGGCGAGGGCGGCGCCATCCGGAGACTGCCGACGCGATGGGTGCTGTCGCTGACCAGGGCGGCCGTGGCGATGGCCCGGGCCACCCCGCGGCGGTCGCCCAGTTCGGCGGCGGCCCGCTCGTCGGCGGCCCGTTCCACCAGATGGTCGATGTGCCGGGTGAGCAGCCGGAACACCGGGTGCACGGCGGCCGACAGGTGGGCGAGCAGGACCAGCCGGTGGTGCCGGGAGCGCAGGTGGGCGCGTTCGTGGGCGAGCAGGGCGGCGTACTGGACGTCGTCGAGGGCGTCGCGCATGCCGGTGGTGACGACGATCCGGCCGTCGCCGCCGGGGACCGCGAACGCCTCGGCGCGGTCGTCGTCGAGGACGACCACCTGGCCGTCCACGGTGGGCAGGCCGGTGTAGCGGCGGGCGTAGCGGGTGTCGCGGCGGTGGGTGCGCCAGACCCGGGCGACGCCGGTGAGCGCGGCCACCAGCAGCGCCAGCGAGAGCCAGGACACCCAGGGTTCGCTGTCGGTGTCGGCTCTCACGTACGCGTCGGAAAGATGCAGCAGGGACGCGGTGAGCGGAAGCTCGGCGACGGCCTTGAGGGCGAAGGCGCCCAGCGTGACCAGGCAGCCGGCGGCGGCCGCCGTCAGTGAGGTGACCAGCAGGAATGCGGCGGCCTCGGGGCGCAGCCGGTCGGCCAGGTAGCGGATCGCGACCACCACCAGAACCGGGCAGATCAGGATCTCCCAGACGAAATGATCGAACACCGCGACTCCCTCACCGATTCGGTTCGCAGTGTCGCACGTGGTGGCGGTGACCCTGGACAGTGAGGCCAGGCAAACCTAATCTACAGTCTGTAGAACCAAGGTAAGGCAATCCTTATCGGAGAAGAGGAACATGCTCGCCACCTACCTCATCGGCCTGCGCGAAGGGCTCGAGGCCACCCTGGTGGTCAGCATCCTGATCGCGTTCCTGGTCAAGTCCGGCCGCACCGACCGGCTCCCCCAGGTGTGGGCCGGCGTCGCCGCCGCCGTGGCGCTGTCCATCGGGTTCGGAGCGCTGCTCAGCTACACCTCCACCACCCTGCTGCGCGACTACGACCAGCGGGAGCTGTTCGAGGCGGTCACGTCGATCCTGGCGGTCTGCTTCGTCACCTGGATGATCTTCTGGATGCGCCGGGCCGCCCGGTCGATCAGCGGTGAGCTGCGCGGGAAACTCACCGACGCGCTCGCCCTCGGGTCGATCGCGGTCGCCGTGATGGCGTTCCTCGCCGTGGTCCGCGAGGGCCTGGAGACGTCGCTGATCTTCTACTCCGCCGTGCAGGGCGCCGACCTCGACGGCAAGCCGCTCTACGCGCTCACCGGCGGCATCCTCACGGCCGTCGCGATCGGCTGGCTGATGTACGCGACCGCCGTCCGGATCAACCTGACGGTCTTCTTCACCGTCACCGGGGTCCTGCTCATCCTGGTCGCCGCCGGCATCCTCAAATACGGCGTCCACGACCTCCAGGAATCCGGCGTCCTCCCGGGACTGAACACCCTGGCGTACGACGTGAGCGCCGCCCTCGACCCCTCCGCGTGGTACACGGCCCTGCTCACCGGCATGTTCAACGTGACGCCCACGGCCAGTGTCGTGGAAGCCGTCGCCTGGATCGCGTACGCCGTACCCGTGCTCGTGCTCTTCCTCCGTCCCGCGACGACCGCGGTTCCCGCCCCCCAGCACTAGGAGATATCGTGCGCCACCTCTATAGCCCCCTCGCCTTCACGGCGGCCGTCGTCGTCCTGGCCGGGTGCTCCTCCTCCGGCGGCGACACCGCCACCGCCGCCGCGGGCGGGCCGATCGCGGTCAAGGCCACCGACAGCGGCTGCGAGGTCGCCCGCACCCAGGTCGATGCCGGGACCAGCGTCTTCACCATCACCAACGGCGGGCAGAAGGTCACCGAGTTCTACGTGTACGCCGCGGGCGACCGGGTGATGGCCGAGGTCGAGAACATCGCCCCCGGGCTCTCCCGCGACCTGCACGTCGAACTGCCCGCCGGCAGCTACGAGACGGCCTGCAAGCCCGGCATGATCGGCAAGGGCATCCGCGGACAGCTCACCGTCTCCGGCTCGGCCGCGCCGCTGACCGACGACGCCGCCCTGCTCGCCGCCACCGAGAGCTACTCGCGGTACGTGAAGTCGCAGACCACCGCCCTGGAGGTGAAGACCGCCGAGTTCGTGAAGGCGGTCAAGGACGGCGACGCCGCCAAGGCCAAGGAGCTGTTCCCGGTGTCCCGCACGTACTGGGAGCGCATCGAGCCGGTGGCCGAGATCTTCGGTGACCTCGACCCGCGCATCGACGGCCGCGAGGAGGTCACCGAGGAGGGCATGAAGTTCGGCGGCTTCCACAAGATCGAGCAGGACCTGTGGCAGAAGAACGACATCTCCCAGTCCGGCCCGATCGCCGACCAGCTGATGACCGACGTCAAGGAGATCGTGCAGAAGGCCAACGCCGAGAAGCTGTCCCCGCTCCAGCTCGCCAACGGCGCCAAGGCTCTGCTCGACGAGGTCGCCTCCGGCAAGATCACCGGTGAGGAGGACCGCTACTCGCACACCGACCTGTGGGACTTCAACGCCAACATCGACGGGTCCAAGGCGGCCGTCGCCTCGCTGCGGCCGGTCCTCGAGGAGCGGGACGCCGCCCTGGTCAAGACGCTGGACGCGGAGTTCGCCAACGTGGACGCGACGCTCGCCAAGCACCGCTCCGGGGACGGCTGGAAGCTGCACAACGAGCTGTCACAGGCCGACCTCAAGGAACTGACCGACGCGATCAACGCGCTGGCCGAGCCGATCAGCCGGGTGGCGGCCGTGGTCGCCAAGCAGTCGTGAGCAAGGTTTCCCGACGGGCGCTGGTCATCGGCGGCCTGGGCGCCGCCGGTGCCGTCGGCGCGGGGGCGGCGTTGCTGACCGGCGAGGAACCCGCGGTCTCGTTCTCCGACGCGGTCGCCTTCCACGGCACGCACCAGGCCGGGATCGTCACGCCGGCCCAGGACCGGCTGCACTTCGTCGCCTTCGACGTCGTCACCAAGGACCGCGACCGGCTGATCCAGCTGCTGAAGGACTGGACGGTCGCGGCCACCCGGATGACCGCCGGAAAGGACGCCGGCGAGGTCGGGGCGGTGGCCGGCCTTCCGGAGGCGCCGCCGGACGACACCGGCGAGGCCATCGGGCTGCCGGCGTCCGCGCTGACGCTCACCATCGGGTTCGGGCCGACCCTGTTCCGGACCGCGGACGGGCGCGACCGCTTCGGGCTGGCGGGCAGGCAGCCCGGGGCGCTCGCCCCGCTCCCCAAGTTCACCGGGGACACTCTCGACGCGGCCCTGTCCGACGGCGACATCGGCATCCAGGCGTGCGCCAACGACCCGCAGGTGGCGGTGCACGCCATCCGCAACCTGGCCCGCATCGGCATGGGCGTGGTCAGTGTGCGGTGGTCGCAGCTGGGCTTCGGGCGTACGTCGTCCACCTCCACCGGGCAGGCCACCCCCCGGAACCTGTTCGGGTTCAAGGACGGCACCCGCAACCTCAAGGCCGAGCAGGACGAGCTGCTGCGCGAGCACCTGTGGGTGCAGCCCGGTGACGGGCCGGCGTGGATGGACGGCGGGTCCTACCTGGTCACCCGCAAGATCCGGATGCTGGTCGAGACGTGGGACCGGTCACCGCTGGTCGAGCAGGAGGCCATCGTCGGGCGGCACAAGGGCAGCGGGGCGCCGATCGGGCTGGCCGGCGAGTTCGACGAACCCGACCTCACCTCGGTCGGCGACGACGACGAGCCGATCATGCCGAAGATCGCGCACGTGCGGCTGGCCCACCCGGCCACCAACAACGGGGCGCGGATGCTGCGGCGCGGCTACAACTTCGTCGACGGGTCGGACGGGCTGGGGCGGCTCAACGCGGGGCTGTTCTTCATCTCGTACCAGCGGGATCCGGCGAAGGCGTTCATCCCGGTGCAGCGCAGCCTGGCCGCCCAGGACGAGATGAACGAGTACATCCGGCACGTGTCCAGCGGCCTGTTCGCCTGTCCACCGGGCATCAGGGACGCCGGCGACTTCTGGGGCAGCGGCCTCTTCAGCGGGGCGTGACGGCGCCGTCGACGCAGCGGAGGATGAGGCGCAGGGCCTCGTGGGGGGAGACCTGGCACTCGCCGGTGTAACGCCAGCCGGCGTAGAGCTGCGACCACATGAGGCTCTGCAACCAGATCGGCGGTAGCTGCGGGTCGATGGAGCCGTCCGCGTACCCCCGCCGGACCATCGCCTGGAAGTGGTCGTCGAAGGCGCCCTCGTCGTCGAAGACGACCTGCTCCCGGAACAGCAGGGACAGCACGTCACCGAGGTCGAAATACTCCTGGCAGAGCCGGTGCAGCGCGGACGCCCCCGAGTCGTCGCCGAGCCGGGCCCGGTCGCGCGCCTCGCCGAGCCGCCGCCCCACCTCCTCACGCAGTGCGTGGAGCAGGTCGTCGCGCTCGGCGAAGTAGCGGTGCAGCGTGGTGCGGCCCACGTCGGCGGCGGTGGCCACGTCGCCGAGCGGGGCGGCCGGGTTGCGGGCCAGGACCTGGATGGCGGCGTCGAGGATCGCCTGCCGGGTGCGGGCCCTGCTCCCGCCGCGAATGGCACTCACCGCGGCAGAATAGCACTTGCCCAGAATGGAACATGAGTGTTCCACTACGGGAATGCCGGATACCACGAGACTGGGAACCCTGCTCGCCATACTCCAGCCACACCGCCGCACCATGGCGCTCGGGCTCGTCCTCGGCCTGATCGGCAACGCCGCGGGCCTGGCCACCCCGCTGGTCACCAAGTGGGTCCTCGACAGCTTCAGCGGCGGTGTCGAACTGGCCGGGCCGATCACCGTCCTGGCCGGCCTGGTCGTCGTCGGCGCCGCCATCACCCTCTGGCAGTGGATCCTGCTCGGCACGCTCGCCGAACGGATCGTCCTCGACGCCCGCACCTCGATCATCCACCGCTACTTCCGGGCCCGGATCGGCGACCTGCAGGCCCGCCCCACCGGTGAGCTCGTCACCCGGGTCACCTCCGACACCGGCCTGCTGCACCAGGCGTCCGGCAGCATCATCGGACTGATCAACGCAGGTGTCGGGCTGATCGGCACGCTGATCCTGATGGCGGTGCTCGACCTCGTCCTGCTCGCCTGCACCCTCGCGGCGGTCGCCGTCGTCGCGGCGCTGATGATCGTGCTGCTGCCACGGATCGGCGTCGCCCAGACGGCCGCGCAGGAGGCGGTCGGCCGGCTGGGCGCCAACCTGGAGGGCGCCCTACGCGCCATCCGCACCGTGAAGGCCAGCCGGGCGGAGACCCGCCAGAGCGGCCGGATCATCGGCGACGCGCGGGACGCCGCCACCCACAGCATCCGCGCCGCCCGGGTCGCGGCCACGGTCTGGACCATCGCCTGGTCCGGCATCAACCTCGCGGTGATCCTGATCCTCGCGATCGGCGCCTGGCGCGCCCACGCCGGGATCCTGGAGGTGTCCACACTGGTGGCCTTCCTGCTCTACGTCTTCCAGCTGATGGGCCCGATCAGCGAGCTCACCCAGAACCTGACCGCCCTCCAGGCCGGGATCGCCGCCGCCGGCCGCATCAACGAGCTGCGGTCCCTGCACCCGGAGTCCGCGCACGACGCGACGGCGACATCACCGGCGACCGCCGGCACCGATCCGATCCTGACGCTGCGGTCGGTCACCGCCCGGTACGGTCCGGACGCGCCGACCGTGCTGCACGGCATCGACCTGGACATCCCCCGGGTCGGGCACACCGCGATCGTCGGTCCCTCCGGCGCCGGCAAGACCACCCTGTTCTCGCTGCTGCTGCGTTTCCTCGAACCGGAGGACGGGCAGCTCACCCTGGACGACCGGCCCTACCGGCAGTGGAGTCACCACGACCTGCGGGGGCGGCTCGCCTACGTCGAGCAGGAGACCCCGGTGCTGCCCGGCACGATCGCCGACAACGTGCGGTTCACCCATCCCGACGCCACCGACGACGAGGTACGGGCGGTGCTGCACGCGGTCCGCCTCGGCGACCTGGACACCATGCTGGCCGCGACCGAGGTCTCCGGCGGCCAGCGCCAGCGGATCGCCCTGGCCCGGGCCCTGCTGCGCACCCCCGACGTACTGCTCCTCGACGAGGCCACCGCCCAGGTCGACGGCCTGACCGAGGCCGCCGTCCAGGACTGCGTTCGGGAGCGGGCGGCCCACGGGGCGGTCGTCACCATCGCGCACCGCCTCTCCACCGTCCTCGACGCCGACCGGATCGTGGTCCTGGAGGACGGCCGGGTCCGCGCCCAGGGCGATCACACCTCCCTGTACACGACCGACGACCTGTACCGTCGCCTCGTCCAGGCGCTGCGGATCAGCGCCGACCAGCGGCCGGCGCTGAGTGGTAACGGCCACAACTCGGGTCCGGCCCGTACTCGATAGATTCGGTGGGTGCCGCGCCGCAATGCCCTCGCCCTCGCCGTCTGTCTCGCCGCCGCGTTCACCACCCTGGTCGACCAGGCCAGTCTGAACACGGCGGTTCCGGCGCTGCGGGAGTCGCTCGGCGCCGGCCCGGCCACCCTGCAATGGATCATCGCGGGGTATTCGCTGGCCTTCGGGCTGGCCATGGTCCCGGCCGGGCGGCTCGGCGACGCGCACGGCCGGAAGTGGTTCTTCGTCGGCGGGATGGCGCTGTTCGCGATGGCCGGCGTCGTCGCCGGGACCGCGAGCGAGGCCTGGGTGGTGGCCGTCGCGCGGCTCACCCAGGGCGTCGGCGCGGGCATCGTCAACCCCCAGGTGTACGGGATCATCCAGGACCTCTTCACCGGCCGCGACCGGGCCTGGGCGCTGGGTGCCTACTCCACCGTCGGCGGGATCGCGGCGGTGCTCGGGCCGCTCACCGGCGGGCTGGCGCTCGGCGCGTTCGGCGACGATCTCGGGTGGCGGGTCGTGCTGCTGATGGGGGTGCCGTTCGGGCTGCTCACCGTGCCGCTGGCGATCAGGTGCCTGCCCGCCGGCCGGCCGGACCGCGCCCACCGGACCACACTCGACCTGCCGGGGCTCGCGCTGCTCGGCGCGGTGACGCTCTGCCTGCTGCTGCCGTTCGTGCTGCCCGGCGGGCAGGGGCTGCCGGTGGCGGTGTGGCCGCTGGCCGCGGTGGCGGCGCTCGCGGCACTGTCCTGGTGGGAGCGCCGCTACGCGCGGTCCGGCCGGACCCCGGTGCTGATGCCCGAACTGGTCCGCTCCCGCGGGTTCAGCCTGGGCACGTTGACGGCGATGTTCCAGTTCGGGGCGTCCCTGTCGGCGAACCTGGTGCTGGTCCTGCACCTCCAGGAGAGCCTCGGCTGGCCGGCGCTCGACGCGGCACTGCCACTGATCCCTGGCGCGATCGGCTTCGCGGCGGCATCCTCGCAGAGCTGGCGGCTGGTGGCCCGCTTCGGCCGCTCCGCGGTGGTCGGCGCGCTGGCCGGCGCGGTGACGGCGATCGGGGCGACGATCACCGTGCTGCACACGGTTCCCGAGTCCGGGTTGGGCGTCGCGCTGATGTGCACCCAGTTCGCGGCCGGAGTCTGCGGCGGTCTGGTCCTCTCCCCCAACCAGGCCCTCACCCTCGCCCACGCTCCGGCCGGGGCGGCCGGTCTGGCGGGCGCCTTCCTCCAGGTCTCCCAACGGATCTCGGCGACTCTGGCGATGGCCGCGGTCACCGGCATCATGGTGACCGGCCAGAACGTCACCGCGGCCCTGACCATCTGCCTCACCATGATGACCGCCTCGGCGGCGTGCGCGGCCCTCGACCTCCGCACCCGGCCGACCGCGCCCCGGCCCGCCGCTCCGCGGGTCCCGGCCACCGAGACCCGCTGACCCACCAGCCGCCGGCCCGGCCACCACTCCCCCACCCCGCTCTCCAGGTCCCCGACGCACTGCGACCCCGCCCGGCCGCCACTCCCCCACCTCGCTCTCCGGGCCGCCGATGCGTTGCGGCCGATCTCGTCCGGCTGGCTGTGGGTGCTGTCTCGAAGCCGCTGAGACAAGCATTGACAACCAAACCGGAACCGCTCGGCCGGCCACGGCGGCGGCCGAGCGAAGCGGGTGGCGCACACCAGCGCAGCACCGTGCCGGCCCATGCCGCCGATACGCTTGGCAGCGCTACAGGGGGTGCCCACCGTGTGCGGGTGCCCGCCCCTCGAACGCCCCGCCGGGTGCCCGGCGAGCGGCGGCAGGAGCGGGAGTGGGCAGCCGGACGGCCCGCCCGGCCACCGATCTCAGCCCGGCAGGCGCGGCACAGGCCGCAGTGGCAGCGGACGGGCGGGTAGGGCGGAACGGTCCGGAAAGGAACGGGACGGGGTCACCCGTACCGGAAAGGGTGTTGATCTCACACCTGCGCGGACAGCATGTGGACCACCTCGGGTGGGGTGGTCGAGAGGGCGCGGGCGCGTTCGTCGTATTCGGCGTCGGCGCCGGTGAGGCGGCCGTCGTGCTGGCGCAGGTGTTCGTCCCAGGTGGGGAGGACGTAGAGCTCGACCATCCGGCCGGAGGTCTCGCCGGCGCGGAAGACGCCCCACTGGACCGCGCCGGTGCGCAGCCGGGAGCGGCGGACCTCGCTCATCGCCTCCAGGAACTCGGCCTCCCGGTCCGGTGGGATCGTGTACGCGACCTCGACCACCACCGGCCCGGTGCCGGGGTCCGGCTCGTGGGTGAGGCGGGGCTCGGGCCATGGGGTGGCCGGGTCGCGGTTCAGGTGGCCGGACGGGATGAGCGGCGCCCACGCCAGGGTGGCCGCGCCGGCGGCGGTCAGGCCGGCGGCGATCAGGAACGTTCCCACCAGGCCGATCCGGTCGGCGGTCACGCCCCACACCAGCGAGCCGACGGCCTGGGCGCCGAAGAACGCGGTCTGGTAGCCGGCCAGCCCCCGGGCGCGGACCCAGCCGGGCAGGAAGAGTTGCACCTCGGCGTTCAGGCTGGTGAGCACGGTCATCCAGGCGGCGCCGGCCGGGACCAGGACGATCACGGCGATCACCGGCTCGCGGGCGAGTGCCAGGACGGCCAGGACGGCGGCGTAGGTGAGGCTCGCGACGGCCAGCATGCCGGTGCCGGACAGGACGGCCCGCATCCGGGGAAGGGTCAGCGCCCCGAGCACGGCGCCTGCGCCCAGGGCGGCGAGCAGGAGGCCGTACCCGCTCGCGTCGAGACCGAGCCGGCGGCTGGCGACCAGCGGAAGCAGCGCCCAGAGGGCCATCGCCGGGACGACGAAGATGACGCTGCGCAGCAGCAGCCGGCGCATGATCGGCGCATAGCGCACGTAGCGGCCACCGGTTCGCAGGGCGGCGACGAACGGTTCGGCGACGTTGTCCTGCGGGTCCCGGCGCCAGAGCAGCAGGGCGATCGCGAAGACCAGGAACGAGACCGCGTTGAGCGCGAAGACGGTGGCCGGCCCGGCCCGGGCGACCAGGACCCCGGCGACGGCCGGGCCGATGGCGCGGGCCAGGTTGATGCTGATCGCGCCGAGCCCCGCGGCCGACGGGATCAGTGAGCGGGGCACCAGTTCCGGGATCACCGCCTGGTACGCCGGACCCGTCATCGCCGTGCCGCAGCCCAGCACGAACGTCAGGAGCAGCAGCAGTGGCGGTGTCATCTGCCCGGTCACGGTGAGCCCGGTCAGCATCACCCCGGTCGCGAGCTGGAAGATCTGCACGTTGATCAGCAGGCGCCGCCGGTCGAACGAGTCGGCGAGCACACCGGACGGCAGGGCCAGCAGCAGTACGGGCAGGGTGGCGGCGGTCTGTACGAGCGAGACCAGGGTGCCCGCGTTCGGTTCGCCGAGCAGCAGCCACTGGGCGCCGACCGTCTGCATCCAGGTGCCGATCTGACTGCCGAGGACGGCGAGCCAGAGCATCCGGAACACGCCGATCCGCAGCGGCGCCCAGGTGGAGGTCATGCCTTGATCATCACCCCTGGCAGGGGCCGATCATCTCGCGCAACGCGGTGAGCGCCTCCCGGAGCCGTTCCATCCGCTCGGATTCGAGGTGGGCGGCCTATTCGACCTCCACGTCGGCGACGACGGCGGCGGCCACCGGGCTCGCGGCGGCGCCCTGCTCGGCGACCCGGATCAGCCAGGCGCGGGCGTCGGTGGGGTCCGGCGCCCGCTCGACACAGCCGGCGCGTGCCGGCTGCGCGGACGGCGGCTCGTCGCGACCGACGCCGACTGGTCGGCCGGTCAGAGCATCGAGAACCATGCCCCGATCACCACGCTCCTGCTCAACGCCGTCGAGTCAGCTCCCAGAGCCAGCTGGACGAGATCGAAGCTACTCGGGTCCTGGCCGTGACCGGTGACTACGCCACCGGTGACCAGGCCGAGGATCAGGGCGCTGTCGATGAGGCCCAGGCCCCGGAGACGAACGGAACGGTCGTTCGATTGTGGTCGATCCGGCCCACCGGCCACGTCAAGCACACCCGCTTGTCACCCAGGCCGCAGCAGGGCTGCGGAGGCACTCGGACGGTGGAAAAGCCGAGCACACGCGGCCTTTCGGCGGCCGCGATGAGTAACGTCTGACCGAGTCGTCGCGCGCCACGGGCGCGCCGGGGAGGACGCTCGGTGAGTCCGCAGGCCGATTCCGTGGCAGAGGCTGCCGCGCTACTACCGAACACACAGCCAGCCCAGGCGTTACGGAAGGACACCGGCGAGCGGCTGGCGTTGCTAGGACAGCAGCTCCTCAACGCCACCCTGGACCTGCTGTTCCTCGCCATATGGGCCGCTATGGCGGCCGGGCAGAAGCGGGTGCTGGACTACTTCAACGCACCCGTCTGGATCGACGCCCTCGGGATCGTCGCGGACGTCTCCACTCTCGCCATCGTTTCCTCGTACGTCGCCGTCGATGTGGTCAAGTCGGTGCGGCAGACGTGGGCCAGGAGGCTCGACTGACATGACGAGACTCGACGAATTCTTCGGCAGCCGCGGACGCCTTCCAGTCCAGATGGGTCCGGCCGAAGCGGCACGGATCTTCGCCCGCCGGGTCGCATTACTTCTGTGCGGATTCGGCGGCTTCGCCGTCGTCATGGGATTGGGTGGTTGGCTCACGGCCCTGGCCAACGGCGGACATCGCGGAGCGGCATGGGTGGCCGGAGGAGCCGTGGTGGCGCTGCTCGGTTCCGCGCTCGCATCCCGCCTGTGGTGGCGTGGCGGACACCGGCTTTCAGCCGCACGCGGGTCGGCGACGGAGACGTGGGTCGCGGCGCCCAGCAAGCGCAGCGGCCACCTGTTCTTGACCGCCTTCGCTGTGATCAGCGCGATTCTGGTCACGAACGTCGCCGCCGTCATCGTCGCTACGTTGCCCAGCGACAAGCGGCGACTCGATCCGATCGGGGCGACAGTGGGACCGACCACGCCCGAACCGATCGTGCAAACGCCGGTCGATCCACGATCCCAGGCTCTCGCCACTCTCGAGACGATCGCCGCCCGGGACCGCGCCAACATCACCTTGAGCGGACAATTCGTCGCTCAGCTCTCTTCCAGGTATACCGGGATGAAGGATCCACAATCCAAGAACGGCACCTTCGAGGCCCCCGACATCCTGGGCGAGTACTGGTCGCTGTACTTCGCACACGGCAGTGGCACGCACCGGGTGCTTCTCCTCAAAAGCACCGATTTCGGCACGCGGCGCCTCGTCAAAGGAAAGCCGTTGTGGGTCGTGTTCGTGGCCGCTGACTTCCGTGACAGGAAAGCCGTTCTCGACTGGTGCTCCACCGCGTCTTCGAACCTCAGCGGCACCGAACTAGACAAATGTGAGGCACGGACGCTGCAGCCTCCCGAGTAAAGAGCGGCGGCAGATTCCGCGCCACGCCGGAAGCTCCGGGGATCAGGCGTGTCCGGATGTCGGCGGGACCATGTGAAGGGAAAGCCCAGCACCGGACCCTGGGATCCGGTGCCGGCGCTCTCGGCCGGGTCAGGGCCAGACGACCTTCGGGCCGCAACCCTCGAGGACCAGCTTGCCGTCGTCGGGGCTGTCGTCCCTGATCCGGAAGACCCCGTTGCCGATGGTGTCCTGGTGCACCCAGCCCTTGATGTCGGTGCCGGCGATACGGCCGTACCACCAGTTGTTGCCGTAGTCGTTCGTGGTCATGCACCACAGGTAGAACGTGGTGCCCTTGGTGATCCGGCCGACCTGACCGCACGCGCCGTACGGGCCGTTCTTGACGTTGTAGTCCACGGCGGCCGTGACGGCGCCCTGGCCGTTCACCATCGTCCAGTTCGGATTGCAGGTGACGGCGGCCCGCGCCGGGCCGGCGACGCCCAGGACCCCCGCGGCGGTCATGGCCGCGGTCATCGCTACCGCGACGGCGCGCCGCCTGACTCGTTCCTCGATCGGTTTCATGGGCCGCAGCATAAAGGTGCCCGTCGATGGAGTTCTCAGGCGCTCTTGAAGAACGTGCCGGTCGCCTCGCCGCCGACCGGACGGGCGATGCAGTGCAGCAGGGTGTCCTCGCCGACCTTGATCGGCCAGGCCTCGCGCAACCAGCCGCTGGTCCGGTCCGGTCGGCGGCTGCGGGTCGCCATGAACTCCTCGCCGCAGGCCACGGCGATCTCCGACTTCTCGATCAGCGGATCGTCGTCGTCGATGACGACGCCACCGGGCGGGACGTCGACCGCGGCGTACGTCTCCCAGACGTGCTCCTCCGAGCAGTCCAGCCGCCGGGGCGACTCGGGTACCCCGGCGCTGACGTTCAGCCCGGCCCAGCACATCGGCTCCACCGGGCAGAAACCGCCGGCGCAGGTGGTGAACCGCACCGGCAGTTGGTCCTGGGTGGTGCCCTCCTCGAGGGTGGTCGTGGTGACGACCGGGGTCGAGTCCGGCCGACTGCCCCAGACGACCAGACCGGCGACGACCATCGCCATCACGGCAAAACCCGCCAACACCAACGGCAACATCGAGCGGCGTACGGCGGGGGCGGCCACCGGCGCCACGCCGGTCACCGAGGCGCGGGCCGCGGACGCCAGTTCGGCCGCCGACTGCCAGCGCTCCTTCGGGTCGACGGCCAGCGCCCGCTCGACCACGGCCTGGACGGGCAGCGGCAGTCGCACCTTCATCGTGCGGGGACCGGACTGGAGTCGCTGGAGCGCCACGGCGTACGGGTTGTCGCCGACGAAGGGCTTCTCCCCCGCCAGGCACTCGTAGGCGACCAGGCCCAGCGAGTACAGGTCGCTGCGCGGTCCGGCCGGCTCGCCCCGGACCTGCTCCGGCGAAAGGTAGGTGGGGGTGCCGAGGATCGCCCCCGACACCGTCAGCCGGCCGGCGTCCTCGTGGCGCGCGATGCCGAAGTCCGTGATGACCGCGGTGCCGTCCGCGCGTACCAGCAGGTTTGCGGGTTTGATGTCGCGATGCACCAGGCCCTGGCCGTGGACGGCCTGGAGCCCGTCGGCGACCTGCGCGATCAGGCGCATCGTCTCCTCCGGCCCGAGGCGGCCGCGCGTCAGCCGCTGGGCCAGCGACTCGCCGTCGACGAACTCCATCACCAGGAACGCGACACCGAGACTGTGGCCGAAGTCGTGGACCGAGGCGACCGCCGGATGGTTGATCCGGGCCATCGAGGTGGCCTCGGCCGTGAAGCGCCGCCCGAAATCCGGGTCGGCGTCCAGGCCGGGCAGCATCGCCTTCACCGCCACGTAGCGCTGAAGCACCTCGTCGACGGCGAGCCACACCTCGCCCATCCCGCCGGCGCCGAGCCGCCGGTGCAGACGGTAGCGATCGCTCAGCCGGACCCCAGCCTGCAACACGTCAGCCGACACGGCGGACAGCTTAGGGCTCCCGCCACGGTCCCGGACATCGACCGGCCGGACGGTGCCGACATATGGGAGGCGGGCCGCCCACCCCACCGTTCGGAGCGGTGCCACCGCCTAGGCTGAGGCGATGCGTGGGGTGGCACTGGTTACCGGGTCGGTTTCGGGAATCGGGGAGGCGACGGCGCGACGGCTCGCGGCGGACGGGTTCGTGGTGGCGGTGCACTCGCGGGCCAGCCGGGAGGCCGGGCTGGCGCTGGCCGCGGAGCTGGGCGGGACGTATCACCAGGCCGATCTCGGGAACGATGACGCGGCCGCCGGGCTGGTGCCGGCGGTCGTGGAGCGGCACGGGCGGCTCGACGTGCTGGTCAACAACGCCGGGATCTCCTGGCCGGTGCCGCACGGGGACCTGGCCGGGCTGAGCCCCGCCGACTGGCGCAAGCTGCTGGACGTCAACCTGATCGCCCCGTGGGTGCTGTGCACCGCGGCGCTGCCGCACCTGCGGGCCGCCGACGGTTGCATCGTCAACGTGACCAGCCACGCGGGGGTGCGGCCCAAGGGCAGTTCGATCGCGTACGCCGCGAGCAAGGCCGCCCTCAACCACGTGACGAAGCTGCTGGCCGCCGCCCTCGGCCCGCGGGTCCGGGTGAACGCCGTGGCGCCGGGGCTGGTCGACACGCCGCTCACCGCCGACTGGACGGCCGCGCGGGAACTGTGGAAGTCGTCGAGCCCGATGGGCCGGGCCGCGCAGCCCGCCGACGTGGCGGATCTGATCGCCATGCTGATCGGGCACCCTTATCTGACGGGCGAGGTGATTCTGCTCGACGGCGGCCTGAACCTCCGTTGAGTACGACGAGAAGGAGCGAACGTGACCGAGGCTGAGCTGCTCGACGCGGAACGGCGCCTCCAGCAGGCACAACGCGACGGCGACGTGGCGGTGCTGGAGAAGCTGCTCGACGACCGGCTGATCGCGATCGGGCCGGACGGCGCCCGCTACCGCAAGTCCGACGACCTGGACGCGTACCGGTCCGGTTCCTCGGTCGTCGACTCGCTGACCGAGGAGGACCTGGAGGTGCTGGTCGTCGACCGGACCGGCGCGACGTTCGCCCTGTGCACGGTGGCGGGGACCTTCGGCGGCGTCCCGTTGACGGCCCGGCTGCGTTACGCGCGGACGTGGGCGTACCAGGAGGGTTCTGGCTGGCGGATCGTGGCCGCCCAGATCTCGCCGGCGTAGGTCAGATGATCTCCCAGTCCAGCAGGCCGTCGCCGTCCACGGTGGGGCGGTAGCGGCCGTCGTAGGGGCGGCCGGTCTCCAGCGCGGTGGCGGTGCCCTCCAGCAGTTCGGTGACCGAGGCGGGCCAGCGGGCGAAGTCGGTGCCGTCCTCCGGGTAGAACTCGCCGACCCGGCCGTGGCCGCCGGGCCGCTGGTCGACGAGCAGGCAGCCGCCGTCACCGGCCGACGCGAACGGCACGAACTGCCGGTGCCACCAGTCTTCCCCCGGCCAGGAACCGGCGTCGCCGGCCAGGACGGTGCAGGTCGACCGCCAGTCGCCGAGGATCTCGTCGAGGGACGTCGGCGAGAAGAACGGCGGCAGGTCGAAACGGGCCTCCGGGGCCACGCCGTCGTGGCGGCGCAGCGAGGCGACCAGGTCAGCCGGGAACGCCACCGACATGCGGCGCTGCAACTCGTCGATCCGCTTCGCGCCGGCCGGTTGCCGCAGTCCGCGGGCGCTGGCCGGGGCCTTTGCGGCGAGCCACTTCTCGATGCGCTGCCAGGCCCGGTTCACCCGCTGGGTGGTGGCGGTATCCGGGCGGGTGGGGGTGATCGCGCCGGTGTTCTCCGGGCAGGCGGCGGTCGACGGCGGCCGGGGGCGCGACGGCGGGACGTAGGTCGACGGGTGTGGCGTGTAGGGCCTGACCGTGGGCTCGACCGGGCCGGTGTAGTCGATGTGCGCCGAGTAGATGGGCTCGCTGCTGCACCAGCCCAGGCCGCACGCCATCAGAACGGTGATCACGAAGACGCCGAGCAGGCCGAGGACGAATCGCTTGCCGTTGACCGGCTTGCGTGCGCCCTCGGTGACGTCGAGCACCGGCGTGGCGGGATGGGGCTCCACTCGCAGCATCGGCTCGAACCATTCGGCGGCCCCGGCGAAACGGCCGCCCTCGCTCGGCGTCTCGGCCACCCCCGGAATCGTCTCGGGAGGCGAATCCGGATCATCGGTGGCCGCGGACCCCGGAGTCGCGGAAAGTGCGGCCGCCGGGATCCGGCCGGCCGGTGGAAGGGGCAACGCGCTCTCGTCGACATCCCCGACGGTGACGACCGCCGCGGAGAGGTTGCGCCCGTGCAGGGCATCGACGACGAGGCTGGTGTGGTGTGCCGCGTCCGGGCCCGGGCCGGTCACCACCACGACGGGCGCGCCCATCGCCACGGCCAGGTCGACGAGTGTCCACCCGCCCTCGCCCACCGGCAGCAACAGGCCCGCGTCGGCGGCCACCAGCACCAGCTCGTAGGACCGGCTCATCCCGTCGGCCAGGTCACGGACCCGGTCCAGGGGCAGCCGGGCGGTCCCGGCGACCTCCAGCACCCCGGCGAGGAACGCCCGCGCCGGATCGTCGTCCGGCACGGTGGTGCCGATCACGACGGCCGCCACCGGCGCTTCGGTAGCCGCCGCCAGCCCGGCCAGCGCGATCCGCCAGTCGGCGCCGGCCGAGGTGGCCGCGATCATCCACGGCCCACGGCCCGTCCACGCCCGGTTCACGCCGCCACTCTAGCCAAGGCCGATCCGGTGGATCACCCGAGCGCGAGGCGGCCATGGTTCCAGCGTGCGGTGCTCTCCGCGTCTACTTGACGGTGACCATCCGCTTGATCGTCTTCTTGTCGTCGCCAGGGTGCACCGCTCCGCTGTAGAGGAGCCGGATGACCTCCTTGTCCAGCGACGAATACCGTGTGGGGGCTGGATAGTATTCGTCATAGAAGATGCTGTTCGGGTATTTGCCGGAGTCCTTCGCCATCCCCATCGCCCTGGTCAACTCCTCGCGGATCAGATGGCAGCGGATGGTCTCGCTGATCCCCGTTGAGCGGATCATGACGTTGGCGTCGGTGAGGACACCGCGATCCGACCAGTGGTAGTAGAGGAACCCGTCGTTGCCGGACACGTACTTCGGCTCGATGGAACGAAATTTGGAGACGGGCGCGAAGTGAAGTTCGATGTCCGCCGTGCTTTGGGTCAACCTCAGGTCGGTCGTCGCGGAGAGGGCGTTGAAGTCGGCGATGACCTTGTTGACGCAGCTCCTGCTCTTCGCGGCGCCACCGTGGACCCGGACGGTGACCTCGGGCTTCTCCCACATGGTGATGACGCCGGCGTCGTCCCCGTACTCGGTGTCGAAGGCGACGGCGAGGAAGTGGGCGAGACCGGCCTTGCTGATCCGCGGCTTGACCGGAGCGGGCGACGGAGTGGCCGAGGGCGTGGGCGACGCGGCCGGAGACGTCGTAGGGGTGATGACCGCCGGGGAGGAAGCCGTCGCGTTCGCGGCACCGCCGCCCGGCGAATCACACGCGGTCAGCAGGACACAGAGTCCCAGGAGGATCGGCAGTAATGGGGGCGTTCCGTTGCCCACGGCAGAGCCCATGATCGAAAGTCCTTCTGGAAGCCGTCCGGGGTGATATCGAAGGTCGCCATCCTCTCACCCCAGGAGGAGCAGCACGCTGATCGCCGCCATCACCGCGGCGGTGGCGGCGTGGACGCCGTAGGCGGTCGCCTTGGGCCCGCCGCTGCGCAACACGATCAGCGTGTCGCCGACGGGGATGCCGGTGGCGGCCAGCATGAGCCAGCCGAGCAGGTGGGGTTCCGCCGCCGCCGCGGCGATGAGGATGAGGAGCCCGGCGGCGATGTCGCGGACGGCCTTGACGGACAGCCACGCCCGGAAGGTGGGGTCGTCGACGGGCGTGCCGGGGATACCGAAGCCGGCCGCGGCCCGCGGCGCCCGGAAGGAGTTCGCGCCCATGAGTGCGGCGGACAGGCCGACCAGTGCGGCGAGCACCTCGGCGACGGTGATGAGCACGGATACCTCCGAAGGAAATCTAGCGCTGCTAGAACATGTAGCGAAGATAATCTGTCGATGCAAGAATGTCTAGCACTGCTAGGATCCGGTCATGCCGCCGATCAGCGAGCGCCGTGAACGCGAACGCGCCCACCGTCATCAGATGATCATCAGATCCGCACGTGAACTGGCCGAGACCGAAGGCTGGGAAGCCGTGACGACCCGACGGCTGGCGGAGCGGGTGGAGTACAGCCAGCCGGTGCTCTACAGCCACTTCAACGGCAAGAACGCCATCGTGGCGGCCGTCGCCCTGGACGGCTTCGCCGACCTCGCCGCCGAGCTGCGCGGCGCACGCGAGGCCGCCCCCGAACCCGGGCGGGCGCTGCGGGCCGTCTGCGACGCCTACCTGCGGTTCGCGACCGAGCGACCCGCCCTCTACCAGGCCATGTTCGTCCTGCCCACGGACCTGAGGTTCGCGAGCGCCGAGACCGCGGCGCCGCTACGGGCGTGCTTCGATGAGTTCGTCGCCTGCTTCGACCCGGGCGACGAGCGACGCGAACTGGCCGCCGAGGTCGTCTGGAGCGCCCTGCACGGCATCACGGTCCTCTCCGACAGCGGCCGCATCCCCGCGGCCTGGCAGGAGGAACGCGTCGGCTTCCTGGTCACGCGGTTCGCGCGGACACCATAGGGCTGGATTCGACGGCGGCGACCGGGGGCTCGGCCGGGATCGCGGCGATGCCGGCCAGAATCAGGACGCCACCGGTCATCTGCAGCGGGGTGAGCTGCTCCCCCACCACGATCCACGCCAGGATCGAGGCGAAGACCACCTCGAGGAGGCCGACGAACGAGGCCAGGCGGGACCCGAGCCGGCTGGAGCCGAAGATCCCCGAGGCGTACGCGATGGCCGTGCCGAAGAGCGCGACCACCATGAGCGGCACCCACCACGGGACCGGCGAGCCCAGCAGCGGTACGTCGCCGGTGGTGGCGGTCATCGGAACGAGGCCGGCCAGACCGGCCAGGGCCAGGGTGAGGCCGCCCAGCAGGAGCCCGGCGCCGGCGAGCGCGACCGGCGGCAGACCGTCGGCGGGCCGGGCGGCGACCACGAAGTAGACCGCGCATCCGCCGGCGGCCACGAATGCCAGCAGGACGCCGAGCGGGTCGACGGCCTCGAGCGCGCCGGGGCCGATGACCAGGACGAGGCCGCCGATCGCGAGCACCGAGCCGAGCAGCACGGCCGGGCGGGGCAGGCGGCGGGTGGTCAGCGCGACCCAGATGACCAGCAGCAGCGGCGCCTGGTATTCGATGAGCAGCGCCGCGGAGACCGGGATGCGGTGGATCGCCGCAAAGTACGTGAGCTGGGTGAACGCGACCGCGATGACACCCATGCCGAGCACCCGCCAGCGGCCCCGCCACAGCGCGTCCCAGCGCCCGCGCAGCGAGAGCAGCACGAACGGCAGCAGCATCAGACCAGCGGTGAGCGCCCGGGCGGTGACCGCGGCGGCCGGTGACCACCCCGCCTCCAGCAGCGGCTTGATGAACGCGCCGGAGGTGCTGAAGGTGGCGGCCGAGGTCACCGCGGCGGCCAGCCCGATGGTCTGCGACGGCAGCTTCACGGCGATCCCCTTGTCATGGGCTATGGTGCATACGACCCTGACGCTAGGCCGGGCCTGATAAGGAGTCAAATTGCTTTTCGCCCCTGACACCGCGGAGGCGCTGGATTTCGTCGTGGCGCTCGCCAACACCGCGCCCGGCGCGTCCCGCTCCGGCGAGGACGAGCTCGCCACCGTCGGCCAGTTGCGCGAGATGCTCCGGCACTACGTCTACTCCGGGCGCATCGACCACGATCAGGCCGAGCTGGAGGCGGTGCGCGCCGCGCGGGAGTCGCTGCGTTCGGTGTGGACGCTGGACCGGGACGCCGCGGTCGAGGCGGTGAACCGGATGCTGCGTGAGGCCCGGGCGCTGCCGTTCCTGACCCGGCACGACGGCTCGGACTGGCACATCCACGCCACCGAGCCGGACGCCCCGCTGGCCGAGCGGATCCGCGTCGAGGCGGCCCTCGCCCTGATCGACGTGATCCGGATGAACGAGACCGGCCGTCTACGGGTCTGCGAGGCCCCCGACTGCACCGGTCTGTTCCTCGACCTGTCCCGCAACGGCTCCAAACGGTTCTGCTCGGTGCGCTGCGGCAACCGGGTCAACATGATCGCCTTCCGGGCCCGCAGGGCCGGGAACGACTAGGGGGCCAGGAACGAGGCGAGCGCGTCGGCGGTGAAGGCGGCGCCCCTGTCGGTCATGTGGACCAGGTCCTCGCAGTAGAGGCCGAGACTGTTGTCGGCCGACGGCGCCGGCTGCCGGGCCGCCAGGTCGAAGTAGGCGACCGCGCTGCCCCCGCCCGGCCCGCCGTCGTCGTCGGCGGCGACGTCCCGCCAGGCCCGGCTCACCTTGGCGAAGTCCTGTACGGACCGGCCGGCGGAGACCCGCGGCGAGCCGTAGACCACGAACGATGGAGAGGTGTCGGTGTGCGCCCGGACCGTCGCGATGATCGTTTTCAGGTTGCGTCCGATGGTGGCGGCCGGCACCCGGGTCCGCCAGTCGTTGACCCCTAATTGGAGGATCACCAGGTGTGGCCGGATGGTGCGCAGCCGCGGCGCCCACCCGGCGGCGCTCCTGGCGAAGTCGCCGCTGGTCAGCCCACCGTGGCCGCCGTTGTAGACGTGGATGCCCCGGTTCTCGTCGCCGTGGAGGACGGCGAAGCCGTGCACGTACACGTCCGGCGTGACGCATGTCACCACGATCGTGTGGTGGCCGGGTTCGAGACGGGGCGCGATCCAGGTGGCGTCGCGGTCCGTCGTCGGGCCGTGGGTGCCGACCGTCGCCACGGTGGCGCCGTCGATCGTCACGGTGAACGTGCCACCACCAGGGAAGACGGAGTGCCACACCCGGACGCTCGTTCCGGTGAACGGGTAGGTCACGGTCTGCCCCGCGGCTTTCAGGCCGGCGGATTTCAGCCCCCATCCGGTGGTCGGCGTGGTGGCGCCATCGGACAGGATCACCGGCCACAGCCCGGACGGCCGGCCCCACGCGGCTGTGTAGACGTCCCCACCGGCCGCGCCGGCGACCGGGAACCGGGCGCACAGGTTGCCGGCGAGCATCGGCACGTAGCCCCGCCCGTACCGCGAGGAGCCGACGCCCTCCGAGCTGGACGAGCCGATCACCGCGACCACCGCGGGTTCGTAGTGCCGGTTCGCCAGGGCGGCATGCCAGCCGAGCAGCGGAAGAACCGGATCGGATGTGGAGGCCAGCACCGGTTCGGCCGCGACGCCCGCGACCGCGAAACCGGTGGCGAAGAGCCCACCGGCCCGGATGAATCCACGACGATCCGCCACCGATTCCCCCCGCCGGAATCCCGGTCTCACTGACCGGAGTCGCACGCTAACACGGGATGCAAAATCGTCACTTCCTCCGGGAGGATTATGAATTCTGACGGTTGATCACCACCGCGGGTGACACCCCCGCCACGCACCTGGATGATCATTAATATGATCCGCGCATGGGATCACGGGCGAACGTGGCGATCCGCATGGACGGCGCGTGGACGCATTGCGGCAGCGACAATATCGGCTACAGCCTCGACGCGTACCTGGCGCTGGGCCCGGAGCCGGCGCTGGCCGTCTTCGGCGCCCTGCCCGCGTGGGAGGATCCCGCGCAGTGGCAGACCGAGAGCGTCTGCGAGGCCGGCGCCCTGATCGATCTGGACGCTCAGGAGCTGCTGTTCTTCCTGGACGTCGACTACCACCAGCGGCTCGCGTTGCTGGACGGTTGCCGGCGGACGTGGCCGGGCTGGACGATCCGGTGGGCGTACAACGGGATCGCCGACGTGACCGACGCGCTCGGGGTGGACCGGGCGGTGCTCGGACGGCAGCCGTGGGACAACACCGCGCTGTTCAAGTGGCACAAGCCCGGTCCCGAGGAGGAATTGGTCCTGCACCACGTGATCACGGTCGGCACCACGGCGTACGGCCTGGACTACAACGCCGAGGCCCCGTGGTCGATCGGCCCGGCCCTGCTCGACCAGCTCTTCGAACTGCCCCGGGTGACCACCCTGCCCCGGGTGCCGCGCAGCGGGTTGCACCTCGACCCGGCGGCCCGGACCGCCGGGGTGTGGTCGACCGAACCGCTGTACGGGCTGACCGAACGGTTCGCCGACCGCTGGCCCGGCTGGACCCTGCGCTTCTGGGAGGACCGCTACCTGGAGCAGCAGCGCCGCTGCGGTAGCGGGTTCACCTTCGCCGACCCGGCGGAGCTCGCGGACGCCTCGGCACAGGCGCTCGTCGACCGGGTGCTGCGGCACTGGGTTCCGGCGACGACCGTGCCCGGCGGCGGCTCCCAGGACCCGTACCGGGGCCAGCGGGACGCCGGTCTCACGGTCGACGACCTGCAACCGCTCACCGGCGCCCTGCTCGGCCCGTCCCGCGCCCCGGTGGACGTGGCTGCCTACGCGAAGGCCATGCTCGACTACCGGGCGTAGCGGGGCACGTAGTCCTGACCGGACAGTTCCGCGATCGCCGCCATGATCATGTCGGTGGCGGCCCGCCGCTCCTGGGCGCTCTCCGGGTCGGAGGCGATCGCGGACAACTGGACCGGCTTGCCGAAGACCACCGAGACCCGGCCCGGCCGCGGGACGATCCGGCCCGGCGGCAGCACCCGGTCGGTGCCGGACATCGCCACCGGCACCACCGGCGCCCCCGACCTGAGCGCCAGCCACGCCACCCCGGTACGGCCGCGGTAGAGCCGCCCGTCCGGCGAGCGGGTCCCCTCCGGGTAGATCCCGAACGCCTCACCGCGCAGCAGCACGTCGAGGCACGCGTCGAGCGACCGGACCGCCGCCCGGGTGTCGTCGCGGTCCACCGCGACCTGCCCGTCCCGCGACATGAACCAGGAGACCAGCCGCCCGCCCGGCCCCTGCCCGGTGAAGTACTCCGCCTTCGCCATGAAGATCACCTTGCGGGCCAGCGCCATCGGCAGGAACGTCGAGTCGGTGACCGACAGATGATTCGACGCCAGCAGCAGCGGACCGCTCGGCGGCACGTGCTCGGCGCCCTCCACACGTAGGCGAATGATCTTCGTGAGCAGCTCGTACACGGACAGCACGCCTCTCGGTGAACCTAGTTCAGGATGGAGTCACGCACTCCCCGCACCACCGCCACCACCTCCGGCGGGGCCGTGCGCGGCGAACCGGCCCGATACGGCGGGTGCGGGTCGTACTCGATGCCCAACTGCACCGCCTGGGCCACGGTTGCGCCCGCCATCTCACCGACCATCGTCAGCGCCATGTCGATGCCGGCCGACACCCCCGCCGCCGTCACGTACTTCCCGTCCCTGACCACGCGTTCCTCCGCCGGGATCGCGCCGAAGGCGGCCAGACCGTCCAGGGACAGCCAGTGCGACGTGGCCCGCCGGCCGTCGAGCAACCCGGCCGCCGCCAGGATCAGCGAACCGGTGCACACCGACGTGGTCCAGGTGCTGGTCGCGTCGGCGTCGCGCAGCCAGCGGCGCATCGGGCCGTCGGTCATGTGGTCGTTCTGGCCGGGGCCGCCCGGCACCAGGATCACGTCCGGGCGCGGCACCTCGGCGTAGGTGGCGTCCACACTCAACCCGAGACTGCCGACCTCGGTGCGCACCGAGCCGGCCCGCTCCCCCACGAAGACCACCTCCAGGCCGGGCACCCGGCTCAGCACCTCGTAGGGCCCGATCGCGTCCAGTGCGGTGAGACGCTCGAAGAGAACGATCGCCAACTGCATTTCTCAAACCTCCATCGGTACGGGGCGGAAGCGCCGTTGATACTCGGACGGGCAGACCCCGAGCACCCGCAGGAAGGCGCGGCGCATCGCCTCCGGGGTGCCGTAACCGCTGCCGCGGGCGACCTGCTCGACGCCGTCGGCGCCGTCCTCCAGCAGACGGCGGGCGGTCTCCAGGCGGGTGGCGTCCACGTACCGGCCGGGGGTCTGCCCGACCTCGGCGGTGAACGCGCGGGCGAACTGGCGCGGTGACAGGCTGGCGCGCCGGGCCAGTTCCTCGACGCTGAGGTCGGCGGCCGGGTTGTCGGCGATCCACCGCTGCACCTCACGCAGCCCGGGCCGGGCCGCCACCTGCGCGGACAACTGCGCCGAGAACTGTGTCTGGTTGGCCGGCCGGCGCAGGAACATCACCAGGTGCCGGGCGATCGTCAGTGCGGTGTCGCGGCCCAGGTCGTCCTCGACCAGGGCGAGCGCCAGGTCGATGCCGGCGGTGACCCCGGCCGAGGTGGAGATCCGGCCGTCCCGGATGAAGATCGGCTCCGGGTCCACGCACACGTCCGGGTGCCGGCGGGCCAGGGTGCCGGCGAAGCTCCAGTGGGTGGTGACCCGGCGCCCGCTCAGCAGACCGGCCTCGGCCAGCAGGAACGCGCCGGAGCAGACCGACATGACTCGGGGCACGTGACCGGCGTTGTCCCGGATCCAGTCGACGATCCCCTGCTGGGCGGCACGGGTGCCGGGTCCACCGGGGACGACCAGGATGTCCGGCCGCCGGTCGCCCGGCTCACCGTCCGGCAGCAGGGTGAGGCCGCTGGACGTACGGACCGGGGCGCCGCCCGTGCTCGCGGTGGTGACCCGGTAGCCGGCGCCCGCGAACACCTCCATGGGCCCGGTCACGTCGAGACTCTGCACGCCGTCGAAGAGCAGGATCAGCACGTCCACGCCCTCTACCCTGGACGCCGGCCGTCATGGCCGCAACGACGCGGATCCCACCTTTCCTGCCATCGGCTAGACCCCGCCGATGGCCTCGCTGATCGCCCGGATCAGCCGGGTGGCGATCACCGGACGGTCGGTCTCGACGGTGACGACCGGCCCGACGGCGAGCGGCGACGCCTCCACGGCCCACCGCGGCCAGTCGTCACGCAGCCGCTCGTCGTCCTCGTACAGGGCGTCGCGCCGCCGCTCGCGGTAGCGCTCCAAAGCCACCTCGGCGGGCACATCGCACCAGACCTCCACGGTCGCTCGGGCACCCGAACGGGCGATGCCCTCGGTCACGAAACCGAGGTCGCGCGGCCGGAACCACCAGCTCTCCAGGATCACCACACCGGGTGTGGCGGCCGCCAGCTCCCACATCACCTGCGCGGCGACCCAGCCCACCGCCTTCGGCGGAACACCCGGCGCGGCGCCGGCCAAAGCCTCTTTCACCAGGTCCTTTCCGATCAGCGGTACGCGCAGCGCGGGCGCCAGCCGCCCGGCCAGGGTGCTCTTGCCCGAGCCGGGAAGCCCGTTGATCAGAATCAGCCGGTGCGCCACATCAAGAAGCCTGCCATCCGCACGCTCGTGGCGACGGACTCGTCAGGCGCTCAGCACATTCCGATCGGTCGCGGATCGTCCAGCGCGAAACTATCTCGGGCTACGCTTGTCGCATGACCGCGATGGCGCCCACCCGCACCGAGTCCGACCTGTCGTTCCTGCTCGACCACACCAGCCACGTGCTGCGTACCCGGATGGCGGCCGGGCTCGGCGAGATCGGTCTGACCGCGCGGATGCACTGTGTGCTGGTGCACGCGCTGGAGCAGGAGCGCACCCAGATCCAGCTGGCCGAGCTGGGTGACATGGACAAGACCACGATGGTGGCCACGGTCGACGCGCTGGAGAAGGCGGGGTACGCGGAACGCCGCCCGTCCAGCACCGACCGCCGGGCCCGGATCATCGCGGTCACCGCCGCCGGCGCGGATATCGCCGAGCGCAGCCAGAGGATCGTCGACGGCGTGCACCGCGACGCGCTGGGCTCGCTGCCCGACGACGAGCGTGCGGTGCTGGTCCGTGCCCTGAACCGGCTGGCCACCGAGCATCTGGCCGCCCCCGCCGAGGGGCCGCACGCGGCCCGCCGTGCCCGGGAGCGCGCGAAGTAGGGAAGATAGAGATAGTCCGCAACCAAACTATCTGCTAGCGTTCCTTCCGTCGACCTCGACGGAAGGAACCCCAATGTCGTACCCGAAACGCTGGACGGCGCTCGCCGTTCTCTCCGCCACCGGCCTGATGACCGTCCTCGACGGCAGCATCGTCACCGTGGCGATGCCCGCGATCCAGGCGGACGTCGGCTTCACCGCGGCCGGGCTCAGCTGGATGGTCAACGCCTACCTGATCCCGTTCGGCGGGCTGCTGCTGCTCGCCGGCCGGCTCGGCGACCTGCTCGGCCGCCGCCGGATGTTCCTCGCCGGGAACGCCGTCTTCACCGGGGCGTCCCTGCTCGCCGGCCTCGCCACCGGGCCCGGCCTGCTGATCGCCGCCCGGTTCCTCCAGGGCGTCGGCAGCGCGCTGGCCTCGGCGGTGGTGCTCGGCATCCTGGTCACGCTCTTCACCGATCCGGTCGAGCGCGGGAAGGCGATCGCGATCTTCAGCTTCACCGGGGCGGCCGGAGCATCCATCGGGCAGGTGCTCGGCGGGGTGCTCACCGACGTACTGAGCTGGCCGTGGATCTTCTTCATCAACGTGCCGATCGGGGTCGCCGCCATCGCGCTGGCGCTGGCCGCCCTGCCGTCCGACCGGGGCGCGGGATGGTCGCGCGACACCGACGTCCTCGGCGCCGCGCTGGTCACCTCCGGCCTGATGCTGGGCATCTACACGATCGTCACCAACGGCCCGTACGCCTGGCTCACCGGAACCGTCGCGGCCGCCCTGCTCGCCGGGTTCGTCGGGCGGCAGGTCACCGCCCGCGAGCCCCTCATGCCACTGCGGATCTTCCGGTCCCGGGACGTCACCGGCGCCAACCTGGCCCAGATGCTGTCACTGTCCGGGATGTTCGCCTTCCAGGTGCTGGTCGCGCTCCACATGCAGAAAGTGCTCGGGTACGGCGCCCTGGAGACCGGCCTCGCCATGCTCCCCGCCGCCGTCGGCATCGGGGTGGTCTCGCTGTTCGTGTCCGCCCCGCTCAGTGCCCGGTTCGGCGCCCGCACCGTGCTGCGCGCCGGGCTCCTGCTGCTGATCGCGGCCATGGCGCTGCTCACCCGCATCCCGGTGCAGGCGTCGTACGTCACCGACCTGCTGCCGGTGATGCTGCTGATCTCCGGCGGCGGCCTGGTCCTGCCGGCGCTGGCCACCCTGGGCATGTCCGGCGCCGAGGACGGCGACGCGGGCCTCGCCTCCGGCCTGTTCAACACCACCCAGCAGGTCGGCATGGCGCTCGGCGTGGCGGTGCTCTCCACACTGGCCGCCACCCGCACCGACCACCTGCTGACCGCCGGCGCCGACCAGGCGACCGCGCTGACCGGCGGCTACCGGCTCGCCTTCGCCACCTCGGCCGGCCTCCTGGCCACGGCTTTCCTGGTCGCCGTGCTCGTGCTCCGTCGCCCGGCCGGCACCACCGCACCCGCGCCGGCGCCCGCCACCTGACCGCTTATGATCATCGCTCCGGAGTCAGGGGGGAACCGTCATGTGGCCGTTTCGCAGGAAGCCCGCGCTCGCGGTGGATCCCACCTGCGGGGTGCCGCGGGCGCGAGCCCTCGCCGCGGCGCTGACCGCCCGCGACCGGGACACCGTGCGGGACATCTTCGACGCGGCCACCGACCCGGACCAGCGCGCCCTGCTCATGGAGACCGCGGTCACGGTCGACGGCGTACAGGACTGGATCGGCGCGTGGGTGCACGCCGAGCCGGACTCCACCCTGCCGCTGCTGATCCGGGGCTGCCACGCCGTCGAATGGGCGTGGCAGGCCCGGGGCCGGCGGGCGGCGGCGTACACCGGGCGGGAGAGTTTCGAGGAGTTCTTCCGGCGGCTGCGGCGCGCCGAGACATGGCTCCAGGAGGTGACCGCCCGGGATCCGGCCGACGTGACCGCCCTGACCTGGATGATCACCACCGCACGCGGGCTCCAGCTCGACCCGGCCGAGGCCACCGCCCGGTTCGACCGGGTGGTGGCCCTGCACCCGTACCACCTGATCGCGCACGAACAGCGGCTCCAGGGGCTGTGCGGCAAGTGGTCCGGCGACGACGAGCGGATGCTCGCCTTCGCCCGGAAGACCGTGGCCGGCGCTCCGGACGGTGGACTGCTGCCGGCCCTGGTGGCCATCGCGCACTTCGAAACCGGCATCGGCACGTGGGGCGAGGAGTGCCTGGCCTACATGCGCTCCGCCGAGGTACGGAAGGATCTGCTGGCCGCGGCCGACCGGTCGATCTTCCACCCCGGATTCCAGCGGGGGCCCGGCTGGGCGCGGCGGGTGGCCGTCTTCGCGATGACCCTCGAAGTGGCCGACGAGCTCGACGCCTCCGGCCGCGCCCACGACCTGCTCGGCGACCACGTGACCGAGTTCCCGTGGGGCTATCTCGGCGACCCGGTCGAGGGCTTCCGGCAGAGCCGGGACTTCGTGCGACAGAACCGGCCCTGAGTCAGACCACGTTGCGGCGGGCCGCCTCCCGGGCGCGCATCGCCGCGCTCGTCTGCGACCGCAGCAGCCAGGAGTCCGGCTCGCACGCCGGGCAGGCGCGGGCCGAGCCCGTGCGCAGGCGCACCGCCGAGCCCTCCCGCTGCTGGATCTCGTGGGTCTCGGCCATCGGCGAGCCGCAGCGGGGACACGCGTCCTCGCGGACCGCGGTGGCGATGTGCGCGATGTGGCCGGTCGCATACCGCACCGTGGAGTAGCCCTGCTCGTCCCCGACACGCAGCTCGGGGTTGCGGGGCACGCCCGCATAGGGCCCCGTGTCGGCGTGCGAGACGGCGTCAGCGAACCGCCGGAGGATCCGGGACAGCAGATTCATCCTTCACTCCTTGAGGAAGAGCGCGCCGAGCAGGCTCGCGGTGACGGCGGCCGCGTCGGTGCCGGGGTGGATCGCCTGCCGCAGCGCGAGCCCGGCGCCCATCGCGCCCCACGCGACGACCAGGTGTGGCAGCGGCATCGCCGGGGTGAGGCCGATACGGGCGCAGTGCCGCTCCAGCAGCGCCGTGACCTCGGTGTCGAAGCGGTCCTGAAGTGCCGCCATGGTGGCCGCGTGCCGCGGGTTGCCGGACATCGCCGCCACCGCCTCTGCGGACACCAGCGCCCAGCGGGCCTGGTCACCGCCGCCCGGGGTGAGGACGGCGAGCAGGCCCTCGCGGCTGCCGGCCTGGTCGAGCGCCATGGCGAGCCCTCGCATCAGATCCTCGGCCCGAGTGTCGACGATGGCCTGCCAGAGCCCTTCCTTACCGCCGAACTGCTTGTAGACGGCGCCGCGCGTGTATCCGCCCGCGGCGGCGATCTCCTCGACGGTCGCGGCGAGATAGCCCCGCTCCAGAAAGGCGGCGCTCGCGGCCTCCAGCAACCGCTGCCTGGTGAGCCGCTGCTGTTCGGCGCGTGTCAGCCGCATGCCGCCCCTTTTCGGTAACACTGTGTTTCTGGATACATTACGTTACCGTCTGACATGATGGCAACATGAGTCTCGGCGACCTCTTCGATCCGCCCCCACTGCGCTGGGGCCTCCGCGGCGACCCCCACCTGTGGCAGGCCATGCGCCGGCGTTTCGCCGACGACGACCTCCCCGCCGACAAGCAGGCCCTCGAGAAGGCCGTGGAGACGGCGTTCGAGGAGATCACCGGCGCGCGCATGGGCGACGGGACCGGAGTCGTGCGGATGCCGGAGTACCGGATCGGCAGCGGCATGTCCGACGGCATGGTGAGCGGCGAGTGGTGGCACACGAGCGCCCGCGTGCTGCTCCGCGACCGCTGGCACGTCGCCGCCGACGAGCGGTAGGTCGCGCCTGCACCGGCACCCGGCACATCCGGCCGTGTGGACCCGCCACATTCGCGGAAGGTGGGTGACGCCCGCCGTTACCGGCGCCGTCGGGCGTAGGGGCTCGCCGGGTGCCTGGCGAAGGTTGCGCAAAGCGCGACCGACTGTCGGAGCGGGATGCTACGGCCGGGACCGGCGGCAGATGGCCGCGGCAACGACCGGCCGGGCCCGCCGGACCACCGATCTGAGCCCGGCGGGTGCGGCACAGGCCCGAGTGGCAGCAGGCCGGGCGGCTGGGCGGGACGGCCCTGGCATTAGGGGACGGCGGAACGCGTACCGGAGAAGGGCTTCAGCCTGGCAGTAGGGCCTTGAGCTGGGCGCGCTGGTCTTCGGTGAGGCCGCCGGTGGGGATGCACAGGAACTCCGGCCCGCCGATGTGGACGAGGACCTGATCGCGGCGTTGTTCCACCCGGCGCACGTCGGACCAGTTCCAGCGGCCCTCGGAGAAGCCGGTGAACGTCTGCACCCCGGTCCGGTCGATCCGGAAGGCGATCATGCGACCGAACTTGTCCGCGTTCCGCTTCAGCGCCTCGGCGGACACCATCCACGGGCCGTAGATCGGCAGCAGGGCGCTGCTCACCGCCAGGTAGAACGCGAATTGCCGGCCGCCCGCCAGAGCGATGAGCCAGGCGACGACGAGACCACCGGCCGCGACGGGCAGCAGGTATCTCCGCATTTGACGGCGGATGAACGGGCGCGCGAGCGCCGCCTCGGTGCGAGCCTGGAAAGTCAGTACGGTGTCGTCACCCACAAGCACCGAACTATAGATGATCTTGAAAGGCGTCACGAATGCGGATGGTCTTTCTCGGGGTCTCCACGATCCTGCTCAGTGACGGGCGGACCACCCTGCTCACCGACGGGTTCTTCTCGCGTCCGGGGCTGCTCCGGGTGCTGGCCGGGCGGGTGCGGCCGGATCGGGAGCGGATCGCCGCGGCGCTGCGGCGGTTCGGGATCGAACGAGTGGACGGGCTGTTCGTGGTGCACTCGCACTACGATCACGCGCTGGACGCGCCCACGGTCGCGATGATGACCGGGGCGCGACTGTTCGGCTCGGCGTCGACCCGGAACATCGCTCTCGGGCACGGCTTCCCTTTAGACCGTTTCACCACGACAGACCAGCTTGAAATCGGAAATTTCCGGATAAGGGTGTTGCCGGCGCGGCACAGCCCTGGCGACCTCTCCCCCGGCACCATCGACCGGCCGATCGGGCTCGACTCCCGGGCCCGCGACTACCGGACCGGCGAGTGCTACACCCTGCACGTGGAACACGGCGACGAGAGGCTGCTCATCCACGCCAGCGCCAACCACGCCGACCTCGACGAGCACCCCGCCGGCACCGTCTTCCTCGGTGTCGGCGGGCTCGGGAAACAGTCCGCCGAGTTTCGAGCGACCTACTGGGATCGGCTCGTCCGGCGCACCGGCGCCCGCCGGGTCATCCCGATCCACTGGGACGATTTCACCCGCCCTCTCGACCGGCCGCTGCGTCCTATGCCACGCTTCGCCGACGACTTCCGGACCACGATGCGGTTCCTCGGCGAGCAGGCCGCCATCGACGACGTGGAGTTGACGCTGCCGACCCTGGGAGAGCCCCTGTGAAGGTCCACCATCTCAACTGCGGGACCATGCGCCCGGCCCTCACCCCGAGCCTGGTCTGCCACGTGCTCGCGGTCGAGACCACCGAGGGGCTGCTGCTGGTCGACTCGGGTTTCGGTCTGCGGGACGCCGCCGAGCCGGCGCACCGCATCGGCGCCGCGCGCCATCTGATCAAACCGGTGCTCGATCCGGAGGAGTCCGCCTTCCGGCAGCTGCAACGCCTTGATCTGGACCCCGATGACGTACGGGACATCGTGCTCACCCACTACGACGCGGACCATTCCGGTGGCACCGCCGACTTCCCGCAGGCCCGGGTGCACCTGACCGCCACCGAGTCGGAGGCCGCACAGCACCCGCGGACCTGGAACGAGCGCTCCCGCTATGTGCCGGCCCAGCGTGAGCACGGCCCGCGGCTGGTGGAACACGATCCGGCGGAGGGCGACGGCTGGCGTGGTTTCGCCGCCGCCACCGAGATCGTCCCGGGTGTGGTCCTGATCGCGATGCCCGGCCACACCCGGGGCCACGCCGCCGTGGCGGTCGACACCGGCGACGGCTGGATCCTGCACGCCGGCGACGCCTTCTACCACCGCGCGCAGATCGACGGCGTGACCCGCGGCAATCGGGCCCTGGCCACCATGGAGGCGGCCATCGCCCACGATCGTCGCCTGGTCCGCGCCAACCATGCCCGCCTCGCCGAGCTGTGGGCGGCCGGCGACCCGGCCCTGACGATCGTCAACGCGCACGACCCGGAGCTGCTGCGGGCGGCCGCCGCTCACCCGAGGCGCTCGGGCCCGAGGTAGGTGCCGCCGGTGGCGTCGATGACGTTGGCGATGGTCCAGCGGCCGGCGTCGCCCGCCAGGAAGTGGACGACGCCGGTGGCCTTGGCGGTCTCCTGGGCCAGTTCCTTGACCTCGCCTGCCACGACCGCGAAGCCCTCGCCGGCGCGAGCCGCCTCGATGGTGGCGTTCAGCGCCAGCGGGTTGGTCTGCTCCGCGATCGAGTTGATCAGCTGGACCACGTCGATGATGCGCGCCGAGGAGGCTCCGAGGCCGGCGACGGTGGTGTTCGCGGTCCCGGCGGCGGTCACCGCCTCGGCGGCGACGGTGGCGGCGTGCGACGCGCTCTCGGCGATGTCGCATGGCCGAGCCCTTCCTAGTCATGCTTTTGTCGGAACGGCCGGACGTACTTTTTAGAATTCCTGGCGATACAAAAAGGCGTCAGCCCGCGCAGGTGTCTGCGCGGGCTGACGGCTGGAGCAGGTCTAGCAGGCGCCGGCCTTCACCTTGGGCTCGCCGCGGGTGGTGGCCGGAACGGTCACGCAGGCGACGCTGGTGCCCGAGGTCACCTGGGCCACGCCCTTGCGGACGATCTGCACCTTGACGCCGGGCATGGCCATCTGCTTCGCGGCCTTCTTCAGGTAGTCGGCCGGTTTGCCCTGCTCGGTGAGAGCGAACAGGACGGCTTGCTGGCCGACCAGCTCCGCCCAGTTCTCCGCGCCGCCGGCACCGGACGTGCCACCACCGGCCGCCGCGCCGGCGAGCGCCTCGAACAGCGGGGCCACGTCGAGCTTCTTGGCGCCGGTCGGCGCGGTGATGTCGACGCTGTCGGCGATCTCGATGCGGACCGTGCCGCGGCCGGTGGCGCCCTCGACGAACTGGAGGTAGTTGATCTCGAAGGCGGTGAACTTGCCGTTGTCGACCCAGATGTCCAGGACGATCGGCTTGTCCGCCGGGGCGTTCTTGTCGATCTCCTTCTGGAGCGACTCCGTGGCCTCGGCGGCGGCCTCCGGGGAGATGATCTTGATGGCGGCCTCAGCGAGCCGCTTCGCCTCGGCGGTGGCCTTGGCGGTGGAGGTGGTGACGATCAGGTGCTTCTTGTCCTGCTCGTCGCGCACCACGTCGGCGTTCTCCAGCAGGTTCTCCGCGCTGGTCTTGAACTCGGCGGCCAGCTTCTCGCTCTGCTCCTGCTGGTTGGCGGCGGCAGCGGTGGCCCCGCCGAACTGCTCGCCCAGCTTCTTCAGATCGGCGGCGGCCACCGAGACCCACTCACCGTCGAAGAGCGGGGCCAGGCTGGGCACCTCGGCCGACATCCCGGAACGCATCTCCGCGATGTCGGCACTGGTGGCGCCGAACTTGCTCGCCAGCTCGGTGATCGGCGCCTTGATGTAGAGCACCTCGTCGACGGTCCGCACGTCGAAGCCGGTGAGGCCGTCGACGTTCGCGGTCATCTGGACGCGGTCGTCGGTGACGCTCTCGCCGGCCTTGTCCCAGGCCAGCGAGACCGACGAGTTGTAGATCTTGCGGAAGATCTCCTCGTCCTCGGCGGTGAAGTCGGTCGACTCCTTCTTGGCGAGCGCGATCACGTCGTCGACGTTGCCGCCCGCCTTGAGGGTGAAGCCGGCCTTGCCCTCCGCGCCCAGGTTCTCCGCGGCCTTTTTCAGCTCCAGTTTCGGCTCGAGCTGCTGGAACTGGTTCGCGCACCCGACCGTGAGGGTCAGGGCTGTCACACCGGCGACAGCGCCGGCCAGGAAGCGCTTCATGCGCAGAAATCTCCATTCGAGGGGTAGCGGCACTCCCCCGTGCCGCGAACTGGCAGTGTAGGGGGACCCTTCAATCCCCTGCGTGCCAATTAACCCGCTCGATATCAGAAGACGTACTCCGCGAGATGCTGCCCGGTCAGCGTCGAACCGTCCTTGACCAGCGCCTCCGGGGTGCCCTCGAAGACGATCCGGCCACCGTCGTGACCGGCGCCCGGACCGAGATCGATGATCCAGTCGGCGTGCGCCATGACGGCCTGGTGGTGCTCGATGACGATCACCGACTTGCCCGCGTCGACCAGCCGGTCCAGCAGGCCCAGCAACTGCTCGACGTCGGCCAGGTGCAGGCCGGTGGTCGGCTCGTCGAGGATGTAGACGCCACCCTTGTCGCCCATCCGGGTGGCCAGTTTGATCCGCTGCCGCTCCCCGCCGGACAGCGTGGTCAGCGGCTGGCCGAGGGTGAGGTAGCCGAGCCCGACGTCGGCGAGCCGCTTGAGGATCGTGTGCGCGGCCGGCAGCTTCGCGTCACCGGAGGCGAAGAACGCCTCCGCCTCGGTCACCGGCATCGCGAGGACCTCGGAGATGTCCTTGCCGCCCAGCTTGTACTCCAGCACCGAGGCCTCGAACCGCTTGCCCTCGCACTCCTCGCACGGCGTCGACACCCCGGCCATGATGCCCAGGTCCATGTAGATGACCCCGGCGCCCTTGCAGGTCGGGCAGGCGCCCTCGGAGTTGGCGCTGAACAGGGCCGGCTTCACCCCGTTGACCTTGGCGAAGGCTTTGCGGATCGGTTCGAGCAGGCCGGTGTACGTGGCCGGATTCGATCGGCGGGACCCGCGGATCGCCGTCTGGTCGATCGCCACCACCCCGTCCCGCTTGGCCACCGAGCCGTGGATCAGCGAACTCTTGCCGGACCCGGCCACCCCGGTCACCACGACCAGCACGCCGAGCGGGATGTCGACGTCCACCTCCTGGAGGTTGTGGGTGGATGCGCCACGGATCTCCAGTTTTCCGGAAGAGACGCGGACCGAGTCCTTGACCTTGGACCGGTCGTCCAGGTGACGGCCGGTGATGGTGCCGCTGGCGCGCAGGCCCTCGACCGTACCCTCGAAGCAGATCTCGCCGCCCGCGGTGCCGGCGCCCGGCCCGAGGTCGACGACCCGGTCGGCGATCGCGATGGCCTCCGGCTTGTGCTCGACGACCAGGACCGTGTTGCCCTTGTCACGCAGGCGCAGCAGCAGCTCGTTCATCCGCTGGATGTCGTGCGGGTGCAGGCCGATGGTGGGTTCGTCGAAGACGTAGGTGACGTCGGTGAGCGCCGAGCCGAGGTGCCGGATCATCTTGGTGCGCTGGGCCTCACCGCCGGACAGGGTGCCGGCCGGCCGGTCCAGCGACAGGTAGCCCAGGCCGATCTCGACGAACGATTCCAGCGTGTGCCGCAGCTTCTCCAGCAACGGGGCGACCGACGGCTCGTCCAGGCCGCGGATCCACTCGGCCAGGTCGCTGATCTGCATGGCGCACGCGTCGGCGATGCTGACGCCCTTGATCTTGGACGACCGGGCCAGCTCGCTGAGCCGGGTGCCGTCGCACTCGGGGCAGACCGTGAAGGTGATCACCCGTTCCACGAAGGCGCGGATGTGCGGCTGCATCGCGTCGACGTCCTTGGTCAGGAACGACTTCTGGATCGCGGGGATGAGACCGGAATAGGTCAGGTTGATGCCATCCACCTTGATCTTGGTGGGCTCCTTGTAGAGCAGATCGTTCAGCTCACGCTTGTTGAACTTCCCGATCGGCTTGTCCACGTCGAAGAAGCCGCAGCCCCGGAAGATCCGCCCGTACCAGCCGTCGATGCTGTAGCCGGGGATCGAGATCGCGCCCTCGTTGATCGACTTCGTCGCGTCGTACAGCTCGGTGAGGTCGAAGTCGTTGACGTTGCCACGGCCCTCGCAGCGCGGGCACATGCCGCCGGTGATGCTGAAGCTGCGCCGCTCCTTGGTCGTGGTGCCGGCCTTCTCGATGGTCACCGCGCCGGCGCCGGAGATCGAGGCGACGTTGAAGGAGTAGGCCTGCGGCGACCCGATGTGCGGATCCCCGAGCCGGCTGAACAGGATCCGCAGCATCGCGTTGGCGTCGGTCGCGGTGCCCACCGTCGAGCGCGGGTCGGAGCCCATCCGCTCCTGGTCCACGATGATCGCCGTGGTCAGGCCCTCCAGCACGTCCACGTCCGGGCGGGCCAGCGTCGGCATGAAGCCCTGCACGAAGGCGCTGTACGTCTCGTTGATCAGACGCTGCGACTCCGCGGCGATGGTGCCGAACACCAGCGAGCTCTTACCCGACCCGGAGACCCCGGTGAACACCGTGAGCTGGTGTTTCGGGATCTCGACACGGACGTCCTTCAGGTTGTTGACCCGGGCGCCGTGCACGCGGATCGAGCGGTGGACGCTCATTTCTCTCCCCCTGTGAGTCTTTCAGCTGTCCTGCAGGATTCCGAGAACGTTACCGTCGGAATCGGTCACGCTGGCGACCCGGCGGCCCGGTCCGACCTCCTTCGCGGGCTCGGTCACCGTCGCGCCGGCCGCGGTCAGCTCGGCCAGCTTCGCATCGATGTCGGCCACGTGCCAGTAGGCCAGCGGCGCCTTCAGCCCCTGCGGTCCGCCGCCCGGGACCAGGCCGATGTGCTGACCGGCCACGTCGTAGCCGACGTAGTAGGGACTGTCCGCCGTCGGCTCGGCGCCGAGCAGGGCGGTGTAGACGGCCTTGGCCTTCTCCAGGTCGGTGACGGGGTGCAGCACTGTCTTGATGCCTTGTGTGGTCATGCCAGTCACGCTAGGTCGTCACCGGTGGGCCGCGCTTCTCGATTCCTGATCAGGTCAGCTGGTTGATCCGGATCAGGTTGCCGGCCGGGTCCCGGAAGGCGCAGTCGCGCACCCCGAACGGCTGGTCGAACGGCTCCTGCACCACCTCGGCGCCGCCGGCCGCCAACTTCTCGTACGTCTCCTGGAGGTCGGTGGCGCCCAGGATGATGCCGGCGTAGCAGCCCTTCGCCATCATCTCGGCGATGGTGCGCCGTTCCTGGTCGTTCAGGCCCGGGTCGACGCCGGGCGGGTGCAGGACGATCGAGGTCTGCGGCTGGCCGGGCGGGCCGACGGTGATCCAGCGCATGTCGCCGTACCCCACGTCGAGACGCACCTCGAAGCCGAGGCCGTCGCGGTAGAAGGCGAGTGATCGCTCCGGATCGTCGGCCGGCAGGAAGGCCGACTGAATGACGAGGCTCATGCCTCGATGCTAGGACCGAATCGGCCGGGTCACCTGTTTGGTGACACAGCCGGGCAATCCGGCGAGCTGGTCGGCCGCCTGCTTGCGGTAGACGCTCGGCGACACCCCGACCAGCTCGGAGAACCGGGTGCTGAACGTGCCGAGCGAGGAGCAGCCGACCGCGAAGCAGACCTCGGTGACGCTCAGGTCGCCGCGCCGCAGCAGGGTCATGGCCCGCTCGATGCGCCGGGTCATCAGATAGCTGTAGGGCGATTCGCCGAACGCCGACCGGAACCGCCGGCTCAGATGCCCGGCCGACATGTGCACGGACCGGGCCAGTTGCTCGACGTCGAGCGGCTCCGCGTAGTAGCGATCTATCCGGTCCCGGACACGGCGCATCGACGCGAGTTCACGCAGCCGTTGATCCGTCACCATCTCAGCCTAACCCCGGGCCTTATATTGATGATCACCGATATAAGGAGAAACTCGTGAGACGACTCGTCCCCGTCGTGGCCGGCGCGCTGATCGCGGCCGGTCTCGCCACCCCGGCACACGCCGCCCCGAGCCGGGCGGAGATCGCCCTGCGCTGGGCGCCCATCCACTACCAGGACGTCGACGCCACCGGCAGCCACGCGCTCAGCGGCAAGAGCGATTACATCACGCGATACGACTTCGACGGAAACCTGAACGGCCGGGACAACTGGGACAACACCGGGACGAACACTGACGCCGCGGTCTACTACTCGGTCCTGGAGACCAGCACCCACTACTACCTGACCTACTTCCTCTTCCACCCGCGCGACTGGATCGACCACCCGTTCTTCGAGACCGAGCACGAGAACGACGGCGAGGGCGTGCTGGAGATCGTCGCCAAGGACGGTTCCGACTACGGCAGCCTCAAAGCGGCCGTGACAGTCGCGCACAGTGACTTCTTCTCCTACAAGCCGGCCGGCAGCGACTGGGCCAACGGCTCCGAGACGATCGACGGGACACTCCAGCTCCAGTCCTCGCCGCACGACTCCCACCAGCATCCGGTCACCGCCCAGGAGCGCGGCGGACACGGGCTCAAGGCCTATCCGCAGTACAACATCAACGGCGACGGCATCGTCTACTACCCGTCACTGTCCGTATCCGAGGCGCCGAGCAGCACCAACGACCGGGACGTCCGCTACCGGCTGATCGACGTCTTCGCCGACGGCGGCCTGTGGGCCCAGCGCAACACCACGAGCCTGTTCGCCTCCCTCGGCACCTTCGCGGGCGACAACACCGGCGGCTGCGGCACCGACACCTACGCCTGCGGCACCAACTCCGCCAACGCGCCCTGGGGCTGGGACGACGGCAACGACGCGGTCGCCCGGGGCGAGATCGCCACCGACCCGGCCAAGCTCGCGGCCTCCTACTTCAGCGCGACCGGCACGCTTTCGCGCGCCTACACCCACAACCCCTACTCGGTCGCCGCCGCTGCCCTCCGCGCCGCTCAGAATCAACCCCCGACAACCGACTGATTCGTACGGCCTACGCCGCCTCCGCCGAATCCACCCCGTCCCGCCGAGCCGCGCGGCCGCCTGCCGGTCAAGGCCGCCGCGCGGCCGCCGGGCTGATCCGCGTGCCCGGCCTTCATGTGGGCCGGCGTCGTCCTGGACCCGGCCCAGGTCTCACCACCCGGCCCTGAGCGGCGGGCGGCCGGCTGACCGACTGCGATCAGCGGCCGACCTGGTCGGGGAGCACCGCCAGGCCGGCGCGGGCGACGATGTCCTGAAGGGCCGCGACGTGCCCGGCGAACGCGCCGTGCCCCTGCGGGGTGAGCCGCGCCGACGTCCGCGGCCGCTTGCCCACGAACGCCTTGCGGATCTCCACGTAGCCTGCCTCCTCGAGGGTGGTGAGCTGCTTGGACAGGGCCGAGTCGGACAGCCCCAGACTGTCGCGGACAAACCTGAACTCGGCCCACTCGGTCGCGGCGAGCAGGCTGACCAGCGACAGCCGGGTGGGCGCGTGGATCAGCTCGTCGAATCGCGGCTCGGTGCTCACCGGGCGCCCGCCAGCGGCCGCGACATCATCAGCTTCCGCAGGTGGCCCATCAGCCCCGGCCCACCGAAGGCGAGGCCGGCGGCGACCGGCAGGGTCGCGAGCGTCGCCGGGAACGGCACGCCGAGCGCCTCCAGCGCGAACCCGAGGCCGATCCCGGCCGCGACCAGGACGATCGTGAAGGCGGCGATGGTCAGCCCACCGCGTATGCCGATCAGGGCCGGCCGCACCTGGACGCGGGCCTTGCGCACGACGGCGAGGATCACAGCGCCCAATCCTAGGGCGTAGACGACCGCACCGACCGCGACCACCCAGGTGATCCCGGTATCCACGGCCGCCACGAACAGCACCATCAGCACCGCGACGGCCCGCCAGAACCAGCCCGGCACGAGATTGGTGTCGATGACCTGCTCCCGGCGGGCCCGCACCTCGGCGAGGGCGAGCTCGGCGTCGATCGGTGGAATATCCATTACTTCCTCCTCCGGCACATACTTGCCTACCAGGAAAGTAGCGCTTCACTTTCCGATTGGGCAAGTATTTTCCATCCAGGTTTCGGCCAACGGTGAACGCCTCCTGAAGCCGACCGGCACCCGCCGGGCGTCCTCGACGGACATACGTCGCGAGGCGTGCCGACTGGTCCCGCACCCGGGCGCACGCCTCCGCGACGGCGCCGCGAGACCGCACACCCCCACCCCGAGGCGTGCCGGCCCGTCCCGCGTCCGGGCGAACGCCTCGGCGGCGCCACCGTGAGAACATTGCGGAGTGAATAATGTGGACAGATGATCGAGGTCGGCCTGCGGGCGGTCGAGGTGGAGGACATCGAGGTCCTCTACCGGCACGAAAGTGACCCCGAAGCGCTACGGCGGGCCAACTTCCCGCGGCGGTCGCACGCCGCCTTCGTCGAGCACTGGAACCGGCGGGTCCTCGGCGACCCGTCCGTGCGTGCCCGCGCCATCACCGCCGACGGCGAACTGGCCGGCAGCATCGTCGCCTGGTGGCAGGACGGCCGGCGGATGGTCGGGTTCTGGCTGGACCGCGAGCTGTGGGCGCGCGGCATCGGCACGCGGGCGCTCACCCTCTTCCTCGAACAGGAGACGACCCGCCCGCTCTACGGCGAGGCCGACGTCCGCAACGCGGCCTCGATCCGCCTGCTCAAGCGGTGCGGTTTCGAGGAGTTCGAGGTGATCCGCGAAGGCGCGGACGAGTTCCTGGTCCTGGCCCTCGGCTGACCGTCACGGCGGCCCACCGCCCACAGTCGCCCGACCGCGCGCCACCCGTCCCACGCCCTCAGCCACCACTCACGCAGCACCCTTCGTGCGCCCCGGCCTTCCCACGCCCTCAGCCAGCGCCCACGCAGCACCATCGTGCGCCGCGGGCCGGCCCGGGTGGGCACCGACCTCAGCCCGGCGGGTGCGGCAAAGGCGCGACCAGGCAGCGAGATCGCCGTCTGCTCCGGGCGGTACACGTAGGCGTACCGGGAAAGGCGGAAGTGGAACGCGAGCCGGACCACGCCGGGGGGAATAGGGTGCGGGGATGATCAAGGCGGGGCGGCTGCGGGGCGGGGATCTGGTGGCGCTGGTGGCGCCGGCCGGGGCGGTGCCGCCGGAGCAGGCGGCGAGCGCGGAGCGGATCCTCGCGGGCTGGGGGCTACGGACGCGGGTGGGGCGGCATGCGCTCGGACGGCACACCTACCTTTCCGGTACGGACGACGAGCGCCTCAGCGACCTCAACGAGGCGCTGCGTGACCCGGAGGTGCGTGGCGTGCTGTGCCTGCGCGGCGGCTACGGCACTCAGCGGATCGTCGACCTGGTCGATTTCGGGGCCGTCCGCGCCGATCCGAAGATGGTGATCGGGTTCTCCGACATCACGGCGCTGCACGTGGCCCTGTGGTGTGAGACGGGGCTGGCCAGCGTGCACGGGCCGACCGGCGGGACGCTGCGGGAGATCCTCGACTGCCCGACCACGGCGGCGGCACGGCATGCCGTGATGACCACCGAACCGGTCGTGGCGGTGGCCGGGAGTGATCCGGTGGTGCGGGCCGGGCGGGCGGAGGGTGTGCTGCTCGGCGGCAATCTCACGCTGCTCGCGTCCACGGCCGGGACCCGGCACCGGCCGGACCTGTCCGGCGCGATCCTGCTGATCGAGGAGGTGAGCGAGGAGCCGTACCGGGTGGACCGGTCGATCACCCAGCTGAAACGGGCCGGCTGGTTCGACGGGCTGGCGGGGGTTGCGGTCGGCCAGTTCACCGACTGCGAGCCGAGGAAGTATCCCGAGTTCACGGTGGAGCAGGTCCTCGCCGGCCATCTGCTCGACCTGGGGATCCCGGTGCTCGGCGGGCTGCCGATCGGGCACGGCGATCAGCAGACGGCGGTCGGCCTCGGTGTGCCGGCGGTGCTCGACGCCGGCGCCGGAACGCTCACCGTGGAGCCGGCCGGCCGCTGATCAGGCCGCTCGTCACGGCTCGTCGGCGGTCGTCCGGCAGAGGCCGGTGATCAGACGGTCGATCCGCGGGCCCGCCGCGCCGGTGTCGAAGCCGGTGAGGCGGTGCATGATCAGGCCTTCGACCGCGGCCAGCAGGGTGGTCGCGGTGGCTTGCGGATCGGGCACGCCCAGGCCGGTCAGGACGCCCGCGGTCCAGTCCGTGATCAGGCGGCGGTCGGCGTTCAGGCGGTCCAGCAGGGCGGGCTCGACCACCCCCTGTACGAAGATCACGTACCGGGCGGTGGTCCGCACCCGGGCGCGGCCGGTGGCGTCGTCGACGAAAGCGGTGAACGCGGCGATCAGCCCGGCCGGTGTGGTCGGTGGCCCGGCCGCCAGGAACGCCTGCCAGTCGGCGGCGTCCAGCTCGCGAAGACGGTCGACCGCCCCGGCGACCAGCGCGGCCCGGGTGCGAAAGTGGTTTGAGCTGGATCCGGGCGGCAGGCCCGCGGCGGCGTCGACTCGGGCGTGGCTCAGCGCGTGGAGGCCGCCGGTGCCGAGCACCTCCAGCGCCGCGTCGGTGGCACGGACGGCGGTGGTGGACGGCACCGCGTCACTGTACCGGCAGCATTTCACGGCGGATCTCGGCGACGGCCGCGGCGATCCCGTCCTCGGCGGCGAGACTCCGGGAGAGCGCCGCGGCGCCCGTACGATATGAATCTGCCACGGCGATGGCATCGCGGAGCTTGCGCGGAGTCGCCCGGCGCAGCGGGATCGGCGCGGGCGCCGCGCCGAGCGCGGCGGCCCGGTGCGCCCAGAACGGCTGGTCGGCGGTGAACGGCACGATCACCGACGGCACGCCGGCACGCAGGGCCGCCGCGGTGGTTCCGGCGCCGCCGTGGTGGACGACCATCGCGGTACGGGGAAACAGCAGTTCGTGCGGCTCGTCCCCGACCACCAGCACGTCCCGGTGACCGGCCGTCAGCCCGGCTGCTCCGGCCTGCACGACCACCCGCCGGCCGAGCCGGGTCACCGTCTCCTCGACGACGGCACGCAGCCGGGGAGCGTCCAGGCTGCCGAACCCGATGAACACCGGCGGGTCGCCGTCGTCGAGGAATCGCCGCAGCCCCGGGGAGAGTCCGCCGGTGACGCGCGGCCACCAGTAGCCGGTGATCGGCCGGTACGGCGGCCAGTCCGGTGGCGGTGGAACCATCGAGGGGCTGAACCCGTAGAGCACGGGCCAGTGCTCCTCGTCGGCCTGCCGGAACATCGCCGCCGAACCCAGCGGCGGCAGCCCGAGCCTGCGGCGGAAGGCGGCGTTCGCCCGCGCGAACGGCGCCTGGCCCAGCATCCGGAAGGCGTGTGCCGCCGCCCGGTTGCCCCACCCGCCGAGTGACCGGGTGGTGAGCAGCGGGGGCGGGAACGCGACGGTCGGCTCCAACGGCTGGAGGAAGACGCCCATGCTCCGCGCCCCGGTCGCCTGTGCCACGTGATAGCCGAGCCAGCCCATCGGCGAGAGCAACAGCAGGTCGGCATCTTGCGAGGCGGCAAGCACGGCTTCGCCGACATCCGGCCAGCGGGCGGCCAGCAGGCGGGCGAAACGCGCCGAGCTCAGTGGCCGCCCGGCGCCGAACTCCACCGGCAGGACGGCGAACCCCAGCCCGGCCTCGTCGACGTGCGCCCGCAGCGAGGCGTGGGTCACGACGGTCACCCGGTCGCCGCCGGCGGCCAGTGCCGCGCCGAGGGCGGCGAGCGGGACGACGTCGCCCCTGGTTCCGATCCCGACGATCACGATGTGTGCCATACCTCCGAGATTACTATGATCGTAGTACCGGCAGGATGGGCCGATGGGTGACGTTCGATGGGTGGTCTGGCGGCAGGACGACAACGGGAACCGGTTCGTGGTGGCGCGATTCGCCTCGCGGGCGGAGGCGGAGGAGCTGGCCGCCGAGATGGAGTCGCGCGGGCACAAGCAGCTCTATTGGGTCGCAGCGGCGGAGTGATATATAGGCATAACAACGCATATGTCAGGATATTTGTATGCGATTGTCCCGCCGTGCTCTGCTCAGTGCCGGTCTGATCGGTATCGCCCCACCTTCGTCCGGCGCACCCACGGACGCCGACTGGAAGGCGCTGGCCGCCGGCCTGGACGGCGGGCTGGACCGTCCGGGCACGGCCGCCTACGACAGCGGCCGGCGGCTCCACTCCCCCAGGTTCGACGACATCCGCCCGGCCGCGGTGGTCCACTGCGCCACCCCGGCCGACGTCTCCGAGGCGATCCGGTTCGCCGCCCGGATGCGGCTGCCGGTGGTGGCCCGCGGTGGCGGCCACTCCTACATCGGGGCGTCCACGATCAGTGCCGGCCTGGTCCTGGACGTCCGGCCGATCAACCGGGTGAGGTACGACGCCGCGTCCCGGATCGCCACGATCGGCGGTGGCGCCACCGTGATCGGGGCCTACACGGCTCTCGGGCGGCACAATGTCTCGATCCCGGCGGGCACCTGCGGCAGTGTCGGGATCAGTGGACTGACCTGTGGCGGCGGGATCGGCCCGGCCGCCTCCGCGTACGGACTGGCCTGCGACAACGTGACCGCAGCGGAGGTGGTGACGGCCGACGGCAGGCTCCGGACGGTGGACGCGGCCCGCGAGCCGGACCTGTTCTGGGCGCTGCGCGGCGGCGGGGGCGGCCGGTTCGGGGTGGTCACCGGCTGGCGGATGCGTACCCATCCGGCGACGACGATCGGCACGTTCACGCTGACGTACCGGTGGGCGGACGCGGCCCGGGCGGCCACCGGCTGGCAGGCCCGGATCGCCAGGGCGCCGGACGACGTCTGGTCGTCGTGCCAGTTCACAGCGGAGGCGGGCGGTGCGCTGTCCGTACGAGTTAACGGTTTCGTCCTGGACGGTGACGCGCACGGCGAGGTGGCCGCGCTGGCCAGGGCGATCGGCAGGGAGCCCGCGTCGGAGGCGGTGGGGCGGGAGCCGCACGTCAGGCTGATGAAGGACCGGGCGGGTGGCCCGGCCCGTAACACCCACCTGATCGGCAGTGAGATCTTCCGGACCGCACTGCCGGCGGAGGGGATCGCCGCGCTGGTGGCGGCGGTGCAGCGGCGGGCCGCGTCGAAGCGGCCGGGCCTGGCGAAGCTGAAACGGATGAGCGGCGCGCCGGCCCGGATCGCGCCGGGGGCGACCGCGTTCCCGTGGCACGGCGCGCTGACGATGCTTCAGTGGCTGGTCGTGCCGGGCAAGGTGGACACCGCTTCGGTGGCCGACGGCTACACGTGGATCGACGCCGGGCATCGGGCGCTGGCCCGCTGGTCGGCCGGGCGGTACGTCAACTACTTGGAGCCGGGGCCGATCGATCCGGCCGACTATCACGGCCCTGATCTCGGCCGGCTCCGCCGCGTCCAGGCCTCGGTGGATCCGGGCCGTCTGTTCAAGGCCGCCTACCCGCTGTGACGAGCGGTCTCGGCCAGTGCCGAGAGACCCCGACACTCGCGTACGCGGCAATGGTCGCTCTCCGGCGAGCATCGCCGCGGTGCCGTTCCTGATCGACGTGGTGGCCGGCCCAGCGGCGCCCGACCGCTTCGGCGCCTGCCAGGTGCTGCGGATGATCGCCCTCGGCGAAGAGAGCTACTGGCTCATCGAGTGCCCGGCTCCGTTCCGCGAAATCTGCCCAATGGGGCGTTCAGGTCCGCGCCCTCGGCGCGGACCTGCCGGACGTCGTCCCCACCAGCCGACCGCACCGCTTCGGCCGGCCGCCGGCCGATCGCGGCGACGTATAGTGCGCGAGGCACATTCGTAACGATCAATATGGCTGTTCTCGGGGAGGAGAACCCATGCGACGTCGAGTGGGTGGAGCCGTGACCGCGCTGGTCATCGGCCTGACAGGAGCCGGCGTGGCACCGGCCGCGAGAGCCGGCGAACCGGCGGCCAATCCCGTGATCATCTGGGACAGGAACGCGCAGACCGCCATCTGGGATGTCGGCCGGCAGCTTCCGTGGGAGCAGGGGCGCTCGTTCGCCATGGTGAGCGGCGCGGTCTACGACGCGGTGAACGCGATCACCGGCAAGCGGTACCAGCCGCTGCTGACGGCGCCACCGGCCACCGGACGGGAGTCGATCGACGCGGCCGTGGCCACCGCGGCCTACCGGGTGCTGGCGTCGGCGCTGCCGGCCCAGGCCGACCGGCTCCGCGAACAGTACGACCAGGCGCTCGCCGCGATACCGGACGGGCCGGCGGAGACCGCGGGGATCGCCGTCGGGGACCGGACGGCCGCCGCCATGATCGCGTTCCGGGTGAACGACGGATCGACCGGGGACGCCGAGTGGGTGATCGGCACCGGGCCGGACGAGTGGCGGCCGACCCCACCGGCCTACGCCGCGGACGGGGCCTGGGTCGCCGACCAGAAGCCGTTCCTGATCGCCGACCCGTCACGGTACCGCAGCGACGGACCGTATCCGCTGGTCAGCGCCGCCTACGCACGCGACTTCAACGAGATCAAGTCGGTCGGGGCGGTGGACAGCACGACCCGTACCGCCGACCAGACCGAAGCGGCGATCTGGTGGCACGACCGCAACGTCACCGAGTGGCAGATCAAGCGGCAGCTGGCCGAGACGCAGCGACTGGGCGTGCTCCAGACCGCGCGGCTGTTCGCGATGGTCGACACGACCGTGGCCGACACCGGGATCTCCTGCTTCGACGACAAGCGGGCGTGGAGCTTCTGGCGGCCGGTCACCGCGATCCGGGCCGCCGACACCGACGGCAACCCGCGGACCACCGGCGACCCGGAGTGGACGCCCCTGCTGATCACCCCGCCGTTCCCGGACCACCCGTCCGGCCACGCCTGCGCGACGGCGGCCCGGATGGCGACCTACCGCACCTACTTCGGCCGGGACCGGATCGCCTACAGCGCCTACAGCGAGGCCTCCGGCACGACCCGCTACTTCCGCAGCTTCTCCCAGGGGGTCGAGGAGGTGAACAACGCCCGGGTCTGGGGCGGCATCCACTTCCGCAACGCCGACCTACAGGGCCAGAAGCTGGGCGAGTCGGTCAGCGCGTACATCACCGGCCACCACTTCCGGAAACTACGATCTTGACTCATGGACAGATCGGAACTCGTCGAAGAGCTGGGCCTGAAACCACATCCGGAGGGTGGGTGGTACCGGGAGACCTGGCGGTCCCCGGTGACATTCCGGCCCGAGGGGTACGACGGCCCGCGTCACGCCGCCACCGCCATCTACTTCCTGCTGCACCCCGGCGAGGAATCGGCCTGGCACGTGGTGCGCTCCGACGAGTTGTGGTTGCACCATTCCGGCGGCCCGCTGCTGCTGCGTTTCGGCGGCAGCGCGGACCGTCCGTCCGAAACACGCACGGAGATCCTGGACGGCGCCCGGCCGCAGGTGCTGATCCCGGCCGGGGTGTGGCAGGCCGCGGAACCCGCCGGCGACGAGCCCGTCCTGGTCAGCTGCGTGGTGGCGCCCGGTTTCGACTTCGCCGACTTCCGCATGCTCTGATCAGCGCGCGAGGCGCAGATTTCCCGGTTGGTAGGAGACCAGGCCGGTGTTGTCGATCTCGTACGTCGCGGCCGGCCCCTCCCCGGTGATCCGCAACCGGTTCGGGCTGACCATGTGGTAGGTCGCCGTGCCCGCGACCAGCTCCAGCGACGGCACCAGGACCCGCACCGACGGCACGCTCACCGGCCCCGGCTCGGCGTGCAGCCCGAGCCGCCGGATCGCCCAGGACACGAAGATCGGCGAGTCGGTGAGCCGCGGCACCGCCTCCGGGTCGATCTCCGGTGGGGCCGGCTCGGACTCGTCGCCCCGGATCACCCACTCACCGCCGGTGTGGTTCATCTGGAGGCTGCGGCTCCACCCGTCGCCCCGGCAGGAGACGCTCAGCTCCCGAACCCTGGTCTCCTCGTCCAGCTCGGCGTGCCAGCCCAGCGAGAACGGCACCGCGCCGGTGACGACCGCTGTGCCCTGCGCGCACTGCTCCCGGGCGACGACCAGCTCGGTGCCGATCACGCTGGTGCGCTGCCAGGCCAGCGGTCCGACGGGCAATGCCGGTGCCGTCACCTGGCTGGTGGTCTGCCCCGTCAGGGTTTCGGGCATGACGCCTCCTTTGCCGGGCTCATTCCCATCCTGACACCGCCGAAACCCAGCGGGGCGCGGTCCGCCAGTAACAGGTGTGATGGGTCTCGCGCTGGACGACACCGGTTTCGAGGTGCTGCTGGGCACCGGGCGGATCGGCCCGCGCCGTCCGCTGTCCGCCGACGACGAGGCGCTGCTCGCCGACTTCGGCGACCGCTACATACGCGCCGTCCAGTCGAACGCCACCGACGACGTCTTCCTCACCCTGGGCCGCGACCTGTGGTCATGGCTGGACGGCGACGCCCGCCAACTGGCCGCCCTGGTCGCCTCGGCGCCGTCCCCGTTCGTCTTCGAGATCCGCGGACCGAAGAACCCGTCCGACCGCGCGTGGCCGCTGCTGCGCGCCCCCTTCGAGTTGCTGGCCCCACCGGACGGCGGCTTCCTGGCCGAGAACGCCCTGTCCCGCTTCTGCGTGGTCCGCCGCCTCGGCGACGCGGTCACCCCACCGGCCCCGGACGGCTTCCGCCTGGGCCTGGCCTTCATGGCCTCCTCCCCCAGCCGCCAGCACGAGCTGGACTTCGAGGCCGAGGAGGCCGCCATCCTCGAGGCGGTCGACGCCACCCGGGTAGACCTGATCGTCGAGGACACCGGCAACCCCACCCAACTCGGCCGCCGCCTCGCCGACCTGGGCGGGCTCCCCGCCGTCCACCTCTCCTGCCACGGCATCAACCGCTGGCGCCCGGACGCGGACACCCCACCGGCCCCGGCCCTGATGATGGAGGACGAGGTCGGCGACGACCTGCCCACCACCGCCGCCCACCTGGTCGACGCGATGACGAAGCCGCCACGGTTCCTGTTCATCTCGGCGTGCCTGACCGCGACCCCCGCCAACGAGGAGAGCCACCTGCCACCCGGCGCCGGCCGCCGGACCACCACCATGTCCCCCACCGAGCAGCAGGCGATGGTCGCCCACTCGATGGCCACCTCGCTGATCTCCGCGGGCATCCCCGCCGTCCTGGGCTGGGACGGCTCGGTGGGCGACCGTGCCGCCACCGCCTTCGCCCGCGAGCTCTACAGCCAGCTGAGCACCCAGGCCGACGTCGCGGTAGCCGTCGGAAACGCCCGCCGCGCCCTGCTCAACTCGGCCGAACCACCCATCCGCGCCGACTGGCACCTGGCCCGCCTGTGGCTGGGCCCGGCCGGCGGCGGCCCGCTGGTCTCCGGGAACAGGGCCCGCTCCCGGGTGACCGCGGTCCACGCCACGAAGATCTTCCTGGACCGCAAGAGCGAGGTCCCGGTGGCCGCCCCGAACATGTTCGTGGGCCGCCGCCCCGAACTACAGCGGGCACTCCGGGCCCTGCGCTCCGACGGTCGCGCCGGAGTCCTGCTCCACGGTCAGGGCCGCCTCGGCAAGTCCAGCCTGGCCGCGCGGATCGCCGACCGCCGCCCCGATCTGACGCCGGCCGTGGTCTTCGGCGACTACAGCCCCACCGCCATCCTCGACGCCGTAGCCGAGGCGGTGAAGACCAACCCCGCGGCCCGCGACCTGATCGAGCACCGTCGCGAGGATGTCCGCGAACGTCCCGAAGCCCTTGAGCCGCTGCTCACCGACCTGCTGTCCGGTCCGTGCGCCCAGACCGACACGAGCCAGCGCCCGCTCCTGCTGATCATCGACGACCTGGAACAGATCCTGGAGATCGAGCCGCAAGGCCTACCGAAGGTCGTCGCCGCCTCCGCCCCGGTGCTGGCCGCGGTCCTCCGGGCCTTCGACCCCGCGATCACCGACAGCCGGTTGCTGCTGACCAGCCGTTTCCAGTTCACCCTCGACAACCTCCAGAGTCGCCTGGAACAGATCCCGCTCCGCCCGCTCTCCGCAACCGCCCAGCAGAAACTGCTGAACCGCCAGCAGGAGAAGGTCACCCCCGAACGCCGAACCGAACGCGCCACCCTCGCCGTTCGAGCAGTCGCGGTGAGCCGCGGCAACCCCGGCCTACAGGACCTGATCGGCCAGCGCCTCGTCTTCAGCGACCACGTCGACCTGGCCCGGGCCGAGGCAGCGGTCTCCGAGATGGAGTCCTACCTCCACCAGGGCGAACTCCCCGCCGAGACGGAGGTCCGCGCTTTCCTCGAAGGCCTGGCGCTGGACACCCTGCTGACCGAGGCCGGCCCCGAACATGAAGCCCTCCTGCGAGACCTCACCCTCTTCGACATCCCCATCCCCGAATCGGTGGCCGCCCTGCTCGCCGACCGCACCGGCGGCTCGACAGCCAGACTCCTCGCCCTCGGTCTGGTGGACGCCTTCCCCGACGCCTACCGTCCCGAGACGACAGCCCTAACCGCAAATACCCTGGTCGTGGGCCGCCTGAGGGCACTCACTGACGACGAGTCCGAAGCTCTGGCCATTGCCACCATCGACTCGCTGTTCCTCGCCTGGGGCTCGGTGGTAGGGCACTCCAGTCGCCCTGCCTATCTCGACCTGCAGTTGGTCCGCCTCGCCCTGGCCGCGAACAACGCGGAGGTCATCGCCTGCTGCGCGGCGGATGCGCTACTAAGTCTGGACAGAGGACCAGCGGCAATCGGCTTCGAAGTAGGCAATGACGCGGTCGCGCTCCTCGACGACAACGCCGTTGCCGTGCCGATCAGGCTGTTACGAGCAGTTGCCGCCGCGGCCCGCCTCAGCGGCAACGGTGCCGCCGCGGAACAGCTCTTCGACCGCGCGGCGCGGCTCGTGCAATCCGACGAAGCCGGCACGATCCCGCTGTTGGATCGTGCCCGCGCCATCGCAGACCAGGGCTCGTTCCTCATCAGACTCGGCCGGATGAAGCAGGCGGAGGAGCTGGTCGAGCAGGCTCACCAATGGTTCGCCGCCGCCGGTGCCGAGGCGGAGGCGGCAGCCTCTCAGGGCGACCTTGCCGAGATCCGCTATCTGCAGGGCGACTACGACGAGGTACTCCGCATCCGCCAAGAGGTTCAGCTACCCGTCTACGAACGACTCGGTGACGTCCGATCCACCGCCGTCACCTGGGGAAGCGTCGCCGACATCAAATACCAACTCGGTGACTACGACGAGGCACTCCGCATCCGCCAGGAAGTCGAACTACCCGTCTACGAGCGACTCGGTGACGCCCGATCCATCGCCGTCACCTGGGGGGACATCGCTGACATTCACCTCCAGCGGCGCGACTATGACGAGGCGGCACGGTTGCAGGCCGATCGACTAGCCGCAAACGAACGACTGGGGGACCTTGACGGCATCGCGGCCGCCAAGTGGTCACTTGCCTTGATCCGGTTACGGCAGGGCGACTCCGAAGCCGCTATCCCGCTGGTGGCCGAGGCATTCGAGGGCGCACTCAAGCTTCGGCGAGCCGACGCGATCGCGATAGGCGGATCGACCTGGGGACGGCTTCTCCTGTCCATGGGCCGACGGGAGGAGGCGATCGCCGTCCTCCGGGTGAGCCTTGCGGCGGCGGAGAAGATCGAAGCTTCCGACATCATCGCAAGGATCAGGAAGAACCTCGACGATGCGGAGGATTCGGCGTAGGGAGCTCCGCGTCAACGGGTGGGCTCGTTGTCGCCCACGAACTCCGAGGGAGGGTTCAGCTCACCAGCGTGATAGATGCGGGTCACGCGGTCACGACCGGCCCGCATGCCGGCTCGGCCGACAGCGGAGCCGTCGGAGGTCAGGTGGCGGAAGTGGGCGTCCACTTCGGCCCGGAGGACGGCCATCGCGACGGCCAGCCCATGCCGGATCTGCTCGCACGTGGGGCACGACGACACCGCACAGTTCTGGTGGGCCGCGGCGATGTTCACGATCGACGCGTGCAACGCGCGGATCTCCCCCGGCTGGACCGGCCCGCCCGCCACCTCCAGCGCCTCCCGATAGGCCGCGATAGCCGAATCCGGGACCTGGTAGTAGTCGACGGCACGGCGCGTGTACCACAGGAAGTCGTCCTGCAGGCTCATCGGGACCAGAACCAGCGCCGGCCTCCTCGCCGGCGCTTCCAGGTCATCTCGTCGGCGATCATCGAGCGCACACTGGCGACCACGACGGTCATGGCCTCCTGGAGCCCTTCACACGTCCGGCAGTCGCCACCGTCGCATTCGGTGCGATGGTTGTACGCGATGTCGGTGATGACACGGCCCAGCGCGGCGGACGCGTACGTCCCCCGGTCGTTCGGATGCTGCCGGGCCAGGATCTCCCGGAATCCGGCGATGCTCTCCTCCCCCGCACCGTAAAGGCGGGCGGCCCCCTCGACCTGCTGCAAGGCGTCCCGAACCGTTTCCTCCACGTGCATGGCTCTCCCCCAAGGGCCGTTGACATGTGGACGGTGACGGTAACTCCACAAGTGCCCGTCGTCACATGGGCCGGTCAGCCGATCATCAAAGCCGAACAAACGAGTCCGTAAACGAAGAACCCCGGACCTGTGCGGTCCGGGGTTCTTCGTGGAGCGTGGCCCTGTCGGCCGATGGCTCCTGGCGGAACCCCTGGTCCGGGGTCTCCGGGAGCGGTAGTGGTCCCGCCGGGTCAAGGGTCAGCGGGTGGTCTCTCCGGCGTCCGCGTCGAGGGAGCGCTGGCTCTCCTGGATGCTGACCGTGAGAGCGTCGACGTCCTGGCACACGGTCTGGAACTTCAGCATGACGGTCCGCAGCTCGGCGAGGTGGGTGGCCTGCTCGAACTCGCCGGCGGCGGCCTCGGCCTTCCGGAGGGGCTGCTCGACGACGTTCGCGGCCGCGGTGATCAGCGTGCTCTTCGACTGCTTACTGAGCGTCACGATTTGGTTAGCGGTGGCGATGTCGAAATCGTAGCCGTCCTGACCGAGAGTCGCCTGATTGGCCACGGTGCAGGCGGACGCGGTGGCGTTGTCCAGGCCGCTGATGGACACCGTCGGCGCCGCGGTGGCGGCGGATCCGACAGGTTCTCCGGGGGTGGCGCAGCCGGAAATCGCCAGCAGGGTCGAGGCGAAGACGGCTGCGGTGGTGGTTCCTCGCATGATCGGAAGGCTACCCGGCGGGTATGCGCACACGCTCAACGCAGGTCCGGGATGTGACGCGAATCCCTTACTCTGCGTACCGTTGCGCTCAGTAATCGAGATCTCAGCCGACGGCTTGGCGGCGCACCATCTCGCTGATCCAGACGGGCGCGTACGGAGACGTACAGTTCGGTGGGGTCGGATAGTCCTTCAGCACCTCGAGCCGCTCGCCGATCTCGATGGCCCGGGCCCGAAGCCCGGGGTGCTCGATGCCGATCTGGGCGAGGCAGTGGTTCATGGCCCACTGGAGGCGGTCCGGGGCGTCCTTCATCTCCGCCTCGATCGTGTCGAGCAGGCCCGCGAGGTCGAGCCCGTCCGGTTTCCGGGCCACCCGCTCGGTGGTCAGCGCCCACCCGCCGCTCGCCACCACCGGATCCGGATCCTGGAGCCAGGCGACACGCAGCTCCTCCGCGTGTGGGCTCTTCTTGACGACATAGTTGACAAACCAGTCATGAACCTTCGGGGTACGGGACTCGCGCGCCATCACGTCCAGTTGCCCCGCCCCGAACGCCCGGGGACGGCAGATCAGCAGCGCCAGCAGCCGTGCCGCGCTGTCCCCGGTGGCCCAGAGCTCCAGCGCGAGGTCCTGCTGGGTCCTGAGCCGCTTGGCGATCGCCCGCAGCTTGCCGAGGTTGACCCCGTGATCGTCACCGTGCCGCTCGTTGACGGCCCGCGCCTTCGGGTCCTCGATCGCGGCCAGTTCGGCCATCACCTCGGTCACCGTCGTCCCGCTCACCTGAACCTCCCGTCCCGTGCACCCCCACCCTACGATCAACTCCTCTGCCGCCGCCCACATTCGACGGACACACCCGGCCTGGCAAGATCAGCTACGGCAGGGTGATGGACACTACGCGTGTGCGCGGACACGTTTCGGGGTCTTCGGCGCCGGAGGGTGCTGGAGTGGAGACGAGACGGCACTCTCGGCGAAGGCGGGCCGCGGTATGCAGCATGAGGATCTGGTCAGGGCGGTTGTCGCCGCGGTGGCCTTCGGCGTGATGCTTGCCGGGCATTACATCGGGGATCACTGGGCACAGACCAGCGGCCAGGCCTACGGCAAGGGCCTGGACGCGGCCGGCTGCGTCCGGTCGACGGCGATCCGGCACTGCGCCGGCCATGTGGCGTCATGGACGCTGACCACGACCGTGTTCCTGCTGGTCGCGGCCTGGTGGCTCAAACTCCCACTGGAGCCGGGATGGCTCGCGGCCGGCGTGACGCTCAACGCGGTCACGCATTTCGTCGCCGACCTCCGGACACCGCTGATCCGGCTCGGCCGGCTGCTCGGGCGGGGCGGCTACATCGATCAGGTCGGCGTGGTCCGACCAGCCGGCCACACCAACAGCGGCCCGGGCACCGGCCTGTTCGAACTCGACCAGGCCTGGCACATCGGCTGGCTGGCGGTGTCGGCACTGATCATCGCGGGCCCACCCGTCTGATCCCACCCGCACCGACCGAATCCGCCCGCCCCGAAGCGCAGATCTTTCATGGTCAAGGTCCGCGCTTCGCTTCCAGCTCCTTTTCCGGTACGCGAGTCGTCGCCCCCGCCCGATCAGGGCCGTCCCGTCCGCTCGACGCGATCTCGCTGCCCACTCCAGCCTTTGCCGCCTCCGCCGGGCTGAGATCGGTCGGACACTCCCGCACGCGCTGCCGCTCACGCCGAGTGGGTCGTCGCGGTGGTGCTCGCCAGGCGACCGGGGTTGCTGCTCCCGGCCGTCACGCCGGTCGCGCCTGGCGGGTGGGGGCGCTTGATACCGGTCATGCCACGGGAACCTGCCGGGAGTCACTCACCGTAACCGTGGCGGTAAGTGCACGAAGGCGCGTGGAAAATTTGGGCTTTCCTGGAGTCTCTTTCTCGGTTATTGCCGGGCGTCGATGTCAAGTCGCTTGTTCGCGTGCCTCCCCGCCTCGCCGCGAGATTCGGCCGACCACCGCCCGCCGCTTGAGCCATCCGCAAACACCGATGTAGATCTTGAGCAATCGTCGCCGGACGGTGCGATCTTGTGCGTTCGTGGCCATCCGGATGCATCCGATTACCCAAGGTCTTCAAGGGAGAATAGATCATGGGCGATGGTCGACCGCCGGGCGGCAACCAGGAATCAAGATCGTCCCGACGGCCACCGTCACCCAAGATCGTCGGTGGGTCGGGGCGACGCCGCAGCCATCCGAATGCGCGACCTGCCATCGCGGCCACCCACAACCGAGAAACAGGCTCTCCGGCTACCTCGATTTCCACACGGGCCGGTGAACGGGGTTCCTCGCTCACGCGGAGTTCCGGCCGGCCGGGATTCGGAGGTGAACGCACACGGAAGCGGCCACGTGGGCGGCCATCGCGGCGATAGGCCATGAAGGCACCCACGACACTGCCACCGTGTGAGCCCACCCACCCTCAGGTGAGCGCGACCATCCACCCAGCGGGACCGGCGGGCGGGCAACCCCGGAGCCTGGCCGGCAAAACCGCGACCACCCACCCAGCGGGACCGAAAGGCGAGCCGCCGTGACCGGCGGCATGTGAGGAAGTGGCGGCCGGGCTCGGCCAGTCCGGGCACCGATCTACGCCCGGCGGGCGCGGCACAGGCCGGAGCAGGCACCGGGCTCGCGCCGACCGGACGGGACGACCCTGATAAGGCGAGGACGAGGACACGCGTACCGAAAAGGAGCGAAACGCGGACCACGAAAGGCCCCGCCCGAGAGGCGGTCAGGCGACCATGCGGATGACGGCCGTCAGGCCGACGGCGACGATCACCGTGCGGAGGACCGCGTCCGGCAGGCGGCGGCCGTAGCGGGCGCCGAGCACCCCGCCCGCCACCGATCCGACCGCGATCAGCAGGGCCGGCAGCCAGGCGACGATCCCGGCCGCGACGAAGACCAGGGCCGCGACCGTGTTGGCCAGCCCGGCGATGATGTTCTTGAGGCCGTTGACCTGTTGCAGGTTCGGGGAGACGAGGATGCCGAGCACGCCCAGCAGCAGGACGCCGAGCGCCGCGCCGAAGTAGCCGCCGTAGACGCCCGCCGCGAACACCGCGCCGATGAGGACCGGCCCGACCGGGCGGGGGCCGGCGGCGGTGCGGCGGCGCAGCGCACGGACGAGCCAGGGCTGGAGGACGATCAGCACCAGCGCCAGGCTGATCAGGACCGGGACGACGGCGCCGAACGTGGCGTCGGGCAGGGCGAGCAGCAGCAGCGCCCCGCCGATCGCGCCGGCCACGGCCGCGGCGCCGAGGGGTAGCAGCAGGCGGCGATGGGTGGCGACCTCGGCCCGATATCCGTAGGCGGCCGCGAACGAGCCGGGCACGAGGCCGACCGTGTTGGACGCGTTCGCGACGACCGGCGGGTAGCCGAGGGCCAGCAGAACGGGGAAGGTCACCAGGGTTCCGGAGCCGACGAGCGCGTTGATCGCGCCGGCCGCCACTCCTGCCGCGAGGATCTGGGCGGCTTCGATGGCATGCATGGGCGTGCACCTCTCACACGGGACGGTCGCCGCCGACGAGGGTCGCCGCCGTCCATGGGTTCGTGATCGAGGTCGATCTTAGGAGGGTGGCCGCCGCCTGCTGGTGACGAGGAGGACCGCGGCGACGATCCCGGTGACACTCAGCATGCAGAACAGCAGGCACAGCACGTGCCACGGTCTCAGCGCTCCCATGGGCTCACCCTAGCCATCGAGCGCTCTCGCGGCAGCCCAGGAAGATCGGTTCGCGTACCCGTACCGAAATGGGATTGAAGCGTGATCTTGGGCAGCGATGGTGACCCTCGTGAACGATTCTCGGGGGAGATCGCTGGCCTGGCTCGGGCATCCGGTGTCGATGGCCGCGCTGGTGCTGCTGGCTGTCAACGATCATGTGTGGAAGGCCGCGCATCCCGGGTGGGTGACCGGGAAGCTGAGCGATGTCGCCGGGATGGTGGTGGCGCCGCCGCTGCTCGCGGCCGTGGCCGGCCTCATCGCGCCGCGGGCGGGATTCCGGTGGGTGGCGCCCGGCGCGATTCTCACGGTGGGCGTGGGTTTCGCCATGGTCAAGACGATGGGGTACGCCGCCGCGCTCGCCTCAGGCGCATGGAGCCTCGTCACGCCGTCGCTGGTCCGGGTGGATCCGTCGGATCTGCTGGCGCTGCCGTTCCTGGGCGTGGCGTGGTGGGTGGCACGGCGAGAACCGAGGTCGGCGCCGCAGTGGCTGAAAGCGCTACGACTGGCCGTGTTCCTGCCGCTGGCGCTGGCCGGAGTGGCGGCGACCAGCGCCACCCCGACGCCGGACGCGCACAGCGTGGTCGTCGACCCGGACGGCGCCCTCTACCTCGGCGCCGACACTCTCCGTGACGGGGAGCCGTGGGTGGTGAGCCGGGACGGCGGCCGGACGTTCGTGGCGAGCGCCGGGCCACGTGCCGCGCAGGCCCCGCAGTGCTCCCGGTCCGAGCCGGTGGTCTGCTACCAGCCGGTGCACCGGCGGATCGCGGTGGAGAGCCGCGTCGAGGGCGGGCCGTGGCAGATGTCCTGGGAGATCAGTGCGGAGGATGTCGCGCATTTGAGCGACGCCTACCCGCATCGGGACTCGTACCGCCTCTCCTCGGTGGAGCTGGCGGTCCTGGACGTGCCGGGCGGGCACGTGGTGGCGGTGGCGAACGGACGGGACGGGTTCGCGGTGCGGGATGTGTCCGGATCCTGGCAGCGCATCGGCTTTCCGACAGCGACCAGGGACATCGCTCCGGTCGGGCTCGACGAGGCGCGTGCCACGGGTGACGCCGAGGAGAACGCACCGTTCGCCCTCGCGTTCTCCCTGTTCCTGGGCGGGCTGGTGCTCACCCTCGTGGCCGTGCGGCGGGCCCGGCGCGCGGGTGCCAGAGCAGGCCTCTACTGGCTGATGGCCCCGCTGGCGACCGCTTCCTGCTGCGCGGTGCCGGTCGGGCTGATCGCGACGACCGGGGATTCGCCCCTCCAGGGCGTCAGCGCCGTCACCTGGATCCCCCTCGTCGCGGTGGTGGTGATCTGCCCGGTCGTGGCGTTGAAGGCTGGGCGGCTGTCGCTGGCAGGGGGATTGGGAGCGGCCCTGCTCGTGACGTGCGCGCTCGGCACCGCCTACGCCGTCTGGATCGGGCTCGGGACCGGCCACGTGGGCCACCTCGCGCTGCTTCTGGGCGCCGCGGCCGCCCTTGTGACCCCCGCCGCAGCCAAGGTTGTTTGAATCTGAAATAGTTGCCGAGTCAAACGCGTTGTGCGGGACAGTCCGGGACGACAGAGCCCCGGCAGGACAGTCCAGGAGCGGGTCATGCAGTTCGGAATCTTCAGCGTCTCGGATATCACCACCGACCCGACCACCGGCCGGACCCCCACCGAGGCGCAGCGCATCAAGGACATCGTCACCATCGCCAAGCACGCGGAGCAGGCCGGCCTCGACGTCTTCGCGCTCGGCGAGCACCACAACGAGCCGTTCTTCTCGTCGTCGCCGACCACCACGCTGGCGTACATCGCCGCGCGGACCACGACGCTCCAGCTGTCCACCGCGACCACGCTGATCACCACGAACGACCCGGTCAAGATCGCCGAGGACTTCGCGATGCTCCAGCACCTCGCGGACGGCCGGGTCGACCTGATGCTCGGCCGCGGCAACACCGGCCCGGTCTACCCGTGGTTCGGCAAGGACATCCGCGCCGGCATCCCGCTCGCCCTGGAGAACTACGGGCTGCTGCACAAGCTGTGGCGCGAGCACGTGGTCGACTGGGAGGGCAAGTTCCGCACCCCGCTGCAGAGCTTCACCTCCACGCCGCGCCCGCTCGACGACGTGCCCCCGTTCGTCTGGCACGGCTCGATCCGCTCGCCGCAGATCGCCGAGCAGGCCGCCTATTACGGCGACGGCTTCTTCGCGAACCACATCTTCTGGCCGGCGTCGCACACCGAGCGGATGGTGGGGCTGTACCGGCAGCGGTTCGAGCACTACGGCCACGGCTCGGCGGACCAGGCGATCGTCGGCCTCGGCGGTCAGGTGTTCATGCGGAAGAACAGCCAGGACGCGGTCAAGGAGTTCCGGCCGTACTTCGACAACGCGCCGGTCTACGGCCACGGCCCGTCGCTGGAGGACTTCACCCGCGAGACGCCGCTGACCGTCGGCAGCCCGCAGCAGGTCATCGACCGGACCCTCGGGTTCCGCGAGTACGTCGGCGACTACCAGCGCCAACTGTGGCTGCTGGACCACGCCGGCCTGCCGCTCAAGACCGTCCTCGAGCAGCTCGACATCCTCGGCGCGGAGGTCGTCCCGGTGCTGCGCAAGGAGTTCGCCGCCCTCAAGCCGGCCCACGTGCCGGACGCGCCCACCCACGCCTCCCTGCTCGCCGCTCGCTCGGAGAAGCTCGCCGCTCGCTCGGAGAAGAAGGAAGAGGTCCAGGCATGAAGCAGCGCACGCTCGTCGTCATCAGCTCCGGCCTGAGCCAGCCGTCGTCGACCCGCCTGCTCGCGGACCAACTGGCAGCGAGCGCGGTCGGCGCCGCCGCACGGCTCGGCGTCACCCTCGACGTCCAGGTCGTCGAGCTGCGCGACCTGGCCCACGAGATCACCGACAACATGCTGACCGGGTTCGCCAAGCCGGCGCTCAAGCAGGCCCAGGACGCGGTGGCCGCCGCGGACGCGCTGATCGTGGTCACCCCGGTGTTCAGCGCCAGCTACAGCGGCCTGTTCAAGTCGTTCTTCGACGTCCTGGAGAAGGACGTCCTGACCGACAAACCGGTCATGATGGCCGCCACGGCCGGAACCGCCCGCCACTCGCTGGTACTGGAGCACGCGCTGCGCCCGCTCTTCGCCTACCTGCGGGCCGCGATCCTCCCCACCTCCGTCTTCGCCGCCAGCGACGACTGGGGCACCAACTCGGTCGAGGGCCCGCTGCGCGACCGGATCGAGCGCGCCGCCACAGAACTCGCCCGCGAGATCGAACGCCGCGAACCGGCCACGGTCACCGATCCGTTCGCGCTCACCGAGAACTTCGAAGACATGATCAAAAACCTGTAAAAGACATGGAATGGGCACGAATGCCCAGAGCCGATGGGGCCGCCCGCGAAAGGCGGCCGCATCGACTCATGACTGACCGCCGGAACCATCACGCCCGACCGGGCGGTACGCAGAAGAGCGCTGCCTTCGGTTGATCATTCAGGTGTCTAAGCTCAGGTCTCTCAAGAAGAATCGCACCTCCTGCCGCGGCACAGGCTCTGGCCGGCCCCGTCTGCCCTGCTCGCGGCACCGGTCAGGCGGCCAGGCGCAGCAGGCCGGCGAAAAGGAAGACGCTGGCCGCCAGAGCGAGCAGCACCCGGGGCGTGCGCAGGCCACGCCGCCAGGGCAGTGCCCACAGCAGCGCCCACAGGACGAGGAACCCGAGCACGTGCGCGCCGATTACGTCCCAGGTGGCCTCTTCGCAACCGTTGACGGCGCGGACTTCGTCGCAGATGGCAGGGGAGCCGGTGCTGCTGCCGAGGATCACGATGCCTAAGAACAGCACCAGTGCCGGCGCGGCGAATAGCGTCACCAGCGGTACGCAGATGTAGGCAAGCAGGTCTCGCCGCCGGTCTGCCCCCCACGCCACGATCCCACGGGCCCGCGGCTCGGCCTGGGCCTCGGCGAACGTCTCGTCGCCCGGCGTGTCGCTGCAGGCCGCGGCCTCGCCGCCGGCGTCCTCCGGCACGTCGTCATCGGTCTTGGTCTCGTCGTCGGCACCGGTCCCGGCCAGGCAGCCTCTGACCGCTGTGACGGCGAGATCCGCTGCGACGGCGGCGGCCTCAGCCGCATCGGCCGCGGCGGCCGCCGCATCGGCAGCGGCGTCGGCGGCAGTTGCAGCGGCGTTCGCGGCGAGTGCGGCAGCCGCCGCGGCGGTAGCCGCCCGCGCCACTATGGAGTCGATCTCCGGGTCTGCCGCGGGTGACGCGCCGGATTGGACAGCGGTGGCGTCCGAGTCCGTAACAGGCTCCACCACCGCCCGGCTGTCTGCGGCTGATGCTGTGTCGGAGACGGTCTCTCCATCTCCGACGGAATCGGTGGTGTCGCCCGCATCCCGGTCACTCCCACTGGTGCCCGGCGAATCCACCGTGGCCGCCTCGTCGTCGGGCGCTTCCGCGGTCGGAGACGACGCCTCATGGTCAGCCGTGGCCGAGGGGGAGTCGTCGGTATTGTTCGGCGCGGCTCCGGACGGGTCGGGGCTGTCGGCGCTCGGCACGGCGGGGGCGGTACTACGTTCGGACATGAGGCGAGATCATAAGCGGCGGCGCGGGATCGATACCCGTCGTCCCCACTCCTCGGCAGTAAGCGACTACGCCGCCCCACCACGACGAACACGTCGACACCGAGCGGCCCTTCAAGGACCGCGGTCCACTCAGCGCTCGCGGGACCAGCGGGGCTGGTCATCGGGATCCGCGTCGGATTCTTAAGGATCTCGCAGAGTGTTGATCTTGTCCGGGAAACGATCGATTCTCAGACAGTGCCCTCGGGCGCGGCGGGCCGCTCGGCCTGGCTCGGCATGCACCAGTGGGGGCCGACGGTCCAGCCGAGGAACCGGCGTGCGTCGTGGCCGTCGACGGTGCCGTGGCTGGTGAACCGGCCGCCGACGACGACGTGCGCCAGCCCGTCCACGGCGGGGGCAAAGCGGTCCCGAATACCGGCGCGGGTGACGTGTTCCTGCAGGCGTGTCACGGCGGCGCGCTGCGTCTGCTCATCGCACAGGCTCAGGAAGAACATCGCCTGACGCCACGCGTACGCAGTATTTTTGATCACCTGTAGGGCGGCGTGGTGGTCAGGGCAGGGCCGGGCCTGACGGCGTACCACCCAGTCGAGGATGCGTTCGGCGAGGTCGGGCGCGAGTTGGCGGGCCTGTTCGCCGAGGTCGAGCGCCTCGATCAGGGTTGTCAGGTTGTGCGTGGTGAGGATCTGGCTCTGCTCGAGTACGGTGCCGTTGCCGGCGACCCAGTTTCCGCCACCGGCGGTCTGGGCTTCCTTGGCGCGTTCGGTGCACAGTGCGGCGAAGTCCGCGGCGGTCTGCTTGCCCCAGCGGCGGACCAGGGTGGCGCCGGGGCGCTGCTGGGACCAGAACGCGGCCTCGGGGAGGTCGTAGTAGCGGGCGTACAGGGTTCCGGCGAGGGCGCGGCTGGCGATCTCGGCGGCGTCGCGCCACTTGGTGGTGAAGGTGCCCATGAAGATGTCGGCGGCGACTTCTTCGACCAGCGGGATGCGTAGACCCGCCTGGGTGGTCAGTGCGCCGATCTCCCGTACCAGCGGGTTGGGCAGGATCGCGTGGGGAAACGCGGTGAAGGCCAGCAGGGTGACCTGCCGCAGCGTCTGCCGGGCAGCGCGTGTCGCCTGGTCCCGGTCGATGCGCAAGGGCGTGAGGACTCCCGTCCAGGGCAGCTCGTCGAACTGGACCTGGTGCTGCAGGTTCAGCAGCAGCAGGCTGCGGCGGCGGCGGAAAGCCGCGTACGTGTGGGCGTAGACGGCGGCCAGGGCGGGGTCGGCAAGGTTCGCGGCGAGCAGCTGGGAGGTGATCTGCGGCAGCACCCGGGCGAGGACCTCACCCGAGGTGATCACGCCTCGGGTGACCAAGTCCGAGATCGGTGCCTCCAGCGCTCGCATCGTCTTGGCGATCAGGTGGTGCGGGATCGGCGAGCCGGCCGGCACATCCGGCGCCTCACCGTCGGCGACGTCCCCGGCGATCGGGTCGATGGCCGGTAGTCCGCCGTCGGGCGCGTAGCGGTCCAGACGCCCGGCCAATACCTGGGCGAGGGTGGCGTAGGTCGGGTGCGCGACGATCGCGGCCTGGGTCGAGCGCAGCGCGGCGCGGGTCTCCGACCCCGGTGCGCCGTGCCTGGTGATGGTGTTGGCCAGCGCCCGGCGAATCCAGCCGACCTCACGCCCGGACAGCGCTCGGCTGTCCACGGGACAACGTTCCAGTGCCTGGTGCAGGCGGGCGAAGTTGCCCTTGGCGTGCCGGTGCGCGGTGGTGTCCCGGTGCTCACGGGCCGCCGCCTCGACGTCGGCAAGCCAGGCGCCGCGGCGCTCGGCCCAGTCAGCCGGCCACATCTGGCACGGCCAGCCGCCGACCACCCGAGCGTCAGCCTTGCCCGCGACGTCGGCCAACGACGGCAGGTCACCGTTGACGGTGTCGCACCACAGGGCGACAAGCCGGTCGTACAGTGGGTGCCACACCTGCACCGTCTCCCGCATGGCAGCAAGCTGTGCGGGAACCCTGGTGCGGCGGATGGCGGCGGCGACGGTGCCGACCGACTCCAGCCGCACCGCCGCGCCGGACGGTGCCGCGTTCGCCGTCAGACGCGGTGTGAACCGCAGCCGGTGCATCAGCGGCCGCAGTTCGGCCACCAGGTCGAGGGCCTGCACCCCCTGCCCCTGATCGAGCAGCCAGGCGACCACCAGCAGGGCCGACTCCTCGGGCACCCCGATCCGATACTGCTCGGTGCGCAGGGCGTGCAGCAGCACCGTCTGGCCCTCATCGCCGAGGTACCACAGGTTCAGCCGTTCCCGGTCGGTGCTGCCCGGCGCGCCGGCCGGCAGCGACCGTAACCGTTCCATCTCGTCGTCGCGCAGCGGCGACTCGGCCAGATAGCGGCCCGTCGCGAAGCCGCCGTGCGCCACCTCCAGAGTCACCCACGTCGGAGTGTCCGCCACCGGCGTACGCGAACCGACCGTCAGATGCCCGGAAGCGAGTCCCGCGATTACCTGCTCCCACCGGGCGACCTTGTCCCGGGCGCGGGCTCGCACCTGCGGGTCGGCCGAGTGGACCGCCGTGTCGAGGGCACGCTGTAGCAGCCCGAACGCGTAGCCCGGGGAAGCCGTGAACCGATCCTCGGACGACACACGACCTCCCTGACTACAGATGGACTTGGAGGCGGGACTCGAACCCGCGCCCTCCCGGTTAAGAGCCGGGTGATCTACCGCTGATCTACTCCAAGATGACCTCTACCCTTCGACATGGAGGCGGGACTCGAACCCGCGCCCTCCCGGTCCCAAGCCGGGTGATCTACCGCTGATCTACTCCATGAGACGCCGACACCCTAATCGCCATGGTCAACAGCCGCGACACGTATACCTCGATCACACCGTCGCCGAACGAGCACGGATCCAACCTGGGCTGCGAAGTCGTACGTGGGCATCAACCCGGGTCTCGGCTCAGGCCTGTCCCGCCGAGGCTTTCGTGCCGAACCGATCGATGCTCGGACACCGCGCTACAAGATCACTCCTGGTGTGGAAGGACCATGACAATCATGCCGGGCCAGTGCGGGAGACGGCCCGTCGGTAACAACGGACCGACGAACAGCGTTTACTGAGTTTTCGGGGTCGGGGTCAGGGCGGTGCCAGGCCGCTGGTGGCGAGGAATCCGTAGGCAAGCGTGGGCTGGTATTGCATCCGCTTGAGACGGTTCTTGACGACGTCGAGGAGGTCGTTGATGCCGCCCGGGGCGAGGTTGGCCAGGCCGCGTTTGAGGCTGGACCACAGGTTCTCGACCGGGTTCAGTTCGGGCGCGTAGCCGGGCAGTCGGTAGACACGTAGCCAGGGCCGAGCGGTGATCAAGGCGCGCATCTTGGCGGATCTGTGCTGGGGCAAGCCGTCCCAGATCAGCACGATCGGGCCGCGTAGTTGCTGATGGGCGGCGTCCAGCAGGTCGGCGAAGTGGTCTTCGCGGAAGCCTTTCGGCTCGCCTTTACGTCCTCGGTGGAGCATGGTGCGGTAGATGATGCGCGGCCGGTGCCCGGTGCGGTAGGCGACGATCCCGGCCAAAGAGAGTTTGCGGCCGCCGCGGCCGGCGACTGTCACGATCGGGGTGTTGCCTCGCCGGGCCCAGGTCCGGGCCCGGGCTGGTCTCAGCGAGATGCCGGACTCGTCGGCGAAGCAGATCCACGCGCCCAGCCTGCGCGCGACTCTTTTACCGCGGGCCACTGATGCCGCTTGAAGTGTTCGATGGCCTGCTCGTCGCGTTCGGCGGCCCGCAGGATCGGCTGCTGCGGGGTGTAGCCGGCGCGGTGCAGCGTCTCCCACACGGTGGCGATGCTGACGGTGAGGTGCAACATCCGGCCGATCATCGTGCGGACCCGGGCCAGCGTCCACCGCTGGTCCTCGTCCCAGCCGGCCGCGGCCGGGCCCTCGTCCAGTTTCTGGATCAGCTTCTGCACCTGTGCCTCGGACAGCTTGCGGTCCGGGCCTGGCGGGCCTTTTGAGGTTAGGGCATGTTCGCCGCCGGCCTGCCAGGCCCGCCGCCACGCGTAGGCCGACTTGGTCGAAATTTCCAGCTCGGCGGCGACCTGCGGCGCGCTCTGACCGGCCGCGAACATCCGCGCCGCCTGCCGCCGCACCTGTTCCCGGCGGGCGCGTTGCTGCGGGCCAACCCCACCGCCGTCCCCGTATCTCATGCCCTAACTAGACAGCAGAGTCAAACCGTCCGGAATCACTCAAAGCGGCGATGTGACGCGAGAGTGACCTCGACTCCAGAAGCTCAGTAGGTGTTCAATTTGCTGAACGGCTCCGCCAGGGTGGTCACGTGGCGAATGCCCGAGAGCGGATGGCGGAGTGGCAGCCTCGGCGGCGGGTGCTGATGCGGGTAACGCGTGCTGCGTGGCGGCTGGAGCAGGCTGAGCGGGAGCGGGCGTGGTCGCTGGTGTCCGCCCGCCGGATGGGAGTCTCGGTTCGGGAGACCGCCGCGGCGGCTGGTCTGTCACCTACTCGGGTGCACCAGGTCGTCACGGAGGCCGACTTGAGCGCGGTGGAGACGCAGCTGGGTGCGCTACGTGACCGCGGCCGTGGGCTTTGCGTCCCGGCAATCCGCTGCCGCGTGAGCCTTGCGGCCTCTACGCCCCTTCATCGTTGGGCCGCTCATCATCGGCATCCAGCCGGACCGCGCGGGGTGCAGGTCGTCAGGTGGGGGTGCAGGTCAGTGGGGGCGCTGCGGCGTCGACGTCGTCCAGTGACAGGGTCTGCTCACAACGGCGGTCTGGCGTCTCCGCCTCGATGACCACGTTGTGGTAGTTCTCGACCGTCGCGGCGAGCTGCGCTACGGAGAGGCCGTCGCGATCGGCGGGGACAACCGAGCGTGCCAGCAGGACGCGGCTGGTTTGAGGCTGACCGTATTCATCCGGATCTTCCTGTCCCTCAGCGAATAGCTTGGTGTCGACCACGCTGCCGGCGGGCAGGCCCGGCACGGACAACTGCACGGACAGGGCCATTGGCCCGGCGGCGCGGGTCAGCTGGAGAGCCACTGTCGGGGCGGCCGGGGCTGCCATCGTCTTCTGCTCGGTGCGGAGCACCACGAGCAGGGTTGCCACGGCAGCCAGGACGACCGCCACCATGCTGAGTGTTCCAGCGGCCATGATCAGGCGGGCACCTCGACGGGTCCGCTGCGATCCGGCGCCGTCCAGGCTGCGGGAAGGCAGCGTTACCCAGAGCTGACCGGCGACCGCCGCGATGACGCCGATCAGCGCAGCACCCACCGCGAGCACGGCCAGGACCTGTGCCGGCGTCGATCGAGCGAGCCGGTCGGCCGTGACCAAGCACAGTCCGGTCAGCAACACACCGAGCACGCTGATTGCTGTGACCGCTGGAATTGCGGCCGAGCCTGGTCCGAGCGATGGCGACGTGGGCTGCTGTGCTGCTACCTCGTCCACCGTGCCCCCGAAGGTTTGTAATCAGCCTGTGCCGCTGGCCCGCGCCTTTACGCGCCTGCGCCGTGCGCGCAGCACGTCGGCGGCATATCGACCGGGTCGAGACTGGCACACGACAGCGGCAGCCGCCCGTAGTTCTCACAGGAATCAACGGTTCGATGGCCACGCGCGGTGTTGCGCTCCTCGATCTTGCCCTTCTGGTTGGCGTGGAAGCCGGGCAGAACGTGCGACTCGACGCCGAGCGCGACGATGACCCGGGAGGTGTCGTCGACGAACATCGTCACCCACGGCGTGCTCGCCGGTCCGCGCGGCGGCAGCACCAGGATCGGCAGGTTCTTGTGGTCGCCTTCCGTTGAGCGAGGCCTTCGCGGGTGCGGCTGGTGGATAGCCTGGCGCGGTGACCAATGACGACTTCACCGCCACGTTGCCGCGTAAGCGGATGGGGGCCGGGGTGCTGCTGTCCGACGATCGCAGCCGGGTGCTGCTGGTAGAGCCGACCTACAAGGACTACTGGGAGATCCCGGGCGGCGCGGTCGATGCGGATGAGTCGCCGTACACCGCGGTGGGGCGTGAGCTCAAGGAGGAGCTGGGGCTGCCGGTGCAGCCGGGCCGGCTGCTGGTGACCGACTGGGTGCCGCCGCGCCTGGGCCGCACCGAGGGCCTGATGATGGTGTTCGACGGCGGGACCCTCACCCCGGAGCAGACAGCACGGATCCAGCTCCCGGCCGCGGAGCTGCGCAGCTGGGCTTGGTGCACCGAGCAGGATGCCGGGCAGCGGCTTTCCGAACTGCTGGCCCGCAGGATCTTCGCTGCGCTGCGGGCGCGGGCCGAGAACACCGCGGTCTACCTGGAGAACGGCTTCTTCGTCGCCTGATCCGCGTGGCGACGTGCGCGGGCGCCGCGACCAAAGGCTCGGTGACCAGCGGCCGGAACCCGGCGAAGTGCTGATTGAAGATCGCCAGCCCGGTTCCGGGCTGGCCCGAAGCAGCGTTCGAGGCCCTGCTCACGGCGGAACACGACGTGCCGGAAGAAGTCCGCTACCGGCCCTGGGCCCAGCAGCTCACCCGCGACCTGCTCGCCGCCCCGGCCAGCCACGGCCTCTCCGGAATCCGCGCCTTCGCGTCGCGCGTCGGCGCCGCATAGCCCCACTGGTGCAGCGGCGCCTGCGGCCGGGTCACCGATCCGGTCGGGCGCGACCAGGACCCGGCTGCCGCACGACGCCCCCCGGAGGCGTGCCCTGACCGGGCCCGGCGGCGGGAACCCGGGCTGTGGGGGCATCGGATAGCCGGGGCCGGTCTGCGGCTCATACGAGGGCGGGTAGCGATGGGCTGATTCGGTGGCAACGAACGACGAACGGCTGAGCGATGCCCGCCACGGGTGATGAGCCCGGCCCTGAGATGCCACATCGGCGCACCCGGCTCGACAGCGTTTAACAAACGTTTTACGCTGGCGGCGTGGGATACGAGTGGCTGGCAGAGGCGCTGGCCGCCCTCCGCAACGTCGACCCGCACGAGGTCACCCAGGTACTGTCGGCCGGACAGCGCCGACCGATGGCAGCCGAAAGCGCGGGAGTCCGGTTCCTCACGATCAGCGCCCGCACCCACGCCGGACGACCACTGATCGTCGCCGTCCGGCTACTCGGTGACCACGAGCAACAAATCATCGGCGCCCGGGAGATGACCCCCGACGAACTCGCCCGGTTCCAGGCATGGGAGGCGCAGTGAGCCAGTACAGCGACCAACAGATCACCGCAGCGGCCACGGCATTCGCCGCCGGCGACGTCCGGTACGACGAAACCGCCGCCGCCCCGCTGCCACCGGCACCGGAGACGGAACCGATGGTGCCGCTCGGCCTGCGCGTCCCAGCCCCACTGGCACAGCAGATCCGTGCCGCCGCCAGCCAGGCCGGAGTGCCCTACTCCCAGCTCATCCGCGAATGGATCGAACTCGGTCTTGCGGAGATGGCCACCGACAAGACCGTTTCCCTGGCAGTGCTCCGGCGCGCCATCGCCCACGTCGCCGCGACCGGGCACGCCGCATAGCGCGGTAACGGCACGGCCCGCCCGGTGCCCTGCCCGGGCTGACGACTCACCCAGGCTTGCGATCGACCGGCTGGTAAACCTGGGTGACTGTTCCGCGGGCCAGGTCGTACCGGGCCGCGACGATGTCCACCGCCTGCAGCGGGACCGCCGACCACAACCGCAACTCCTCGACCGTGTAGACCGTGTGCCGGGCGATGATCTCCTCGGCGGTGACGGCGCCCTCGTGCCGGGCCCGCCGCACGCTCAACGCGATCCGCTCGGCGATCCCCCGGATGTGCCCGGGCGGCGCCACCCCCTCGTCGACCAGCCGGATCGCCGCCGCCACCGCTCCGCACCGGTCGTGCCCGAGCACCACGATCAGCGACGTTTGCAGGTGCCCGACCGCGTACTCGACCGACCCGAGCACCGTGGTGTCCAGCGTGTGGCCCGCCGTACGGATCACGAACAGATCGCCGATCCCCTGCCCGAACACGGTCTCCACCGGCACCCGGGAGTCCGAGCAGCCCAGCACCACGGCCATCGGATGCTGGCCGCCCACCGTCTCGGCCCGCCGCACGGCGTCCCGGCCACCGGTCGCCCACTGCTCGTTACCGTCCAGCAGTCGCTTCCAGATCTCGTGCACAGGGGTCTCCCCGCGGTCGGGTGAGGATGCGGTGGTCCCTTCAGTACCGCACTGATCATGTGCCGGATGTGGTTGATCTCCTCAACCGGGGGCGGAAACGCCGCCACCAGGATGTCCGCGGCGCGGTCACGGCCACCGGCGTCGGTTCGGTCCGGTTCTCCCGCCAGCGGGCCACGACCTCCTCGGCGTCCACCCGGCGGGCGACCGGACCGTGGTCGGCCGGCCGCCGCCAGGACTCCTCGACCCGCTGATTCAGCTCGCCCACCACCCGCCGGACCGCCGCCTCGTCGAGGAGCCGCCCCACCGTGTGGTCGATGTCGTCGGCCTCCCGGCGCAGCAGCAGCGGGGCCGGCAGCGACAGGTCGGTGGACACGTCCTCGCGCCGCAGGTAGCCACGCACCCACCAGTCCTCGTCGGCCTCACCCTGCGGCAGCGGACGGCCCGTGCCGGGCAGCCCGTCGAAGTCGCCCCGGTCGACGGCCTCACCGATCCGTTGCTCGACCCACGACTCGTAACTCATGCCCGCCGGTTTGCGCTCACTCATCGCCGTACCAGATTAGGTCGTTTCTCCGGCGTCGTGACGCCACAGGTCGGGGACCGTCCGGATCAGCAGCGCGACCGTCAGCACGGTGAGCGTGCCACCGGCGACGATCGCCGTGCGGGCGCCGGCCGCCGCGCCGCCGAGCCCGTGCAGCATGTTCGCCAGCTGCGGGCCACCCATCAGGACGACGGTGAGCGATCCCTGGAGCCGGCCGCGCAGGGCGTCATCGGTGTACGCCTGGGAGATCGCGTTGCGGAACGTGCTCAGCACGAGGTTGACGGCCCCGCCCGCGCCCAGAGCCACCACGGCGACGAGCAGGTTGGGAGCCAGGCCGAGCAGGATCACACACCCGCCCCAGGCCATCGCGGCCGACGCCATCAGCGCGCCGTGCCGCCGGGCCCGGCCGAACGTCCCCGACAGCAGGCCGGCGAGCAGCACACCGGCCGGGTACGCGGCGTACAGCACCCCCAGCTCGGTGCCGCCGCCCGCCGCACCGCCGTAGGTCCGCTCGGCCAGCTCCGGCAACAGCGCGTGCGGCATCGCGAAGACCATAGCGGCCAGGTCCACCGCGAGGATCGCGACCAGCAGCCGGTGCCCGGCGAGATAGCGGAAGCCGTCGCCGAGCCGCCGCAGCACACCCCCGGCGGCGACCACCGGTGGCGGCATCGCCGGCAGCCGGGCCACCGCCCACAGCACGAGCCCGAGCGCCAGCGTGTCGAACAGGTAGAGCGTGCCGAGCCCGACCACCGGAATCAGTACCCCGGCGAGCAGCGGACCGGCGACCGCGCCGCTGTATCGGGTCAGTGAGCTGAGACTGTTGGCCGCGACGAGCAGTTCGCGAGGCACCACCCGGGGCACCGCGGCGCCCGTCGTGGTCAGGGTGACGCCGAAGCTCAGACCCTGCAACGCCACGAGCATGAGCAGCACCGCCACCGAATCGAGCCGGAGAAGCGAGTTCAGCCACAGCCCCAGATAGGACAGCCCGAGCCCGGCGTTCCCGGCGATCAGCAGCCGCCGCCGGTCCATCGCGTCGGCGAGCACCCCCGACCACAGCGCCGACCCGGCGAGCGCGCACAACGAGACCGCCGCCGCCATCCCGACCGTTGCCGACGACCCGGTGAGCGTGAACAGCTGCGCAGGCACCGCGACGAGACTGAACGACCCCCCGACCGCGGTGACCGCCGAAGCCAGCCAGAGCCGCCGGAAGGCCGCCACCCGCAACGGCCGCCGATCAACGAGATACACACCCAACCGCACGACGCCCTCCCACCCGAACCCGGCAGGAGCGAGCCTCAACCCTCCCCCAGGGGCAAGGTCAACCCAACGGGCCGGCTCCCAGAGCTGTTTCCGGCTCGGCGGAACAGCCCCGACAACCAGAAGGGGGGTGCGGCGACAACTGCCACGCCGACCAGCCGGCGCTGTGGCTGCCGCCGGAGGAGAACGGGCGCGGCCTGTGGGCCGACCTGGACGAGGTCATGCCGTGGCCGGAGTGACGAGGTCTTTCGAGGACCGGCAGCGCGGTCAGTACCATCGGTCCCGCGCCGCGGCGGCCCGGGCCTCACGGCGCTGCGTCCCCGCGTTGACCACGACGACGATCGTGCAGACCACCGCCACCAGAGCGACCGGGAACGGCGCCACCCATGTCGCGAGGGCCATGATCGAGTCCCGGTCGTGGTAGCCGAGCAGCGCCGAGGGCAGCACCACCACGCCGACCAGCAGGTGCGGGGCCAGCATCCACCACCAGTGGCCGCTGCCGCCGGCACGCTGGATGACCACCACGCCGATCACGGTAGTGATCAGGCCGGCGGCGAACACGCCGAACAGCGCCAGGATCCGGACCTGGGCCGACGTCGACTCGGACTCGGCGGCGGCCAGCTCGGCGGGCGCCTCGTCCCACGGGGTCAGGCTCGGGAATCCGATCCGCTGCCACTGCCCCGACACGTCGCGGACGGCGAACCCGTCCCGGCCGTTCGCCGCGGCCACCACGTGCCCGCCGTCGACCTCGAGCACCCCGACCGACACGGTCTGCAACTCGTCGATCTCGGTGTCCGCGTAGGTCTCAGCCAGCAGAGCCTGATCCTTGTCAGACAGTCGCCAGTCTACGGTCCAGGGGCCGCCGGCCGTGCTGCTCTGTACGCCGATCTCACCCGGCACCGCCTGGTAGCAGGCCACCGGGGCGGCCTGCGAGCAGTCGGTAGTCCGGATCGGACCGGGGCCCTCGGCCGAGTCCGTCCAGGTCAGGCCACCGTCGACGCTGACCGACCAGTCGGTGCCGTAGCCCTCCTCATAGCCGAGGTACAGGGCGCCGTCGGCGACCGCCACAGTCTGCGCCATCGGGTGCGGCGCCGGGCTCGTCGCGGCCACCCCGGCCAGTGCCAGCGGCAGGAACACGGCCAGCCGAAACGCCCGCAACCAGCGCGGGGCCGGCCGAACGGGCCGCCGCGCGACCCACCACGCCACCCCGAGGAACGGCAGCGCCAGCAGATCGGTGGGATCGGCCCGGATCAGTGTCGGCGTCACCAGGCTCCATGCTGAGGACGCGAGCTCGGCACCGTACCCCGTCGTCTTGACCAGCAGAAACCCGACGCCCACGGTGAGGATCGCACCCGGCGCGACCCACCGGAACGGCGCGCGTGGCGCGATGAGGCCGGTCACGGCCGCGAGCAGCGGCGGCGCCAGCACCATCCCGGCCGCGTCGCTGAGCTTCCCGGTCGCCCAGCCCGGACACGCAGCCTTCAAAATATGGTCATTAACGGCCATGAGCAGCAGTGCGGCCAACGTGACCGGATGCCCTGACCAGGCGAGCGCCTTCCCCCGAACGGCATTCATGGTCGCCACTCTCATCGCCGGACATCACGCTCCGATCCCGGAAGAACACCATTCGGGGTACGCCTACCCGAACCCGATTCCGAAGGGGCGACCGATTGCCACGCGGGACCGGCGCTCACCAACTGACGCCGATGGTGGCGAAGAACCACAGGGCGGACGTCAGCCACAACCCAGCCACCGCCGTGAGCACCACCCCGCCGGCCACCGGCAACGCCCACCCGCTGCCCCGGCCGGGGCGGCTGAGCAGCAGCATCTTCGTCGCGAACGCGCCGTAGAACAGGCACCCGAACAGTGAATGGGCCAGCACCCGGGGCGTGTCGAAGCGCAACCCGAAGCGGTAGAGGCAGTGCACCGCGACCGGCACCGACAGCAGCAGGGCGAGCCGTCCGTTCCATCGGTGCAGGCCGGCCACCCACCCGGGCGCCGGCCGGGTCCGGTAGATCACCACGGCGCTGACCACCTGCACGAAAGCGAGGATCCCGACCCCGGTGGCCAGCCACACCTTCGCGGTCTGCAGGCGCAGGAAACCCACGACGTCGGTGGTGCCGACCGGCTCGTGCAGGCGGCCGTAGACGCCCAGCACGACCGCGACGCCGACTCCGGCGACCAGCGGGAGCCACACCCGGGGCCGGAGCGGGGTCGCGGTCGGCACGGTCAGAAGCCCTCTCCGGTCTCGGCGTCCACGCTGGTCCCGGTGACCGTCGCGCCGTCGATCGTGGTGGTACGGGTGGCGACGTCCAGCCGCGGCGCCGGGCCGGGCACCTCGGCACGGCTCAGCACGCCGACCTGAGTGCCGTCGGCCAGCACGATCCAGCCGCCGTTGACGTCGGCGCCGCCGACCCGGCCGGCCAGCCGGTACAACCCGGACGGCTTGCGCACCACGCCGATCTCGAACCGGTGGCTGGCGCCCTGGACGGTCAGCTCACCGGCCGCGCGGCGGGCGTCGAACAGGCCGGTGATCCGGCTTTCCTTCTTGCCCGTCAGGTTGAGCAGGCCGTTCTGGGCGGTGCCCTTGAGCCACACCTCCAGCCGGTCGCCGTCGCAGACGTAGGCGATCGCCACCCCGTCCCGGATCGAGATGGCCAGCGTGCCGGCGTCGTCCTCGACCTTGCCGGCCAGGGTGACCCGCAGCCGCTCGGCGCTCGGCGTGTTCAGCGGCGGCAGGGCCACCTCGGTGGTCGGCGGCAGGGTCGCGGCCGGGGCGGCCGAGCCGGTGGCCTCCACCGGTGACACCTTCGGCGGCACGCTGACCTGGGTGACCAGGCGGTTGGAGCGTTCGCCGGCGTTGGCGGTCATGTTGATGCCGGCCAGCACCGCGGCGGCCACCACGGCGGCGGCCAGCGTGATCAGCGGGCCCCGGCGCCAGCGGGACGGCTCACGCGGCGGGGCCGGCGCCGGACCGTACTGCCCGCTGTTGGGCAGCTGACCCGCCCAGCCGCCGATGGTGTCCCGCTGCCCCGGCGCTCCCGGCCCGGTCGGTGGCCCCGACGTCACGAACGCGGCCCGCGGCGGCTGCGCGGCTCCGGTACCCGGGTCGCCGAACGCCGCGTGCGGACCCGGCCCCGGGTCGCGGAAGGCGGGACGCGGCGGCTGCGGCGGGGCGGGCGGCGGGAACTGCGGCTGCGGCAGCTGCGGCGGCGGGAACCCGAGCGGCAGCGTGGCCGGCTCGGGATCGTGGTCGGCGGCCGGCATGACGGGCCCCGGCGGCGCGGAGAACCCGGGAACCGGCGCGGGCGTGCCCGTACCCCCGAAAGACGCACCCACCGCGAACTGCCGCAGATAGGCCGCCACCCGCCGGGCCGGCGGCCGTCGCCGGGGATCGGCGGCCAGACAGTCCCGCGCCACCGGCCCGAGCGGCCCCGGCAGCGCCGACGGATCCCCGGTGGCCCGCCCGGTGGTCATCTCCAGCAGCAGCACGCCGAGCGACCACACGTCGGCCGCCGGCGTCGGCGGCGCCCCCTGGAAGATCTCCGGGGCGGTGTACCCGGGCGTCCCGCCGGCCGCGCCCCGATCGGCGTCGTTGAGCAGCACCGCCACCCCGAAGTCGGTGATCCGGATCTCCGGCGGTGTGGATCCACGGCGGACCAGGACGTTCTCCGGTTTGAGGTCGAGATGCACGACACCGTGCTCGTGTGCGGCGGCCAGCGCGGAGGCGGCCTGAGCGGCGACCGTGACGACCTCGCCGGGGGTGAGCCGCCCGCCGCGCATCGACAGGTAGCGCCGCAGGTTGGGACCGTCGACGAACTCCATGACGAGGGCCAGGGTGCCGCCCTCCACGATCAGGTCCCGCAGCCGCACGATCGACGGATGGTCGAGGGCGCGCAGGGCCGCCTCCTCACGGAGGAACAGTTCCCGGACCCGGCGGTCGCCGGCGAGCTCGGGGCGCAGGAGCTTCGCGGCCAACGGCACGCCGCCGTGCCGGCTCGTCGCCCGGCGCACGACCGCCATCGCGCCGCGGCCGATCTCCTCGTGCAACAGGTATTCCCTGCCGAGTGGTTCCTGACCGGCCATCCCGTTACCCCTTGCCATTCGGATCGGCTATGCGCCACCGATTGTCATAACCACGTTGATCTTTTCCCGGTTCACGGCGTCGCCCATCAATTCATGACATTGTTCTAGGGGCCGTGCGGTCATCGCAATCTTCTTCGCACGCGCACATGATGCCGATCAATGTGGACAACAATGATGTTGATAAACACCAAGCTCACGTACGCCGAGGTCGGCGCCACCCGGGAAGCGGTCCTGCCGTCCGGGTACAAACACGTGCGCCGCGACGTCGACATCGGCGCCGGATCGGAGACCTTCGACCGGGCCGCCACCGCAATGCTGCATTGGCGGATGCACCGGGCCGCCGGGATCGACGTCACGGTGTCCGGTCCGGCGACCCCCGGTCAGCCGGTTCTGCTGCGGTTCGGGGTGGCCGCGCCGGTTCAGGTGGTCTACCGCGTGGACCAGCCGGACCGGCAGGGGTTCGCCTACGGCACGCTGCCCGGGCATCCCGAGCGCGGCGAGGAGGCGTTTCTCGTGCATCTGACCGGAAGTGGCCGGGTCCGGTTCCGGATCACCGCGTTCTCCCGGCCGGCCACGCTGCTCGCCCGTCTGGGTGGTCCGGTGACCGGCCTGATCCAGGCCTACGTCACCAACCGCTACGTCTCCGCGCTCCGCGACCTGTCCGGCCGGTGACCGCCGCCGCCTGTCCGGCCCGTGACCGCGCCGCTTGCCCAGCGGGTGACCGCCGCCGCGTAGAGGCCCACGTCACGGCGCTAAGGTGCTGGTCGGAGCCGAGTGACGGGGAGCAGGATGGACGACCACCGGTGGATGAGCCACGCGATCGGGCTGGCGCATCGCTGCCCCGCGTCGACGTCCGCGTTCTCGGTCGGGGCGGTGATCGTCGATCCGGAGGGCCGGGAGCTGGCCGGCGGCTGGTCCCGCGACTCCGATCCGCGGGTGCACGCCGAGGAGTCGGCGCTGGTCCGGGTCGCTGACCGGGCCCGGCTGCGGGGCGCGACCATGTACAGCACATTGGAACCCTGCTCGAAACGCGCCAGCCGCCCGGACGCCACCTGCGCCGATCTGATCATCGCGGCCGGGATCCCCCGGGTGGTCATCGCCTGGCGTGAGCCCGATCTCTTCGTGACCTGCGAGGGTGTCGCGCTGCTGATCGCCGCCGGCATCGAGGTGGTCGAGCTGCCCGAGTTCGCCGCGGCGGCACGTGCGGCCAACGCGCATCTCGCTCTTTGACCCTTTCTTCGGTACGCGGTGCGAGCAGTTCCGCCGAATCGGCTACGGCTGGGCGGCCCGTCCCGGCCGTCGCCCACTTCCGGGCGTAAGTTTTTCCGTCCGGCGCTGAACGCCGTACCCCATCGATGCGTACTCACTGTTACCAGGCTCACGGCCGACATCGGTGGGGAGAGACCATGACAGTCCAGGAACTGCAGCATCGGGAGGCCCTGCACCACTCCGGAGCGATCGTGCGCAGCCGCCGTTTCGCGACGCAGTTCGAGGTGGACGGGCATGTGCTGACGCTGGGCGTGGAACCGGGTGTGCGCGGCGGCCTCTACTACCTGCCAAGCACTCCCACCTGGGACGACGGCACACCGGTACCGCGCGACATCGTAGCCGGAATGCAAAACGTCATCGAGGAGGTCGAGCGGTTCTGGGGCCACTGGCCGGAGTTCCGCGCGGTCCTCTGACGACCGTGTCCCGACCGCTCGCGGGGCGCATCGACGACGGTTACTGATCGTGATTTGTCAGAGGTGCCCGGTACCGTGCCGGGCATGACGGATCAGCTTCGGGTCGGGGACGTGGCGGTCACCCCGCTGCCCGGCGGGGGCTACGGCGCCTGCCAGATCAGCGAGATCACCGGTGAGCACGTGACGCTGCACGCGCTGGACTGGTCCGGGCCACGGCCACCGGAGCTGGCGGAGCTGCACGACGCCGGTCTCGTGCAGCTCGACCACCACTCCTGGACCGATCGGATCGCGCAGATCTCGGTCTTTCCGCAGAACCATCCGATGCCGCCGGATCTCGAGTGGATCGGCAATCTGCCGGTGCCACCCGGTGTCCCGGCGGGCGGCACCAGCTTCTCCGGGTGGCAGTCCCCGGTCGGCGACATGGCCCGTCAGCGGCGCTGGGAGCGGCTTCCCGAGCCGGTTCGGGCGGCCTACCGGGCCTTGCGCCCGCCCGAGCCGGTCACCGCCGATCTGGGCGCCGGGCCGGTCACGCTGACGACCTCCCTCGGGCATCTCGACCTGCGCTCCGGTGACATCGCGCCGCCGGCGTCCGGTCCGGTGGACTGGAGCGTCCTCGACCGGCTGCCCCGATGCACGGAGATCACCTGGTCCGGGCCCGATCGCGGGCTCACCGCGGCGCTGGCCCGGCATCCGCTGGTCAGTGGGGTCAACTGGCTCGACGCCCCGCCCCTGGTCGACCTGAGCGAGACGTCGGTGCTGTCCCTGCGGGCCGCCGGTGACGAGCTGCGGGAGATCCGGCTGCCCGACGGCGCACACCACCTGAACCTGGGGCCGACCGGGTCACGGTGCACGGTCCGGGCCGCGGACAGGGGCCGCTGGCTGCGACTGGCGCTCTTCCTGGTCACCCCGTCGACGCTGGCGCCGTCCGGGCTCGACGGGGTGCGGCAGGTGTCGCTGACCGGCGCGGGCGTGCTGTCCGCCGCCACCGTGGCCGGTCTGCACGAGATGCACACGTTGCGGCTGCAATGGACCGGGCCACCGGGCCGCCTCGACGACCCCGCGGCGCTAGCCGGCCTGCCCGGCGTACGGCTGCTGGAGATGGTCGACGCGTACGGGATGGACGCCGACCTGCCGGCCCACCTGCCGGGTCTGCGGCACCTCGACATCCACGGCCTGCGCGGGTCGGTGGCCAAGGAGCTGCGGGCGCGCCTCCGGCGTACGGAGGTGGGGTTGTCGCTGGCCGGCGCCAAATCGGACCGCTGGCTGGCCGCCAACATGGACAACCCGTTCCGCGACTGGGCCGACGACGACCCGAAGGCCGGCGCGGCCGCCTGCAAGGCGTTCGCCGCCGCGTTGCGGGCCGTCGACCGCCTGCCCGCCACCCGGACTCCCGCCGACGCCGAGCCGATCCTGCGCACCCTGGTGGAGGCGATCAACCAGATCGACGAGAAGTGGGGGATCGTCGACACGCTGCGCCGCGAGGAGGCCGGAGACGCTTTCGTCACCCTGGCCACCCGGGCGGGCGTCCCCACCCCGACCGCGGACGACTGGTTCGACAAGTGGCGCGACTTCTGACCAGCCCACCCCCACCACCCTGGCTGTCCCGGACGCTCTGAGACAGCGCTCACGACCAGCCGGGAAAGATCGACAACGGCGGATGGATCACCCGGGGCGGGCATGGACCGAAGCGCGGCCCCGGGCGGGTGATCGGTTCGGGAGGGGTCAGCGGGCCCGGGCCTGGAGCTGGGCCACCACGGCGGTGACGGTGTCGGCAGGGATGGCGAAGCCGAGACCCACGCTGCCGGTGCTGTCGCCGGCGGTGGCGATCGCGACGTTGATGCCGACCACCCGGCCGGAGGTGTCGACCAGCGCGCCGCCGGAGTTGCCCTGGTTGATCGCGGCGTCGGTCTGCAGCAGGCCGGTGAGCTTCTCGCCGCCGGTGTCGACGCTGCGGTCGAGGGCGGAGACGATGCCCGAGGTGACGGTTCCCTCCAGGCCGAGCGGGGCGCCGAAGGCCAGCACCGTGTCGCCGACCGCCACGCTGCCGTCGGTGGCGAAGGTGACCGGGGTGAGACCGGACAGGCCGGTCGCCTGGACCAGGGCCAGGTCGTGGGTGGCGTCGGTGGCGATCACCCGCGCCGGAGCGGTCTGCCCGGTGGACAGGCGCACGCTGACCGTGCCGTCCGCCGCGACCACGTGGTTGTTGGTCAGGACCAGACCGTCCGCGCTGAGTATCACGCCCGAGCCCAGCGACGACGAGCGGCCGTCGACGAGCACGGTCACGACGCTCGGCTGCACCTTCGCCACGATCGGCGCCAGATCCCCGGTCTCGGCGATCGTGGTCGCCGCGGCGGAAGCCGGCGTGGAGTCACCGATCAGGTAGTGCTCGGCGAGGAACGCGCCACCGCCGCCCCCACCGGCGATCAGGACCAAAATCGCCGCGCCGCCCGCGATCCGGCGCTTCCAGCGGGGGTCCTTGGGCGCGTCCCACATCACCGGCGGGAAACCCGTCGGCGGAAGGACGCCGGCGACACGCTCGCCGGCGTCGCGGGTCCGGTCGTCCAGGGCGGGGCGGCTCAGCAGGTCGGTCATGCCCTCGAGGTTGCGCTCCGATCTTGTTTCGAGCCGGTGAGCCGTCTGTGACTTCGCTGTACGCCCGGTAGCCCTTCCGGGTAGCCCCGGCGCGGCGGCTCGCATGTGCGCCGCGGATGTCTAGGGTCGGCCGGATGCTGCTCCCCAACCTTCCCCCGAGCGCCCCACCCGCTCCCCCAACGGTGGTCCCGGAGAGCTCGGCCGTCGCGGTCCGGCCGGGCGGATCGACCTCGGAACCGATGGCCACACCGCCCGTCGCCGTCGCCGTGGGCGTCTGGCCGGCCTCGGTGGCGCAGCTCAGCGACACCCCGGCGGACCGGCCGGAATCGTCGGGCGACGGCGTTGCGGTTTCGCACAGTTCCGAGCTTTCTCTCAAGGAATTCACAGGCGGCCGGATCGGGCGCCCGCACCCGACGGTGGAGCGACGGCCCTTCGGGCCGACCATCAGCGAGCCCGTGGCGGCACTGCGCGGTCCCCGGCCGGCCGGCCCCCAGGAGGCCCGATGAGCAACCTCACGAACGAGCCGATCAGCCCATCACGACACCGAGGCGCGACGGAACACGGCGCACCGAGCGAACTCACGAACAAGCCGACCGGCCCGTCGCGGAGACGGGGCGGAGCGGGGCGGGGCACGCTGGGCAGGGCCGGGCTCGTGGTGCTGGCGGTCGTGCCGTTGCTTTCGGGTTGTGTGGGCGCGTCACCCGTACCGGAATGGAAAGATCCGCAACCGATCGGCGCGGCGCCCAGCGTGACCGGCCCGGTGGCCGCGGTGGGCAGCGCGGGGACCGGAGTCGGCCCGACCGGCGCGGTGGCCGCGCCGGGCAGCCCGGGCGTCGTGACCGGTCTGGCGCCGCAGTCGGACGGCGGGGTCCAGGCGGCGACCGGCGGCGAGTTTCTCGACGCGGTGCGCGGCGAACTGCCCGCGGTGGCGATGGACCGGCGCGCCGAGGAGATCACCGAATTGGGCGGGCAGGCGTGTTCCTCCCTGGCGGCCGGCAATCCTCGCGCTGAGGTGGCCGCCGAGCTGACCGAATTCGGTCTGGAAACAGCGGACGCCCGCCGTCTCGTGACGCTGGCCCGAAAGAAGCTCTGCCAGCCTTAGGATCGCCGGATCCGGGCCCCGCTTCCGATCAGCGCACGACGCGTTACCTCTCACGGGTGGATCGGCCGAAAGTCGTAGCCGCGCACAGCTTCTGGAGACGGCGGGCAGATGTTCGGCACAGGTCCCGCCGAGATGCTGGGTTCATCACGACGCATCGGGAGGTCACGATGTCAGCACGAGGAATGCTCAGCGTGGTCGGCAGCGCGGTCGGCGGGCTGATCGGCTGGAACGAGCCGGTCCCGCCGGCCGATCCGGAGGTGCTGCGCGCCCTCTTCGCCGACCTGGGCGTCCGGATCACGCCGGACGACGCCCAGTTGGCCGAGGCGGTCCGATACTTCCAGATCCGGACCGGCCTTCCGGCCGACGGCGAGGCGGGCCCGCGGACGGTTCATCTCCTCAGCCGGTACGCCGCGGAGGCGCGCGAACTCTCCAGGATCCGCGCCGCCTGACCCGGCTGTAGGCCGCTATCGGGTGATGCCGGTGCGGTTCTGGCGTGGCTAGGGTGGGCGCGATGAACGACCAGTTGATCACCTACTACGACGACGCGACCGGCGAGCGTACCGGGCTGACCGCCGCCGAGCTGGGCGTCTGGGTCGCGGCGACGGCCGCGCTGCTCAGCGGGGAGTGCGGGCTGCGCCGCGGCAGCCGGGCCGGAGTGCTGCTGCCGCCGCACTGGCAGACCGCGGCCGTGCTGCTCGGGGCGTGGGCCGCCGGGATCGAGGTGTCGTTCCGCGGGTGGGGAGCGGCCGGGCTGGATCCGGACACCGGCCCGGCTCTGGACGTGACGTTCGTGGAGCGGCGCCGGGTCGGCAGTTGGCTGGAGGACGTGCCGCCCGCGCCGTACCAGTTCGTGCTGGGCCTGGCGCCCGGCGGCGCGCCGAGCCCGGATGTCCCGCACGGTTATCGCGACTTCCCGCCCGCGGCCCGGGCCCATCTGGGCACGCCGCCACCGTCGGACGGGGTCGCGGTGGGTGAGGCGGCGACGGTCGACGGCACGACCTTCGGGGAGTACGGGGCAGCCGCGGCCGCCGTTGCCGGAGCGCGCGGGATCGCGGCCGGGGATCGGGTCCTTGTCGACACGGCGGCCTGCGAGGAGCCGCTGATCTGGCTGATGGCGCCGTTGACCGCCGGGGCGTCGATCGTGCTGTGCAGCAACATGGACCGGTCCCGATGGGATGACCGGATCACGTCCGAAGGAATCACCCGTTTCCTGTGATGATCGGCTTCCACATTGGATGCGGCTGCCGTACGGTCCGCGCATGGAGGTTTTCGATCAACTCGCTGAGAAGTACCAGGGCGAGCACAGCCATAATCCCGTCCAGAACGCGCTCGTCCAGCGGCTCGGCGGTCTGCTGCCGGCCGGTGCCGCGGTGCTCGATCTGGGCTGCGGCACGGGTGTGCCCACCGCCAAATTGCTGACCGAATCCGATCACAGGGTGGTCGGGGTGGACATCTCCGAGGGCATGCTGCGGCTGGCCCGTGAGCAGGTGCCGGCCGCCGAGTTCGTGCACGCCGACTTCGCCGAACTGCCCGCCGACTTCGGCCGGTTCGAGGCGGTGACCGCGTTCTTCTCGCTGCTCATGCTCTCCAAGGAGCGGATCGAGAAGACCCTCGACCGCATCGCGGGCTGGCTGAAACCGGGCGGTTACCTGGCCATCGGCATGGTCAACTTCGACGGTGACAGTCTTCCGTTCGAGTTCCTGGGCGTGCCGGTCACCGTCTCCGGCTACCTGCAGGACGACCTGGCCGCGGTCGTCGAGGCGCACGGTTTCACCGTGGTCAGCATCGAGACGGTCGAGTTCGTCCCGCCCGGCGGTCCGGCGGAGAGCCAGATCTTCGTGCTCGCCCAGTTGCCGGCCTGATTCCGGTTCCAAGGTCGCGGGACGCTGCTGCCAGCGTCCCGCGTTTGAGCCGTCACCGCAGGAGCGCGCGGGCACGGCGAGCCGCAGCGCCGCGTTCAGTGGGTGAGGTCGCGGCGCATGCAGACTCGGGGCCAGCGGTCCAGGCCGATGGCCGTCTCGTGGTCGCGGACCGCGCGGAGGCCTTCGGTGAGCATGCCGCCGTCCAGGTCGACGAAGCCGCAACGGCGGTAGTAGGGCGCGTTCCATGGAACATCCACGAACGTGGTCAGCGTCAGCGCCGGCATGCCGGCATCCCGCGCGTAGTCGGCGGCGTGCTCGATCAGCCGCCGCCCGATGCCCTGCCGGGCGTGGGCGGGATCCACCGACACCTGCTCGATGTGCAGGTTGCCGTCGATCAGGTCGGCGATCAGGTAGGCGACCGGCACGTCATCGGCACCGGCACCGGTGGCCACCCAGGCGCGGCCGGCCTCGACAAACTCCGTGAGCAGGTCGAGCGACGGCGGTTCGTCGTCGGCGATCTCCGTCATGCCGATGGCGCGGAACGGTTCCCCGGCCGCCCGCTCGATGTCCTGCAACCGGGTGAGATCGCCGGTCCGGGCCGCCCTGATTCGCATCCGGTGATTCTGCACGGCCCGGTGCACCTGCCGAAATCGATTTCACTGATCGAAGTCGATCACCACTTTCGGTGACTCGGCGAGGCTCTGGCAGGTGAGCACGAACCCGGCCGCGACCTCCGCCTCCTCCAGCGCGAAGTTGCGCCGCATCGTCACCTCGCCGTCGGTGACCCGGGCCCGGCAGGTGCCGCACACCCCGCCCTTGCAGGCGAACGGCAGGTCCGGGCGGGTCGCCTGCGCCCCTTCGAGCAGCGTGACGCCCTCGGGCACGGCGACCGTCGTGGACCGCCCGTCCAGAATCACGGTGACCTCGCGGCTCGGCCCTCGGGCGGCGTCCTCGGAGCGGACCGGCGCGGGTGGCGCCTCATCGACCCAGAACAGTTCCCGGTGGATCCGGGAGGCGGGCACCCCGGACTCGCTGAGCACCTCGGTCGCGTCGGTGACCATGCCGAACGGCCCGCACAGCCACCAGTGCCCGACCGCCGGCACGTCGATCAGCTCGGGCAGCAGCGCCCGGAGCCGGTCGGCGTCGAGGCGGCCGCTGAACAGCTCGGTCTCCCGTGGCTCCCGGGAGAGGACGTGCACGAGCTCCAGGCGGTCGGGGTGAAGGTCTTTCAGGTCGGCGAGCTCTTCGGCGAACATCACCGTGTCCGCACGCCGATTGCCGTAGAACAGCGTGACCTCGGTGTCCGGCCGCCGCAGCAGCGACGCCGCGATCGACAGCAGCGGGGTGATGCCGGATCCGGCGCCGATCAGCACGTGCCGCCCACCGGCCTCCAGGTCCGGGGTGAAGGTGCCGGACGGTGGCGCGACCTCGACCAGGTCACCGGGCCGCAACTGGTGGACGATCCACGCCGAGACGCAGCCGCCGGGCACCTCACGCACCCCGATGCGCGGTGCGGCGCCCGCGGGCGCACAGATCGAGTACGTCCGCCGCTCACCCCCGTGATGAACGGTGAGGGACTGCCCCGGCCGGAACCGGAACCGCTCCCCCAGCCCGCCGGGCACGTCGAAGGTGACGGCGACCGCATCGTCGCAGAGCCGGTCGACGGCCGCGACCCGCAACGGGTGAAATCCGAGGGCGCCCATCTCAGATCTCCCGCATGTGCTCGAAGGGTTCCCGGCAAGCCGGGCATCGCCGCAGCTCACGGCAGGCGGTGGCGCCGAACGCGGCGAGCGTCTCGGTGTCGGTGTGCCCGCAGCGTGGGCAGGCGACCGCGGTCGGCCGCGGGCTCAGGCTGATCGGAATCGGTCCGATCGCTCGGACGGGCGCCGCTCCGGGCGGGGCGATGCCCGCCTCGGCGAGCTTGCGCCGCCCGGATTCGCTGATCCAGTCGGTGGTCCATGGAGGAGCGATCACGGTACGCACCTCCGCCCGCCCGAATCCGGCCCGCCGCAGAGCGGTTCGGATGTCCGCCCGGATGCTCTCCATGGCCGGGCATCCCGAATAGGTGGGCGTGATCGTCACCTGGACGCCGCTCTCGTCCTGCCGCACCTCACGGATCACTCCGAGCTCGGCGAGCGTGATCATCGGCAGTTCCGGATCGGTGACGGCCCCGACCACCTCGGCCGCGGTGCCGGTCACCACACACCTCCGGGCACCGATCGCGCCACCCCTTGCATCTCGTCCAGGATCTCGGCGAGCGCGGGTGTGTGCTCCCCGGCCCGGCCCCACGGCCGTGCGTCGCCCCGCTCGGCACCCGAACCCGCGCCGGCAGACGCGGCGGCGTGGGAAGGAGCGGAGGCCTCGGGTGGAAGGAGGGTCGCGGCCTGGAGGACACGGGTCCAGACCTGGGTGAACTCGGCCTCCAGAGTGGCCGGGTCCACGGCGACCCCCACCGAAGCGAGGCCGATTTCGGTGGGGTGTGGGTGGAACAACTCGGCCAGTTGCGGGGTCAGGGTTTCGACCGCGGCGAGCATCCGGTCGTGGGAGAGAGGGGTGCCGTCGCCCAGCCGGACCACCCACTGGGCCGCGTAGTCGCGGTGGTAGGTGACCTCCTTGACCCCCTTGGCGGCGATCGCCGCGAGCATCGGGTCGCGGGAGGCGGTCAGCCGGTCGAGCATCGCGAGCCGCCACGTGGACAGGGCGAGCAGCCGGGCCACCAGGTGGGCGAAGTCGGCGTCGGCGCGTTCGGCGAGGCAGAGGTTGCGGAAGCCGGAGGGGTCGCGCCGCATCGCCAGGTCGTCCTCGTCGCGGCCCCAGCCCTCGGCCGCACCGGCCCGGGTGAGCAGCAGCCGGGCCTGGCCGAGCAGGTCGAGGCCGATGTTGGCGAGCGCCAGTTCGTCCTCCAGTTCGGGGGCGCGGGTCACCCATTGCTGGAGGCGGTGCGACAGGATGAGCGCGTCGTCGCCGAGCATCAGGCAGTACGTGGCGAGCTCGGCCCGGTCCACCCCGTCCGGTAGGTCGCCGGGCACCCCGGCGAGCGGGTCGGTGAAACCGGTCCCGTACGCCCATCGGGCATCGTCGTCGTGGTCGGTGAGCGCGTGGTAAGCGTCGTCGAAGGCCATGTCCGGGCTCTCAGATGTGCGGAACGTTGTCGGGGATGGCGTAGTGGGTGGGATGCCTGTACACCTTGTCGGAGCTCGGCGTGAAGAACGCCTCCTTGTCGGCCGGGTCGCTGGCGACGACCGCGTCCGACCGCACGACCCAGATGCTGACGCCCTCGTTGCGCCGGGTGTAGAGATCGCGGGCGTGGTGCAGTGCCATCTCGTGATCGGCCGCCCGCAGCGAACCCACGTGCACGTGGTTGAGCCCGCGCTTGGCCCGCACGAACACCTCGAACAGCGGCCACTCGTGCCTGGTCATCGCTCCCCCTCCAAGATCGAAGCCGTGGAAGCAGCCGCCGGCGAGGAACCGCTCGTGGAAGAAACGGCAGGCGAGGAGGCAGCCGCGTGTGCGGCCGCCGCCTCACGCACCCACGCGCCGTCCTCGTCGGCCTCGCGCCGCCGCCGCAGCCGTTGCGCGTTCATGGGCCCGTCACCGGAGATGACGCGCCGCAACTCGTCCCAGTCCGGCTGGCCGAAGTCGTGGTGGCCGCGCTCCGCGTTCCACCGCAGGTCGGGGTCGGGCAGCGTGACCCCGAGCGCCTCAGCCTGTGGCACGGTCATGTCGACGAACCGTTGCCGCAGCTCGTCGTTGGTGTGCCGCTTGATCTTCCAGGCCATCGACTGGGCCGTGTTGGGTGAGTCGGCGTCCGGCGGGCCGAACATCATCAGCGACGGCCACCACCAGCGGTCGACGGCGTCCTGCACCATCTCCCGCTGGGCCGGGATGCCCCGCATCATCGTCATGAGCAGCTCGTATCCCTGCCGCTGATGGAACGACTCCTCCTTGCAGATGCGGATCATGGCGCGGGCGTAGGGACCGTAGGAGCTGCGGCAGAGCGGCACCTGGTTGCAGATGGCCGCCCCGTCGACGAGCCAGCCGATCACCCCGACGTCGGCGAACGACCGGGTCGGATAGTTGAAGATCGACGAGTATTTCTGGCGGCCCTCGATGAGCCGCCGGGTCAGGTCGCCACGGTCGGCGCCGAGGGTCTCCGCCGCCGAGTAGAGGTAGAGCCCGTGGCCCGCCTCGTCCTGCACCTTGGCCAGCAGGATCGCCTTACGCCGCAGCGTGGGCGCACGGGTGATCCAATCGCCTTCGGGCTGCATCCCGATGATCTCGGAATGCGCGTGCTGGGCGATCTGCCGCACCATCGTGCGCCGGTAGCCCTCCGGCATGTCGTCGGCCGGCTCGATCCGCTGATCACGCGCGATGGCCTCGTCGAAGCGGGCAACACCCGCATCGGAGCGCGTGCCGACCGAGTCGATGCGGGCGGCGCCCGTATCAGAACGCGCGGCAGCCGAGTCGAAGGAGGTCACACCGGCCGCCGCGACTGGAGGGTGAAGAACCGGCCGGCCACGAACCAGTCGTCGGTCAGGGACGCGGTGGCCGCCGGGTTCGCTCCCGTGCCGTGCAGGTCGCTGAACGCGGCCGTCTGGTTGACGAACACGCCGCCGGTCAAGTTTTCCGACAGGTGCACCCCGGCGTCGAGCGCGGCCTCCCGGGCCGACTCCAGCACGGCGGGCGAGGTGGAGTGCACGAGCGCGCTGAGGGCGCCGTGGGCCCGGACGGTCTCGGTGAAGATCCGCAGGCTGTGGTCGGTCGAGTCGGTGGTGATCAGGAACGAGACCGGCCCGAACCACTCCCGGGTGTAGGTCTTCTCGTCGGCCGCGTCGATGCGGGACACCAGTGGCGTCCGGATGGTCGCGCCGGGGAACTGCTCGTCGGCGATCGTGGTGGACGGGTGCACGACGCCCGGGGCGGTGCCCGCCTCGGTGAGGCGCGCGAACACGCCGTCGTTGACGATGGCCCCGAGCGTGCCGGCGGCCCGGCGCGGGTCGCCGAGCAGCTTGTCGATGGCCGCGCCCAGGTCGGCGGCGAACTGCTCGACGTCGCGGTGGCCGGCGTCGGTGTCGATGCCGTCGCGGGGGATCAGCAGGTTCTGCGGGGTGGTGCACATCTGGCCGCTGTACAGCGAGAGGGAGAACGCCAGGTTGCGCAGCAGGCCCTGGTAGTCGGCGGTGGAGTCGAGGACGACGGTGTTGAGCCCGGCCTTCTCGGTGTAGACGACGGCCTGCCGGGCGTTGGCCTCCAGCCAGTCGCCGAACTCGCTGGAGCCGGTGAAGTCGACGACCCGCACATCGGGGTGGGTGGCCAGGGTCGCGGCGACGCCGTCACCCGGCTCCTCGGCGGCGAGTGTCACCACGTCGGGGTTGAGCCCGGCCTCGGCGAGGACCTCGCGGCAGACCTGGACGGTGATGGCGAGCGGCAGCACCGCGCCCGGGTGTGGCTTGACGATCACCGGGTTGCCGGTGACGAGGCTGGCGAAGAGGCCGGGGAAACCGTTCCACGTCGGGAAGGTGGTGCAGCCGATGACCAGGCCGACGCCGCGACCGGTGACGGTGGCGGTCTTGGTCAGCTCGAGTGGCCCCTTGGTCCAGCGGGACTCGGACGGCAGCCGGGTGGTGGCGGCGAGCGCGCACGCCACGGCCTCCAGCCCGCGGTCGAGGGCGTGGGTGCCGCCGGCCTGGAAGGCCATCACGAACGCCTGGCCGGTGGTGTGCTGCACGGCGTGGGCCAGCTCGAAGACGCGGGCGTGCAGGCGGCTGAGGATCTCGGCGGCGACGCCGGCCCGGCCGGTGGGTCCGGCGGCGCGCCAGCCGGGGGTGGCGGCCCGGGCGGCGGCGATCAGGGCGAGCGGGTCGGCTTTCGGATAGCTGATCCCCAGCTCGATGCCGTAGGGAGAGCGCTCGGTGGACACGCTGCCCACGGCGCCCGGCACGTCGAGGGCGAAGGGCTGGCCGAGCAGGCTGGTGAAGGCCCGGTCGCCGGTGGGCGCGGCCTCCTCGCCGTAGACCGACTTACTGGGCGACTCGGGATAGGCCGACCAGTAGTCACGGGCCACGGTCGCGGTGACCGCGCGGTCCAGCAGCTCGCGGTGGGTGGTGTAGAGCTCGGCGGGACTCGTCATGCCTCCATTAACCGCCCGATCGGTCGGTAAATCAAGGGGCTAGATTCATCCCGTGGAGAAGAGCCGGCGCCGCGGCCGTCCGGGGCATGATCAGGACGCGGTGCTGGCCGCCGCCGTGCGGCTGTTCAACACCCGTGGTTACGACGCCACCAGCATGTTCGACGTCGCCGAGTCGCTGGGCATCACCAAATCGACGCTCTACCACCATGTCAGCGGCAAGGAGCAGTTGCTCACGATGGCCGTCGACCGGGCGCTGGACGGGCTGTTCGAGGCGGCCGAGGCGGCTCTGCGGGAGGAGAGCGCGGCCACCGTACGTCTGAAGGATCTGATCCGGCGCAGCGTGCTGGTCCTGGCCGACCGCCTGGAGTTCGTCACCCTGTTGTTGCGGGTCCGGGGTAACACGGCGGCCGAGCAGCACGCCCTGTCGCGCCGCCGGGAGTTGGACCGGATCGTCACCGACCTGGTGAAACAGGCGCAGGCCGAGGGTGGGGTGCGGGCCGATGTGGACGCGGCGACCGCGGCCCGTCTGCTGTTCGGCATGGTGAACTCGCTGATCGAGTGGTACAGACCGGACCGGGGCGCTCCCGAGTCCATTGCCGACACTGTCGCCGATCTGGCGTTCGACGGTCTGCGGCACCGCTGACACGGCGCGGGAAGCCGCGCTTGACACTATTTGCCAACAACAGCGTCGCACTGTGTCACCAACTTGTCTTCACTGCCGGGTGCCGCTGCCTATCGTGGCCGCTGAGAGACACCGGCCGATAGAGACCGGTCGAGGCCGCGCCGGTCCACGTCATCGCGCGGCCATCTTCGCCACCGCGGAAAAGAGGACCCACCATGCCGCGTCTCGGACACGGGCAACCTATCACCGACGGGGACATCGACCAGGCCAAGACCGAACTCGCCGAGTTCGCCGCCAGGTCGCCATTGGCGTTCGCGCTGGCGCCACCGGTCAGCACCCAACCGTTCGACCTGCTGTTCCCGATGCTGCAGGACGACGAGGCGAACCTGCTGCCACAGTCGCCGAGCACGAACGCCCAGCTGAAGCGGCTCGGCGCGACGATGCTGGACGACACCGAGGAGGAGAACGCGGACGACGACAGCCCGATCCCGGCCGCCTACACCTACCTCGGCCAGTTCATCGACCACGACATCACCCTGGAGATCGAGGACGAGAAGCGCGGTCTGGGTTCGGCCAAGATGGAGGTTCTCCTCGATGACGGCATGCTGCCGCTCACCCTCGAGGAGATGCACCGGGTGCTGCGCAACCAGCGTTCGGCCACCCTGGATCTGGACAGTCTGTACAGCCCGCCGCAGCAGTTCGACCCGGACGACTCCGACAAGCTGCGGGTCGGCAAGGTGCACAACATCCCGTTGCAGAACCCGCCGAACCCGAACCCGCCGCCGACCGCCCGGCCCGAGGGCAAGGGTGACGACAACGACGTGCACCGCGAGGGGCGCGACCTCACGGACAAGAAGCACGACCGGGCGGCCCTGATCGGCGACCCGCGCAACGACGAGAACACCATCATCTCGCAGCTGCACGTGGCGTTCCTCAAGGCGCACAACGTGCTTGTCGACCAGGGTCTGTCCTATGGTGAGGCCCGGCGCACGCTGCGCCAGCACTACCAGTACATCGTGATCGAGGACTTCCTCACGCGGGTCGCCGACAAGGAGATCGTGCGGGGCATCCTGGCCAACGGCAACCGGTGGTACAACCCGTACGCCGCGCCGTTCTACATGCCGCTGGAGTTCGCGGTGGCCGCCTACCGGTTCGGGCACTCGATGATCCGGGGCGTCTACAACTTCAACTCCAACTTCCGCGTCGACACCCAGCCGCCGGGCAGTCTGGACCTGCTGTTCGTCTTCACGGCGCTGAGCGGGCAGCTCGGTGAGGAGATCCGGCTCGGCCCGGCCGAGACGCTGCCGGAGAACTGGATCATCGAGTGGGAGAACATCATCGGCTCCGGCGACGACGTGATGACGACCCGCAAGATCGACACCAAGCTGGCGGCGTTCGGCCTGAACAATCCGCGTGGCGGCGGCGCCCTGTTCAATCTGAAGGACACCGGCGGCACACCCCTCGTGCCGGCCGACGCCAGCCGGCTCGCGGTCCGGAACCTGCTGCGCGGCTACCGGCTGCGGCTGCCCACCGGTCAGGCGGTCGCCCACCTGATCGGTGCGGAGGAGCTGACCAAGGACCAGATCCGGGCGGCCGCGGGCAGCGACGCCCAGCGGGCGGTGCTGGACGACAGCGAGTTCCTGACCCGTACCCCGCTCTGGTACTACGTCCTGGCCGAGGCGAAGGCCCTGCACGAGGGCGCCCACCTGGGCCCGGTCGGCAGCACCATCGTCGCCGAGGTGCTGATCGGCCTCGCGTTGCGCAGCGACGACTCGTACCTGCGGACGGCCGGCTGGCGGCCCACCCTGCCGTCGCAGAAGCCCGGCCACTTCGAGCTGGCCGACCTGCTGCGCCTGGCCGGGGTGCTGCCGGGTGGCGAGCAGCCGCGCACGTACAAGGTCCGGCCGGGCGACAGCCTCGGCAGGATCGCGCGGGAGCAGTTGGGCGACGAGGCCCGCTGGCCGGAGATCTTCGTGCTGAACCGGGCGACGATCCAGAACCCGGACCGGATCTTCCCCGGTCAGGTGCTGTTCCTGCCGCCGGCTCAGCCGACCGGCCCGATCCCGAAGCTCTACACGGTCAAGCCCGGCGACTCGCTGTCGAAGATCGCCCGCGAGAGGCTCGGCAACGAGAGCCGGTGGCGCGACATCTGGAACCTCAACCGCGACATCGTGCCGGACCCGGACCGGATCTTCCCGGGCCAGGTGCTGGTCCTGCCCAACAGTTAGGAAGGCGGCCACCGACGCCGGGCAGCATCAGGCACGTGCTGCCCGGTCCGGCCGCCGACGGCCTGCTCCGCGCCGGATTTGCCGACGACCGCGGGGCACGCCGCCGGCAACGGGCCACTCACCCTTTCGAAGAGGCCGTTTCCGGTACGCCGTCACGCCGGCCGTCGCAGCTGCTCGGCCAGCTCGGCCAGCTCCGCTCCCCCGGCCATCTCGGCGGTCAGGCGCTCGAGGGTGACCGTCCCGCGCCGCGCGTCCAGCACCATGGCGCCCAGCTTCAGCACCACGAAGTGATCCCCGACCAGGTACGCGTGATGCGGGTTGTGGGTGATGAAGACGACGCCGATGCCCTGGTCCCGGGCCGCCGCCACATATCGCAGCACCACTCCGGACTGCCGCACCCCGAGCGCCGCGGTCGGCTCGTCCAGGATCAGCACCCGCGCACCGAAGTAGACGGCACGCGCGATCGCCACGCACTGCCGCTGCCCGCCGGAGAGGGTGCCGATCGGCTGATCGATGTCGGCCACGGTGATGCCCATCTTGCGCAGTTCCTCGTCGGCGATCCGGCGCATGTCCCGGATCCGCAGCCCGGCGAGCGGGTACCGGCCGCCGGTCAGCTCGGAGCCGAGGAAGAAGTTGCGCCACACCTCCATCAGCGGGACCACGGCCAGGTCCTGGTAGACGGTGGCGATGCCGAGGTCGAGAGCCTGCCGCGGGGAGGCGAACACGGTCTCCCGCCCGTCGACTTCCAGAACACCGGAGCTGTGCGGATGCAACCCCGAAATGATCTTGATGAGGGTGGACTTGCCGGCGCCGTTGTCGCCGAGCACGCAGGTCACCTCGCCGGCGTCGACCCGCAGGTCGATGTCGCGCAGGGCACGGATCGGGCCGTAGGACTTCCCGACCCCGGTCATCTCGATCATGCGCGCGCCTCCCTCGTGGCCAGCCTACGGACGTAGAGGTTGACCAGGACGGCGAGCAGCAGCATCACGCCGAGGAAGGCCCGGAACCAGTTCGGGTCCCAGCCCGCGTAGACGATGCCGAGGCTGGTCATACCGAAGATGAACGCGCCGATCGCCACCCCGAGCGCGTTGCCGAACCCGCCGGTCAGCAGGGTGCCGCCGACCACCGCCGCGATGATGTAGAGGAACTCGTTGCCGACCCCGCCGCCGGCCTGCAACGTGTTGAACCGGTACAGGTTGTGCATCCCGACGAACCAGCCGAGAAACGACACGGCGAGAAAGAGACCGATTTTGGTACGGACGACGGGCACCCCGACCGCACGGGCACTGTCGGCCGCCCCACCGACCGCGTAGATCCAGTTCCCGCCGGGGGTGCGCCGCAGGACCCAGGTCGCCACCGCCACGAACAGGATCCACCACACCACCGTGCCCCAGACCACGACGGACCCGATCTCGAAACTGGACGCGAAGATCGCGCCGAGCGAGTCGTACCCGTCGATGCGGCTCACGTCGGTGCTGGACACCGAGCCGGTGACGAGCTTGGTGACGCCCAGGTTCGCGCCCTGCAACACGAAGAAGGTGCCCAGCGTGATCAGGAAGCTGGGGATCCCGGTGCGCATCACCAGGTAGCCGTTGAGGAACCCGACGGCGAGGCAGAACAGCAGCGACAGGATCGCGCCGACCCACAGGTTGATCCCGAAATACCAGCAGAACATCGAGTTGACCAGCCCGGCCGAGGTCACGATGACCCCGGCGGACAGGTCGAACTCGCCGCCGATCATCAGCAACCCCACACCCACCGCGACGATCCCGATCGTCGACGACTGGTAGAGCACCGTGACGAACGCGTCCGCCGACCGGAAGGCCGGGGCCACGGCCAGGAAGAAGACGAAGATGACCGCGGCCGCCACCAGCGCGCCCACCTCGGGGCGCACCGCCCGCCTCACCGGGTGTTCTTCTGGGTGTACGGCAGGATCGTGTCGATGTTGGACTGGTCCACGAACGACGGGCCGGTCAGCACGGGCCGCCCGCCACCGATGTCGTTGCCGTTCTTCAGGTAGAGGTAGAGCGACGTGACCGCCAGGTAGCCCTGCACGTAGGGCTGCTGGTCGATGGCGAACTCGATCTTCCCGTCCTTGATCAGCTGGGCGGTCTCCTGGTTCAGGTCGAAGGTGACCAGCTTCGCCGTACCCCCCGCTTTGATGGCGTCGAGCGCGATCGGCGCGCCCAGGGTGACCACGTAGTCGATGGTCTTGTCCTGGGCCAGCTTGGCCTGCAACGTCGACGTGACGGCCGCGTCGTCGGCCCCGTTGACCTGGAGGTTCTCGGTCCCGGGGACGGCGGACTTGACGCCCGCGCAGCGTGCTTCGAGAGCCACCGAGCCGGTCTGGTGGATGACGCAGAGCGGGTGCTTGGCGCCGGCCGCGGCGATCCGCTCGCCCAGGCTGGTGCCGGCGACCGTCTCGTCCGAACCGAAGTACATCAGCGCGCCGAGCTTCTTGTACTGGTCGATGCCCGCGTTCAGGCCGACGACCGGGATCCCGGCCGCGGTCGCCGCCTTCACCGATCCGGCCAGCGCGTCCGGGGTGACCAGGGTGGTGGCGATGCCCTGCACCTTCGAGTCGACCGCCTGCTGGATCAGCACCGCCTGCCTACCGGCGTCCGGGTCGTTGGAGTACTTGAGGTCGATCTTCTGGTCGGCGGCCGCCTGCTGGGCGCCGGAGCGCACCTTGTCCCAGAACGTGTCGCCCGGCGTCTCGTGGGTGATGAACGCGATCGTGTAGCCGGTCGCGGCATCCGGCTCGGGCTCCTCCCGGCCGCCGCCGCTGCACGCGCCGAGCAGGAGTATCGCCGCGACACCGGCGGCGAGGACACGTCTGGTCATACAGATCCTCCGGATGTTGTCAGGTGATCAAGGGCACGCCGGTCACCGGGCGGTCGGGAAGTGCAGTGACGCCTCGGAGAACGCGCTGGTCGCGGGCCATCGCTGGGTGACGACCTTGGCGCGGGTGCAGAAGTCGACGCCGTCCGGGCCGTAGATGTGGCTCTGGCCGAACAGGGAGTCCTTCCAGCCGCCGAACGAGTAGTAGGCCATCGGCACCGGGATCGGCACGTTGACGCCGATCATGCCGACGTGGACGCCCCGCTGGAACCGGCGGGCGGCCTCGCCACTGTTGGTGAAGACGGCGGTGCCGTTGCCGTACCGATTGCTATTGATCATGGAAATTGCCTGGTCGACGTCGGCTGACCGGACCACCGAGAGCACCGGGCCGAAGATCTCCTCGGTGTACACGTCCATCGCCGGGGTCACCCGGTCGATCACCGTGGGGCCGACGAAGAAGCCGTCCTCGTACCCCGGAATCTTGAGGCCGCGCCCGTCGGCCGCGACCGTCGCGCCCTGGCGCTCCCCCACCGTGATCAGGTTTTCGATCCGTTCCTTGGCGGCGGCCGTGATGACCGGCCCCATCTCGCTGGCCGGATCCCGGCCCGGGCCGACCTTGACCTCGGCGGCCCGGGCGGCGACGAGGTCGACCAGGTGGTCGGCGTCGCCGACCAGCACCGCCGCGGAGATCGCCATGCACCGCTCGCCGGCCGACCCGAATGCCGACGCCACCAGGTGTTCCGCGGCGAAGTCGAGGTCGGCGTCGGGCAGGATGACGGCGTGGTTCTTGGCGCCGCCCAGCGCCTGCACCCGCTTGCCGGCGGCCGTGGCGCGCTGGTGGATGTAGCGGGCGATCGGGGTGGATCCGACGAACGAGACGGCCGCGATGCCGGGATGGTCGAGGATCGCGTCGACCGCGACCTTGTCGCCGTGCACCACGTTGAAGACACCGTCGGGAAGGCCGGCACGCTGCCACAGCCGCGCCACGAACCCGGCCGACGACGGGTCGCGCTCGCTCGGCTTGAGGACGAACGTGTTGCCGCAGGCGATGGCGATCGGGTGCATCCACATCGGCACCATGGCCGGGAAGTTGAACGGGGTGATCCCGGCGACCACGCCGAGCGGCTCGCGGAAGCTGAACACGTCGACGCCGGCCGACGCCTGGTCGGAGTAGCCGCCCTTGAGCAGCTGCGGGATGCCGCAGGCGAACTCGATCACCTCGAGGCCACGCTGCACCTCGCCGGCCGCGTCGGAGAGCACCTTGCCGTGCTCGTCCGAGACGATCTCGGCGATCTCCCGGCTGTGCGCGTTGACCAGCTCACGGAAGGCGAACAGGACTTTGGTGCGCTGGCTGAGCGAGGCCTGGCCCCACTCGGCGAACGCCGCGGTCGCCGCCCGCACGGCGGCGTCCACGTCGGCCGGCTCGCCGAGCAGGACGGTGTGCTGCCGGCTGCCGGTGGCCGGCTGGAAGACCGGTGCGCTGCGGGTCGAGACGCCGCCGGTGCCGGCGCCGTTGATCCAGTGCTCGATGGTGGCCATCTCTACAGACCTCCCGGTCGCAGGTGGTGACGCTGGTCGCGTTTGCCGGCGAGATATTCGGTACGGGCGTGCCGGGTGCTGTGCAGGGTGGCCACCTCGGCGACCGGCACCTCCCACCACGACTCGGCCGACGGCGCCGACGGTTCCGGGTCGGTCTCGATGTGCAGCACCGTCAGCCGGTCCGCCTCGCGGGCCTGTTTGAGGCCCTCGACGAGGTCGGCGATGGTGCGGCAGCGGATCACCGAGGCGCCCAGGCTCTCCGCGTTGGCGGCCAGGTCGACCGGCAGGCGGGCGCCGTCGTAGTCGCCGCTGCGCGGGTTGCGGTAGCGGTAGGCGGTGCCGAACCGCTGCGAGCCGACCTGCTCGGAGAGGCCGCCGATGGACGCGAACCCGTGGTTCTGCACCAGGATGATGATCAGTTTGAGGTGCTCGGCGACGGCGGTGGCGATCTCCTGCGCCATCATCAGGTAGGAGCCGTCGCCGACCAGCGTATACACCTCACGGCCCGGTTCGGCCATCTTGATCCCGAGAGCCCCGGCGATCTCGAAGCCCATGCAGGAGTAGCCGTACTCGACGTGGTACTGCTTCGGGTCGCGGGCCCGCCACAGCCGTTGCAGGTCGCCGGGCAGGCTGCCGGCCGCCTGCACCACGACGTCGCGTGTTCCGCACGCCTCGTTCACCACCCCGATCACCTCGGCCTGGGTGGGCAGGTCGCCCTGCGTTCCCCTTCCCCGGTACGCGTGATCGACGGCTGCCTGCCAGGCCGCCACGTCGTCGCGGAAGTCCCCGGTGAAGCGCCGTCCGTGCAGCGCCGGCAGCAGCGCGCTGAGCCCCGCCCGGGCGTCGCCGACCAGCGGCAGCGCGGACAGCTTCCCGGCGTCGAAACCGGTCACGTTGAGGTTCACGAACCGCACGTCGGGATGCTGGAAGGCGCTACGGGACGCGGTGGTGAAGTCGCTGTAGCGGGTGCCGACGCCGATCACCACGTCGGCGTTGCGGGCCAGCTTGTTCGCCACCGGGTTGCCGGTCGCCCCGATCCCGCCGACCGCGTTCGGATGATCCCAGGGCAGCGCGCCCTTGCCGGCCTGGGTGTCGGCCACCGGGATGCCGGTCTCCCGGGCGAACCGGTCCAGCGCGGACGACGCCTCCGCGTAGATCACCCCGCCGCCGGCGACGATCAGCGGCCGGTGTGCGCCCCGGATGGTGGCCGCCGCCCGCTCCACGGCCAGCGGATCGGGGGCCTGCCGGGGCACGTGCCACACCCGCTTCGTGAACAGCTCGTCCGGGAAGTCGTACGCCTCGGTCTGCACGTCCTGGGGAAGGCAGAGGGTGACCGCGCCGGTCTCGGCCGGGTCCGTCAGCACCCGCATCGCGGAGAGCAACGCCTGCGGCAGCTGCTCGGGCCGCCAGATCCGGTCGAAGAACCGCGACAGCGGCCGGAAGGCGTCGTTGACCGACACGTCCCCGGCAGCCGGCACCTCCAGTTCCTGCAGCACCGGCGCGGCGGCCCGGGAGGCGAAGACGTCCGACGGCAGCAGGAGCACCGGCAGCCGGTTGACGGTGGCCAGGGCCGCGCCGGTCAGCATGTTGGTGGAGCCGGGACCGATCGAGGCGGTGCACGCCATCGTCGACAGGCGGTTGCGCATCCGGGCGTACCCGACGGCGGTGTGCACCATCGCCTGCTCGTTGCGGGCCAGCCGGTACGGCATGTCCGGAGCACCGGTGCGCTGCGCCTGCAACAGCGCCTGCCCGATCCCGGCGACGTTGCCGTGCCCGAAGATGCCGAGGAAGCCGGCGACCGTCCGCTGTTCGACGCCGTCCCGCTCGGTCCACTGGTTCGCCAGGAAGCGCACGACGGCCTGCCCGACGGTGAGCCGCTGCTTCACGAGCGCCTCTTCTCTCTGATCGAGGTCAGGGGCAGCCGGGTGTCCACCGGCTCGGCCACCCAGCGCCCGCGCACCCAGCCGTGCGCCGGATCGTCCCGGACCAGCCAGCGGCGCTCGCCGGGGCCGGCCATCACGTTGAGGTAGTAGAGGTCGTAGCCGGGGGCGGCCATCGACGGGCCGTGCCAGCCGTACGGGATCAGCACCACGTCCCCGCTGCGCACCTCGGCGCACACGTCGATCGGGCGGTCCGGGTGACCGTACACCCGCTGGTAGCCGCAGCCGTGCCCGCCGGCCGGGGACGCCGCCACCTCGAAGTAGTAGATCTCCTCGAGCGACGACTCGCACTCGCTCTGCTCGTCGTGCTTGTGCGGCGGGTACGACGACCAGTTGCCGCCCGGGGTGAGCACCTCACAGGCGATCAGCCGGTCCGTCTCGAACGACTCCGGGGTGCACAGGTTGTTGACCTGCCGGCTCGCCTGCCCCGCCCCGCGCAGTTCGACCGGCACGTCCTCGGCGGCGCCGTACCGGAACGGCAGGGTGCGCCCGGCCCGCGCGGCCGGCAGCGCGAACCGCCCGCCGTTGGGCGCCCGCAGCGTCACCACCGTGTCCCTCGGCAGGTAGGCGAAGTCGGTGACGCGGGAGAACACCGACCGTCGCCCGGTCAGGGTGAGCCGCTCGTCGTCGCAGGCCACGTCGCAGCCGCCGACCAGCGGCACGACCAGCATCTCGTCGTCGCCGGTGACGAACCGGGCCCGCCCGCCGACCGGCAGGTGCACCACGCGCAGGCCGGAGTACTCCCAGCCGGCGTTCTCCGGGGTGATGTAAACGTCGAACGGGCCCTCCGCGGAACTGCCCCGTGGGACCAGCGGGTTCACCCGAGCATTGTCAGCCATGCGCACCCCTCCCGCCGGCGATGCTCCAGCGCGGGTGACCGGTCGGCAACGCTGCGTTGGACCTGGTTCCGATGTAATTACGCTCGTGCGGCCGCGTCAATACTCAGAGGGGCACGGGCCGTCCGGCCCGTGCCCCTCAAGGAGTAATCGTTTTCAGACAGCTCGCCACATGCGGTAGAACGGCGTACCGTCCGGCAGGTAGATCTCGAACGGCGTCATCGGCGTGTAGCCGTGCCGCTGGTAGAGCCGCACGTTGTTCTCGTTGGTCGCCTCCAGGTAGGCGGCCAGGCCCTCGGCGACCAGCTTCTCGTGAGTGTGCCGCATCAGCGCCCCGCCGAGACCCCGGCCCTGCTCCGACGGGCGGACCGCCAGGAACGCCAGGTGCCAGTGCTCCTCGTGCGGGTGGTTCTTGTCGAACACCTCGTCGAGGGCGTCGAACCGCTCCAGGTGCTCACCGGCCAGCTCCCGGAGACGCTCGGCGTACCGCGGGGGCTCCGGCAGCTCGTTGGCGCGGTCGAACCAGACGGCGGTGGCCGCCAGCCCGCCGTCCTCGTGGTCGATCACGTCGACCCGGCCGTAGGAGTACGCGTGCTCGGTGTAGAGGGTGAAGAAGTCGGCCATCACCCGCTCCCGGTCGGACAGCGGCGGCACCAGGTAGGCGTTGGCGGCCAGATCGTTGAACGAGTGCGAGACGAGCGCGCCCACCGCGGGGATCTCGTCCTCGCGGGCGGATCGGATGACGGTCATCGGGTCTCCTCGTTCAGGGCGGCGGAGAATCCGCCGGAGTTGGCGGCGCTGCGGGCGCCCAGGCCGATGCCGTTGTAGACCAGCGGCCGGGCGGTGCGCAGGTAGAGGGCCCACAGGATGCCGGCCACGAAGAGCACCGCGAACGACAGCGGCACCACCAGCGCCGGGGTGCTGCCGGGCTCGACGCCGAGCAAGTTGGCGATGTTGTCGATCGCCAGGTACGACATGACCAGCAGCAGCACCGCGCCGATCACCGGGGCGATCACCCGGTGCAGGACGTCCTCGCCCTCCGGGTGGCGGGCGAAGAAGCCGATCACCGCGAAGGCGGTGAGGGTGACCAGCAGCAGCACGCCGAGGCCGCCGCCGGTGCCGCCCCAGAAGAAGAGCTGCACGAGCGGGTCCCAGCCCATCACGGCGTAGACCACGATGACCGCGAGGCCGACCGCCGACTGGGCCAGCGAGCCGTTCTTCGGCGCACCGGTGCCAGGCACGGTCTTGCCGAAGACGCGCGGCAGCACACCCTCACGGCCGAGCGAGAAGATGTACCGCGAGATGATGTTGTGGAACGAGATCATCGCCGCGATCAGCGAGGTCAGGAACAGCGCGTGGCCCAGGTGGATGGCGGCGTCGCCGAGCGGCACGGCGGCCAGGTTGAAGAACAGCTCCGGGCCCTCGGCGGTGGCCCGCTCGACGACCTTGTCGGCGCCGGCCGCGGAGATCATCGCCCAGGAGGCGAAGGCGTAGAGCACGGCGATCAGCGCGATCGCGATGTAGGTGGCCCGGGAGACGGTACGCCGCGGGTCGCGCGACTCCTCACTGAACACCACCGACTGCTCGAAGCCGACGAAGCCGGTGATCGCCATGACCAGCAGCGCGCCCGCGCCCGCGCCGGTCAGCGTGGACGGGTCGAGCGAGGCGGTCGAGGAGGTGAAGCCATCGGTGGTGATCTCGGCGACCGCGTACACCACGGTCAGCAGGATCTCGGCGACCAGCAGGGTGGCCAGCACCCGGCCGTTGACGGCCACGTCGCGTACGCCGAGGACGGCGACCAGCGCCCAGGCGGCCAGGCCGAGCACCCACCACGGGGCGTTGACGCCGAACCAGTCGGCGAACAGGGGCTCGGCGATCGCGCCGAAACCGCCGTACGAGGCGACCTGGAACATGTTGTAGGCGAGCAGCGCGACCCAGGAGGCGCCGACGCCGAGCGGGCGGCCGAGGCCCTGCGAGACGTAGGCGTAGAAGGCGCCCGCGTTGGAGATGTGCCGGGCCATCGCCACGTAGCCGACCGAGAAGATCGCCAGGACCACGGCGACCGCCAGGAAGGCGCCGGCGATGCCGGTCAGGCCGGTGACCGCTAGGCCGGTGGGAACGACGCCGGCCACGACGGTGAGCGGGGCGGCCGCCGACATGACGAAGAAGACGACCGCGGCGACGCCGAGGCGGTCGCGGGCCAGGGTATCGGAGACGCGACTTTCCGCGGGTTTTGTGTCGGAATATGACACGAGGGGCTCCACAGGTAAGGGGGGTTTGGAGTTAGGCACGGCGGGCCATGACGGCGTCTCCCACCGCCGCCTCGGCCTGCGACACGAGTTGTTGCAACATCGCCGGGAAGAGCCTGCGGAACTGTTCGAACAGCGCCGCCCTGTCCCGTGCGTCGAGGGTGGCCAGCACGTGCTGGTCCAGGCCGGTGGCCAGGATCAGACCGGCCAACAGCAGGTCGGCCACGTCCAGGTGCTCGTCCCGGGTGACCTTGGTACGGATGCGGGTGGCCGGCCAGCCCGCGGTCATCGAGTCGGCCGGCACGTAGGAGACCTTGGTGCCGCCGAGCAGTCCGCGTTTCTCCACCCGTTTGATCAGGGCGGCCCGGGACAGGCGGCGCTCGACCAGATCGGTGGCGATGCCGGTGGAGAGGTACGCGAGCCAGTTGCGTACGCCGTGCTGGCCGGCCTCCCGCAGGATCTGCTCGAGCACCGCGGTGCTGGCGGCGTCCCCGGTCGGCCGGTCGTCTATGACGATGAGCTCGGTCTCCACGAGGTCGATCCGCCGCCACAACATCAGCTCGCCGAGCAGGGCCGCGCCGAGACCGAGACCGAGGGTGGCCGGTGACAGCAGGGACTTGCCGCGAATCGTGTCGTGAGCGGTGAGATAGAGATCATCCGCGGGTGGTAGCTGCGGCGGCGACGCCACTCCCGGTTCTCCTTCCGACGCGGTTTGGGGAGGGTGCCCGCTCATGAGAGATGAGGGTGACCTTCACGAAAGCAATTACATAGCGCTCCCCGCTGCGCGACGCTGGAAGCCTGCCAGCTCTCGTCGATCAACGCAACTTCCAGAAGGGACAAATCGAGGGTCCACTTAGGGCGGTTTCGATCACACTGTCTCCCAGGCAATTCAGTTAACGACTACGAAACCTCCGACCATTTATGAACACCTTCGATATAGATGAATCTTCAAATGTCAATAGCTACTTTAAGTAACTAGTTGCAGAATCAACTAAGTCGGCGTAGCGTTGCTGAAAAGGTTGAAGCTTCAACGGAGGTCATCGTGCGGATGCCCGCTCTCTTCCTCAGCCACGGCGCCCCGCCACTGGTCGACGACCCCACCTGGGTGGCGCAGCTGCGCGACGTCGCCGCCGGCCTCCCGAGGCCGAAAGCGATCCTGATGGCCTCGGCACACTGGGAGTCCGCGCCCCTCATGCTGGGCGCCACCGAGACCGTCCCGCTGGTGTATGACTTCGGCGGATTCGCGCCGCACTACTACCAGGTTCAGTATCGTGCCCCCGGCGCGCCGGACCTCGCCGACAAGGTCGCCGCGCTGATGCCGGACACCGAGACCGTCGCCCGCACCGACCGCGGACTCGATCACGGTGCGTATGTGCCGCTTACCGTCATGTATCCGGACGCCGACATCCCGGTGCTCCAGATGTCGCTGCCGACCCTCGAACCGGACCGCCTGCTCGAGATCGGCCGCCGCCTGGCCCCGCTGCGCGACGAGGGCGTGCTCATCGTCGGTTCCGGCTTCACCACCCACGGGCTGCCGTTCCTGCGCGACTGGCGCCCCGACGCGACCGCCCCCGGCTGGTCCCGGGAATTCGACGCCTGGGCCGCCGAGACCCTGGCCCGCGGCGCCGTCGACGAGCTCGCCGACTTCCGCGACCGCGCCCCCGGCATGCCCTACGCCCACCCCACCATCGAGCACTTCGCCCCGATGTTCCTCACCCTGGGCGCGTCCGGGGATCCGTCGCGGGCGCCGGAGCAGCCGATCGACGGATTCTGGATGGGACTGGCGAAAAGATCCTTCCAGGTGGACTGATCCTGACGATTTCTCAGCGTGCTTGCAGAATCTTTCGAGATCCTCTGAAGCATGCTTGAGGTCTCCGCGCTCGGGTGGACCGTCACCATCGGTGTCATCGTCGCCCTGCTCGCCCTCGATTTGACGCTCGGGGTGCTTCGTCCACATGTCGTCGGCTTCCGTGAGGCCGCCGCCTGGTCAATCTTCTACATCGCCGTCGCGATCGCGTTCGGTGTCGTCTTCGGAAGCATCGCCGGCTGGGATTTCGGCACCCAGTACTTCGCCGGGTACATCGTCGAGAAGAGCCTGTCCGTCGACAACCTCTTCGTCTTCGTGATCATCATGTCGACGTTCGCCGTACCCGAGCCCTACCAGCAGAAAGTGCTCACCTTCGGGATCATCATCGCGCTGATCCTCCGGGTCATCTTCATCGCGCTGGGCGCCGCCCTGCTCAGCATGTTCTCGTTCATGTTCCTGATCTTCGGCCTGATCCTGCTCTACACCGCGGTCCAGCTCTTCCGCCACCGCGACGAGGATCCCAGCATCGACGACAACGTCCTCGTCCGCGCCGGGCGCCGCTTCCTCCCGGTCACCGACGACTACGTCGACGGCAAGATGATCACCCGCGTCGACGGGAAGCGGATGTTCACCCCGCTCTTCCTGGTCCTGCTGGCCATCGGCGGCACCGACCTGCTGTTCGCCCTCGACTCCATTCCCGCGGTCTTCGGCGTGACCGAGGAGGCATACATCGTCTTCGTCGCCAACGCCTTCGCCCTGCTCGGCCTGCGCGCCCTGTTCTTCCTGGTCAAGGGCCTACTGGACCGCCTGGTCTACCTGTCGACGGGCCTGTCGCTGATCCTCGCCTTCATCGGCGTCAAACTGATCCTGCACTGGGCCCACAAGTCCATCAGCGAGTCGGTCCCCGAGGTGAGCACCGCCGCCTCGCTAGCCGTGATCATCGGCATCCTGACCGTCACCACGATCGCCAGCCTGATCAAATCCAGTCGCGACCCGTCCCTCAAGGCCCACGCCGGAAGCCTGCGCGCCCGCCCGGCCCCCAACCAGCATCACGCCGAGCCCTAGCCGTCTCCCAGTCCGGCCAGGTGGGGGGTCGTCCTTACCAGCGACCCCCCTTTCCGGTACGCGTGTCCTCGCCCTCAACCGCACAGACGGCAGTTCCCGTGAGTCCACGCGACCACCTGCCAGGTCAAGCCTGTGCCGCCCCCGCCGGGCTGAGATCGGTGCTCCCGCGGGCCCGGCCACACGTCCCCTCACCCACCTGCCGCCGCGCCCAGCCACCCGCCCATCCGCGCTCCTGCCGCCGCGCCCAGCCACCCGCCCATCCGCGCTCCTGCCGCCGCGCCCAGCCGCCTGCCCATCCGCGCTCCTGCCGCCGCTCCCAGCCGCCCGCCCTCGCCACGCTCCCGCGGGCCCGGCCACACGTCCCCTCACGCCGACACTCGTCCACCGGTCTTCGGCCCATGACAATCGACCAGCGTTGGCCTGACCTGTAGCGACCTGCCCGGCCTTCGACGTGCGGAGGTCTCCCGGAACCGATCAGCGGTCGTCGTCAGCGCCCTCTACCGCCGGAGATTCGTCCGGCGCCTGTGACCCGCGCGGCCGAGGAGCCTGGCGCTGTGTGCCGCGGGACCGCGATGCCGAACCGCCCGCAGCCGGGGGTGTCCGGGCCGCCCGCGGCGCCCGGGCCGCAGGCTCCGAATCGGCCGCCCCGTTGCCCGAGGGCGGCTCGGCCGCGGGTCCCGGTTCAGCGGCTCCAGTGCCGCCCCCGCTCGCGGATGTCGTCGGGCGTGGCGACGATCGGCGGGGCGGCGGCTTCGCCACTGTCGTCTCGTCAGCCGCGGACCCTTTGGACCCGGCCACCGATCGTCTCTGCGGAGCCCTCTTCCGCGGGGCAGGCCGTGGCGTCGCCGCCGGGGTAGCACCGTTCTCCGCTACCGGCCCCGACTCAGCGGCCGGCTCCACCCGCGACTCGTCCACGTCGGCGGACTCCACCCCCGGCCCCGACCCAGCGGCCGGCTCCACTGGCGGCTCCCCCACGCCCGCGGACTCCACCCCCGCCCCGGACCCAGCGGTCGGCTCCACTGGCGGCTCCTCCACGCCGGGCCGCTCCGTCGAGGTCGTTCCCCTGGAGGGATCGTCGGCAGGACCATCCCCCACCTCACGCACGCCCACCGGCTCACCCTGGCGGGCCGGCTCGTCGCTCAGCGGCTGTCCGCCGTCCGTTTCGTCGATGGTCGACTCGGCTGCTCGTACCCCATCGGTTGGGGTGTCGTCGTCGGTCTGCTCAGCATCGCGCGGGGCGTGGGAGGTCTCGCCGGTGCGCAACTCGTGGGCGGTGGGGGCGGGCGGCACGGTCTCACCGGGAGGCAGGGGTGGCTGGCCGGTGCCGATCACCGCGTACACCTCGGGGTGGTTTTGGCGCAGTTTGCGACCCCAGACGACGCCGCCGATCAAGGCGGCCAGGAACAGCAGCGTCGGTGACCAGATCTTGAGGATGTTGTCGCTGTCCAGGAGCTCACTGAAGAAGGCGATGCTGAGCAGCAGCACGATCGACAGGAAGACCGCGGCGATCCACGGCGCCACCGCACGGCGCCAGGTGGTCTCGCCGTTCGGGTTGCGGCGGAAGTAGCGGACCACCGCGATCGAGGCGATGGTCATCAGGATGAGCACGCCGAGACCGCCGGAGACGGTACCGAAGAGGAACAGGTCGATCGTCGGGTTCCAGACCCCCACCGCGAAGATCAGCAAGGCGGCGAGTGCCAGGACGGACTGCGCGAGCGAGGCGGCGACCGGCACCCCGTCACGGGTACGTGCGAGGCCGCGCGGCAGGACGCCCTCGCGGGCGACGGTCAGGCCGTAGCGGGCGACCGTGTGGTGGAAGGCGAGCATCGCGGCGAACAGGCTGGTGGCGAAGAAGATCCGGCCGAGATCGACGAGCACCGTCGGCAGGTAGGGTTCGGGCAGGAAGAAGAACAGGTCGTTGAGGTGCGCGCCGGCGACCACGACGATCTGGTCCGGGCCGGCTGCGACCGACATGGCCCAGGCCGTGCCGCCGTAGAGCACCGCCGCGACCAGCAGGGTCAGAGCGATGGCGCGGGCCACGGTGCGGCGTGGGTCGCGTGCCTCCGCCGCGTACACCAGAGGGGCCTCGAACCCGACCATGCCGGCGATTGCCGCGACCAGCAGCGACACCCCGCCGGCGCTGGCGATCAGGCCGGGGTTGAGGGTGTCGAAGGTGACCGTGCCACCGGCCGGGTTGCCGATCATCACCGCGTCGAAGATCAGGACGACCAGCACCTCGGCGCAGACCAGAACGGTGAGGATCCGGGCGTTGAGGTCGATGTCGAGGCGGCCGAGGGCGGCGATCACGGCCCAGCCGAGTAGCGCCCAGACGATCCACGAGATCTCCAGCCCGAAGATCGCGAACGCATTGTGCGCCGCCACGCCGAAAGCGCCGTAGAGACCGATCTGCATCGCGTTGTAGGCGAGCAGCGCCACGAAGGCGGTGCCCACACCGGCCGGCCGGGAAAGGCCGATCGACGCGTACGCGTAGAAGGCGCCGCTGTTGGGCACGTGTCTGGCCATCGCGGCCAGCCCGACCGTGAAGATCCCCAGCACCGCGGCGACCAGCATGTACGCCACCGGGATGCCCTTCTCACCGACTGAGCCGTAACCCAGCGGCAGGGCGCCGGCCACGACGGTGAGCGGTGTCATGGCGGAGACCGCGATGACGAAGATCGGCCACGTGCCGAGCTTGCGCTCCGGCTGGGACATGGCGCCTCCCGTGTCGAATCGATGGTGAATCGATGACCGCCCTCCATCATGTCCTCCACAACGGACGAGCGATATAGAGAAAATTCGATCTTGATGCCGAGTTGCGGGTTCGTGTTTCCGCTTTCGCAAGGTTGGGTAGATTGCCGTGATGCCCATCGGAGCGCAACCCCGGGGCCGTCGCGGAACGGTCGAGGAGCCGTACAGTCCTCTCAATCTGAGGCTGGTTCTGGCTCTGTTCGGTCTGGTGGTGTGCACCGTTCTGTCGGTGCTGCTCTTCCGCGCGGGCTGGACGCTTCCGGGCTGGCTGCTGGCCGCCTGGGCGGTGTTCGCGGCGGGCGACATCATGGTGATCCAGTTGCGCCGTCGGGCACGTGCGCGCGCTGAGGGTGGCCGCAAGCACTCGCTTTTCGAGTGACTTCCGCCTGAACCCGATCGAGTCGGGTCATCCGGTCGAGTCACCGGCCGGGCTTCCCTCAGGCGAGACCGGCGTCGTGGACCAGAAGAGCCACCTGCACACGGTTGTTGAGGTCGAGTTTGGTGAGCACTCGTGAGACGTGCGCCTTCACCGTGGCCACCGACAAGTACAGCGCGGCGGAGATCTCGGCGTTGGAGCACCCCTGAGCGACCGCCATCGCCACTTCCCGTTCGCGTGGGCTCAACCGGTCCAGCAGGTCCACGGCCCGGCTGCGCTCGGGTGGAACACCGGCCGCGACGTGCGCGATCAGTTGCCGGGTGACGCTTGGAGACAGGGTCGCCTCCCCTTGGGCGACCCGCAACACCGCCTCCCGGATCTGCCCGGGCGGGGTGTCCTTGAGCAGGAAGCCGCTCGCTCCGGCCCGCAACGCCCGCAGCACGAACTCGTCGGCGTCGAACGTGGTCAGCACCAGCACCTCCGGAGCGCCGGGCCGGCGGCGCAGCGCCTCGGTGGCGGCCAGCCCGTCGACGCCGGGCATGCGGATGTCCATCAGGACGACGTCGGGCCGGTGCCGGGCGACGGCGGCCGGAACCTCCGCGCCGTCCGCGGCCTGGCCCACCACGGCGACCTCCTCGTCCCCGGAGAGGATCATCGTCAGTCCGGCCCGGACCAGCGGGTCGTCGTCGACGATGAGCACCCGTACCGCGTTCATGCCGTCGCCTCCGCTTCGCTCCGGCGCCGCCATGAGTTCAAGACTGAGCCTGATGATTCGCTCGCAAGCTCGCTCATGCCGGCCACGGCAGCCACGCGGTGAGCATGAAGTGGTCGCCGTCCCGGCCATGGGTGAGCCGCCCACCGGCGAGGCGGGCACGCTCGCCGAGACCGATCAGGCCCACTCCGGTCCCGGGGATGGGCGCGGCTGGGACGGTGACCGGCATCGGGTTGCGGATCCCGATGGTCATGCCGTCGCCGGCTTCGCCGCCGACCACGACATGCACGCTGGCTCCGGGGGCATGCTTGCGCACGTTGGTGAGACCTTCCTGGATGATCCGGTACGCGTCCCGCCCGGCCGCGACCGGCACGGTCTCGGGGTCGATCGTCAGCTCCAGCCGTACTCGGTTGCCCGCGGCCCGGGACTCGTCGGCCAGGGCGGGCAGCGCGCTGAGGGTGGGTTGTGGCCGTTCCGGGGCCTGCTGCTCGTCGGATTGGCCGGCCCGCAGCACGCCGATCACCGTCCGCAGATCCTGCAACGCCTGATGCGCGTTGGCGCGAACCACGGCGGCGGCCCCGGCGATCTCCTCCGGTGGCGCGCCGGGCCGGAACTCGAGCGCCCCCGCGTGCAGGCTGAGCAGGGAGATCCGGTGTGCCAGGACATCGTGCATCTCGCGGGCGATCCGGGTGCGTTCCAGCGCTCGTGCCTGGCTGACGCGCAGCTGCTGTTCGGCCTCGGCGCGTTCGGCCCGCTCCCGCCAGGTGAGCATCAGCAGCCGCCGAGACCGAACGAGCATCCCCCACAGCGCCGCGATCGTCGCCATCGCCACACCCCAGCCGAACGTCTCCCAGTGGGTGACGCCGATTTCGGGCCGCATCAGGGCGAAAACTGCGTTCCCCACCACGGTGAGGCTCATGTAGGCGGCCATGATCCCGAACCGGCGATGCACCGCGACGGTGAACACCATGATCAGCTGGGTCATCCAGCTGGCGATCGAGACGAACGACAGCAGACCGACGAAGATCGCCAACGGCATCAGGAATCTGCGCCGCCACCACAGGCCGAACGCGGCGACGGCGCTGACCACACCGTCCGTCATCGATGACCACGTCGACATGCCCAGCCACTCGACCGCCGTCGAAGGATCGGGTCCGACCAGGTCGTTGGTGATCAGGATGGTGAAGCCGAACGCGAGGACGAAGCAGTGCACGTCGACCATCCAGTCGCGCGCGGAACGACGGGCGGGCAGCGGTCCGGACGGGTCCGCGGCCAGCGCCGACGGCCACAACCAGCGATACTCCGTCGGCGATCTCCCCACGTGGCCGACTCTACGGGCGGGCCGCCATCGGCCGATACCGACCAAAGTCGTAGTGCCGATATCGACGAAGGTTCGCGGACATCGACCGTCGGCCGAAGCGACCGGCACCACCCGGCCCGCACGCTGGGTCACATGATTTCGGTCGAGAACCTCACGAAGGCGTACGGGGCGCAGCGCGCGGTCGACGATGTGTCGTTCATCTGCGAGCCGGGGACGGTGACCGGCTTTCTGGGGCCCAACGGCGCCGGCAAGTCCACGACGATGCGCATGATCTGCGGTCTCACGCCGCCGACCTCCGGGCGGGCCACTGTGGCGGGGGTCCCCTACCGGCGGCTCGGCAACCCGGGACGTCACGTCGGCGTCCTGCTCGACGCGTCCGCCCAGCACGCCGGACGGACCGGCCGCGAGGTCCTGGCGCTCGCGGCGCTCACCATGGGCCTGGACACCCACCGGGTGTCCGCCCGGTTGGAGCGGGTCGGGCTCGGCGGAGCATCCGCGAAACGACGGATCCGGGCCTACTCCCTGGGCATGCGCCAGCGCCTCGGTCTCGCCTACGCCATGCTCGGCGATCCGGCGGTGCTGATCCTCGACGAGCCGGCCAACGGCCTGGACCCCGAGGGCATCCACTGGATGCGGGGGTTGCTGCGCGACTTCGCCGATCGGGGCGGCACGGTCCTGCTCTCCTCCCACCTGCTGCGGGAGGTGGAGGTGATCGCCGACCGTCTGGTGGTGATCGGTAACGGTCGCATCCTTGTCGAGGGCGACAAGGAGGACCTGCTCGGCGCTGCCGGAACACTGGTCCGGGCGTCGGATCCGGCGGCACTCGAGGCGCTGCTCCAGCAAATGGGGCTGACCGGCACCCGAACGGCGGACGGCAGCGTCCTGGTCCCGTCCGAACCGCAGACCATCGGTCCGGCCGCCGCGGCCGCCGGCGTGGTGCTGCTGGAACTGCGCCCGGCCGGCGCGGGCGGGCTGGAGGAGATGTTCCTGCGGCTCACCGCGGGCACCGAGACCGGAGCGGCAGCCCGGTGAGCGGTCCCACACCCGCATTTCCGGCTTCACCTCCCCTCGCCTCCACAGCCCCGGTCGCACGCCGGCCCGGGCCCTCGCGCCCGCTCGTCTCCGCTGCCCGAACCGATTCCCCGCTCTCGCACGCCATGCCGGCCGCCGGCCCGCTTGTTCACGTCGTCCCGGCCGCAGGTGTCGCGCCGGTGATCGCCCAGGCTCAGGAGGTTTCCCGATGACCGCGACCGTGCCCGTCTCCACCGCGCCGGCCGCCCCCGCGGCGGCCGCGACCGGACGCATCCCGCTGACCCGGCTCACCGTCGTGGAGCTGCGTAAACTCGCCGACACCCGGGCCGGGTCCTGGCTGTTGATCGTGATCGGCCTGGCCACCGCCGCCACCTCGGCGGTCCTGCTGGGGTGGGCTCCCGACGAGGAGCAGACGTTCAGTGCGCTGTACTCCTTCGGCCTGCTCCCGTCGTCGGTGCTGTTGCCGGTGCTCGGCATCCTCTCGGTGACCAGCGAATGGTCGCAGCGCAGCGCGCTGGCCACTTTCACCCTGGTGCCGGCTCGTGGCCGGGTCCTGCTCGCGAAGATCGCCGCGGCCATCCTGATCGCGATCGCCGCCACGGCTGCGACCGCCGTTCTGGCAGCCGGGGCCAACGTGCTGGCCTCGGCCCTCGGCGGCGACGGGTCGTGGTCCCTGGATTCCTCGCTGATCTGGCAGAGCCTGCTCCTCCAGGTGATCTTCGTACTGATGGGTGTCGCGTTCGGCGCGCTCCTGCTGAACTCGCCGCTGGCGATCGTCATCTACTTCGCCCTTCCGACGGTCTGGACGATTCTGGGGGAAACCATCAAGGGCCTTGGTGATGCGGCCGAGTGGCTGGATCTCAATGTCACCTCGCAGGCCCTGACGGAGCCGGACATGACTTCCGGAGAGTGGGCCCGGCTGGCTGTCTCGGTCGGGGTCTGGGTGGGGCTCCCGCTGGCCCTGGGCACCATTCGTGTGCTCCGCCGGGAGGTTTCCTGATCCACAACGGCCGGTGTTGGCATCACGATCCGGCGATCAGCGGTAGCGTGCCGAGACGTGACGCGTACCCTATTTGCCACCTTCGCAGCAATAACGGCTTCTATCCCGTTATTCACGGTCCCGGCACCGGCCACGCCACTGACCGTCCCGCAGCCCACCCCGTCCGGATTTCGTGATCCGTTCCAGATGGAGACGCGGGAACCGGATCTGGACCGGCTCACCTTCGACGGTGAGCCGCTCCCGGCCGCCAGTTACGAGCCACGGCCCAGCGCGCGGATCGCCGTGCAGACCCCACCGGTCGGCACGGTCCGCAGCTGGGCCGGCCTCAACGAGATCGACGGCGACGTCTACCGCAAGGACTACACACTGCGCGGCGTCGGGGAGCACATCGAGGTCTGGGTCGCGAAGGACATCGCCTTCCCGGAGAACGACTGCCGCAAGGACTCCACCGAGATCACCGACGCCCAGGTCACCGGGCTGATTCACGAGTTCGACGAGGTCATCTACCCTCGCGAGACCAAGGCGTTCAGCACTCCGCCGGACCGGAGCGGCGCGAACCCCGGCCTGCCGGGCGATTTCACCGGCACGGGCAACCGGACCGTCACACTGGTCGACAACATCCGCGACGACAACTACTACGACTTCCCGGCGCATCAGACCTACGTTTCGGGCTTCTTCTCCGAGCAGCTCAATGAGCTCTTCGACCGCAACGTGATCACGATCGACGCCTACGACTGGGAGCATCGCACCGGCGCGGATCCCAAGCATGAGCCCAACGACGACGTGTGCGTCAGCCGCCCGGCCCGGCCCCGGATGTACGAGTCGACCTTCGCCCACGAGTGGCAGCACCTGCTCAGCTACTACACCGACCCGGACGAGGAAGTCTGGATCAGTGAAGGTCTCGCCGACTACGCCCAGACGCTGACCGGTTATGTGGACGCGAAAATCGGCGTCTACCACCGCGGTTTCGACAACCACATCGTCTGCTACCAGGGTTTCGGCAACGTCAAGACCGACTTCAATCCGAACCCGCGCGACTGCGGCGGCCCAGCGAACTCGCTGAACCTCTGGACCGAGGGTACGCCGGACGAGTTGCTCGCCGACTACGGCCAGAGCTACCAGCTGATGCTCTACCTGAGCGACCGTTTCGGGGCGGATTTCCACTCCAAACTGCACCAGGACAAGGAGAACCACGGCCTGGACGCGATCGCTGCGGCACTGCCCAGCGGGACGAAACTCTACGATGTCCTGCACGATTTCCAGGTCATGACGCTGGTCGACAAGGTGACCGACGAAGCGGGCAGCATCCTCAGGGGCGCGCCCCGGGACCGGGTGACCTCGGCGAGCGTGCACTCGACGGTGAACCTCGACAGCCCCTCCGCCTACGGATCGGCGGGTGCGCCGCCCAACGGCGCCGATTACGTCCGACTGCCACGCGGATGGCGGAAGATCAGCTTCGACGGCGCGAAGACCCTTCCGCCGACCCCGCTGGCCTGGACGCTGGACGCGGGGAAGCTCTTCTCCGGCAACGCCCCGGACACCGACGAGGCCGCGGTGCGCTCCGTCGACGTCCCGCAGACCGATGCCGTCCTGCGTTTCAAGACCACCTACGGCCTGGAGGATCGGTTCGACTACGGATACGTCATGGTCTCGGCCGATGGCGGCAAGACCTACCAGATGCTCGAAGGCGACCGCACGGTCAAAGGGCCCCTCGGCCCGGCGATCACCGGCAAGGCCACGGACGCCACCCTGAGTTACGACCTCAAGGATTACGCCGGGAAGCAGGTGCTCCTGGGCTTCCGCTATGTCAGCGACAGCGCTGTGAACATCGGTGGCTGGCACCTTTCCGAGGTCAAGGTCGGCGCCACTGAGGTGGCCACCGGCACGCTCGAGGGCTGGAAGTCCCCGACCCAGGTGCACCCCACGCCGGTCTTCGACTGGCACGTGTCCCTGGTCGGCCTCGACACCGCCAAGGCCAAAGTGGTCCCGCTGGCACGTCAGGACAGGGTCCGCCACTACCCGAAGGTCGTCGCGGTGATCTCCTACGACGAGCCCACCGGCACGGTCACTCATTACGCCCCCTACACCTTGAGGGTCGATGGCGAGCCCTATCAGCCCGCCGCTGGGAATCAGGACGGCGGAAGCACCCCGTAGATCAGGGCGGTCGACCCGGAACCGGCCTTGTTGATCTGCCCGCCACAGAGCGCCCAGGCTCCTGTGGTGGGCAGACTCGCAAGATTGGCGAGCACCTCGAGACTGATCCGTCTGCGCCGGTAGACCATCCGGGAGACGGTGAAGGTCGTGTCGGCACTGACGTCGGGGCTGAACGCGTCCGTCCCCGTTCCACCCCGCTCGCCCAGCCGGCCGGTGCCGGTCAGCCACTGCACGGCCTCCGGCGCGAACCCCGGATGCGGCAGGAACGCTTCGGTGCCGAAACGTTCCTCCCAGCCGGTCCAGAGCACCACGAACGAGTCGCCGGGGATGCGGCCGTGCCCCTGCTCCCACTCCTCCAGGTCGGCGACGGTCACCGCATAGCCGGGATCGGCGGCACACCGGCGCCGTACGTCGATCTTGACTGCCGGCCGGAACAGATCCTCCGGGGTCAGCTCGTCGGCGAGCAGCCCACCCGGCGTGAAGTGGCCGGGCGCTCCCCAATGCGTGCCGGTGTGCTCGCCCGCGAACACCGTCTGGAGATAGAACCCGTCCGGCTCCAGCCGGGACACGGTCTCCAGACGGGGTGGCGGATCGCCCGGATACACGCTCACCCTCGCCGGGTCGTTGACGTGTGACAGATTCACCAGCCGCAACCCGCCCAGCAGCGCGTCCCCGTTCATGGTGCTCCCTCCTTCGGCCGCCGGCCGTCTCGCTCCGCCCGCCATCATGCCATTGACACTGTCACGATGACAGTGTCATTCTCAGGACATGTGGACGATGGAGCAGTTGGTCGAGCGGGTCAGCGCGGCGCTCGCCGCGGAGTACCCGGGCGCCCCCAACGGCCGCGTCCGGGAGCTGCCCGACCGCAGGTCGATCCGGTGGTATACGACGATCGGCCTGGTCGACCGGCCTCTCGGCACACGGGGGCGCACCGTTCTCTACGGGCCCCGCCACCTCCTGCAACTGGTGGCGATCAAGCGACGGCAAGCCTCCGGGCGCACTCTCGCCGAGATCCAGGAGGAGCTGTCCGGAGCCTCGGAGGAGACACTGGCCGAGGTGGCGCGCATCCCCGGGAGCCTGCTGGAGGTCCCGGCCGCCGCGGCGCCCTCTCCGGCCCGTCCCGACTTCTGGAAGGCCGTTCCCGCCGATCCCGAGCCGGCTCCCGGATCCGCCCGCAGGGCGCTGGCCGAGGCCGTCGCCGCTCTGGAGGTGGAGTCGGCACCGCCACCGGCTCACCACCCACAGACCTTGGTGACCGGGGTGCCTCTCGGCGGGGGCGTGATCCTGCTGCTGCCCCGCCATGTCACCGAGGTCGACCGCGACGAGATCGCCGCGGCTGCCAGTCCCCTGCTCGACCTGCTCGCGGCACGCGGGCTCACCGATGGGAGAAGCGAATGATCATTTCAGTGAACCCGATGGGACCCGCCGAGCTGGAGCGCCACCGGACCATGCCGGACGCCGGCCTCGGCACATTGCGGACCGACCGCGGAAACCTTCCGCTGGACCGCCTCGACGTTCGGGCCTCGATCAGCGGGCTGCTCGTGCGCACCGAGTTGACCACAGAGTTCGTCAATTCCCACGACACCGCGCTCGAGGCGACCTATGTCTTCCCCCTGCCCGACCGGGCCGCGGTGACCGGCATGACGATGACCGCCGCCGACCGCACCGTCACCGCCGAGCTGCGTGAGCGCGGTGCCGCCCGAGAGCAGTACGACCAGGCGATCGCGGCCGGCCAGCGGGCGTCGATCGCCGAGGAGGAGCGCCCGGACGTCTTCACCATGCGGGTCGGCAACATCCTGCCCGGCGAGCGGGTCACGGTGCGGCTGCGACTGGTCGGCCCGCTGCCGTATGAGGACGGCGCCGCGACCTTCCGCTTCCCGCTGGTCGTGGCACCGCGATACATCCCCGGCCACCCTCTGCCGGGGCCCTACACCGGTGAGGGCCAGCAGGCCGACACCGGTGATGTGCCCGACGCGTCCCGGATCTCCCCACCGGTTCTCCTGCCGGGCTTCCCCAACCCGTTACGCCTGTCCCTCACGGTCGACATCGATGCGGCCGGGCTCGAGCTCGGCGAGGTCCGGTCCAGCCTGCACACCGTCACCGACCACGGCGGAACGCTGCGGATCGACGCCGGCGAGCGGGCCGACCGCGACTTCGTGCTCCGGCTCGCCTACTCCGCCGGCGGTGAGTCCGCGGTCGCCGTCCCCGACGAGGACGGCGATCAGGGCACCTACCAGCTCGTGGTTCTCCCGCCGGAGGCCGGCACAGCACCCCGGCCGAAGGACGTGGTGCTCCTGCTCGACCGCTCCGGCAGCATGGGCGGCTGGAAGATGGTGGCCGCCCGGCGGGCCGCGGCCCGGGTCGTCGACACCCTGACCGCCGGCGACCGTTTCGCCGTCCTCACTTTCGACCACGAGGTCGACCAGCCGGCCGACCTCGGACCCGGCCTCGCCGAAGCCACCGACCGCCATCGGTACCGGGCCGTCGAACACCTGGCCCGCGCCCAGGCCCGTGGTGGCACCGAGCTGCTCAAGCCCCTCACCGCCGCCCTCGCGATGCTCTCCGACAGCCCCGGCCGTGACCGTGTTCTGGTGCTGGTCACCGACGGCCAGGTCGGCAACGAGGACCAGATCGTCAAGCAGGTGGCGCCTCTCATCGGCACGATCCGGGTGCACACCATCGGCATCGACCGTGCCGTGAACGCCGGATTCCTCGGCCGGCTCGCCGCGCTCGGCGCGGGCCGGGCCGAGCTGGTGGAGAGCGAGGACCGGCTCGACGAGGCGATGGAGCAGATCCACCGCCGCATCGGCGCCCCGGTCGTCACGGGTCTCGCGGTCACCGGCGACGGCTTCACTCCGGTCGACGGGACCCGCACCCCCGCTCGCCTGCCAGGTCTCTACCCCGGAGTCCCGCTGATCATCACCGGCCGGTTCACCGGAGCCGTCGAGGGCGCGCTCACGGTCACTGGGCGGACTCGCGACGACCAGGAGTTCCGGACGGCGGTTCCGGTCCAGTCCAGTGCCGAGCCGGCGGTCACCTCGGTCTGGGCACGGGCCCGGCTTCGCGATCTCGAGGATGCGTATGCGGCCGGCAACCACTCTTTGGAGCCCGAGATCCTCGGCACCTCACTGCGGTTCGGGGTTCTCTGCCGGTTCACCTCCTACATCGCGGTGGACGAGCGTGTGGTGAACGAGGGCGGTCACAACCGCAGGGTCACCCAGCCGGTCGAGATGCCGTCCGGCTGGGAGAACCCGGCACCCGCGGCGCCGATGCCCCAATACATCGCAGCCGCCTCGTCGCCGTTCCCCGACCAGGCGGCGCCCGCAGCTCCGGGTGCCATGCCGCCGCTGCCGCCGCCCGTCGCGCCCGCCCCCGCCCGGCCCGCGTTCGCGCCACAGCGTGCGCAGGGTCCGTATGGCGGGGCGCCGGGCAGCGCGGTACCGACGTCCGGGGCGCCGGTCGGGGGCGCCGCACCGGCCGGAGCATCACCGTTCGCCGCACCGAAAGTCGCCGGAGGTGCCGCCGAGGAGGCAGCCGACAGCACCGAACTGGCGCAGCCAGCGCGTGCCTTCGCCCGGCCGCGGCGTCCCTCCGGCCCACCGGCCGCGATCGGACATGGCGGGCGTGCCCGTTCGCTACGGTCCACACAGAGCGCCGGCATGTCGGTCGACGAACTCCGGGAACTGGCCGCGATCGAGGTCGCGCGGCTCCGCGAGGCGGCCCAACAGCCTGCTCTTGACCGCCGCGATCTGCTCGACGACCTGGCCAGCCGTCTCGCCGTGCTGATCGACCCGCTGACCGATGCCGAGCTCACCGCCGTGCGCGACCTGATCGGTGTCCTCCGCGGGGATTCGTCCCTCGAGGACAGGTGGGCGGCCGCGCTCCGGGTCCTGGAGGCGTTCGCCGCCGGCAAGCCGGAGAAGAAGCGCCCGTTCTGGAAAGCCTGATTTCGGCGCTGCCCCGGGCTCCACGGCCCGGGGCACCCACGCCCTGGACACCACAGGGCACCACACCGGGGGGTTCCAAGGCCCGGGCGCAGCACGACCCAGGGGCCGGGACTGTGCGGATAGCGGCTGGTCTGGGCCGGTTGGTCGTCAGTGCCGTCTCAACGCCGACGAGACAGCGGTGAACGCCAACTGGGTGCTACCGGCCGGCTGTGGTTGCTTTCTCAAGCGCTTCGAGACAGCACCCACAGCCAGCCGAACAAGATCGGCCAAAGCGGATGGCCGCCGGGCAGCGGACACACGCCTGGGGCCAGGGACCTGGACAGCGAGCAGCCGCCCCGGGACCAGGGAGCGGAAGCGGACCCGGGAGCAGCGGGACCTGGGCCGGGGAGAGGGACCGGAGGGGCCGGGAGCAGCAGGACAGGGACCAGGGAGCGGAAGCGGGACCCGGAGCAGCAGGACCTGGGCCGGGGAGAGGGACCGGGAGCAGCAGGACAGGGGCCGGGGAGAGGGACCGGGAGCAGCAGGACAGGGGCCAGGTGCGGGAGCGGGGGCTACCGGGGCGGCGGGGCCGGACATGACGCGGCGTGCCTCACGCGGGGCAGCACGACACGGTCCGGGTTCACGCAGGTTGGCGGGGCCGGGCCGACGTGAGCTTTTCGCCGTGGGGAAGGCGAAGCGGCCTGAGTGGGCGGCCAGCGTGATGCAGGGCGACTCGCATCGGCCGAATCGGGCCCCACGGCGGTGGCTGAATGGCGGTAAGTTGGGTCACCGGTGCTCGACCGGAGGGTGGCAACGCCAAGTGGGCGATGATCGGGGCAACGATCGTGATCCGTTGTTGGTGCGTCCGTTCGTTCTGCCGGATGGGGACCACGACGAATCAGCGCCGTCAGTCGCGACCTGGCCGGCTCAGCGGGCGCCAGAGGATCCACCTACGCAGTTGTTGCCGATCGTGTCGGCTGGGGAGACCGATGACTCCGACGCCGGGGAGCAGCGGCGGGTCCGGCCGCTTCTACTGATCGGCGCCGGGGTCGCGGCGGTCGCGGCCGTCGCTGGTTATGCACTGTTCCGGCCGGGTGAGGGGCAGGAACGCTGGATGTCCATGCCCGATCAGTCACTGCCGGCCGCGGTGGGGCCTGTTAACTCGGCGAGTGTCGCTACCGAGGAGAGCCCGGAGGAGAACTCGAACGCCGGCGACGGTGGCGACGATGGCGGAGGGGCCGTTCCGACCGCCCCGAGGAGCCCGAGTCGATCGGCTACGGGGTCGGCGGTGAATGCCACCGCCTCGGCAGCGCCCAGCGTCTCGAAATCGGCCGAGGCTCCGGCTCCGCCGATCTCGCTTCTGCCCAGTTCGGTCGCGACCGGGAACGGCCTCCTCGTCACCGGCAACGGACTCTGCCTGGACCTGCGGGGCGGTTCCGCAGAGGACAACCAGGAGGTCCACGTCGACGACTGCAACGGCACCAGCCCGCAGCGGTGGCAACTCAATGCGGATCGCACCCTCGAGGTCCTGGACATGTGCGCCTACCTGGTGGGTGACGGCACCGTGCATCTCACCCGCTGCGACACCCGAACCACTGCGCAGTGGCAGCTGTTCGAGAACGGGGTGTTGCGCAACGTCTCGAACGGGCAGTGCCTCACCGATCCCCACTCGGGAGCCCAGCCGGCCCGCGCCGTCGTGGTCACCACGTGTGTGGGCGGCAACAACCAGAGGTGGACGTTCCGCTGACTCGTCGTGGGGCGGCACTGTAGGCGGCCGTCGCGAGCCATCGACCGCCTCGCAAGGGCTCCCGTCGAGCACGGCACCGGCGACGGTCGTACCCGAATGATGGGCGCTGAACGGCCGTGACCACCGGCCCGGCGTCTGAACGAACAGGAGCACCGGCATCGCCGCACGCGGGTGGCGGGCTGGTGGAACGGCGCCCATTGGTTGACGAGCGGCCACCGGCGACGACGGCCGGTGACCTCGGCCCAACCGGCGACGCCCCGCTCGGATAGCCGGCTGGCGGGCGCAGCGAGCGCGACGAGCGAGGGGCGGCGCGACAGGCGGGCAGCGAGCGCGACTGACACGACCGGCAACGGACGGTGAGCGACCGACCACAGGTGCAACTGACCGGCGCAGCGACAGGCGGGCGACGGGAGCGACAGGCGCGACTGGCGACGAGCGCGACTGGCGACGAGCGCGACTGGCGACGAGCGACGGCGGTGATGCCGGTGGCTGGGGGTGGTGTGAGGGCGGTGGAGGTATGCCAATTTCGGGGGACGGTTCGGGTGGGCGTACCGGGGAGGGCCGGGGTTTGGTTTTGAAGATCGAATCCCCATGTCGGGAGGCTGGTGATCGCTCGTTAGGGTCATCGGGTGATCTCCGAGCCGCTTCGCATCGCCCTGCTGTCTTATCGGAGCAAACCGCACAGTGGGGGTCAGGGGATCTATGTCCGGCACCTGTCCCGGGAACTCGTCGCGTTGGGTCACCACGTTGAGGTGATCTCGGGGCCGCCGCTGCCGGTGCTCGATGAAGGGGTGCGGCTCACCGAGCTGCCCAGCCTCGATCTCTACCGTGAGCCTGATCCGTTTCGGACGCCGGCGTGGTCCGAGTTCAAGGACAGCATCGATGCTCTCGAGTGGGCGGCGATGTGTACGGGGGCGTTCCCGGAGCCGTTGACGTTTTCGCTTCGAGCGTGGCGGCATCTGCGGGGGCGGGCCGGTGAGTTCGATGTCGTGCACGACAACCAGTGCCTCGGGTACGGGCTTCTGCCGCTGAGCCGGTCGGGGACGCCGGTGGTGGCGACGATCCACCATCCGATCACCGTCGACCGTGATCTCGAACTGGCCGCCGCGCCGGACTGGAAGCGGCGGATGTCGTTGCGGCGGTGGTATGCGTTCACCCGGATGCAGGGGCGGGTGGCCCGGCGTCTGCCCTGGCTGACCACGGTTTCCGGGGCGGCGCGGGACGAGATCGTCGATGCCTTCGGGGTGCGGGCCGAGCGGCTGCGGGTGATCGGCGTCGGTGTCGACACCGACACGTTCAGCCCGGTTCCCAGAGAAGAGGCGTTCAGCACGGCGTCCGGGGATCGGCCGGGAACCGGCGCGCTCAGCACGGCAACTGGAGAGAAACCGGGCACGTTCAGCACGGCATCCGAAGAAGAGACGGGCACGTTCGGCGCGCCAGCCGGAGAGAGGCCGGGCATCGGCTCGAAGGCGGGGCGGATCGTGGCCGTGGCCAGCGCGGACGTACCACTCAAAGGGCTCAGTGAGCTGATCGAGGCGGTGGCCAAGCTGCGCGCCGAGCGCGACGTCAAGCTGGTCGTCGTGGGGTCGGCGCGGCCGGAGGGGGCCGCCGCCCGGGCGATCGCGCGGCTCGGGCTCGATCGGGTGGTGCGGTTCGTCTCCGGGATCAGTGATGACGATCTGGCTGATCTTTTCCGGTCAGCAACGGTCGCGGCGGTGCCCTCCCGGTACGAGGGTTTCTCGCTGCCCGCCGTGGAGGCGATGGCGTGCGGGGTGCCGCTGGTGGTGACCACCGCGGGCGCGCTGCCGGAGGTCGCCGGGCCGGACGGGCTGGCGTCGCTGCATGTGCCGCCGGGAGACGCGGGGGCGCTGGCCGCCGCGATCGGGCGGCTGCTCGACGACGAGGACCTGCGCCGCAGGCTGGGCGCTGAAGGCCGCCGCCGTGCGGTCGAGAACTTCACGTGGCGGCACACGGCGGTACGGACCGCGCAGTGGTATGCCGACGCGATCGCCGCGAAGGGCAGGTAAGGGGAACAACATGTTGACCGTCGACTACGACCGGCTGGACGTGCGTCCGGGGATGCGGGTGCTCGATCTGGGTTGCGGCGAGGGCCGGCACACCTTCGAGGCGTACCGGCGCGGCGCACACGTCGTCGCGCTGGACCTCAGTGAGAAGGATCTGGGCACCACCCGGCAGTGGTGCGCGGCCATGGACATGGCCGGGGAGGCGCCGGCCGCGGCGAGCGCCACCACCGTACGCGGAGATCTTCTGGCGTTGCCGTTTCCGGACGCCAGTTTCGACCGGGTGATCGCCTCGGAGGTGATGGAGCACATTCCGGACGACGTGACGGCGATCGCCGAGTTGACCCGGGTGCTCAAGCCGGGCGGGCTGGCCGCGGTGACGGTGCCGCGCTGGCTGCCGGAGCGGGTGTGCTGGGCGCTGTCCGACGAGTACCACGCGAACGAGGGTGGTCACGTCCGCATCTACAAGGAGGACGAGCTGTCCGGCCGGCTGCGGGACGCGGGGCTGACCGTGACCGGCAACGGGTTCGCGCACGCGCTGCACAGCCCGTACTGGTGGTTGAAGTGCGCGATCGGTGACGCCGCGCCGACCCGGGCGTACCACAAGCTGCTGGTCTGGGACATCGTGGACCGGCCGGCGCTGACCCGGGTGCTGGAGCAGGCGCTCAACCCGCTGATCGGAAAGAGCGTGGTGATCTACCTCCGTAAGGAGGAGGTGGCCGCGAGTGTCGCTGCCTGACCTGGCGGGAGTGCTCAGCACCGACGACGTTCTCGCCACGGTCGCCAGCATCGCCGCCGAGCAGGAGCCGTCCGGGGCCATCCCGTGGTTCTCCGGCGGGCAGCTCGATCCGTGGGATCACGTCGAGGCCGCGATGGCGCTGGACGTGGGCGGGGAGAACGCGAAGGCGGAGGCCGCCTACGACTGGCTGCGCCGCACGCAGCGGCCGGACGGTTCGTGGGCGGCACGTTACGAGGCGGGTGACGTGGTCGCTGACGCGACCGCGGAGACCAACCATGCGGCGTACGTGGCGGTCGGCGCCTGGCATCACTGGCTGTGCACCGGCGACGACGCCTTCCTGGAGCGGATGTGGCCGACGGTGCGCCGGGCGGTGGACTTCACGGTCGGCTGTCAGGGGCCGGGTGGCGAGATCTGGTGGGCGGTGGGCCCGGACGGCCTCCCGGACCGGGTGGCGCTGCTGACCGGCAACTCCAGCGTGTATCAGGCGCTGCGCTGCGCGGCGGCGATCGCCGGGCGGCTGGGTGAGCCGCAGCCGGACTGGGAGCTGGCCGCCGACCTGCTCGGGCACACGATCCGGCGGCATCCGGTGGCGTTCGCGGACAAGGACCGGTTCTCGATGGACTGGTACTACCCGGTGCTGGGCGGGGCGCTGCGTGGCGAACCGGCGCGTGAGCGGCTGCGCGGCCGGTGGGACGAGTTCGTGGTGCCGGGGCGGGGTGCCCGCTGCGTGTCCGACCGGCCGTGGGTGACCGGGGCGGAGACGTGCGAGCTGGCCCTGTCCCTGCACGCGGTCGGTGACCGGGACGCCGCCGAGGAGATGGTTTCGGCCATGCAGCACCTGCGGGAGGCGGACGGGTCGTACTGGACCGGGCTGGTGCTCACCGACGGGGTGCGGTGGCCGGTGGAGCGGACCACCTGGACGGCCGCGGCCGTGGTGCTGGCGGTGGACGCCCTGCACGGCGCCCACCCGCGGTCGGAGATCTTCAGTGGTCCCGTCGAAGCAGCCGCAGCGAGCCGTGGCCGGGAAGCTCCGAGTAGGAACCGGTAGCCAGCGCCTGCCGGTAGATGCGGTAGGGGGCCTGGCCGCCGTCGGCGGGGTCGGGGAAGACGTCGTGGATGGCCAGGACCCCGCCGACGGCGAGGTGCGGCGCCCAGCTCGCCAGGTCGCGCTGGGCGGACTCGTCGGTGTGGCTGCCGTCGAGGAAGAGCAGGGCGAGCGGGGTCGACCAGATCCGGGCGAAGTCCTCGGCGCGGGCCACCACGGCGGTCACCACGTCCTCGGCGCCGGCGGCCGCGATGGTCCGCCGGAAGCCGGGCAGGGTGTCGATCAGCCCGACGGCCGGGTCGACCAGGGTGGGGTCGTGGTACTCCCAGCCCACCTGGTGCTCCTCGGAGCCGCGGTGGTGGTCGACGGTGACGACCGTCGTGCCGCGCGGGCGGGCGGCCGCGGCCAGGTAGAGGGCGGACTTGCCCAGGTAGCTGCCGACCTCCAGCAGGGGGCCGTCGACGTCGACGGTCAGCGCCGCGGTGGCCAGGGCGGTGCCCTCGTCGTCGGGCATGAACCCGGGGGCGTCGGCGGCGGCCTTAAGAAGTTCGGGAGACAGCATCACGCGATCTTAGCGATCGCCGCCGCCACAGCGCGGCGACCGGCCAGAGCAGCAGGACGAGCACCGCGAGCAGCAGATATTCGGCCATCGGTACGCGCAGGACCTCGTGGATGTGGGTGAGGCCGCGTCCGGCGTACACATAGATCAGAAGCGCGAGATAGCCGCCGAGGATCAGCCACCGGGTGGTCGCGCCGAGACCGAGGCCGTGCATCTGGGTGATCACGAAGACGGCCAGGAAGCCGAACAGGAATTTGGGCCAGGCGCCGCCGGGTCCGGAGTTCATCACGGCGACGAGGGCGCCGTGGACGGCCACCATGAGTTCCAGACTGACCGTCCACCAGCGGTTGGTGTGTGCCGTGGTGAACATCAGACTGCTCTGGACGAGCAGCAGGAACATGTAGAAGAAGCCGATCAGATGGCCGCTGGTGGTGACCATCGGGTGGTACCAGAAGGTGTAGATGATCGCCCAGCTGAACAGGTAGCCGTGGTAGCGGCGGGCGAAATCCATCACCGCAGCCGGGATCGGGACGGGTTTCCCGGCGATCAGGCCGCGCCGCCGGTTCTCCATGAGCAGGACGACGACCAGCAGGAGCACCACCGAGCCCTGCGAGCTGAAGATCGACACGTCCTGAGCCAGGCCGTCGTAGAACAGGTGGGTCTGCAGCTCGTGCAGGCCGATGAAGCCGAGGTTCGCGGCGAGCGCCACCACGTTCACCCGTTTCAGGCCGCGGGTGTAGCGGCGGGCGTGGGTCTGCGCCCACCAGATCAGGCCCCAGGAGACGATCTGGTGCGCGGCGTAACCGAACCAGGCGGACAGCCGGGTCCACGCGGTCGGCTCGGGCAGCTTCCAGTAGTACCAGCTCGCGCCCTGGTCAGGCAGCAGCGTGACGTCGGTCAGGCTCTGCCCGAGCAGCCACACCAGGCCGGTGAGCACCGCGACGGCGGGCACTCCGAGGATCAGCGCCCGTTCACTGGGAAACGGCGTTTCATTGACCACGGCCACGAGTATGGCCGATATTCGGCTGACCAAACAATCTGCGAATGTCGATGGAGGCGGAGTTGAGCCGGTACCGGTTGCACGTCAACGGAAGGCGTCGCGCGGTGGACGTGCCCGGGGAGACGCCGCTGCTCTGGGCGCTGCGGGAGGAACTCGGGCTGACCGGTCCCCGGTACGGCTGCGGCGTCGGCGCGTGCGGTGCGTGTGTGTCGCTGATCGACGGGGCGGCGGCGCGGCCGTGTGTGCGCAGTGTCGAGGACGCGGCGGGCGCCCGGATCACGACGATCGAGGGTCTGCACGACCATCCGGTGCAGCGGGCGTGGCTGGAGCTGGACGTGGCGCAGTGCGGCTACTGCCAGCCGGGGCAGATCATGAGCACGGTGGCGCTGCTGGCGGAGATCCCGAATCCGGACGACGAGCAGATCGACCGGGCGCTGCGGGACAACGTGTGCCGCTGCGGGACCTATCCGCGGATCCGGGCGGCGGTCCGGCGGGCCGCCGAGATCGTCCGGGGTGACCGATGACGATCACTCGGCGGGGCTTCCTCGGCGCAGCGCTGGTGGTGGCGGTCCCTGCCCCGATCCAGGATCAGCAGATCAGGACCGTCTTCGTACGCGTGGACGCGCGTGGCCGGATCACGGCGACCGTTCCCAAACCCGACACCGGCCAGGGGGTACGCACGATGGCCGCCGTCCTGGTGGCCGAGGAACTCGCGGTCGAGGTCGCCGACGTCACCCTGGAGCAGGCGCCCGGCGACCCGGCCACCTACGGCCCGCAGGCGGTCGCGAACTCGACGTCCAGCCGGCAGATGGCCGAACCCCTGCGCACCGCCGCGGCGACGGCCCGTTGTCTGCTGATCGCCGCGGCGGCCGCCCGCTGGCAGGTTCCGGTCGAGGAGTGCACGGCCCGCCAGGGCCGGGTGCGGCATCCCGCGCACGCCGCACTCCCCTACCGCAGCCTGGTGCCGGCCGCCGCCGCACTGGACCCGGCGACCGTCACGGTGACGCTCACCCCGCCGGAGAGGTGGCGGCTCATCGGCCGGACCCGGGCCGGGCGCTCGGACGCCCGTGACATCGTGACCGGCCGGGCCCGCTACGGCGCCGAGTCCGCACCGGCCGGCAGCCTGGTCGCGGTGGTGGCCCGGCCGCCGTGGATCGGCGCGGTCCCGGACACCGTCGACGAGTCCGCCACGCTGGCCGTACCGGGGGTGGTCGCCGTCGTCCGGCTCGCCGCGCCCGGCGCCGGCCAGGGCGGCGTCGCGGTGGTCGCGGACCGGACGGCCACCGCGCTACGCGGTCGTGAGCTGCTGAAAGTCACCTGGACCGGGGGCACGCCGGCCGCCGACAGCCGGGTCTGGCTCGATGCGCTGGAGGCAGCGCTGCCCGCGGCGCCGGGCGATCCCGCCGTCCAGCGGATCTACCGGCTGCCGCTGCTCGCGCACGCGCCGATGGAGCCGATGAACGCGACCGCCCACGTCACCGCCACCGGTGTGAAGGTGTGGGCGCCGATTCAGGACCCGGGCGGCGTGCGGACCCAGCTGGCCCGGGCGCTGGCACTGCCGGAGGCGCAGATCGAGGTCCGGCCGACACTGGCCGGCGGCGGGTTCGGCCGGCGGATCGAGACCGACGCCGTGTTCGAGGCGGTCGCCTGCTCGCGGGCGGCCGGACAGCCGGTCAGCGTGCGGTGGACGCGCGACGACGACACCCGGCACGACTCGTACCGGCCGATGTCGGTGCACCGGCTGTCGGCCACCCTCGGCGCCGACGGGCTGCCGGCCGGGCGGGCCCATCAGGTGGTGACGTGGCCGTTGTCGGTCAGCCCGCCGTTCGCCAGCCCGGTGGTCGTGAAGGCCAGCGGCGACCATTTCCCGTACGCGGTGCCCGGCGACGTGACGGTGACGCTGCGTCCCGCGCCGCTCCGTACCGGTTTCTGGCGGGGCGTCTACGCGGGCCAGTTCGGATATGCCGAGGAGTGCTTCCTCAGCGAGATCGCCCAGGCCGGCGGTCATGACCAGGTGGAGTTCCGACGCCGTCTGCTGCCGGCCGGCTCGCGGCTGCGCGCGGTGCTGGATGCCGCGGCCCGGTCGCACCCGGATGCGGACGGCGTCGCCTGCCACCTCGACTACGGGTCGGCGGTCGCCGTGCTGGCCACCGTCGATGCGGGCGCCCGGCGGGTGCGGAAGGTGACCGCCGCGGTGGATGTCGGCGTCCCGGTTCACCCGTCCGGGGTCCGGGCGCAGGTGGAGGGGGCCGTTCTGGACGCGGTGTCGACGGTCCTCGGAGCCCAGATCACGGTTCGCGACGGGGCGGTGACGCAGTCGTCGTTCCGGGACTACGCCTGGGCGCGGATCACCGACTGCCCGGAGATCGAGGTGGTTCTGGTCGGTTCCGATGCCCCGATCGGTGGGCTGGGCGAGCTCGCCTATCCCCCGGCCGCGGCCGCGATCGCGTCGGCCTTCGCGGCGTACGGCGGTCCGGTCACCGGCATGCCCTACGGCGTCGCCGTCGGATGAGCTCAGGCCAGGCGGAAGGCGGCGAGGCCTGCGGTGATCAGCAGGCCCAGGCCGTTGGTGGCCCAGTGCAGGGCGGCCGCCGCGAGGAGGCTGCCGCTGCGGCGGCGCAGTTCGCACAGGAGCAGGCCGGCCACGGCGGTGAAGGCGACGGCGCCGAGGATCGCGAGGACCTGGCCGGTGAGGTCGGTGCCGAGGACGGCGCCGACGCCGTGGTTGGCCTTGGCGAGGCGCAGCGACGGCAGGATGTGCCAGAGGCCGAACAGCACCGATGAGGCGATGCTCGCCCACATCGCGCCGCGGTGGCGGCTGATCAGGCCGTGCAGGACGCCGCGGAAGGCGACCTCCTCCAGCAGCACGGTGCCGAGCGGCACCACCACGAAGGCGGTGAGCAGCGCGGCGTGCAGGTGCAGGTGGTAGCGGACGTCGTCGAAGGCGCCGCGGGTGAACGGCAGGGCGGCGCCGATGGCGTAGACCACGGCCACGGCGAGAACCGCCCCGACCGCGTATTTCAGGCCGGGGACCAGGGTACGCCGGGACAGTCCCATGTCGTGCCAGGTGAGCCCGGCGCGGCGGCCCAGCAGGATGAGCCCCGCTGCCACGAGCGGCCCGGCGACCAGGCCGGTGCGCGGCGGCCCGTACTTGGCCGCGATGTTGACGGTGACCAGGAGCACGAGCACCGCACCGAGGACGAGTGCCAGCCTGCGGCGGCTCGGAACGGTTGTTCGATCTTGGTTGATTTCCGGCATAGCCGCCAGAGCGTATCCGTCGGGCTGCGGGACAAATCCACCGGATGTCACCGTGTGTGACTCAGGACTCCGGTCGCCAACAGCCTGAAAAGGCATTCGGGTTTCCGGTTCGGCGACGGAGAGTGACGACGAGGTAGCCCTGCACGATGAGTTCCCCACTGCCCGCCCTTCGATCGCCGTTGCGGTACAGGGAGTCGGATCGGCGGTGCGCGAGCGGACTTGAGGAACCGGCCCATAGTCACTTTCTTTACTATGCAATTCTTTGTATATTGGCGTCCGTGAGCAGCATTGACGCCGCGAGCCGGTACCCGCACCTGCTGAGCCCTCTGGACCTCGGCCACACCACGTTGCGCAACCGGGTGGTGATGGGGTCGATGCACACCAAACTCGAGGACCGCCATCAGGACCTGCCGAAACTGGCCGCGTTCTTCGCCGAGCGGGCCCGCGGCGGGGTCGGGCTCATGGTGACCGGCGGGTACGCGCCGACCTGGCGGGGGTGGCTGGCGCCGTTCGGCAGCCGGATGACCCGGGAGAGTCACGCGGTGGCGCATCGGGTGGTCACCGACGCGGTGCACGAGCACGGCGGCAAGATCCTGTTGCAGGTGCTGCACGCGGGGCGGTACGGCTACCACCCGTTCACCCTGGGCGCGTCGGCGAAGAAGTCACCGATCACCCCGTTCCAGCCGCGGGCCATGTCGACCCGGCAGGTGGACCGCACCGCCACGGCGTTCGCCCGGGCCGCGCTGCTGGCCCGCCGGGGCGGCTACGACGGCGTCGAGATCATGGGCTCCGAGGGCTACCTGATCAACCAGTTCCTGGCGGCGCGGACCAACGACCGGACCGACGCGTGGGGTGGCTCCGCGGCCAACCGGATGCGCTTCCCGCTGGAGATCGTGCGCCGCACCCGGGAGATGGTCGGCGACGACTTCATCGTGCAGTACCGGATCAGCCTGCTCGACCTGGTCGACAACGCCCAGTCCTGGGAGGAGACCGTCGACCTCGCCAAGCAGTTGCAAGAGGCCGGGGTGTCGATCTTCAACACCGGGATCGGCTGGCACGAGGCCCGGGTGCCGACCATCGTCACCTCGGTGCCGCGGGGCGCGTTCTCGTGGGTCACCGGGAAACTGCGCGCCGAGGTGTCGGTGCCGGTGGTCGCGTCCAACCGGATCAACCGGCCGGAGGCCGCCGAGCAGGTGCTGGCCGCAGGCGACGCCGATCTCGTGTCGATGGCCCGGCCGCTGCTCGCCGACGCGGAGTGGGTGGTCAAGACCGAGCAGCGGCGGGAACGCGAGATCATCACCTGCATCGCCTGCAACCAGGCGTGCCTGGACCACACGTTCAAGAACCAGCGGGCCACCTGCATGCTGAACCCGCGATCCGGTTACGAGACCGAGCTTCGGCTGCTTCCCACCCGTACCGTCAAAAGGGTTGCCGTGGCCGGCGCCGGACCGGCCGGGCTGGCGGCAGCGATCGAACTGGCCGGGCGCGGGCACCGGGTCGAGCTGTTCGAGGCGGACGCCGAGATCGGCGGGCAGTTCCGGCTGGCCGCGCGGATCCCCGGCAAGGAGGAGTTCGCGCACACGCTGGACTACTACCGGCACATGATCGAGGTCCGCGGGGTGACGCTGCGTCTCGGCACCCGGGCGACCGTCGAGGACCTGGCCGGGTTCGACGAGGTGGTGATCGCGACCGGCGTCGCGCCACGGGTTCCCGCCATCCCCGGCATCGAGCACCCGAAGGTCGTCACCTACCAGCAGGTGATCAGCGGGCAGGCCGAGGCCGGCGAGCGGGTGGCGATCATCGGCGCCGGCGGGATCGGCTTCGACGCGGCGGAATTCCTGCTGCACGACGTGAACGAGCCACTCGACGAGTGGATGCGGCGGTGGGGCGTCACCGATCCGCAGACCGCCCGCGGCGGGCTCACCACCAAAGTCAAGATCACCCCGCGGCGTACGGTGCACCTGCTCCAGCGCAAGGAGACCGCGCTCGGCAAGGGGCTCGGCAAGACGACCGGCTGGGTGCACCGGGCGACGCTGCAGGACGCCGGGGTGGAGATGCTGCGCGGTGTCGAGTACCAGCGCATCGACGACGAGGGCCTGCACATCTCGGTCGGCGGGGCGGCACGCGTCCTGGACGTGGACACGGTCCTGCTGTGCGCCGGGCAGACGTCGGTCCGGGATCTGGCCACGCCGCTGACCGAACGCGGGGTGAGCGTGCACGTCATCGGGGGCGCTGACGTGGCCGCCGAGTTGGACGCCAAACGGGCGATCAAGCAGGCCACCGAGCTGGCCGCGCGCCTCTGAGAAACGGACATGTCAATGAAATACGTAAGCGTAAGCGTCGAGAACGGCATCGCTCAGGTACGCCTCGACCGCCCGGACAAGCTCAACGCCCTCGCCCTGGACACCCTGGACGAGTTGATCACCGTGGCGAGAAGGCTGCGCAAGGACCGCACGCTGCGGGCCGTCGTCATCGCCGGCGAGGGCGCCTCGTTCTGCTCCGGTCTGGACATCGCCGCCGCCATGCGCACCCCGGGCCGCATCGTCAGGGCGTTCATCCCGGCCCCGTGGCGCGGCACCAACCGCTTCCAGGAGGCCTGCTGGGCGTGGCGGCGCATCCCGGTGCCGGTGATCGCCGCGGTGCACGGCCACTGCTACGGCGGCGGTGTCCAGATCGCGCTGGCCGCCGACTTCCGGTACGCCACGCCCGACTCGAAATGGTCGGTCCTCGAAGGCAAGTGGGGCATCATCCCTGACATGTCCGGCATCCGCAGCCTCACCGAGGTGACCGGCCCGGATGTCGCCAAGCGCCTCACCATGACCGCCGAGACGATCTCCGGGGCCGAGGCGCAGCGGCTGGGCCTGGTCACCGAGCTGGCCGACGACCCGGTCAAGGCCGCGACCGCGTTCGCCGAGAGCCTGCTGACCCGGTCGCCGGACGCGCTGGCCGCCGCGAAACGCCTGATCGACGGCGCTTTGACGAGCAGCGCACGGCGGACCTTCGCCCGCGAACGCCGCGCGCAGATCAAACTGCTGGCCCTGCCGAACACCAAGATCCTGCGCAAGGCCGTGATGGCCAAGAGCACGCCGGATTTCCAGCCGCGCAGCCGTCCGTAGGATTCCGGCGTGGCTTTGAGGAATGCGTTGCTGGCGGCGCTGGCCGATCGTGAATCGTCCGGCTATGACCTGGCCAAGAAGTTCAGCAGCTCGGTCGCCAACTTCTGGACGGCCACGCCGCAGCAGCTCTACCGCGAACTGGAGAAGATGGAGGCCGAGGGGCTGCTCTCGGCCCGTCTCGTCAAGCAGGACAAACGCCCGGACAAGCGGCTGTTCTCGGTCACCGGCGAGGGCCGGGCGGCGCTGCTCGCCTTCTCCCGCCGCTCCCCCAAGCCGACGACGGTCCGTGACGAGCTGCTCGTCCAGGTCGAGGCGCTGGCACACGGCGATGTGGCGAGCGTGCGCGCCTCGATCGTGGAACACCGCGAGGCCAGCCGCAGCCGGCTGAAAGGCTACGAGCAACGGCTTTGCGACATCCTCGGCGACCGCACCGACGACGAGTTCCTGGCCACCGGCAACCGGCTCGGCCCGTACCTCACCCTCCAGCGCGGCATCAGCTTCGAACGCGAGAACATCGCCTGGTCGGAGCTCGCTCTGGGCGTCCTGGAACGGCGTCACCCCCTTTGATCCGGTACGGCTGAGCCCGCCCTCGACCGCACCGGAACCGTCCCGCCCGCTCCGCGCGGTCCGCGCCGATGGTCACGCCTTTGCCGCGCCCACCGGGCTGAGCGCGCGGGGTCGCGCGAGAAACGCCCCGGCCGCTGTCCGCGGCCGGGGCGCTGTCGTGTGTGCGTGTCAGCGGGCGCCGACCCGCTCCGTCACCGCCCGCAGGATGTCCTCGACCCGGTCCTTGGCGTCGCCGAAGAGCATCGCGGTGTTCTCCCTGAAGAACAGCGGGTTCTGGACACCGGCGTACCCGGAGGCCATCGAGCGCTTGAACACGATCACGTCCTCGGCCTCCCACACCTTGAGCACCGGCATCCCGGCGATCGGGCTGGTGGGGTCCTCGGTCGCGGCCGGGTTGACCGTGTCGTTGGCGCCGATGACCAGGACGACCGACGTACCCGAGAAGTCGTCGTTGACCTCGTCCATCTCGAGCACGATGTCGTACGGCACGCGCGCCTCGGCGAGCAGCACGTTCATGTGGCCGGGCAGGCGGCCGGCGACCGGATGGATGCCGAACCGGACGTCCACGCCACGGTCGCGCAGCACCCGGGTCAGCTCGGCGACGCCGTACTGGGCCTGGGCCACGGCCATGCCGTACCCCGGGGTGATGACCACCGTGCCGGCCGCGGCGAGCAGGTCGGCCACGCCCTCGGCGGTGATCTCGCGGTGCTCGCCGTACTCCTTGTCGTCGGCGGGCCCGGCCTCGATGCCGAAGCCGCCCGCGATGACCGAGATGAACGACCGGTTCATCGCCTTGCACATGATGTACGACAGGTAGGCGCCGGATGATCCGACCAGCGCGCCGGTGACGATGAGCAGGTCGTTCTCCAGCAGGAACCCGGCGGCCGCGGCGGCCCAGCCGGAGTAGCTGTTGAGCATCGACACGACCACCGGCATGTCGCCGCCGCCGATCGAGGCGACCAGGTGCCAGCCGAGCGCCAGCGCGATCACGGTGACCGCGACGAGCAGCCACAGCTGCGGGTCGATGACGAACCAGGTGGTGAGGACCGCGAAGACGGCCAGCGCGCCGAGGTTGAGGAAGTTCTTCCCGGGCAGCATCAGCGGGCTCGACTTGATCTTGGCGGAGAGCTTGAGGTACGCCACGATCGAGCCGGTGAAGGTGACCGCGCCGATGAAGACGCCGATGAACACCTCGGCACTGTGGATGCCGAGCACGCCCAGCCCGTCCAGGGCCAGCGCCTCCTCGCCGGTCAGGTGCGCCTCGACGTGCAGGTAGCCGTTCCAGCCGACCAGCACGGCGGCGAGGCCGACGAAGCTGTGCAGCAGGGCGATCAGCTCCGGCATGCCGGTCATCTCGACCTTGGCGGCCCGGTAGAGGCCGATCGCGGCGCCGATCACGACGGCCGCCACGAGCAGGGCCAGGTCGACCGGGCGCAGGCTGCCGGCGACGGCCAGACCGATGGTGGCCGCCAGGGCCAGGGTCATGCCGGCGATGCCGAACGTGTTGCCGGCCTTCGCGGTCTCGTGCTTGGACAGGCCGGCCAGCGCCAGGATGAAGAGAAGGGCGGCGACGATGTACGCGGCCTGCGCCGCGGCTTCGATGGTCATCGGGTCAGCTCCTGGTGAACATGGCGAGCATGCGGCGGGTGACCGCGAATCCGCCGAAGACGTTGATGCTTGCCAGCAGGATCGCGACGAACGACAGCGCGGTCACGAGGCTGCCGCCGTGGCCCAGTTGCAGCAGGGCGCCGACGACGATGATCCCGGAGATCGCGTTGGTCACCGACATGAGCGGGGTGTGCAGCGCGTGGTGCACGTGCCCGATCACGTAGTAGCCGATCACGATGGCCAGCGCGAAGACCGTGAGGTGCCCGCGCAGGGCGGCCGGGGCCAGTGCGGTGAGCAGGAACAGGGCGGCCGCTCCGGCGCCGATCAGCGGCAGCCTCGGCAGCGGCTTGCGCTCCTTGACCGGCGCGGGTGCGGCGGCCGGGGTGGCGGCCACCGGGGCCGCGGACACCGAGACCGGGGGCGGCGGCCAGGTCAGCTCGCCGTCGCGGACCACGGCGATGGACCGCTGGACCACGTCGTCGAAGTCGAGGACGAGCTGGCCGTCCTTCTCCGGGGTCATCAGCTTCATGAGGTTGACCAGGTTGGTGCCGTACAGCTGGGAGGCCTGGGCGGGCAGCCGGCCGGCCAGGTCGGTGTAGCCGATGATGGTGACGCCGTTGGCGGTCACGACCACCTCGCCGGGAACCGTGCCCTCGACGTTGCCGCCGTTGGCCGCGGCCATGTCGACGATCACGCTGCCGGCCTTCATCGAGGCGACCATCCGCGCGGTGATCAGGCGCGGCGCCGGCCGTCCCGGGATCAGCGCGGTGGTGATGATGATGTCGACCTCGCTCGCCTGCTCGGCGTAGAGGCGGGCGGCCCGCTCGTTGTAGTCGTCGGACATCTCCTTGGCGTACCCGGTGGCGGAGACCTCGACGTCGGCGGCCTCGACCGACAGGTACTCGCCGCCCAGCGAGCGGACCTGGTCGGCGACCTCGGGGCGGGGGTCGGTGGCCCGGACGACGGCGCCCAGGCTGCCGGCCGCGCCGATCGCCGCGAGCCCGGCCACGCCGGCGCCGGCCACCAGCACCTTCGCCGGCGGGACCTTGCCGGCCGCGGTGACCTGGCCGGTGAAGAAGCGGCCGAAGGCGTGCGCCGCCTCGACGACCGCCCGGTACCCGGCGATGTTGGCCATCGAGGACAGCACGTCCAGGGACTGGGCGCGGGAGATGCGCGGCACCGCGTCCATCGACAGGGCGGTGATCGGGCGGCGGGCCAGGTCCTCGACCAGTTCGGGGCTCAGCCGCGGGCTGAGCATCCCGATCAGGGTGGTGCCCTGCGCGAGCCGGTCCAGCCGGGACGTGTCCGGTGGGTTGATGGTGAACACGATGTCGGCGGTCAGCGGGTCACCGATCGTGGCGCCGGCCTCGGCGAACGCCTCGTCGGAGAACGACGCCGCGGCGCCCGCTCCCGGCTCCACCACCACCTGGTAGCCCAGTTTGACCAGTTGCGCCACGGTGGCGGGGGTGGCGGCAACGCGCCGCTCGCCCGGATCCGGGTCCCTGATTACACCGATGTCCACGTCGACTCCTCGGTAGATGTTGACCATGAAAACGTTCGACGCACGCAAGCAGTTCAAAACGCGGAGTGATTGTTACTCACCAGTACGTTGTTGGCCAGACTTCGGGCACAGGTCCCAGACTTCGGGCACAGGTCATCGACCACGCCACTGCGGCCCCGGCAGCCCCACAGCCTCCATCATGCCGCCTGACGTACGCTCCCGAGCATGTCGATCTGGCAATGGGTGGTTGCGTCGGCGGTCTCCCGCTGGGGCGACGACCCCTGGGCGCGCGGGTCGTGGAGCCTGATCGGCCGGGGCGGCACACCGCGGCACCGCACCGACCTCGGCACCCCGATCGGCTCACGCCTGCGGATCGCCGGGGAGGCCACCCATGCCACCCGTGCGGCGATGACGCACGGGGCGTACGAGGAAGGGGTGTCCGCCGGAGCCTGGGCCGCCGGGCAGGGACATGCCCGGGTGGCGGTGATCGGCGCCGGCATCGCCGGCCTGGCCGCGGCCCGCACGCTGACCGACCGTGGCGTGTGGACACGGGTGCTCGAGGCCCGGGACCGCGTCGGCGGCCGGACCGCGCCCGCCCAGGTCGGCGGCTTCGGCTTCGACCTGGGCGCCAACTGGTTGCAACAGTTCCACGACAACATCCTGGCCCGGCTCGCCGAGCGGCTGGACCTGCCGATGGTCCCGACCGACTTCACCGACCCGCTCGTGCTGGGCACCCCGTACGAAATCCCGGACGGCCTGGAGGACGACCTGCGTGCCCGGCTGGCCGCCGCCTCCGAACAGGCCGGCATCGCCGACGTGCTCGACGGCTGGCTCGCCGATCCCGGCAGGTGGACACCGGACGACATCCGCCGGTTCGTCGACGCGGAGATCGTGATGGACTCCGGCGCCCCGCTGTCCTGGCTCAGCGCCCGGCACGGCTTCGAACCGGGCGTCGGCGAGGGCGACCGCTGGATCGTGGGCGGCTACCGGCGCCTGGTCGACCACCTCGCCGACGGCCTCGACATCCACCTGAACCGGCCGGTCCACCACATCCGCACCGGCCCGCAGCGCGTGACCCTCGACGAGGACCTGCGGGTGGACGCGGTCATCGTGACCGCGCCGGTCGGGGTGCTCACCGGTGACGCGATCACGTTCGACCCGCCGCTTCCCGCCACCCACCGCACCGCCCTGCAACGGCTCGGGATGGGCCGGGTGGAGAAGGTGATCCTGCGATGCGACAGGCGGTTCTGGCCGGTGCATCCGGCCGGCTACTACCGGGTGCACGGTCCCGGCGAGAACTGTGTGAGCGAATGGCTGGACGCCACCGCCGCGGACGGCACACCGACGCTGGTCGGCCTCTTCGCCGGCCCCTGGCTGGACGACCTGTGGGCGGGCCCGGACGACCAGGTCGCCGCACGCGCCGCGGCCGTCTTCGCCGAGGCCGCCGGCGGGTTCCCCGGCACGGGCCCGGCTCACTGACCGAGCGGCTCAGCGGGGCGCGGCGCAGACCCGACAGCCAGCCGCGAAGATCGGGTCAGGCGCGCAGCCAGCCGCCGCCCGGGGCACGGACCTCGACCCCGGTGACCGGCCCGTCGCCGTCGCGGAGGAACCGGACGTCGGGGCAGCCCTCGACGACGTCCTGCCACCCGTGTTCCGGGTCGTGCACGGCGTGCCGCCGACAGTGCTTCTCGTCCGCATAGCCCCAGGCCATCAGCACATCACGGCCCCCGTAGCGGTAGCGGCCGACGGACGCCACCCGATCGCCGTCCGCCTTCCGGAAGTAGTCGGCGCGCAGCCCGGGCACGGTGGTGCCCTCGAACTCCGCGTCCGGCAAGGACCGCTGTGGGGTGTAGGTACTCAGATCCGGCAGGCTCATCGTCTCGTCTCCTCGTAGATGCAACGGCGCACCGCACCGACAGTCGCGATCTTGGGCCGGCCGGTTCCCGGCACCCCTCCTTCGGGTGACGGCCGGTTTCGGGCAGTAGAGTCCACCGTTGAAGGGACGACCGGCGAGGGTGCGCCGGCCGCCGACATCGATCGCCTCGGAAACGAACGTGGGACCAACCGCATGACCCTGACCGCCACCGGCGACGGCGCGGTCTTCGACCATCCCGGCCTCCTCTACGACAGCCGCGCCCGGTACCTGTCCGGAGTCACCGGTTTCGTCCGGGAGGCGGTGGACGCCGGCGACGCCGTCCTGGTCGCGGTGCCGCCACCGAACCTGGAGACGCTGCGCGAGTCGCTCACCGACGTCGCCGGCCGGGTGACGTTCGCCGACATGACGGTGGCCGGGCGCAACCCGGGCCGGATCATCCCCGGGGTGCTGCTCGCCTTCGCGGCCGCGCATCCGGGCCGCCGGGTGTCGATCGTCGGCGAGCCGGTCTGGCCGGGCCGCACCGACCTGGAGTACCCGGCCTGCGCCGCGCACGAGGCGCTGATCAACGCGGTGTTCGCGGGCCGGGACGTGGCGATCCTCTGCCCGTACGACGTCGGCGGCCTGGATCCGGCCCGGGTCCGCGACGCGTGGCGCACCCACCCGGTGATGATCGTCGACGGTGCGCGGCGGCCCAGCCCGTGGTACGACGACCCGTACGTCACGGCCGCCGCCTTCAACCAGCCGCTGCCGAAGGTGCCGGTCACCGCCGCGACCCTGACCTACCGGCACGCCGCCGACCTGGCCGCGGTCCGCCGGTTCGTCACCGCCGAAACCGCCTGCCTGGACCCGGATCGTGGCGGCGACCTGCTGATCGCCGTCAACGAACTGGCCGAGAACACCATCGCCCACACCGGCGGCGACGGGACGGTCAGCATCTGGGCGGAGACCGGCCGGCTGGTCTGCCAGATCGACGACCGCGGCCACCTGTCCGACCCGCTGGCCGGGCGGATCCCGCCGCCACCGGACGCCGAGGGCGGCCGCGGCCTGATCCTGGCGAACCGGCTGTGCGACCTGGTCCGCGTCCACACCGGCGCCGATGGCACCAGCATCCGCCTGCACATGGAATTCTGAGCGGGTGCGGCCACCCTGGGACGCCGTGATCGCCGTTTCCGTCGCCGCGCTCACCGTGGTCACCGCGCTGACCGGCACCGACGGTGACCGGCCGCTGCTGCCCGCCGGCGCGGCGCTGATCGTGGCCGCCTGTGCCGCGCTGCTGTGGCGGCGGCGTTTCCCGGTCACCGTCCTGGCCGTCACCGCGGTCGCGACGCTGCTCTACTACCCGCTCGGTTTCCCGGACGCGCCGCTGATCCTGGCGCCGGTCGTCGCCCTCTACACCACCGCCCGTGAACGCGGGCCGGTCCCGGCCGGCGCCGCCGCGATGCTGATGGCGGCCGTGTTCGCGGCGGCCGGCGGCGACCCGGTCCGGGCGCTCATCGGGATCGCGCCGATCCTGCTGCTGCCGGTCGTGCTCGGCGAGGTGGCCCGCGGCCGGGCCCGGCAGGTCGAGGAGGCCGAGGAACGGGCCGCGCTGGCCGAGGCGAGCGGGGAGAACGAGGCGCTGCGCCGTGCCGCCGAGGAACGGCTGCGGATCGCCCGGGAACTGCACGACATCCTCGCCCACCAACTGTCGATGATCACCGTGCAGGCCGGCGCCGCCCTGCACACCCGGGAACCGGACGGCGCGTTCGAGGCGCTGCGCACCATTCGCGCCGCCGGTAAGGAGGCGCTGCGGGAGGTGCGCACGGTGCTCGGCGTGCTCCGCGACGACGAGCCGTCGCTCGCCGGTCTGCCCGCCCTGATCGGCCGCACCGAGGCCGCCGGCCTGCCGGTGCACGTCACCGGAACACCGGCGGAGACGACGGTGCCGGCCGCGGTGCAGGCGGCCGCCTACCGGATAGTCCAGGAGGCGCTGACCAACACGATCCGGCACGCCGGAGCCGGCAGCGCCGAGGTCACCCTGCTCGTGGACGGCCCGGACCTGCTGGTCACGGTCACCGACGACGGGCCCTCGACCGCCGCCGTCGCCGAGGGCAACGGCCTGCGCGGCATGACCGAACGCGCCACCGCCCTCGGCGGCGACCTGCGGGCCGGGCCACGGCCCGGTGGCGGCTTCCAGGTCCGCGCCCGGATCCCCCTCACCCTTGCCGAGGACGGCACGCGATGATCTCCGTCGCCCTGGCCGACGATCAGGCACTGGTACGGGCGGGATTCCGCGCCATCCTCAACGGTGAACCGGACATGACCGTCGCCGGTGAGGCCGCCGACGGCACGCAGGCCGTGGATCTGGCCCGCTCCGCCCGGCCGGACGTGATGCTGATGGACATCCGCATGCCCGGCGCCGACGGGCTCGCCGCCACCCGCCAAATCTGTGCCGACCCGGATCTGGCCGGCGTCCGGGTCGTCATCCTCACCACCTACGAGTCCGACGAGTACGTGTACGGGGCCATCCGCGCCGGCGCCAGCGGTTTCCTGCTCAAGGACCTGGAACCGGACGAGCTGATCCACGCCGTACGGGTGGTGGCCCGCGGCGACGCCCTGCTCGCCCCGTCGGTGACCCGCCGGCTGATCGCCGAGACCGCCGGCCGGCTCACCCCGCCGCCCGCCCCGCTGCTGGATGCCCTGACCGGACGCGAGACCGAGATCCTCGACCTGGTCGCGGCCGGGCTGTCGAACGAGGAGATCGCCGCCCGGCTGGCGATCAGCTACGCCACCACCAAGACCCACGTCAGCCGGATCCTCACCAAACTCGGCCTGCGCGACCGCGCCCAACTGGTCGTTCTGGCCTACGAGTCCGGCCGGATCCGGCCCGGCTGGCTGCCCTGAATACATCCCGGGATGTACGCGCATTTCCGGGACACTACCGATTTCACCGGCGTGAATGAAACGCCACGATAGATTTCGTGAAACGCAGAAGTCTTCTTTCCCTGGCCGTTCTCGGACCGCTGCTCAGCGGCTGCTCCGGGGCGGATGTGCAGCCGCTGACCTTCGCCAACCGGCTGCACATCCCACCGCTGGCGCCGTCGGAAATCGATCCGGACGGGTTCCGTTCCTTCGCGTTGAATCTGCAACCCGGAAAGAACGGAACATGGGGAATCAACGGTGATCACCTCGGGCCGACGGTCCGCGTGAAACGGGGTGAACGCGTGCGGATGGCGGTCACCAACCGGCTGCCCGAGGCGACCACCCTGCACTGGCACGGCATGCGCCTGCCGGCCCGGATGGACGGCGGCCCGCACCAGAGCATCGAATCGGGCGCCACCTGGACCCCGCAGTGGACCGTCGACCAGCCGGCCGCCACCACCTGGTTCCACCCGCACCCGCACGGGAAGACGGCGACACACGTCTACCGCGGCCTGGCCGGGCTGTTCCTCGTCGACGAACCGGGCGGGCCGGCCCTGCCGTCGGACTACGGCGTCGACGACATCCCACTGATCGTCCAGGACAAGATCCTCGACAACGGGCGGCTGGTCACCGGCCCGGTCGACAACGGCACCTTCGGCCTGCTCGGCGACACCATCATGATCAACGGCACGATCGATCCGTACGTCGAGGTGACCACCACACAGGTACGGTTCCGGCTGCTCAACGCCTCCAACACCCGCGTCTACCGGATCGGGTTCGCCGACAACCGCACGTTCCACGTCGTCGGCGGCGACGCCGGACTGCTGCGCGAACCGGCCCCCGCCGACCGGGTGAAGATCAGCCCCGGGGAACGGATCGAGATCGTGGCCGCCTTCTCCCCCGGCGAAACCGTGGTGCTCAACAGCATCGGCGAGAACCGCAGGGACGCCAACGACCCGGAGGAGGACGACTTCGAGCTGCTCAAGGTGGTCGCCGCCGCCTCACTGAAGCCCTCGAAGCCGCTGCCGCGGGCGCTCGGCGGCCCGGCCCCCGTGATCCCGCCACCGGGCGCCCGGGTCCGCCGGTTCGCGCTGTCCGGCTCGGAGATCAACGGCCGGGACATGGACATGAACCGGATCGACGAGGTGGTCCCGGCCGGCGCCGTGGAGATCTGGGAGATCGACAACACGACCTACGCGCACAACTTCCACATCCACGAGGTGGCGTTCACCATCCTCGACATCAACGGCGAACCGCCACCGGCCTACCTGGCCGGCCCCAAGGACACCGTCTTCCTGAAGAAGCACGCCGACGTGCGCCTGGCCGTCCGGTTCGGCCGCCACACCGACCCGGTCACCCCGTACATGTACCACTGCCACCTGCTGCGCCACGAGGACAAGGGCATGATGGGCCAGTTCGTGATCGTCGACCCCGGCACCGAGCACCTCATCCCCCGTACCATCCCCACCGGCCACCATCACCACGGTTGACCTCACGCCGGCGCCCGGCCCGGGTGACCACCCCGGCTCAGCCGGGCGGGCGCGGCACCGGGCCGGAGCGGGCAGCTAGATCGCGCTGAACAGGCGGAACGGCCCCGAATTGGTGGGGCGGTCGTCACGCGTACAAGAAATGGTCTTCAAGAAAGCAGACGGGCCGCGACCGCCTCGCCCATGCGGATGGCCCCGTCGACGTGCTGGAAGCCGAGGCCGGCGATATCGCTGCTGGCGAAGGCCAGCGGCCCGACATCCGACCGCAGATGCCGGCCGTAACGGGTCAGCGACCCGATGTCGAAGCTGGTGCCGAACGCGCCGACCGTCCACTCGTCGGCCATCCACGGGCTCTCGTAGTAGTGCACCGGCGAAAGCGCCTCCGGCCCGTAGTAGGCGGCCAGCGACTCCAGCACCCGCTCCCGGCGCGACGCGGCGTCCAGGGCCAGCAGACCGTCCGCCTTCACGTCCGAGACGAAACCGACGAGCGTCCCCCGGGTCTCACCCTCGACGTCCTCGTTCGTGTTGTCGTACGCCTCGTGGACCAGCGCGTACGGGCTGAACGCCGTCCCCGACAGCCCGAGTTCCCGCCAGAACGGCGTCGCGTAGGTGATGTGCAGCTTGATCACCAGGCCGAACGAGATGTGCTGGCGCATCTGGGCCTGCACCGGCGGCAGCGCCGGAACGTACTGCACCCGGCTGACCAGGGTCGGTGGCACCGCCATCACCACGTTGCGGCCACGGTAGCCGCCCTGCCCGGTGAACACGGTCGCACCGTCGGCGTCCCACTCCACCTTCGTGACCGCCTCACCGAGACGCACCGTCCCGGCCGGCAGCCGGGAGGCGAGAGCCAGGGGCACCCGCTGCAATCCGCCGACCACCCGCCGGTCCAGGATGAAGTCGGCGTCGACCAGGTGGCTGAAACCGCCCGCAGACGCGGCCATCAGCACCGCCGACAGCGCCGAGAACGAGTGCGCCGGCTTGGTCAGCATGGCCGGCCCGATGTAGAGGCCGATGTTGTCGCGCGCCTCGGCGTCGTCGGTCTCCTCGGCCAGCCAGGCGGCGAACGAGACCCGGTCGAGGCGGTCGGCGTCCGGATGGTTCCACGGTTCGAGGGGATCCATCTCGGCGGCCAGCTTGTCGAGGATGACGGTGAGCCGGTCCATCTCGTTGGCGGTCCGCTCCGACACCGGGAACTTCTCGCCTGCGAAGGTGCACCGCACCCCGTCGAGCCCGATGTAGACCGACTCGCCCTCCCGGTACCGGGAGTAGGTCTCGAGGCCCAGTTCGGCCAGCAGCGCCAGCAGACTGGTCTGGTCCGGCGACACCCACTGGCCACCGACCTCGAGACGGACGCCGTCGAGCGTATCGGTCAGCAACCGGCCGCCGACGCGGTCGCGGGCCTCCAGAACGATCACACTGCGGCCGGCCGCGCGCAGCCGGTTGGCCACGGTCAGCCCGGTGACGCCGGCGCCGACCACCACCACGTCGTAGTCGGGGTCGCTGGTCACGAGAGTCCTCCAGGTATGGCCGGTTCCTGCTGGGTGATGCAGTGGATGCCACCGCCCCGCGCGAAGATCGCCCGGGCGTCGACCCCGAGCACCCGGCGGCCGGGGTAGGCGGCGGCCAGGATGTCCAGTGCGGCGGCGTCCCGGGGATCGTCGAACGTACAGGCGATGACACCGGCGTTGCACACTAGGTGATTCACATACGAGTGATCAACTGGCCCGCCGTCGTCCTCCAGACCTTCCGGCGCGGGCAGGTCGACGATCGTCCAGTCGCCCGGGAACGCGTTTCTCAACAGGGACCCGAGCGCGTGGTCGGGGTGCCGCGGATCCGGTTGGACGTGCAGCAACACCGTCCCCGGAGCGGTCATCGTGGCGACGATGTCGACGTGCCCGCGGGTGCCGAACTCGCCGTAGTCCCGGGTCAGGCCGCGCGGCAGCCACACCACGTTCTCGGCACCGAGGGTGCGGCGCAGCTCACCCTCCACCCGCTGCCGCGTCCACTCCGGGTTACGGCCCGGATCCAACTGCACCGTCTCGGTGACCAGGACCGTTCCCCGGCCGTCGACGTGGATCCCGCCACCCTCGTTGACCATGTCCGAGCCGATGACCGTGGCGCCCGCCCACTCGGCGACCTGCCGGGCGATCCGCGCGTCCCGCTCCCACGTCGCCCAGCTCTGCTGCCCCCAGCCGTTGAACACCCAGTCCACGGCGCCCAGCCCGTCCGGGCCGACCACGAACGTCGGGCCGAAGTCCCGCATCCACGCGTCGTCCAGCGGGGCTTCGAAATACTCGACGGCGCGACCCAGCCAGTTGCGTGCTTCCCGCCGGGCCGAAGGGTCGACGACCATGCGGACCGGCTCGAACTCGGCCACGGCCAGCGCCACCGACGCCCACGCCTGCCGCGCCTCGTCCGGGTCGTCGCCGAGGGTGTAACCCGACGACGGCCACGCCATCCACGTACAGGTGTGCGGCTCGGTCTCGGCCGGCATCCGCCAGGTCATGCCAGACCCCGGTACGTGTCCGGCCGCCGCGTGCGCAGGAACGGGAACAGCGTCAGCCAGTCCCGGCGCTGGTCCAGGTCCAGGTCGGCCACCAGCACCGCCTCCTCGCCACGCGGCGCCTGGGCGAGGATCCGCCCGTACGGGTCGGCGATGAACGACGAACCGTAGAAGCTGATCCGCCCCTCGTCACCGGTGCGGTTCGGCACCACCATGAACAGCCCGTTCGCGATGGCGTTCCCGACGATCACCTGCTGCCACAGCGGTTGGGTGTCGAAATCCGGGTGGTCGGGCTCGGAGCCGATCGCCGTCGGGTAGGCCAGCAGGTCGGCGCCGCCCAGCGCGTACAGCCGGGCCACCTCCGGGAACCACTCGTCCCAGCAGGTCGGCATCCCGATCCCGGCATCGAGGAACCGGTGCACCGGATAGGCGTCGTCGGCCGGGCCCGGCCGGAAATACCGGTCCTCCACATATCCCTCGGTCACCGGAATGTGCGTTTTTCGTGTCCTCGCCACGATCGCGCCGGACGGATCCACCAGGATCGCCGTGTTGTAGCCGAGCCCGTCACCGAGATCGGCGTCCTCGTAGAGCGACGCGTGCACGAAGATGCCGTGCCCGGTGGCCATGGCGGCCGCGAACGCCGCGGTCGGCCCGGTCTCCAGATCCTCGGCCAGGTCGGCCGGCCGGCCGGTGGGCTCCTCGAACGCCGGATACCGCGACAGCGTCAGCTCCGGCAGGAACACCACCCGGGCCCCGGATCCGGCCGCCGTCGCGATCCCGTCGGCGAGGACCCGCCGCAGCTCAGCGCCGTCCTCCCGCCACCGGTGCTGAACCAGGCCGACCCGCAACGGCGGCCGGGCCGGCTCGTCGACACGAGCGGGAGAGTCGAACACGACGGACCGGATCAGTTCCATGGATCATCCTCGACCATTAACGAACGGCATTCGTTTTACTATGGTGGCCTCCCGCACCACGACGCAAGGGGGGTTCCCGTTGCCACGCCCCGCCACGCCGAAACTGTCCGTCGACAAGATCACCAGGGCCGCCCTCGCCCTCGTCGACGCCCGCGGCGAATTCACCCTCGGCGAGGTGGCCGCGGCCCTCTCCGTCCGCCCGTCCTCGCTCTACAACCACATCGCCGGCAAGACCGAGATCATCGAGGCGATGCGCGCCCTCATCTTCGCCGAGACGCCACCCGCACCCACCCTGCCGACCTGGCACGAAACCCTGCGCGCCCTGCTGCGCCGCTACCGCGACGCCTTCGCCCGCCACCCCCGGCTCATCCCCATGCTCACGGCGCACACCGTCTCCTCCCCCGACGTCGTCCACATGTACGACGACATCGCCACCGTCCTGCACACCGCCGGAATCCCGCCAACCCAGCTCCTCGACGTGATCACCGTCCTGGACAGCTTCGTCATCGGCTCCGCCCTCGACATCGCCGCACCCGACCAGGTCTGGGACCCCACCCAGGCGCGCAACCCGATCCTGGTCACCGCCATCGAAGCCGCCGGCCAGGGCCGCCCACGAGCCGACCGCGCCTTCGAACTCGGCCTCGACCTCATCCTCAGCGCCGTCGCCACTCTCCCTTCAAAATCAACCCCCTTCCCCGGTACGGGCTGAGCACCCCCAACCGCAATCCACCCGTCCCGCCAGTCCACGCGAGCCGACTGCGACACCGGCCTGTGCCGCGCGTTCCGGGCGTAGATCGGTGGTCCGGCCGGCCCCCAGAGCTGACTCGAACCCGCCGAAACAGCCCTGGCAGCCAGCTGACCAAGATCGCTTACCGGGCGGGGCGCCGGTAGAGCAGGTAGGGCCGGCGGCGCTTCTCGAACGCGGCGGTCTCCGGCTGCCAGGCCCCGGCCACATCGGCGACCGTCGCACCGGCGTCGAGCATGGTCCGCAACCGGGACCCACCGGCCAGCAGATCCACGAAGAACGGACGGCGCGCGCCGGCACCGTCGTCACGCCACGCGAACCCCGGATACTTCCGGGCCTCGTACAGCATCGCCACCGCCGTACGAATCGGATCGAACACCGCTGGATCGCTGACCCGCACCTCGACGCCCGCGCACAACTGCTTCTCGAACTTCCCGACCCGCGGCTCGAAATACGCCTCCCGGAACTCGGCGCCCGGCAGATCGTGCCCCGCCAGCCGGTCCCGCCACCGGAAGTCCAGCCCCGGGGCACCGGCCAACTCGAACGGCCGGGTCGTCCCCCGCCCCTCGGACAGCGACGTCACCCCCTCGAACAGGCACGTCCCGGGGTAGACCAGAGCCGTCTCCGGCGTCGGCATGTTCGGGCTCGGCATCACCCACGGCACATCGGTGTCCCGGGCGAAGAGGCCACCGTGCCAGCCCTCGCACGCCACCACCTCCAGACGGACCCGCGGCAGCCACTCCCCCTGGAAGAACCGGGCCAGCTCACCCACCGTCATCCCGTGCCGCAGCACGATCTCCTTCCGCCCCACACCGGACGCGAACGCCGGATCCAGCACCGGGCCGGAAGCCCACCCACCGATCGGATTCGGCCGGTCGAGCACCACATACCGCAGCCCACCCGCGGCGGCGCCGGCCATCGACTCGTACAGCGTCCAGATGTAGGTGTAGAACCGCGCGCCGACATCCTGCATGTCGAACACCACGGTCCGGACCCCCGCCTCGGCGAACAGCCGCGCCCAGTCCTCCGGGGTCGCCAGGTAGCCGTCGAACACCGGCAGACCCGTGCGCGCATCGGTCGACCGAGCCGCCCCGCCACCCGCCGGCGCCGCCCCACGAAACCCGTGCTCCGGTCCGAAGATCCCCCCGATCCGCACCCCTGCCGCATGCATCCGGTCGACGAGATGCCGATACTCACGGTCCACCGCCGTCAGGTTCGACACCACCCCGACGGTCTCGCCACGGAGCCTCGCCCACTCCTCACCGGCCAGAAGATCCATTCCGGTACGCACGCGCACCGCCCGCTTTCCGCCGGGCGCCGCCCCGGCCGGCGCCCCGGCCGACCCCAGCACCGCCGCCCCGGCCGCCGCCAGCATGCCCCGTCGCCTCACCCAAAACCTCCGAAAAAGGATGGAAAGTCCTTATCGAGGCTAAAGGCCCTTCCCGCCGCTCACCGGCATATGCCGAGGCGCCCCGTGGATGCGCCGCCCCGCCAGCGGTCTGTGTTCTATGCCTTGAGGTCTAAGTTACTTGCGAGTAGCTTCGTGGAACGGCTTGGTTTCGAGGTCAGAGGTTGGCGACATGATTGAGCGCGCACGTGCTGAAACGACTGCCGCCGAATGTCAGCCACCTCGGGCGCGGCCACCTGCGTAACCGGCCCGGAAACCCCACTTCACTCATCTGCCAAGGAGCCGCCATGCCTACCCTCGACCGACAGGACGACGTGTTCATCCTCGATCTCGGTGACGGTGAGAACCGCTTCCACCCGGACTGGATCGCGTCGGTGAACGCGGCACTGGACGAGGTGGAGAAGGCCGGCGACTCGTGTGCGCTGGTGACCGCCGCGACCGGAAAATTCTTCTCCAACGGCCTGGACCTGGACTGGCTCGGCGCCAACGCCGATCAATACCAGCCGTACGTGATCAGCGTCCACGAACTGTTCGCCCGGCTGCTGGCGTTGCCGGTGATCACCGTGGCCGCCTTGCAGGGGCACACGTTCGCCGCCGGCGCGATGTTCTCGCTGGCGCAGGACTTCCGGGTGATGCGCGCCGACCGCGGCTACTGGTGCCTGCCGGAGGCCGATATCAACATCCCCTTCACCCGCGGCATGTCCGCACTGATCCAGGCCCGCCTCACCCCGCAGGCGGCGCACGAGGCGATGACCACCGCACGCCGCTACGGGGCCCCGGACGCGGTCACCGCCGGCATCGTCGACCATGCGGTGGACGAGGAATCGGTGCGCCGCACTGCCGTGGAGATCGCCGCCTCCCAGATCGGCAAGGCCGGCCCCACACTCGGCACGATCAAGGCACGGATGTACGCGCCCGTCCTGGCCACGCTACGCGATCACGAGGACCCCCTCGGCTGACCCGTGTCGTCCCGGCCGGCTGGTTCAGAGCCCGGCTTCGGGGCGGTCACCCGGCGCTGTCCGCTTCCTGAGGGTGGTGGCCGCTCAGACCACCACGCAGTAGACGTCCCGGCGGACGGCCACGATCAGCTCGCCGGTCGGCGCCCAGGTCAGGGCGGTGGCGGCGAAGGGGAACGTGAGCCGGTCCCGCTCGCGCGCGGTGGGGACGTCCACGATCGCCACGCTGCCGTCGGTGCGGGCGACCGCGATGACCGTGCCGAACGCGGCCAGCGCGGTGACCGGCTCGTCCTCCTTCGGTTGCAGTGGCGTGGTCGTGCCGGTCCGCATGTCGTGGGCCAGCACCTCCCCCAGGCGCACGGTCACCACCGCGTCGCCGGCCCAGGCCCGGGGCGATTCGCCGATCGCCACGTCCGCGGGTGCCGGGATCGGGGTGAGGGTGTCCAGGTCGTAGACGGTGAACGGCCCGAACATCCAGTTCACGGCGATCGCGCGGTGGCCGGCGAGCAGGCCGGCGGCGGCCCCGCGGGGCGGGTAGGGGTGTTCGATCGTACGGTCGCCACCGAGCCGCACACCGCCCAGCGAGCCGTGGAAGGTCGCCACCAGCTCGCCGTCCAGCCAGACGTGAAGGGGCTGGTCCGCTGGGAGGTCGCCACCGCCGGTCCCGGGTACGCCGTCCGCGACCCGCCACCGCACCGGGCCGCCGTCGCCGACCACCCAGCCGTCCGTGGTCACCTCGATCCGGCGGATGTCACCGGGACCGCGTATCTCCTCGGGCGCCCGGTTCTCGCCGAGCCGCCACACCGAGACGGTGTCGTCGTCCGCGGACGCGGCGATCAGGGTTCCGGGTCCGGCGGGGATCACCTGGGCGTTCAGCAGTGGTCCGCGCAGCGGCGCCCCGAACTCCCGGTCCGCGGCCACGTCCCACAGGTGGACCGCGCTGCCGCCGTCCAGGGTGAGCAGCAGGCGCCCGGCGGGTGTGGTCACCGCCCCGAGCCGGCCGAACTCGTGGACCGGCGGTGTCGCGGGATGGTGGTGGGCGCCGGTCGCCGTGTCCCAGAGCACGATGCCGCCGAACCGGTCCTGAACGGCCACCGACGGCGAGCCGGGCCAGGTGGCGAGCGCGTGCGCGCCGACGTCGAGGCGGCCGAGCGGGGCGCCGTCGGTGAGGTCCCACAGGGTGACGGCGTCGCGCCCGGTCACCACGGCGGCGCGCCGCCCGTTCACGTCCAGGATCGCCAGCGTGTTCGACCATTCGCCGGTCTCGAAGGCCATGTTCCGGCCGGCGATCCGGAGGATGCCGTCCCATCCGGCGGTCACCACGTCCGTTCCGGCCAGGGCGAGCGCCTGTACGTCGGTGGCGTCCGCGTGGCCGGGCAGCACGCCGATCCGGTCGCCGGTGGCAAGGTCCAGCATCACGGGCGGTTCCTGCCAGAGACCGACGACCGCGACCGTACGCCCGTCGAGGACGGCCGTGACCAGCATCGGATTGCCCGTACCGCCGGGGTTGACGCCGGAGACGGTCCGCAGCGGCCGTCCGGAGGTCTTGTCCCAGATCCGCAGGCCGGCCGGCGGGCAGCGCCGGTCGTGCAGGTCGCCGAGATGGCAGTCGAAGTCCTCGTGGTGCTCGGTCAGCGTGACGATCAGATCACCGGCGTCGGCAACCGCGGACGGCTGGTCCGCGGGGAACGTCCGCACCAGCGCCGGATCCGGGCCGCTATCGGTTGACCAGGCGATACGCATCAGCCGATGTTAGGGGTCCGGCGGCCAGCAGCGGCAGCCGAACCGCCGCGGTGGGAATCCGGCCCTGGGCGTGCAGGACCGCTTTGATCACGGTCGGGTTGGGTTCGGCGAACAGTGCGGCGGACACCTCGGCGAGGCGGGCGCCGAGGATGCGTGCGGCTTTGACGTCGCCGGCGCGCCATGTCTCGAACAGCTCCACGAACGACGATGTGGCCACGTGCGCGGAGGCCAGGACGCCGCCGGCCGCGCCCAGCGCCAGCATCGGCGAGATCAGCGCGTCGTCGCCGCCGAGCAGCGCGAACCCGGGCGGCGGGTCCGCGAGCAGGGCGACGGTGGTGGCATCGACGGCTCCGGTCGCGTACTTCATGCCAAGCACGCCGGGGATCGCGGCCAGCCGGCGGATGGTCGCGGTGGACAGGTCCTGACCGGTTCGGTAGGGCACGTGGTAGATCACTCTGGGCCCGGTGCCGGCCGCGAAGTGGGCGACCACGCCCTCCTCGCCCGGCCGGACGAACGGTGGCACCAGGCTCAGCGCGATCGCGCCCCCGGGCGGGGTGATTCCGGCTCCCACCAGCAGCGTCGTTCCGCGTTCACGGCTCACCCGGGCGGCGACGTCGACGACCGCCTGCCGCTCGGCGGGGTCCAGCGAGCCCGGTTCGCCGGTCGTGCCGAGGGCGACCAGCCCGGCCGCGCCGTCGTCGAGAACCTGGTGGGCGAGGCGTTCCAGCGCGCTGAGCGCGACGGCGCCGGCATCGTCGAAGGGCGTGATGAGGGGTACGAGGATTCCGTTCAGCATGCGGTTCAGCATTCCGCCGCTCGCAGCATAAGGTCCAGTTCACGTTCCTACCGGAAACCGTAAGCTGAACTGATGCTCGATGCACGTCGTCTGCGTCTGCTCAGTGATCTGCGCCGGCTCGGCACCATCGCCGCGGTGGCCGAGGCCCGGGCGTACACGCCTTCGGCGGTCTCCCAGCAGCTGTCGGCGCTGGAACGCGAGGCCGGTGTGCCGCTGCTGGAACGCACCGGCCGGCGGGTGGCGCTCACCGCGGCCGGGCAGGTCCTGGTCCGGCATGCCGAGACGGTCCTCGCAGCACTGGAGGAGGCGGACGCCGCGATCGCCGCGGTCCGGACCGGGCCGGCCGGGCCGATCCGGATCGGTGCGTTCCCGAGTGCCGCGCGCACGCTGCTGCCGCGGGCTCTGGTGGCTCTCGGCCGCGACCATCCGGCGCTGGAGCTGATGGTCACCGAGCTGGACCCGGTGGCGGTTCCGGGGGCGCTGCGCGAACGCGCCCTCGACGTCGGGCTGCTGCACGACTACGACGTCGCGCCGGCCGAGGCCGATCCGGCGCTGGACTCGGTGCCGCTGTTGCAGGAGACGGTCTTCCTGGCCGAACCCGCGGGGACGGCGGCCGGTGCGCTGGCGGAGACGGCGGCCAGGCCCTGGATTCTCGCCACCCCCGGGACGCTGTGTCACGAGGTCACCCAGCGGGTCTGCCGGGCCGCCGGATTCACCCCGCGGGCGCGTCATCACGCCGACGATTTCGCCACCGTCCTGGCGCTGGTCGCCGCCGGTCAGGGTGTCTCGCTCGTGCCCGAACTGGCGGCCGTCACGCCACCGGCCGGGGTTCGGCTGACCGCGCTGGGCACCCGGCGGCGTACCCGGGTCGCATTCCGGCGCGGCGCCGCCACCCATCCGGCGGTCGCGGCCGTGGTCGCCGCTCTCGACACCGCCACCCGTGGTCCGTCCGGCGGGTGAGGGCGGGTCCGCATCGCGGCGGACGACAGCTTCCCGACATGTCCCTACCGTTCAATCCCGACCGGCCGGGACAGTTGTCCCTGGCGATCCGGGACGCTCGTCCACTGTGATGAGGGCTGGTCAGCGGAGATACCTCATGGGGGGGAACGATATGCAGGAACTGGTCGACCGCGCGCGTGCTCTGACGCCGTCGCTGCAGGCCCGGGCCGATCAGCTGGACACGGTGCGGCGGCTGCCGTCGGACCTGGTCGCGGAGCTGAGGTCGGCGGGCTTCTTCCGGATGTTCGTGCCGCGGTCGCACGGCGGGCACGAGATCGACCTGCGCACCGGGATGGCGGTCCTGGAGGCGCTGGCCACCGCGGATCCGGCGGTCGGCTGGACGGTGATGATCGGCTCGGAGACCCCGCAGCTGATGGCGTTCCTGGGCCGGGAGACGTTCGACAAGATGTACGCGGCCGGGCCCGACGTGATCGTGGCGGGCGGCTTCAACGCGCAGGGCACGGCGATTCCGGCCGGTGACGGGTTCCAGGTGGACGGTCGCTGGGCGTTCGGCAGCGGCAGCACCCACGCCGACTGGATCTTCGGCAACTGTGTGGTGCTCGGCGCCGACGGTGGACCACAGCCGGGGCCCGTGCCGGGGACGCCGCTGATGCGATCGGTGCTGGTGCCCGCGTCGCAGGCGCGGGTGGTCGACACGTGGCAGGTGCTGGGCCTGCGCGGCACCGGCTCGCACGACGTCGAGATCCGCGGGGTCCGGGTGCCGGGCGAGCACACCTTCGACCTGTTCGCCGGGACGCCGTCGGTCCCCGGCCCGGGGTTCACGTCGCCGCTCACCCATTTCATCCTGCACCTGGGCGCGGTCGCGGTGGGCATCGCGCAGGGCGCGCTGGATGCGACGGTCGAGATCGCCACATCCGGAAAACAGCGGTTGTACGCGCGGGCGCGGCTCGCCGACAGTCAACTGTTCCAGGCGAACCTGGGGCGGGCCGACCTCAGTCTGCGGGCCGCTCGGGCGCTGCTGGAGTCGACCGCCGACGAGGTGTGGGCGCTGTGCTCGGGCGATCCGGCGGGGCTGGCGGCGATCGGCCCGCGGGTTTCGGCCACGCTGACGTGGGTCACCGACGCCGCGCTGTCGGTGGTGGACACGTGCTACCGCTCCGGTGGCGGCCAGGTGGCCCGGGACGCGTCGCCGGTCCAGCGCCGGTTCCGCGACATGCACACGTTCAGCCAGCACGCCGCCGCGGCCGAGGGCTGGCTGAGTGGCCACGGTGCGGCGCTCGTCGGCGCTCCGGGCGGCCTGTCCTACTGATCCGGCCATCCGGCGGCGGTCACGGGGTCACCGCCGCCGGGTGGGGCCATCAGGGTGGGTAGGCAGCTCAGCCCGGCGGGCGCGGCAAAGGCGGGAGTGGGCAGACGGTCGCGCCGTCCGGCGGAACGGTCCAAGTTCCGCGGGACGGCGCAGCCCGTACAAGAAGGAAAGACGACGTCAGCGGGAGGCGAGCACCCGGCCGGCGGCCGACGCGGCCTCGGCGGCGGTCTTGTGCATGAGCTCGGCCGTCTCGGCGAAGGCGTCGAGGGCCGGGTTGACGCCGACCAGGGTGAACTCACGCTCGATGAGGATGAGCTCGGCGCCCCAGATGTCGCCGACGACGCGCCGCAGGTAGTCGGTGTTGTGGTCCCAGCCGTCGCGGGGTGTGCCGGGGCCGTAGGCGCCGCCGCGGGTGGTGAGGACGACGGCCGGCTTGCCGTCGAGGAACTTCTCGCCCTGCTCGCCGCCGGCCATCGCCAGGTCGAACCACGCCTTGACGTGCTGCGAGACGCCGTAGTTGTAGAACGGCAGGGCGAGGATCGCCGCGTCGGCGGAGCGCAGCTCGCCGGCCAGCTCGCCGGCGAGCGCGAGGGCGCCGCGTTGGGCGTCGGTCCGGTGCTCGGCCGGGGTGTAGGTGCCCTGGATGGCGTTCGCCCAGGCGTCCGCGGGGATCGGGTCGGTGGCGAGGTGGCGGCGCACGATCGGGGCGCCGGCCAGTTCCTTCTCCACCAGATCGGCGAGCGCGCTGCTGGCGGAGTTCGGGCCCTGGATGCTGGCGTCGATACGCAGGATTGCCATCGATTTCTCCCCAAATCGGAGTTGAATGTTCAACACGAAGGTTGCCACATCAACTATTGAAAGTTCAAGGGCAGGGATCGCGTATTCTGCTCAGTCGTGAGCGACCCCACATCCGCCCCCTGGCTCTCCGACGACGAGCAGCGCGCGTGGATGGCACTCACCACGGTGCTCACCACGCTTCCCGCCGCGATCGACGCGCAGCTCAAGCGGGACTCCGGGCTCAACTTCTTCGAGTACACGATCCTGTTCTCGCTGGCCCAGGCCCCCGGCCGGGCGCTGCGTATGAACAGCCTCGCCCACCTCGCCTGCGCCTCACCGTCCCGGCTCTCGCACGCCGTCTCCCGCCTGGAGAAACACGACTGGGTGACGCGGCGCACCACCGACTGCCCGGAGGGCCGCTGGGTCGAGGCGGTGCTCACCGACGCGGGCGCCGCCGCCGTCACGGCGGCCGCTCCGGCGCATGTCCGGGAGGCCCGCCGGCTGGTCTTCGACGTGCTCGCCCCGGAGCAGGTGGAGCAGCTCACCCGGATCGGCTACCAGCTGCTGCGGGCCGCCGCGCCGCACCTCACGGCCTGCCTGGAGGTTCCCGCGGCCGGGCCGCCGTCCTAGGCCGGGTTTCTGCCGATCAGCGGGGTCGGCCTCCCGATCCTGCCGACGACCAGGGCGAGATGTTCGATCTCACGCCCGAGGCCGACGGGAAAGGGCGGCTCAGAGCAGCAGGGTCGGCGGCACCTCCAGGTCCTCGGACTTGTAGAGGGCCGCGACGGCCGCCGGGTCGTCCGCGGCGCAGGTGGCGGCGATGGTGTCGATCAGGGCGTCGTAGCCGGGGCCGGTGCGGTTCTGGTACGACGCCTCCATGCGGCCCCACTCGTCCCAGGGGAGGATCTCCACCCGGTTGAGTGCGGCCAGATCCCGGATCGCGTTGCCCCGGATCTCGGCGGGACCGAAATTCTCCGTGCCGGGCACGCCGAAGACCGCCCCGTCGGCCCGCCCGGCCCGGAACAGCAACCACGCCTCACCTCCGGTCAGGAACTCACCGGGCCGCAGCGCCGCGGGATCCGGCCGGCCGCCCGGCCCGAACGGCGACGGCGGCAGCGTGGTCGCCGAGATGGTCTCCGGATCGGCGCGGACCCACGGCGCCCCGGCCGCCGGGCGGAACTCCACCACCCAGTGGTCCAGCGCCAGACCGGGCCGGAAGTAGGCCCCGAACCCGCAGCGGACCCTCGCCGCGATCCCCCGGTGGCGCAACAGCGCGCAGGTCAGCACGGCGAAATGGCGGCAGGTGCCGATGACCCGGCGCTCGGGTGGGCGGGCCACGATCAGCGGCGACGGATCGAGCGCCAGCAACGCGCGGATCAGGCGGGCCGCGGGCCGGAACTGGTTCTCCCCGAAGCGGCCGGGTGGCGGGCTGAGCTGCCCGGCGTCGCCGGGCTGGATGACCAGGTGCTGCGCGAGCCGCAGGATGGCCGCCGGATCCTCCGGCAGGTCCGCGAGGGCGCCGCGGTCGATCGTCGCGAGGTCGGTGAGCGGGCCCGGTGAGGTGTAATCGATGGTCCCCGTCATGTCCGGCATCGTAAGCGCGGGGTGTGACAATGTCCCCAGTTCTACGTGGTGGCCGGGCGGCGCAGTTCGGTCCCGGACGGGGCCGCCGGCTCGTCGTAGCCGAGCAGCGGGAGCAGGTTGCCGGTGGCCCGGTTGAAGGCTTCGGTGATGTCGTCGTCGAAGTGGTTGCGCCAGTCGCCGGCCGCGCCCTTGCGGTAGTGCGAGACCGTGCCGGCGCCCTTCTTGTCGTTCATCCGGCCGAAGCTGTACCGGTCGAGCAGCGTCGCCATCTCGGTGGGCGGGACGATGATCCCGCAGTGCCGGAAGAGGCGGTCGACCTGGGAGGCCTGGTCCGGGCCGACCAGGTCCTCGTAGCGGAAGAGCGCGACCTCGGCGGAGGACGGCGCCTTCACCCAGGAGCGGACGGCGTTGAACGTGCCCTTGCGGGCGAGGTGGTCGACCAGGTAGAGCAGGCCGTCCTTCTTCGATTTCTCCCGCAGGTTCCGGCGGACCTCGAGCACGTCGCCCATCGGACCGTGCGAGTCCTTGGTGGAAAAGTAGCTCGACACGACCAGGTCCCGCGGGTCGCGGTAGACGAAGAACGCGCGGTGAGCGTCGGGCTTCGGTGTGGTGTCGAAACGTTTACGGGAGAAGAACAGCGACAGCGCGATCCGGTTCGGCGGGCAGACCCGCGGGTGGCTCCAGTTGTAGAAACGCGGATCGTACGTCAGCAGACCTGAGTAGCGGTACGCGATCGGGTCGCTGAGCAGCGATTTGATCCACTGGCTGGCGGTCTTGCGTACCGCGCAGTGATAGATGTTCACGTACTCACTGCGCTCGACGACCGGCACGGCGAGGCGAAGCCGTGCGTTGTGGGCTTCGAGCTGCGCCCTTCGTGCGAGTACACGCACGGATTCGGGTGCGTGCTGCTTGGCGAACATGACCGTGCGATTGAGCATCGTCTGAGTCCGAATCTTTATCCCGGCCGGAGCGGTGCGGTTGTGCACTTTACAAGAGTCTCGACTTTGTTACGAGGGTGTCTCGCCTAAGGTTCACCTGAGAGTTCTATGTGAATTCCATCGAGTGTCCGGTGTGGTGTGTGGTTGCGGGCACCCCGGTCGCGGTGGGCGCCGGGTGGCTCGGGTGCTCATGCCGAGTCCAACGACGAAGGCGTACGAAACGGTGCACATCCGGCACGACGCTTGATGATCTTGATGGGGTGAAAGGTCATACCTTTCGCCTGTGCCGTTCCGGCAGGTCCACAACGCGCCGAACCTGATACTGGAATCGACCGCAGGCGAAATCGGATCGAATCCCGTGAAAGAGGAGAACCTTCGTGGCACGCAATTATCTGGCGATCGCATCGGTGCTGGCAGCGGCGTCCGCCGGCGCGGCTGTTCCCAGTCCCGCCCGGGCAGATCCCGGTGATCGGAGCGTGAGTGCGACCGTGCGGAATTACAGCGACGAAAGGCTGAGCCTGGTCGAATTCGATGTGTCCGAGGGGGAATGGCTGGTGAAACCCCCGAAGGGCGTCAACCGGAACAAGACGGTGACATTCTCGGCGGAGTCGACGAAGGACACCGGCGGCACCGCGGCCACCGCCACCTACAAGACACGATTCGGCAAGGTGGAATTCTATTTGAGCAACCCGTGGACGCAGAGCAGCGACTACATCTGCGACGTCCCCGACGAACTGCGCTGTGACGTCGAAGGCGCCGGCGACGCGAACGAAGCCGAGGTCGCCTACGTCATCCGGTACAGCTGACCGGGGTGGCCGGCGTCCATGACGCCGGCTACCGCTCCACGGCCAGACGCACACGCCACTGTCCCGGCCCGACCTGCGCGGCCTCGACCAGCGGCCGCTCTACCGCGAACCGATGTTGCTCGCCGTACTCCGCAAAGACGCGCCGTCCGCAAGCGGCCCGATCGACCTGGCCGACTTCGCCGGCGCGGCCTGGGTCGCGGCACTGACCAGCACCGGCTTCCAGGCCGCCACCGAGATGGCCTGCCGGGCCGCCGGCTTCGAACCACGGATCGAGACGCGGGTGCACAGCTATCCGATGGCGCTCGCCATGGTGGCCGCCGGATTCGGGGTCGCCCTCGTGCCGCGGCTCGCCGCCACCGCGCAGTGCGGGCTCGTGCACCTGCCGATCGCCCGGCCCACCGGGCTGGTCCGCCAGATCCACGCCACCACCCGGACCGCCGACCGCTCCCCGGCGGTCCGGCACCTGTCCCGCTGTCTGGTGGAGGCACTCAAGGCGGCCACCTGAGCCAGAATGTCGGCAAGACGCGATCAGGTTGAGGGGAAATCGCCATGGCATTCGTGACCGCATCCATCTCGGTCTCGGTCGACGGGTTCGTCGCCGGGAAGAACCAGGCCGCCGACCGGCCGCTCGGAGAGGCCCCGGCCATCGAGCTGCACCGGTGGCTGTTCGAGACGCCGGAGGAGAACCGGCCGGAGATCGAAGCGCACACGGACGCCGGCGCGTACATCATGGGCCGCAACATGTTCGGCCCCATCCGCGGTGAGTGGGATCTGTCGTGGACGGGCTGGTGGGGCGACGAGCCGCCCTACCACAAACCGGTCTTCGTGCTCACCCATCACCCCCGCGAGGACCAGTCGATGGCCGGCGGCACGACCTTCCACTTCGTCACCGGCGGAATCCACGACGCCTTCGACCGGGCGCGCGAGGCGACCGGCGACGGGCGGATCATGATCGCCGGCGGGGCGTCGACGGTCAACCAGTATCTCGCCGCCGGGCTGATCGACCAGCTGACCCTGAACGTCGTACCGGTCATGCTCGGGGCCGGCGAGCGACTGTTCGACGGGATTCCGCCACTCAAGCTGGAACAGATCGGCTCCCGGGCCGCGTCGCTGGTCACCCACATCACCTACCGGGTGGGCTAGAGATCTTTGTGGTCGGGGTCCGCGTTTCGCGTCCAGCTTCTATTTCCTGTACGCGTGACGTCGTCGCCGTCTCGTTGGGACCGTCCCGTCCGGTCGGCGCGTGCTTGCTGCCCGCTCCGGCCTGTGCCGCGCCCGCCGGGCGTAGATCGGTGGCCGGGCGGGCCGAGCCGACCCCCACTTCCTCATGCGCCGCCGGTCACGGCCGGATCGCCATTCGGTCGCCCTGAGCGGGTGGTCACGCTCCTGCCGGCCAGGCACCCGGGCTGCCCACTTTCAGCCGTTATGCCGGTCTCCCTGAGTGGGTGGTCGCGGTTCCACCAGGGTGGGTGCACACGGTGGCGGGGTCGTGGTCGCATACATGGCATATAGCCGTGGTGGCCGCGCACACGGCGTCTTCCGTGTGCGGCCACCGCGGCATCGACCGCCCGACCGTGTGCGCCCGGCCGCCGGGTGCGCCGGCCGTGCGGCGACCGCCGGGTACGCCGGCCGTGCGGCGGCTGAGAAAGGAGCCGGAAGCGAAACGCGAACCCTGTCCACGACAGCTCGCTGGCGCGCACCGGTCATCATGACGTCGGCCGGCGGAGCACCGCCGGTTCGACGCCGGCCGTACGGTGTTCACCGGGCGGCCCGACGATGTGGACGTGTCGTTGACGGGGATCCGCTATCTCGGCCTGGCCGGAACGGTGCTGTTGGTGATCGGCGGACGGCTCGGGGGCGCGCTGCCCACCGCCGACCTGGACGCCACACCGGCGAGCGTGGCGCGCGGCCCGCACGGGCTGGTGATCCTGGCGTGCTGGCTGCTGGGGACGGGTCTGCAGGCGTACGCCTGGTGGTCCGGCCGAGACCGGGCACCGTCGGTGCGCTGGGTTCTCGTCACGGCGGCGCTGTGGACCCTGCCGTTCCTGCTGGCGGCGCCGATGGGCAGCCGGGACGTGTACTCCTATGTCTGCCAGGGCGAGATGTTCCGGCACGGGATCGACCCGTACCGGTATGGCGTGAACGCGCTGCCCTGCACCTGGATCGACACAGTGTCGATGAACTGGCGGGACACGGTCACCCCGTACGGCCCGCTCTTCATCCTGATCGCCGCCGCGGCGGTCGCGGTCGGCGGCGGCCTGGCCGGTGCCGTCCTTATCCTGCGGCTGGCCGCGCTGGCCGGAATCGTGGCGGTCGCCGTCGCCCTGCCGCCGCTGGCACGCCGCTGCGGCATCCCGCCGCAGCGGGCCCTCTGGCTGGCGCTCGCCGGACCGCTGGTCGGCGCCCATCTGCTCGCCGCGCCACACAACGACGCGGTCATGCTCGGCCTGGCGGTGGTCGCCCTCTTCCTGATCGTACGGTCGGGAGCACGCACATCCTGGCTGCTCCCCGCGGGCGCGCTGCTCGGCCTGGCGATCTCCGTGAAGCTCACCGCCCTGGTGATCGTCCCGTTCGCGATCCTGGCCGCCGGCCCACTGCGCCGGGCCGCTGTGACGATCGGCGGTGGAGCGGCCGCCGCTCTGATGTCCCTCGCCGTGGCGAGCGGCCTGGGCTGGGGGTGGATTCCGGCCACCGGCGTGGGCACCTCGATAATCCAGTTCACGTCACCGCCGACCGCGGTCGGGATGACCCTGACCTACCTGGGCAAGACCGTGCACCCCGGTTTCGACGCGGTGCCCGTGGTCCGCGCCCTGGCCGTCGTCCTGCTCGCCGCCACGCTGGCCTACCTCTGGTGGCGGGCTCACCGCGCCCCCGACCGCATCCGGTCCGCCCTGCACGGCGCCGCCCTGGCGCTGGCCGCGACCGTCCTGCTGGCCCCGGTCCTGCACCCCTGGTACCTGCTGTGGCCGCTCACCCTGCTCGCCGCCACCACCCGCCGCACCACGGCGATCATGGTGGCCACCGTGGTGTGCGCGTTCTCGGTGCTGCCGGACGGCGGCGGGCTGGCCCGGTTCGTCAAGTTCCCCGGCGCCCCGATCGCCACCGTGCTGCTCGCCGTCCTGCTGGTCGTGGCTGTCAGGCGACGCACAGCCTCCGCACAACCCACTCCTGAGCCCGCGACGTCTCCTTGAGCCGTCCCCGCCGCACCGCGATCAAGGATGGCCCGCATGCTCGACCCCAAGCTCTCCCGCCGCTCGTTCGGCGCCGCGCTCGCCGGCGCCTTCGGAGTGGCCGTCCTCGCCGGCTGCGGCATCCAGAGCGGCAGCAGCGGGAAGACGGCATCGACGGCCGGCAGCGGGCTCTTCGACGCCACGCTGGTGCACGACATCGACGTCACGTTCGAGCAGTCCGACTACGACACGATGATCGACGCCTTCCTGAAAGACGGCGACAAGAACTGGATCGAGGCGGACGTCACGATCGACGGCACCACGTTCGAGAAGGCCGGGCTGCGGCTCAAGGGCAACTCGTCGCTGAAAGGGCTCACCAAGTCGGGCAGCACCGCGACCGCCGGCACCCAGCAGCAGCGTGGCGGCGGGCCGGGCGGCAGCGTCTCCGCCGAGAACCCGCAGGACCTGCCGTGGCTCGTGCGGCTCGACAAGTTCACCGCCGGGCAGGCGTACGGCGGGTACACCGAGTTCGTGGTCCGCTCGAACACCACGAAGTCGGCGCTGAACGAGGCGGTCGCCCTGGAGCTGCTGGGCCTGGCCGGGCTGGCCACGCAGAGGTCGGCGTCCACCCGGCTCAAGGTCAACGGCGGCGACCAGGTGCTGCGGCTGATCGTCGAGAATCTGGGCGACAAGTGGGATTCCGACAACTTCGGTGCGGCCGGGATCCTCTACAAGGCGGAGAGCGGCGGCGACTACTCGTACCGGGGTGAGGACGCCGAGGCCTACAAGGACGTCTTCGACCAGGAGACCGACTCCGGCAACCCCAACCTGGTCCCGCTGATCGCCTTCCTCAAGTTCATCAACCAGTCCGAGGACGCGGCCTTCACGTCCGATCTGGGCGCCCATCTGGACGTGTCGGCGTTCGCGACCTACCTGGCGTTCCAGGAGCTGGTCAAGAACTCGGACGACATCGACGGGCCCGGCAACAACTCGTACCTGCGCTATACGACCGCCAAGGACCAGTTCACCGTGGTGGCCTGGGACCACAATCTGGCGTTCGGCGGGATGGGCGGCGGCGGTGGCCGTGGCGGAAACCCGGGCGGCGGGCAGATGCAGCCACCGACCGACGGCGGCCAGATGCAGCCACCGACCGACGGCAACGCCCCGGCCGACGGAGGCCAGCGCAACGGCGGCGGAGGTGGGCGGCCCGGCGGCCGCAACAACATCCTGGTTCAGCGGTTCAACGCCGACACCACCTTCAAAGCGGCGTACGACAAAGCGCTCACCGACCTCAGGGCCAGCCTCTACACCAGCGGCAAGGCCACCGAGATCCTCCGGAAGCGGGCCGCGGCGCTGACCGCCCACGCGAGCGACCTGGTCCCCGCCGACACCGTCACGAGCGAGTCCGACACGATCAAGGCCTACTTCACGGCATGAGCCGGGCTGCGGGAGGCCGGGCCGGGTGGGATGAAGTCGGGTCCCGGCCGGCGGGAGGCCGGTCCGGGTCGGATGAGGTCGGACGGCGGGAGGTCGGGCGGAGTGGGACGGCCCTGGCCCCGGCGCCGGGCCACGGGCGCCGGATTGGCCGCTTTCCGGCGGCCGCCCGGCCCGTAACGTCGGAGTGCATGAGGGTGGGATTCGTCGGGCTCGGCGTGATGGGGCAGCCGATGGCGCTCAACCTGGCACGGGCCGGCACCGGGCTGATCGTCTGGAACCGGACACCGGAACGGGCCGCCCCGCTGCGGGCGGCCGGGGCTCTCGTCGCGGACGGCCCCGAGGAGGTCTTCGCCGCGGCGGACACGGTGATCCTGATGCTGGCCGACGACGTCGTCACCGACACCGTGCTGCACCGCGGCTCGGGCGCGTTCGCCGGGCTGGTCGAGGGCCGCACACTGGTCAACATGGGCACCGTGGCGCCGGGCTGGGCGGCCGGGCTGGCCGCGGACGTGCGGGCCGCCGGAGGAACGTACGTCGAAGCTCCGGTCTCGGGCTCGCGCGGACCCGCGGAGTCGGGCGACCTGGTGGTGATGATCGCCGGAGGCGATCCGGAGGTGGAGGCCCTGCTGCGGCCGCTGTGCCGGGAAATTGTGCGCTGCGGCGACGTGCCCGGCGCGCTGCTGATGAAGCTGGCCGTCAACACCTTCCTGATCAGCATGGTCACCGGGCTGGCCGAGGCGTTCCACTTCGCCGGGCGGCACGGTCTGGACGCGCGGACGCTGCTCGCCGTGCTGGACGCCGGGCCGATGGCCAGCACGGTGTCCCGGGTCAAGGGCCGCAAGCTCGCCGACGGCGATTTCGAGGTGCAGGCGTCCATTCGCGACGTGCACTACAACAACCGGCTCGTGGTCGAGGCCGCCCGCCGGGCCGGGTTCGCGTCGCCGTTGCTGGAGGTCTGCGCGCAGTTGTACGCGGAGGCCGAGCGTTCCGGGTTCGGGGCCGCGGACATGGCGGCCGTGATCCGCGCCCTGGAGGACCGTTCCACCCGCTGACCCCAGTAGACGCCGGCCAACACCAGCCCGATCCCGGCAATCGCCGTGCCGGTCAGATGCTCGCCGCCGATGCCCACACCGATCAGCACCGCCCACACCGGCTCGGTGCCCAGCAGCAGGCTGGCCCGCGCTGCCGAGGTCCGCCGGATCGCCCACAACTGCACCAGGAACGCGAACACGCTGCACCCCAGCGCCAGGTAGAGCACACCCAGCCACTCCGCTGTCCCGAACCCGGCGGCGGCCGGCATAAGCGCCGGCCCGGCCGCCACGCCGAAGACCACCGCCCCGACGACCGTCTGCACCGTGGTCAGCGTGAGCGTGTCGTAGCCCGGCCTGGCCAGCCGCCCGGAGAGCGTCACGTGCGCGGCCCGGACCACGGCGGCGGCCAGGATCAGCGCGTCACCGGCCGACGGCGCCCGCAGCCCGGGGCCCACCACCAGGAGCGCCACCCCGGCCGTCGCCGTCGCGGCGGCCAGCAGGAACCGGCCCGGCAGCCCGCCCTGCATCAGCGCGGTGAGCAGGATGGTCAGGCTGATCAGCACCCCGGCGTTGGTGGCGCTGGTCTGCGACACCCCGTACGTCTCCAGCACCAGCACCGACGCCTGAGTGCACCCGAGCAGCACGCCGACGCCCAGCTCCCGCCGTCCCGGCCGGCGCGTGACCGCGAGCGGCAGCAGGGCGGCCGTCGACACGAGGTAGCGCAGCGCCAGCACCACGAGCACGCCCCCGGCCACGGTCAGGGTCTTGGCCGCCAGGTAGCTGCTGCCCCAGATCACGGCCACAGCCAGCAGAAGAAGGTCTCCGGTCACATCGGGAAGCGTGTGGGCGGTCGATCCGGTAGACAAGACGGCAACCCGTGAATCGACGATGTAGTAGGCCTAATGGATCCGCATCACCTGAGACTGTTGCGCGAGCTGGGAGAGCGGGGCAGCGTGGCCGCCGTCGCCCGCGCGCTGCACATCACGCCGTCCGCGGTGTCCCAGCAGTTGAACACCCTGCAACGGTCGGCGCGGGTGCCGCTGACCGAGCGCAGCGGCCGCCGGCTGGTGCTCACCGAGGCGGGGCGGGCCCTGGCCGCGGCCGCCGTCGAGGTGATGACCGCGCTCGACCGCGCGTCCCGGGCGGTCGGCGACTATCTGGACGATCCGGCCGCCCCGGTGACCGTGGCCGCGTTCCACAGCGCCGGGCTCACCTGGTTCGCCCCGCTCATCGCCCGGCTCGCCGCGACCGGCGGGCCACCGGTGCGCTGCTGTGACGAGGATGTGGCACACGCCGGCTTCCCGCGACTGGTCGGCGACTACGACCTGGTGCTGGCGCACCGGCTCGCGCACAGCCCGCCCTGGCCGGTCGGCCGGCTGACAGTCGTGCCGCTGATCCACGAGCCGCTGTACGTCGCCATGTCGGTGGACCACCCGCTCGCCGCTCGGGAGCGGCTCACCGCGGCCGCCGTGAGCGCGTTCCCGTGGATCAGCGTGCACGAGGGGTTCCCGCTCGAAGGCGTGCTGACCGCGATCGCGGCGGCGGCCGGGCGACCGCTGGACGTGGCGCACCGGATCAACGAGTTCACCGTGGCCGCGTCGGTGGTCGCGTCGGGGGCGGCGCTGGCGCTGTTGCCGGGGCGCACCACGGTGCCGGATCCGCGGCTGGCGCTGCGGCCGCTCGCGGACCTCCCGGCCGGCCGGCACATCGACGTGCTGGCCAGGCCGGAAACGCTGCACCGGGCGTCGGTGCGCACGGTTCTGGACGTGCTGCGGGAGATCGCGGGCTAGGTGACCGGCGTTACACACGCTGGCGCAGCAGGGGTGGGTGCAGGAGGGTGGCCGGGCCGCGGCGGAAGAGCTGGGCGGGGCGGCCGCGGTCGCGGATGACCGTGCCGCCGGTGGGTTCGATGAAGCCGTCGGCGCCGGTCACCTTGCGGTGGAAGTTGCGCGGGTCGAGGCGGGTCCGCCAGACGGTCTCGTAGACGGCGCGCAGGTCGGCGACGGTGAACTCGGGTGGGCAGAAGGCCGTGGCCAGGGGGGTGTACTCGAGTTTGGCGCGGGCCCGCTCCAGGCCGTCGGCGAGGATGCGGCCGTGGTCGAAGGCCAGTTCGCCCGGGGTGATGTCGGCGGCGGGGCGCCACCCCGCGCCGGCGGCGTCGCTTCCGGGCACCGGGGCCGGCAGGTCGGGCAGCAGGGCCAGGTAGGCGACGGTCACGACGCGGCCGCGCGGGTCGCGGCCGGGGGTGCCGTAGGTCGCCAGCTGTTCGAAGTGGCCGTGTTGCGGGTCGAGGCCGGTCTCCTCGCGTAGTTCGCGGGCGGCGGCCTCGCCGAGGTCCTCGCCGGGCAGGACGAAACCGCCCGGTAGCGCCCACCGGTCCGGGTAGGGCGGGATGCCCCGGCGGATCAGCAGCACCTGGAGTGCGGTCTGCCGGATGGTCAGCAGCACGAGGTCCACGGTGACCGACACCACGTTTAGCGTCATGTTGACGATAATAGCGTCCCGGGATTATCGTCAGATCGACGAAAAAGCGAGTGAAGGACGGCTGAGATGGCTGACGTGACGCGACGACTGCACCTGCGGCACCTGCGCGGGGCCCCGACCAGCTGGGTCAGCCACACCGTCAAGGGGCGCCCCAAGCGGGCCGGGACAGGGCTGTCGTTCTGGTACCGGCCGTTGACCGCGGTGCTGTCCGAGGTCCCGGTGGACGACCGGGAGCTGCCGCTGCTGTTCCACGCCCGGACCGGGGACTTCGCCGACGTGACCGTGCAGGCGACGGTCACCTACCGGTTCAGTGACCCGGCCGCGGCCGCGGGGCGCCTCGACTTCTCGATCGACCCGTTCACCGGCAGGTGGCGCGGTCAGCCCCTCGACCAGGTGGCGACGCTGCTGGCCGAGCTGGCCCAGCAGCCGGCCCTCGACGTGCTGGCCCGGGTGCCCCTCGGCGAGGCGCTGACCAGCGGCATCGCCCCGGTCCGCCAGTCGGTCGCGGACGCGCTGGCCGGCGACCCCCGGCTCACCGAGACGGGCGTCTCGGTGGTCAGCGCCCGGGTCGTGGCGATCCGGCCGGAGCCGGACATCGAACGAGCGTTGCAGACGCCGACCCGTGAGCAGGTGCAGCAGGAGGCGGACAAGGCGACGTACGCCCGCCGCGCGCACGCCGTGCAGCAGGAGCGGCAGATCGCCGAGAACGAGTTGCAGAGCAAGATCGAGCTGGCCCGCCGGCAGCAGGAGCTGGTCGAACAGCACGGCGCCAACACCCGCCGGGAGGCCGAGCTGGACGCCGAGACACAGCTCGTAGCGGCGAAGGCGGACGCCGACCGCAAGGAGATCGCCAGCATCGCGGCCGGGGAGCGGACCCGGCGCGGCGCCGTCACCGAGGCCGAGGCCACCCGGGCGCGCGACGAGGCCCGGGCGGCCGGGGCGCGGATCGTCGGTCTGGCCGAGGCGGAGGCGGAGGCGGCGCGCCTGGCCGCGTACCAGGATCTGCCGCCCGCGGTTCTCCAGGCGCTGGCGCTCAAGGAGCTGGCCGGCCACCTGCCCGCCGTGAACGAGCTGACGATCACCCCGGACGTGCTGACCAAGCTGGTCGGACGGCTGGGCCAATGAGCGAGCTACAACCAAAGGCGGGGCGATGAGCAGCCTGGCTCCGCGGGTGGTGGTCGTGTCGCGGCGCAGTGAGCTCGACGAGTTGCTGGCCCGGCACGGCACGCTGGGTGCGGCCGCGTACTTCCTGCGCCAGCGCGGCCGTGATCTGGGCGAGGTCACCGCCCGGCACGAGGCGCTGCGGGCCGCGCTCACCGAGGTGGGCGCGGCGGTGCCGGCCGAGTGGCGGCGCGGTCACGTGGAGCGGGCCGATCTGCCGCGGTTCCTGTTCGCGCCGGAGGACGTGGTGGTCGCGGTCGGCCAGGACGGGCTGGTCGCGAACGTGGCGAAGTACCTGGACGGGCAGCCGGTGATCGGGGTGGACCCGGAGCCGGGCCGCAATCCGGGGGTGCTGTCGCGGCACCGGGCGGCCGGGGTGGCGGCCCGGCTGCGCGACGCCGGCCGGCACACCGAGGAGCGGACCATGGTGGTGGCCCGGCTCGACGACGGCCAGGAGCTGTACGGCCTGAACGAGGTGTACGTCGGCCACGCCGGCCACCAGTCGGCCCGGTACGTGCTGACCACCCCGGACGGTGACCGGGAGCGGCAGTCGTCGTCCGGGCTGATCGCCGGCACCGGCACCGGGGCGACCGGCTGGTGCGCGTCGATCGCCCGGGAGCGGGCCGCCGCACCGCCGCCGCCGGCGCCCGGTGACGCCGAGCTGTGCTGGTTCGTCCGGGAGGCGTGGCCCTCCCCCGCCACCGGGGTGCGGCAGACCGCCGGCCGGCTCACCGCGACCGCCGAGCTGGAGCTGACCAGCGAGTCGGAGCGCCTGGTCGTCTTCGCGGACGGGCTGGAGTCGGACGCGCTGGAGCTGTCCTGGGGCCAACGGGTCCGGATCGGCGTGGCGTCCCGCCGGCTCCGGCTGGTCTAGGTCTGCCCGGTCGATTGCGCGGGTGTGAGGCGTGGTCCAGCAGGACGGGCTAGGCGAGGAGGGCTTCGCGCATCTCCTTGCCCGGGTTGAAGCCGCCGACGACCCGGTTGGTGGCCGGATCGCGGACGTCGACGGTGTTGTTGCGGCGCATCTGCTCGCGGATCGGCGACGGCAGCGGCGGCGTGTCGGACATGGCGTCGCGGATGTCGCGGGCGGCCGCGATGAGGCGGGCCGCGAGGGTGGCGGAGTCCGCGTCGGGGCGCACGCCGCCGTACTCCCATCCGGCCGTGACCAGGTCGAGCAGCTCCAGGACGTGGGTCAGAACCGGGTTCGCGTCGACGATCCGGACCAGCTGCTTGGCCTGGTTCCCGGCGACGGTCACGGCCGCGGTCGTCTGGACGTACGGATGGAAGGCACCGGCCGGCACCGTGGTCAAGGGTGACCGGAGCCGCGTGCCGGCGCTCTGCCAGGTCCAGCGGTAGTCGCGGCGCTCGACCGGGAAGCCCTGGGCGGCCATCGCCGCGAACGCGGTGTCCGCGGACTCGCGCAGCACGAGAGTCGCGGCGACGAGCCCGTCGTCACCGTCGAGCAGCGCCGCCGCCTCAGCGGCCTGGCCGGCGAACCGGGCCGTTGCCTGTCCGCCGAACCGGGTCCGCAGCTCGCGGAGCAGCTCCTGCTGGCGGCCGGGGTCCGTCTGCGCCTGCCGTCCACCCGACCCGAATCGGAACCACCGCATGTCGCCTCGTCTCAGCCGCCTCGAAGATCGCGCAACATAGTAGTCGCCGGGACGGGACCCTGTGCGAGCGGATCATGCCTATAATGACAACCGTTTCCAGCAGGAGTCGCTGAGACCGCGCCGGAATGCCCCGTTTGCCGGCGGGGCACTCCGGCGTTTCTCACACCGTGACCGGGCCCAGCTGGCCGGTGACGTCGCCGTGCGCGGCGCGAACCCAGCCCTTGCCGGCGACCCGCAGGTGGAGTGTGCGCATGAGGTCCTCGCGCCGGGCGGCGGAGATCGGCCGGGACTCGGCGTGCCGCGCGATCCGCGCCAGCGGGGCGGCGTCGTCCAGGTCCCGCGGCCGTGGCGGGCTGCCGGCCTGGCGGGCCCGGCGCAGACCGGCCTGCATGCCGAGGACCGCGATCGGAGCGACGCCCAGCTCCCGTTCCAGATACTGGCGGTCCAGGTCGTCGGCCACCTTGTTCCCGACGACCGCCACGGCGTCGGCCACGCCGGCCGCCGCGGCCAGTTCCCGGTAGCGGCGGGCCACCGACACCGACTCCGGCGTCGGCTCGGCCACCACGACGATCATGTCGAACTGGGCGTGCAGCGAGTTCGCGAACGCGTCCGTCCCGGCGACCATGTCGCAGACCACCCAGCCGTCGTCGGCCGGATCCAGGTGGGAGAGCAGGTTCTCCAGGATGGCGAGATGTCCGTGGTAGCAGCCGGATCCGATGTCCGCGGGCTCGTAGGTCCCGACGTGCAGGACGTGTGCCCGGTCGTCGAGCGGTGTCGCGTGCCGGGCCAGGACCGGGTCCGCCGGGTCGAGGGTGACCAGCCGTGATCCGGGGCCCGGGGGTGTCGTCGCCACGAAATGTTCCACCCCGGCGATCCGGGTGTTGCCGCCGAGCAGATGGGTGCGCACCGACCGCACGTTGTCCGGGTGCGACAGCGCGTCCTCAGCGCGTGCGGTCACACCGAGAAGGGGTGCGAGGTGCACGTTGACGTCCGCGTCGACGGCGAGCACGCGGTGCCCGGCCGCCCGCAGGTGCTGCACGAACAGCGCCGCCAGGGTGCTCTTCCCACTGCCGCCCTTGCCAGTGAAAGCGATTTTCATTTGCATGAAGGTAAGGATGGCACGGCGTGGTGGCAAGCACCGCCACTCCGCGATTCCGGTCGGTACACCTACGTGAACCGCTCCGCGCCGGGACGGGCCGGCGCCACCACGGCGCCGCGGTCGGCGTACCGGGAAAGGGTTTGATCTGTCTCCGGACGGGCGCCGAGGTCGACCACCAGAAGCCCACTGTGGGCTTGCTGACGCCCGTGCCGGCCGGTGGCGGCGCCATGGCAGGGTATGGGCCGTGATGGGTGTTCTACTGGTGGCCGCGCTGACCGGAGCGCCCGTCGCCACGGCCGGACCGGCCGAGACCGTGTGCCGGATCGAGGACGACCGGCTCGTGGAGATCTCCGGCCTGGTCAGCGACGGCAGCGGTTACGTGGTGGTCAACGACAGCTCCGACGACGCGGACCGGCGCCGGATCTTCTTCCTGGACGAGGATTGTGCGGTGACGCGGACGGTGAAGTACCCGTCGGAGCCGCAGGACACCGAGGATCTGACCCGCGCCGCCGACGGGACGCTGTGGGTGGGCGACACCGGCGACAACGACAAGAAGCGGGACTCCATCGCGCTGTGGCGGCTGGACCCGGGGTCGAAGAAGCCGGAACTGTTCCGGCTGTCCTACCCGGACGGGCCGCACGACGCGGAGGCGCTGCTGGTGGGCGCGGACGGCGTACCGGTGATCGTGACGAAGGATCCGCTGACCGCCGGGGTGTACGTGCCGGACGGTGAGTTGCGCGCCGACGGGACCACGGCGCTGCGCCGGGCCGGCGGCTGGGGGATCCCGATCGGCACCGGGACCAGCAACCCGTACGGCATCCGGGGCCGGGCCGTGGTGACCGGCGGCGCGGTCAGCCCGGACGGCCGGCGGGTGGCGTTGCGGACGTACGCGGACGCGTTCGAGTTCGACGTGCCGGACGGTGACGTGGTGCGGGCGATCACCGAGGGCACGGCCACGCCGGTGGCGTTGCCGGACGAGCCGCAGGGCGAGTCGATCGCCTACTCCTCGGACGGGACCGCCCTGTTGACGGTCTCCGAGGGCAAGGGTGGGGTGCCGCTGACGCGTTACCCGTCAGGGTTGCCGGTCCCGCCGTCGCCATCGCCGTCGCCGTCCCCCGTCGTGGACGCCACCTCCCCTCTGGACCGGCCGTTCCCGGTCGGCGCGATGATCGCCGGGATCGCCTTCGCCGGGGCCGCCGTCACACTGTTCGCCATGCGGCGCCGCCACCATTAGTGATCCGTTTTCTCCTCTCTTCCGTACCCCTTTCCGGAAGGGGGGAGAATCTTGCTGATCAAACGGCGTGTCATCGCTCCCGAAGTCCTCCTCCGGGGTGCTGCCATGCATTTCCTGCAGCATTCCACAATGGACATGGATGTTCTCGCCACCGAGCTGGCGATCAGCCGGGCGACGCTCTACCGGGCGGCCGGCAGCCGGGACACCCTGCTCGGCGAGGTGTTCTGGGCGATCGGGCGGCTGCTGATCGAGGAGGCGTCCGGGGAGGTCACCGCGACCGGCCGGGACCGGGTCATCGGGATCTCCCGGCAGTTCGCCGAGCTGGTCGACTCGGCCCAGCAGCTGCGCGCCTTCATCGCCGAGGAGCCGCAGACCGCGGCGCGGGTGCTGTTCACGACGGCCGGCGACGTGAACCACCGGGCGGTCGACGCCCAGCTCGCGATCTTCGTCGAGTCCGGGATCGAGGGCGAGGCCGGGGATCTGCGCCGACGGGCCTTCATGTACGTCCGCACCCTCGAGTCGGTGCTGTACGGCCCGCTGCTGGGCAGCGGGCCGATCGCCTTCGAGTCGGCCGAGCCGGCCCTGCGGGCGCTGCTTACACCGTGAAGCCGTCGCAGGTGCTGCGGTACTCGCTGACCGCCGCGCCCGCGCCCGGGCCGGGGCAGACGAACTGCCGGTAGCGGGTGTCGTCGTCGACGAACAGCTTCAGCCAGGCGATGCTGGTGGCGGCGATGGTGGCGTTCGGGGTGTTCGGCGCGAAGTGGCTGGCGTCGTTCAGTTCGAGGTAGGCCTTGCCGGGGCCGGACGGCAGGCTCTGGAAGAACGGCTCGGAGTGGCTGCGCACCGGGGCGATGCTGTCGGATTCCGCGCCGATGATCAGCGTGGGCACGGTGTCCTGGCGGAACGACTTGGTCAGGTTCCACGGGGTGAGCGGGATGGCCGCCTGCAGTCCGGGCCGGCTGCGGGCCGCCTCGAGGGCGCCGCCGCCGCCCATCGAGTGGCCCATCACCGCCACCCGGGAGGCGTCGATCCGGGTCCGGGCGCCGCTCTGGCCGGTCAGGAAGTCGGCGGCGGCGAGCAGTTGGCGGCCGCGGCTGGCGGGCTGGTCGGAGGTGGTCAGCGTGTCGATGTTGAACACCACGAAGCCCTGTGAGGCGATCCGTGGGGCCAGCCAGGCCATGCTGGACCTGCGGGCGGTGAAGCCGGGCGCGATGACCACCGCGCCGAAGGTGCCGGCGCCGGCGCTCGCCGGGAAGTAGATGTCGCCGCCGCCGAAGCCGGTCACCGAGGCGCGGGCGACGGCGGTCTGCGAGATCGCGAACGGTCCGCGCGCCGCCGCGATGCTGTTCGCGCTCGGCGCCGGGCCCCGCTGGAAACTGTCGGTGGCGGCGTCGGCACGCGGGATGAGCGTGATCCCGGCGGCGCCGATCGCGACGGCCGCCGCAATTCCGAATAGGCGCGGAATCGTCTTGCTCAATGTTCTCTCCCCACTGACGAAACGATTGTCTGCGTGGAAAGCGTGCTCCCGGAATGGGTCGTCGCCAACGGTTTCGGAATTACTGAGACGGGGGTCCAGGCAAATCCGGTGAATCGGGCGTCACTGATGGACAGCGATTGGTCGCCCACTGTCAACAATGAGATCGATTGATGGTCAGCAATCTCCACCACCGTCTGGCGCATGGATCGCCGAACCCTTCTTCGCAGCACCGTGGCCGGAGCCGGAGGCTTGGCTCTGCCCTTCACCGCGTGGTCGGCCGCGTACGCCGCCCCGCCCAGAACGCGACCGGACCCTACGGCGCGCTCCAGGCCGCCGACGCCAACGGCATCCAGCCGCCGGCCGGCTTCACCAGCACGGTGATCGCCCGCTCCCGGCAGACGGTGCCCGAGTCAACCTGCTGACCAGCACGTACGAGCTGGCGTACGACGACAGCCTGGTCGCCCCCGGGACGCCCCGCTGACCGGCGTCGACAACGTGACCGGGTCGTCGTACGGGGGCCTCTACGTCGCGGAGGCCAATCAAAGGTGGCGCGGATCCCGGAAATCATTCGTCGACATGCCTGGTATGGCCTTCTCGGCCGGGCGCCGGCCCTCAGCGCAGCTCGGGTCGTAGCCGTATTCCCCGGCCACGGCCCGCAGCTCCGTACCCGTGAAGAAGTCCGCCAGTTCCGGGGTCATCCAGCCTTTCCAGCCGTTGGTCCTGCCCTCCCGGATCACGCGGGGTGCGGCCTGGGCCGTACCGCCGGCCGAGACCTGGTCCTCATGAGCGCGCATCCTGGCGAAGGAGCTGGCCTCCACCGCCTCGGCGACGGCGCCGGCGTCGATGTCGACGCCGGCCCGGCGCAGCACGCCGGTGACGATCTCGGCCGGGCGGGTCTTCAGGTCCTCGAAGCGCAGCACCTCGGTACGGTCGTAGGCCCGCGCGTGCCCGGCCCAGGCGGTGTAGAAGGCGTGCCAGTCGTCGGCCGGGCTCGGGCTGAAGTCGCCGGGGCCGCGCAGCCACTGTTCGAACGTGCCGGGAACCTTGTCCCACTCCTCCTCGGCGAAGCCGGCGCGCCACTGGTAGCTGGCGTAGATGGCATCGCGCGGGTCGCGTACGAGGATCCAGACGCCGCCGATGGTCGCGCCGGCGAAGACCGACGGCGGATGGTGGGTCTTGACGAATCGAGGCCACAACCGGGTGGTGCGCTCGTCGGCGGCGTGGTCCTTGTCGTGCTGCGAGGCGAGGTGCTGGCGGTACGAGAGGTGCTGGTCGGCGACCACGGCGCGGCCGTCGGCGTGGAGCACCTCGGTGTAGGCGTCGACGTAGTTGAGTCCCAGTTCGGCGAGAATGTTGCCGATCAGGGACTGGCCGGAGCCGCCGTGGCTGGCGATGACGATGTCGTCGGGGCCGAGCCGGGTGACGTTGCGGCGGTAGAGATCGCTGACTCGGGCATCGGCGGTTCGCTCGTCGGGCAGGGTCGTCATGAACGAGTTCTCCTCGTCGGTCGATGAAGCTGAACCGATGCCCTGAACCACCGGACGGAACCCAGGCTTGCAGCTTCCGGCCAAAGGGGATCACGGCACCTTTCGGCCAGCGCCGGGCCGTTTGCCGGTGGGAGAGCGGGACATTACTCATCGTTGTCGCCCCCAAGGTGAAACGAGGTGTTTGACAGGTGTACGCAGATGTCCGCGGTGCCAGGCTCTTCTTCGACATCGACGGAGCGGGCCTCGTGCGGGACCGCGCCACGATGCGCCACAAGCCGGTGCTCTTCGTGGTCCCCGGTGGACCGGGCGGCGACCACAGCCGGCTCAAGGCGACCCTGGCACCGCTGGCCGACAAGGCCCAGCTGGTGTATTTCGACTACCGCGGCTGCGGATGGTCCGCGCCCGCACCGCCGGGGACCCACACGATGGACACCTATGTGGACGACGTCGAGGCGCTGCGGTCGCATCTCGGCCTCGACCGGATCGGGTTGCTCGGCATCTCCTACGGCGGCATGGTCTCGATGACCTATGCCACCCGCTACCAGCAGCACCTGAGCCACCTGATCCTCGTGGTCACCGCCCCCGACCACCGCTTCATGACGCGGGCGCAGGAGATCGTCGCGGAGCGTGGCACCGCCCGGCAGCAGTCCGCCGCGGCACGGCTGTTCCGCGGCGGGTTCGAGAACGTGGACCAGATGCGGGACTACTTCGAGACGATGGGCTCGATGTACGCCCAGCACTTCGACACGGCCGAGGAGCAGTCCTTCAAACCCCGGTTCAACCACGAGGCGATCAATGCCGCGTACGGCGTTGATCTCCACAAGTACGACGTGACCGACCAGCTTCCCGGGATCACCGTGCCCACCCAGGTGATCGGGGCGCGTCACGACTGGATCTGCGCTCCGGAGTTCTCGGTGGAGATCGCCGACCGCATCCCGGGCGCCCAACTGCGGATGTTCGAGAACAGCGGCCACAACGTGCAGGACGACGAGTACGGCGCCTTCATCGACGTGGTCCGCGGGTTCCTCGACTACCCGCCCCGGCACTCCCCCGACGAGAAGAAAGGTCTACCGCATGCCCGCCGTTGAGAAGTACGTGAAGTGGGACTACACCGACCTCGCCGCCACCTACACCCAGCGACCCTCGTACGCGCCGACGGCGATCGACCAGATCGTCGAGGCCACCGGCAAGCAGGGTCCGCGGGTCGCCGACGTCGGCGCCGGCAACGCTCATCTCACGGTCGACCTGCTGGCCCGCGGTTGTGTCGTGGACGCCGTCGAACCCAACGAGGCGATGCGCACGATCGGCATCGAGCGCACCGAGGGTGGCACGGTGACCTGGCACGTCGGCGTCGGCGAGGACACCGGCCTGGAGACGGACGCATACGACCTGGTGACGTTCGGTTCCTCGTTCGCCACCACCGACCGGCTGCTCGCCCTCAAGGAGACGGCACGGATCCTGCGGGAACGCGGTTGGTTCACCTGCATCTGGAACCACCGGGACCTCAACGACCCGATCCAGAACGAGGTCGAGACCATCATCCGCCGGCGTATCCCGGACTACGGCTACGGTGTCCGGCGTGAGGACCAGGCGCCGGTGATCATCGAGAGCGGCCTGTTCGAGCAGCCCACCACCGTGCGCGAACCGGTCCTGCACCGGGTGCCGGTCGAGGACTGGCTGGCCGCGTGGCGATCGCACGGCATCCTGGAGAGCCAGGCCGGTGACCGGTTCCCGGCGATCCTCGAGGACATCGACGCCTACGTGCGTTCGCTCGGCTCCGATCAGCTGGAGATCCCGTACGAGACGGTGGGCTGGATCGCCCGCCTGCGGCCGCGGCGGTGACCGACGCGGCGCCGTCGCCGACGGCACGTGTGGCCCAGGAGCGGCCGGCCGGCCGCTCCTGGGCCATCGCCCTGCTGCTCGCCAGCGCCTCGTTCCTGGTGCTCTTCGACAGCCTGGCGGTCGCCACGGCGCTGCCCGCCATCGGTGACGAGTTCGCGTTGCGGCCCGGCGTGCTCCAGTGGGTGGTCAGCCTCTACTCGCTGACCATCGGCGCCTTCCTGATCCTCGGCGGCCGGGTGTGCGATGTGTGGGGACGCCGCCGGGTCATGATGGCGGGGCTGGCCGTGTGCACGGGCGCCGGCCTGCTGGCCGGGCTCGCGCCGAACCTTGCCGTGCTGCTGGCCGGCCGGGGGTTGCAGGGTGTCGCCGCGGCGTTCGCGCTGCCCGCGGCGCTCTCCACCGCCGCCGGCGAGTTCGACACCGAGCCGTGGCGCAGTCGCGTCTTCTCGGTGATCGCGTTCGCGGCCTGGTCGGCCGGGCTGGCCGGCGCCATGCTCGGCGGTGTGGTCACCACGCAGTTCGGCTGGCGCTGGGTGTTCCTGGTGACGGTGCCGGTCGGCGCGGCGGCGCTGGCGGTGGCGCGGGTGCTGCTGCCGGCGGACCGGCCGGGCGCGGTGTCCGGCCAGCGGCTCAATGTCGCCAGCGCCGTGCTGGTCAGCGCCGGGCTGATCGTGCTGCTGCTCGGGTTGCAGGAGATCGGGGAGCACGGCGGCGTACGCGCGCCTCTGCTCGGTGGCGCCGGGCTGGCCCTGCTGGTGCTGCTGGTCGTGGTGGAGCGCCGGTCCGCGTACCCGATGGTGAAACCCGGCCTGCTCGCGTCGCGTCGCCGGGCCGGCAGCTACCTCGCGTTCGGCACCTACTGCGCCGGGTACACCGCCCTGATCGTGATCGGTAGCCAGGCCCTGCAGGAGAAGTACGGGCTCTCCGCCGACGCGGCCGGCCTGGCCCTGTCGCCGGTCCTGGTGGGCGGTGTGGTCAGCTCCACCCTGGGCCCGCTGCTGATGCGCCGCTTCAGCTCACGCACGATCGTGGTGACGGCGATGGCGCTGTGCGCGGTGTCGCTGACGCTGATCGCCACCTCCGACAGCGTGCCGCGGATGGTGCCCTGGCTGCTGCTGTGGGGGTTGTGCTCCGGCCCGATCTACGTGGGGCTCACCCGTGAGTGCATCAGCGACGCGCCGGAGGACGACCGGGGAACCGCTTCGGCGCTCTTCGAGTGCATGAGCCACCTCGGCGGGGCGCTGGCGGTGGCCGCCTTCATGACAATGCTCGGGGCGGGCATCGCCTTCCGCTCGGTGGAGCTGACCGGAGCGCTCGTGGTGGGGGCCGGCGCGCTGCTGACCCTGCTGCTGATCCCCCGGCGATGAGCGCGACGTGCGGGCCCTACAGCCATCCGCGCTGGGCGGCCTGCACCCCGGCCTGGAAGCGGCTGACCGCCTGGAGGCGGTCCAGCAGCAGGGACACGTGCCGCCGGACGGTGCGCACCGACACCCCCATGCTGCGCGCGGCGGTCTCGTCGGTGGCGCCGAGGGCGAGCAACTGCAGCAACGTACGGTCGTTGCCGCTCAGCCCGTCGACCGGCGCGCCGAGCGGCTGAGCCTGCCCCCAGCACGACTCGAACAGCGCCGCCAGCGTGCCCGCCACGACGTGGTCGATGAGCACCAGCATCTCCGTCTCGCCGTCGTCGCCATCGACGAACAGGGCCGCGGCGGCCCGGTCGACCACGAGCGCCGCGGCCGGCACCCGCGCTGTGGTGCGGACCTCGGCGCCGTCGCCGGCCAGGCGCCGCACGTGGGCCACGTCGTCGCCGCGCGCCAGCCGGTCGTGCGGGTAGAGCACCCGGATGGCCACGCCCCGGCGCAGCACGCGCCGGTCCAGGCCCGTCGACGCGCCGGTGAGCCCGGTGGCCGTGGGCCGGCCCGCCTGCAACGCGACGATCTCCCCGCGGGCGCCACGGACCAGTTCGTCGAGTTTGGCCTGCCGCAACCGTCCACGGATGCGCTGACCCGGAAGGTCACCGCCGTCACCTGACATCTGCTGCGCCATCAGGGCGGACAGGTGCACGCGTGCCTGCATGGCCTGCGCCCGCTGGCGCGCCGCGGCGGCCTCGATGTCGGCCAGCCGGCGGTCCACCACCACGTCGGGCGCGACCGGAGTGAGCCGGTCGGGCCGCTGGGTGTCGGCGATCAGTATGCCGGCGCCGATCAGTGCCCTGCGGCTGACCGTCACCTCGTCCTCGGTCGCGCCGAGCCGCCGGGCGATCTCGGCGGCCGTGCACTGCGGATGCCGCAGCCACATGGCGTACACCCTCTGGTCGGCCGGGGTGAGCCCCAGTGCGTCAAGCATCGGTCATCACCCCGCGTGGGATTCGGCGTCGGAGTGGAGCAGGGCGCCGACGACGGGCCGTAGCTCATCGGCGACCAGGGCGTTGCCGTGGTCGCTGCAGTGCGGTCCCAGCCGGCCGTAGGAGAAGAGTCCGGCCCGGTCGGGTTCCCGCCGGAACCTGCCGGTCATGTCGACGACCGGCAGGATGCCGGCCGCCTCCGCGGCGAACTGATGATGTGCCGTCGCGCCGTCGCCGCGTTCCAGGTCGGCCAGCTGCGGAATGATCAGCAGTACGGGATGTCTGCCCGCGTCCCGGCACACCGCCGCGAACCGTTCGACCAGGGCGCGCATGAGCCGGCGTGCCTGCGGGTCCGCGTACAGCCGGGCCGTCCACCGGGCGTTGTCGCGCAGGACCACACCGAACGCCGCACGGACCGCCTCCTCGCGGCGGCCGCGCGCCAGGCCGGCGGTGAGATGGGCCAGCACCGGCAGATGCCGGCGGGCCCGCCGCACGAGCTTCGGCAGGTACGGGAAGTGCAGCAGATCCGGGCGGAACTTGCCGGCGTGAAACGGATCGAGCGCGGTGATCTCGGCGAGGCGCTGCCGGTAGGTCGCGTACTGGCCGGGTTCGCGCACCGCTCCGGCATGCAGTCGCAGCCCCTGGGGGCCCAGGGTGAAGCGTGGTTTGAAGGCCAGGACGTTGCCGTACTCGAAGTAGTGCTTCCAGTACGAGTGCACGCGGGCGACGGTCTCCGGGACCACTCCCATGACGACGACCCGCGACTCGAGGTTCGGCAGTTCGCGTTCCAGGCGCAGCAGGGCCTGGTCCAGGCCGTAGTTGCCCACGCCGTAGTTGGCGGCGTTGACCCCGAGCGCCCGGGACAGGTGATGCGGCCAGGTCTGGTCGTCAGCGACCAGCCGGCAGAACGTGAACGAGTCCCCGAAGCAGGCGACCAGCGCCGGGTCCTGCTCGAAGCCGGGGTTGCGGCGGCGGCCGTGCTGGTCGACGGCGTAGCCGACCCGGCCGCCGTCGGTGGCCTCGTCGCCCTGTTCGCCGGGACGCCGGCACCAGCCCAGCTCCGGGTCGAACGACTTGGCGACATGCCGCTCGACCAGGCCGGGTGGGATCGGCGGCGTCAGGTCCGCCGGGGTGATCAGCCAGGGGAAGACGGGTTTGAGGCGTTTGACGAGGACGCTGACGCCGTACTCAGCGGCCAGGTATCCGGCCGCGAGAGCCGCCAGATGCCGGGCCCTCATCGGGCGGTCCGGGCGTGCAGCGCGGCGAGGATCCGGTCGGTCAGCTCGTCGGGTGTGCCGTCGCGTCCCGAGCTGTCCAGCACCAGGTCGGGGTCGGCCGGCCGGGGGAACGGGATGTCGACGCCGACCACGTCGTGACCGCGGCCCTGCAGCGCCGCCCGGTAGAGGCCCTTGGTGTCACGGTCGACGACGACGTCCATCGGCACGTCGAGAAACACCTCGAAGTAGCTGGACAGGTTCTCCCGGTTCCACGCCTGCCACCGCGGGAAGATGGAGAGCACCGCGGCGACCACGTGAATGTCCTGCCGGTCGAGCATCAGGCAGAGCTTGCTCAGCCGGGCGGCGTTGACCTCACGCCCGGCGACGTCGTGGGACAGGTCGCCGCCCCAGACGTCACGCAGCAGATCACCGTCGAGGTAGACGAGATTCGGCAGTTCCGGGCGCAGCCGTGCGGCGAGCCGGGTTCCGACGGTGGTCTTCCCGGCGCCGGAGAGACCGATCAGCCAAACGATCATGAGAGTTCCTTCCGTTGCTCGTCGAGTCGCAGATCGCCCCGGGCCACCAGGTCCTCGCAGACCGCGAGGTCGGTGCCGCTGTCGACCTCGCCCCAGGCGCCATCGCAGGCGACCGTCTCGATCCGCCGGCCCGCGCTCAGCAGCATCCGCAGCAGGCTGGTCATGTCCAGGGCGTCCACCTCGGCCGGCGACAGCGTGTCCAGCAACGCCCGTACCGCCGACCAGGCCGGCGGGGTGAAGCGCAGCAGGCCCATGTACTGGCCCTGGACCTCCTCCATGGTGGCCGGCCGGGCGCCGATGTCCGCCAGCGCGCCGTCCGCGGCCAGCCGGAACGTCTCGGCGTCGTCGCGGGGATCGGCGAAGCGCCGCCGCCACAGCTCGGCCCAGGCCGGGTCGTAGGCGATGGCCAGTTCGCCCGGCGCCGCGGCAAGGCGGCGTACGGTCGCGGCGCTGTAGACGATGTCGGCATAGGAGACCACGCACGGCCCCGCGGACAGCCACTTCTCGGCGGCGAGCAGGGAACCGACCATGTTGGTCTCGGCCCAGCGGGCGGCGTGCAGGACCGTCAGGTCCGCGGCGTCGACCAGTTCGCGACGGTAGCCCACGACGACGGCCAGATCGCTGATCCCGGCGGCGGTGAGCGCGGCACGCTGCCAGTCGAGCAGCGGCCGGCCGGCCAGCGGCACCAGGCACTTGGGCCGTTCGGCGGTCAGGCCGCCCAGGCGGCTGCCACGTCCCGCGGCGAGGATGATCCCCCTCATCGGGCACCGCCGAAGTGCTCCCGGATCACCTGCCGGTCCTCTTCGGCGAGGTCCGGCGCGAGGCGCTCGGGATGCCACATGAGGCCCAGTAGCGGCTCGGTCTCGTGCCGTACCGCCTTGACGACCCGGCCGGGCCCGGTGGCCCACGCCCGCAGCGGCGGGTGCACCGTGTTCGCCGCCCAGTGGTGGTAGCTGTTCACCACCCGGCTGCGGGTCCCGATGGTCACGGTCTGCCGGGCCGCGACGTGCCCGTCGACCCGTCGCAGGGGGATGCCGAAGCGGCGCAGCAGCAGTTGCATGCCCCGGCAGACGGCCACCACCGGCAGGCCGCACTCGTGCGCCACGTCGAGCAGTGCGGTCTCGGTGCGGTCCCGTTCGGGCGCGTCCCCGCCGAGTTCGGCGAGATCGTTGCCGCCGGTGAGCAGAATGCCGTGGACCGGGGCGGCGCGCACCAGGCGTACGGCGGCGTCGGCGTCGTTCGGCACCGGCATGCCGACCAGGCCGCAGTCGTGCAGAAACGGCCACCACCGCTGGTCGAGCGCGTCGCTGCGGGTGCCGTGCACGGGGTCGACGACCACGCGCTGAGTGACGGCGATACGCATCATCGGAGGATCTCCACGCGGTGGTTGAGGCAGTCCACCCTGAGGTACTCGGCTGCCGCCCAGCGGTTGTACAGGACCTCGCCGGCGCCGATGACCGCCGGGATGCCGAACTGGTGTGCGCGGATCGCCATGTGGGAGTTCGCGCCGCCGTAGCGGGTGATGAATCCGGCGACCCCCTCGGAGAAGATCCAGTCGTAGCCGGGGTCACCACTGGGCAGCATCATGATCTTGCCCGCCAGGTCGGCCGGATGCGCCGAGACCAGCTCCACCCGCCCGGCCGCGCACTCCTGGGTGACATAGTTCGGCTCCGTGCTGGGCAGGTGGAACGCCTTCACGTCGGCCGGTTCGGTGATCATCGGCGGGAGCACCAGCCGGCGGGTGAGCTCGTAGCGCCGCCGGCCCTCCGCGGAACACCGGCGCAGCACCGTGGCGGGGCTCTCGGCGCCGCGGTGCAGCTCGTCGACGCAGTCCACGTCGAGGTACGACATCTCCTCGGCGTCCATGCCGACACCGCGGCCCAGCTGGGTGAAGAGCGACAGCGCCTCGCTCAGGTGCCGGGTGAACTCGAACTTGGAGTTCTCCCGCAGCTCGATGCTGGTGATGATGAAGTTCAGCAGCCCGTACGCGTCCTGCTCCAGGCGGTGCTGGCGCAGCAGGTCATCGATCAGGTGCATGGTCGGCGCCGGCAGCCGGAACGGCTCGGGCGCCGCCAGCTTGACCCGCGAGTTCGGCCAGTCGAAATAGCCGTCGGGCTCCTCGTCGTAGCGCGGGGAGCGGATGTCGTACGTTCCGGGGCGCAGAAAGCCGTACCGGCGCAGGAACTCGGCACGCGAGAGCCCCGTGCGGTCGCGCAGCATCCGGTTGGTGACCGTGTCCAGCGAGGCCATCAGCCGGGCGACGTCCTTCTCGGTGAGCACCTCGGTGTCCACCAGCGACCGCAGGATCTCGGTGGCGATGAACCCCAGTCGGGCGAAGCCGGCGAAGGCCAGGGTTCCGAACCGGCGGCAGTCCTCCAGCAGCCAGTAGATCTGGGTCGGCAGGTCCAGGTCGGACTGGCGAACCTCGCCCAGCTTGGCGCGCAGCGACGCGATGCTCGCCAGGTCCTCCCGGCGCGCCGGGTGCTCCGGATCCATCAGCTGGTTGGTCAGGGTCCGCAGCGCGCTGACGAGGTCGTCGCGCTCCCGCACGCTGAACAGGTGCTCCGCCTGGTTGCTCAGGCGTTCCTGCAGGGTCAGCGAGTAGCAGGAGAACACGACGTCGAACTCCACCTTGTCGTGCAGTTCCGGGTTCGCGGCCAACCGGTCGATGTAGTGGTCGACCAGCCGTTCGGCGAGCTCGTCGTCGATCGAGGCGGGAATCAGCGAGTTGCAGCTCTCCCGGACACCGATGTACGGCAGACCGAAGAAGTCCACCATCAGCGGGAACCCGCGGACGTCGCGGTACCCGTACCGGGCCCGCTGATCTGCCCAGAGACCGTCGGTGATCAGCCGCCGGTACAGCGAGAGGGCGAGCGGGTGCGGCCGGGTGCCCACGATCTCCGCGGGGTTCCAGTCCGGCATGACCCCGAAGACCGTGCGCTTGCCACGCAGGTGGGGATGCGGTTGGGCGGCCGTGCGGACCTTGGTCGCGATGGCGGTCAGCGCCTGTTCGTGGTCGACGTTGTCGAGCAGGGTCTCGACCACCATCGGCCGCACCTGCAGCAGATAGAGATCGCCGGTGTCGTCGAACGCGAACTCGATGTCGAGGTTGTCGCGCTCCAGCAGCTCCTCCAGCTCCCGGGAGAGATCCGTCAGCCGTTGCAGGTGGGGATCGCCCCGGCCGGTGCCGCTGGTCTTCCAGGCGTAGAAGGTGCGCAGCCGGGCCCGTGCCCCGCTGGTGACCGCCGCGGAGTCACCGTTCTCCTCATAGTTGATCACCAGGTACGGGGCGCCGGTGTTGGGATCGCACGTGAAGACGACCCCGGTCATGGTGGCGTTGACGACCAGCGGCTGCACCAGCACCAGCTCCTCGCCGAATCCGTCCAGGACCGCCGTCTCCGGCCGCTGCCGGTAGGAGTCGATGACCGCGTCGACCGCTTCGCGCAGCCCTTGCCTGCCGGCGACGCCGGCCACCGACAGGTAGCTGCCCGGCATCAGGGTTCCGGCGTCGTCCTCCCTGCGGGTGCTGCTGCGCACGATCAGCGGCTGACCGCCCCATGGCCGGCTCAGCACGTCGTCGAGCAACCGGTCCGGGCCGGACTGCCAGGCGTCGACCGGGAAGTACAGCAGAGGGAGCACCCGGGCCGTGCGGACCAGTGGCGCGAGCTGCTCGAGTGTTTCGGCCTTCGAGCCCAGCAGGGCGGCGGGTGAGCCGCGCTGCATCCCGTACGCCGACGAGGAGTTGCTCGCCGGAGAGGTCAAGGCAGGGTGGTGTAACGCCATGATGCTCCTTCGTTTCCGGGCGTGCTCAGGGCAGCAGGAATCCCGTCGTGAGGTCGTGGATGCGCCCGGCGGAAACCGGCAGGCGAGCGCCGTCGAGGCGAAGCGGTGGTGAACATCCGCTACGCCGATCGTTCTTCTGGAGTCTTTTCGGTAACTCCCGCTGAACATCCTGCTACCCGAGCGAATGCGAGGTTAACGACCCCATGGTTTCGTCATCTGAAGTTGACCCACAGTGGACAGTTGGTGCTGTCCGATGCGTCCTGAGCTTGACAATCTCGGCGTAGAAACATTTGTTAATAGATAGACAACCGACATTGTTTAAAATCGTGTGATATCTTGCCGAACCCTTCCCGGGCGGTCACCAGGGGATACGGCCGCCTCACCCCGGGCCTTGTCGCGGGCACCCACGACGACCTCGCCGGATTCGACACCGAAGACCTGTTGACCGAGCAGCTGATCGCCATCCTGCCCGCCGGACATCCCCTCGCCACCCGCACGTCACCGACCATGGCTGACCCACCGGCGGGCCGTGTCGGCGTGCACCTGACCCAGAGTCACGAGCAGCGGGTGGGCATACCGCCCACCAGCGTCTCAGCAGCCGCCGCCGTCGGCTCAGTCCGTGGTGTGGGGTGGAGGATGTGCGTGCAGGCGGTATCCCATTCCGCGCAGTGTTTCGATCCGGGAGTCGCCGAGTTTTCGGCGTAGGTAGCGGACATAGACCTCGACGACGTTGGAGCCGGGGTCGAAGTCCAGGCCCCATACCTGGCTCAGCAGTTGTTCCCGGGTCAGGACCTGGTCGACGTGGCGGAACAACACTTCAGCGAGGGCGTACTCGCGGGCGGTCAGCGCTACCTCCGCCGCGCCGCCGTCGATCAGAATCTTGCGGGTGCGCAGGTCGAGGGTCATGTCGCCGGCACGTAGCATTGTCGGCTCCGGTGCGTGTCCCGGCCCTCTGAGCCTGAGCCGGACGCGGGCGAGAAGCTCATCGAAGCCGAAGGGCTTGCGGATGTAGTCGTCGGCGCCGCTTTCCAGGCCGGTGACGGTGTCGGCGACGCTGTCGCGGGCGGTCAGTACGACCACGGGTAGGTCGATCTTCTCGGCGCGCAGCAGGCGCAGAACGGTCAGGCCGTCGGTGACAGGTAGGCCGAGGTCGAGCACCATCAGGTCGAACGCGCCTGTTCGGGCGTACTGGTAGGCCGACTCACCGTCGGTGACCACGGTGACGACGAACCCGTTGCTGTTCAGGCCGCTCTCCAGAAACGAGGCGATCCGGGGTTCGTCCTCGGCGACCAGGACGCGGTTCATCGGTGGGTCCTGGGCAGGTCGGCGGCTGTGGTGGCAGCAGCGGGATCGTGTGGACGGCAGGCCGGGGTCAGGGGCAGGTCGAGGGTGAATGTTGAGCCCTTGCCCGGAGTGCTGTCCAGCAGTACCCGACCGCCGTGGGCGTGGGCGATGGAGGCGACGATGGCCAGGCCGAGGCCGGCGCCGCCGCGGCTTCGGCGGCCGTGGTGATCGAGGCGGGTGAAGCGGTCGAAGATGCGGGTGCGGTCCTCAGGTGCGATGCCGGTGCCGGTGTCGGTGACGCTGAGCCGCAGCCGGTCGGTGACCGTCGAAGCGCCGATGGAGATCCGGTCGGTGGGCCGGGTGTGGCGTACGGCGTTGGCGGCCAGCTGCATCAGCGCCTGGGTCAGCCGTTGGTTGTCGGCGAGCACCGTCTGCTCGGTGAGGCCGGACACCGTCCAGTGCCGGTCGCCCAGGGCGCTGGCCTTGGCCAGGACCTGCATCACCAGGTCGGTGACATCGACTTCGGACAGGTCCAGGAAGTCGGGGCGTTCGGCTTTGGCCAGCAGCATCAGGTCGTCGACCAGGCGGTTCATCCGTTGCAGTTCGTCCAGCACGAGGGCGAGGGTCCGTGTCCGTTTCGCCGGGTCTTCGCTGATCAGTTCGAGGTGGCCGCGGATCACGGTGATCGGGGTACGCAGCTCGTGGCTGGCGTCGTCGAGAAACTGCCGCTGGCCGGCGAAGGCGCTCTGCAAGCGGTCGAGCATCTCGTTGAAGGTGCGGGCCAGGGCGGCGACGTCGTCAGTGCCGGTCACGGTGATCCGTTGATCGAGGTCGGACTCGCGGATCGTCTCCGCGGTCCGCCGGAGGGTTCGGATCGGGGCCAGGACCCGACCGGCGACCTGCCAGCTCGCCAGACCCGCCAGGCTCAGCGCCACGAAGCTGACCACGCCCAGCACCCGGACCGTCGAGGCGACGCGCTCCTTGACCGGTGCGGCGAACTCGACCACCACCAGGGCTCCGAGGTCCGGAGCGCCCTCGAAGCGCACCGGGAAGACGGCGTACCGGACCGGGCCGGCAGTGCTGGTCACTGTTCCCGTCTGCGGCTGCCCCAGCCCGGCGATCCGGCCCACGAACTGCGGATCGGTGTCCAGCCGGGCCAGCGGCTCGGTGCGGGCGCGATGCGCGGGACGGCCGTCGATCAGGCTGAACAGCGTCTCATCGGCGTCGGGAACGGCCTCCGCGAGGTAGCCGGCGAGCAGGCCACGAACCTCACGGTAGGGCTTGCCTGTTGCGGGGTCCACGGTCCGTCCCGCATAGTCACGCAGCTTATGGCCCTCATGGACCAATTCCTGGTCGAGTTCGGCCTCGGCCCGTTCGGTCAGCACGCGGGCGGCGATGAGTAGTTCCGCGCTCAGCGCCAAAGCCACCAGCAGCATCATCCAGCCGATGATCCGGCTGCGGGCGCTCAAGCTCGCGGCACGGGGCGCAGGGTGGCGAAACATGGCGATTCACCTGTCGGCGCAGTCGTCGTCGATGCCGTCGTCGTCATCGTCGTCGTCTCCGGCTGTCGGCGCGGGTCCGTTGGTCACCCTGGTGGCTCCCGGCGGTGCTGGGGTTCGGGCGGAAGGGGTGGTGGCCGGAGCCGAGGTGGCGGTCCCCGACGAAGGCGGTGCGGGAGCGCGGGTCGCCGGGTCGCCCGGCTGGGTCGAGGCGCCGATCGCGGGAGCGGTCGCGGGCGCGGTCGGCCGGTTGCCGGCGGGGACCACGACCACGCCGCCCACGTCCAGCGGTGGATGCGTGAACAACGCTCCACCGATCATCCACGCGGCAGCCAAGAGCAGCGGTACCGCCAGCAGCGCCGCCAGCCGGCGACCAGTCATGCCATCAAGTCTCCGTCGCAGCCTTGCGGCCGGATGAGCCAACGATGAGAAAACTCTCAGGTCCGCGGCGATGCTCGCGGCCGGCGACGACCCGCTGACCGATATGAGAGGGCTCTAAGGCAGGGCCAAGGCGGGTGTCATCCGGGGCGCACAACCTCGTAGACGAGGAATCCGGTAACGGCCGTAGGAGCGGGTGAACATGACGGTCTCGCAGCACCAGCCCCCGTCCAGCCCTGGACGACTGCTGACGTCCGGTCAGGTGAACCCAGCCGTAGCTCTGCGGCCAGGGTTCGACACCATCGCTTCCCGGGAGGCCATGCGGTGGGCGCGCAACGTCCTGGCCACGGCGGTTCCGCCTCTGGCCGGCAGCCTGGACCAGGTCGTCATGCTGCGTGATGGCCACAGGCGGTTGGCTCTGCTCGAACTCTGCGACGGCCGGTGGTTGGCGCTCAAGCAGTACCGCGACAGCCAGGGCGCCTGGACCCGGAAATGGTTGCAGCGGCTGACCGATGCGGGTTTCGCCCCACCGGCCCGATTCGCGGTGACTCCAGCGCGGGGATGGTCCGGTATCCACCACACCCTGGTCACCGACGTGGCTGGCGGTCATCCCTGGACCCACTGGTTGCGGGCTCCAGCCGCCGGCTGCGCCGCCGCGGTCGCCGCCGCCGACTGGCTGATCCGGTTGCAGTCGCTGTCGGTGACGCTGCCCGACCGCACCCGTTACCGCGCCGGGGAGCAGCTGCGCTGGCAAGCCGGCCGGCTCGCCGACCAGTATCCGGATCACGCCACCCGGCTGCTGCGGGTCGCCGAGACGACCCACCGACTGTTGCACGACAACCGGCAGGCGGCCGGCCCCGGCCTGGTGCCCTCCCACGGAGACCTACACCCGGAGAACCTGCACGTGACACGGGGTGGATCGCCCACGGTGACCGCCATCGACGTCGACACCGCAGGGTTGCGCCGGCCGTCCTACGACGTCGGCTATGCCCTGGCCCAACTGCTGGTCGCCTCATGGATGCGCACCGGATCGTTCCGGCCCGGAGCCGGCGCCGGCCTGGCGTTCTGGCGCCGATGGACTGCCCACAACGGCACCGACGCCGACGCCGTGCCGGCCGAGGTCGCCCGCACCCTGATGCAGAGCCTGCACTTCGAGCTGATCACCTACCGCACCGCCCGGACAGCCCTGCTCGACCGCTGGCTGGACATCGCCGAGGCAGTGCTCGCCGACGGCCTCTGTGCCGCCTTCCACACCCTCACCACCGTCCAGGAGCCCGTGCCATGACTGCCGCCCCGATCGCCTTCGTCCACCACGCCAACCAGTTCGTGATCACCGACGGGTACGCCGACCGGGACGGGATCAGCACCATCGCCGCCAGCTACGACGCGGTCCTGTCGCTGCACGTCGAACTCGGCGTCCCAGCTTCGCTACACATATCCGGCCCGGTGCTGGAGGCCATCGCCTGGCACCGGCCCGCCCTGCTGGCCCGGCTTCGCCAGCACCTGGCCAGCGGGGTGGTCACCCTGATCGGCGGCACCTACGGGGAGAACGTCATGCCGCTGTCCTCGCCCCGACACAACCGCCGACAGCTGCGGGCCTTCCACGATCTCGCCGAGGATCTACTCGAAGTTCCCCGCCAGCAGCTGAGGACCGCCTGGGTGCCCGAACGGGTGTGGGACACCGCGTCGTGCGCGCCGCCGCTGCGCGACACCGCCGCTACCGGCGTGCGCTACCAGCGGGTGCTGCTCGACGATCGGCTGGCCCATCCCCTGCGCGAGGGCCGCTACCCGGGCAGCGCGCGGGAAGCCTTCGACTCCGCCGGCCCGTACCGCTGGCACAGCGACGGTTTCCCCGCCAGCGTCCACGGCCGGCTGCACTGCCCATCGCTGATGCCGTACCGGATCGCCGACGGCCAGGGGCTGGTCGCCGTCCCCATCGCCTCCCACCTGCGCTACCTGGTGCCGCCGCACAACCCCGACCACCTCCGGCTGCTCACCGAACTCGGCGAAGACGCCCGACAGGCCCCCGAGGGATCACTGCTCGTCTTCGCCGACGACCTCGAACGGGTCGCCGGCGTCGCCGGCTGGGAACAAGGACTGGAGCGCTACGCACGGTTCCTGCGCTGGCTGAGCCACAGTCACGCGGTACGCCCGGTCGCGCTCGACGACTGGTGCGGTCAGATCGACCCCGCACCCGAGCTACCCGTCGAGGCCGGCACCTACTACGAACTGGCCCACCAGCACGGCGCCGGCGAGAACTACGCCCCATGGGCCGACGACCCACGCTGGCGCCCGCGCGCCGAACGCCTCGATCACGTGGAAGCCGCCCTCGAACAGGCCGAGAACGACGACGCCGACCCCACCTTGTGCGCGCTGGCCGAACGGCTGGTGCTGCTCGGCCGCCACGAGACCGCCTGGCAGGATCCCGACACCGAAAGCGGCCGCGCCCCCGCCCCGTGGGTGCAGGCCACCGCCGCCCACGCCGCCGACGCGTTGCCCGTGCTCGCCGCCGCCCGCTGGGCCGCCGACCCGAGCCCGCACGGTCTGCGGGTCCTGGTCACCGACGTGGACGAGGACGGCGGCGACGAGGTCGTTCTCAGCAGTGACCGGCTGTTCGCTGTGCTCTCCCCGCGTCACGGGGGCCGTCTCAGCCTGCTCGTGCGCCGCGACACCCACACCGGCACGGCTCCGTGCGCGGTGATGCTCGTGGGCAACCCGGCCGACCACTGGAACTTCCAGGCCGAGCTGCACCAGCACATGCGGACGCCGCCCAACCATCCGGGCGCGCTGGCCGTGCTCGGCACCGAGACCCACCGGCACGAGCTGGGCCGCGTCACAGTCACCCCCGCGGCCGCGGTCGTTGAGCTGATCGACGTCGAGCCCGGCCCCGACCGGGGCCTGACCAAGCAGATGCTCCTGACCGCCGACGGCACCGCCCTGGTGGTGTGCGTACGGCGCAGCGGCCTACCCGGAGAACTGCGCACCACCGTCGCGCTGTCCCCGAACTACCCGACGCTGCTACGGGCCGGCCGGTGCCACACCGACCTGCGCCAGGGCCGAACCTGGTGGGGCGCCAGCACCCCCATGATCGACGCATGGGTCGCGCACGACCCGGCCGAACACACCGGCCAGTTGGTCGCCACCAGCCCGACCACCGGGCACGCCCTGGTCGGCGCCGTCGACGGCTGCGGCCGCCACCTGCACCTGGTGCTGGGCACCGGCCCGGTCGACGACAGCACCGGCGCGGCACACATCGCCGCCGCGAACGCCCAACTACACGCGGCCGCGCCGGCCAGGCAAACCGACAGGATGCCCACGACGGTCGGAGCCAGGTGAACACGACCATGATCCATACGCGAAGAGATCCAGCATCGTCGAGAGGCAAGGAGTGACCGTGTTTGAGATCCTGCGCCGTTTCGGCCCCAACCTACGCCCCTACCGACCCAGGATGATGGCCGGTGGCGTGCTGGTGATGCTGGTGGCGGCCGTCGAACTCGCGCAGCCATGGCCGCTGATGGTCGTCGTCGACGACGTCCTGCGACAGCGCCCGCCCAGCGGCCTGTTCGGCAATCTGCTCGGTCCGGTCGCCGACTCCCCGACAGCCGTGCTCGCCGTCTGCGCCCTGTCCCTGGTTGCGCTCGCCGCACTGGCCGCGCTCGGCACCTACCTGGCCTCCCGGCTGCTGCAGGGCGTCGGGGAGCGGCTCGTCGCCGACCTACGCACCGACATCTTCGACCACCTGCAACGTTTGTCCCTTACGTTTCACGACCAGCAACGGGTCGGGGACCTCGCCACCCGGCTGACCGGCGACGTGACAGCCATCCAGGCGCTGCTGGTAGCCGCATTCAGCACGCTACTGCCCAACCTGGCCCTGCTCATCGGCATCGTCATCGTGGCGATCGCGATCCAGCCGGTCTTCGCCGTGCTGCTGCTGTGCGTCACCCCGGCGCTGTATGCCGTCGTCCGGCACTACCGCGGCGCCATCAAGCACGCCTCCCGCGAAGCGCGTACCCATGAGGGCCGGGTCTCGGGCCACGTCACCGAGACCCTGACCACGATCCGCCTGGTGCAATCCTTCGCCGCGGAGCGCCGCGTTCTGGAGCGGTTCCGCGTCCACAACCGAGCCCGGCTCGACGCCGGACTCCGCGCCGTCGAACTGCAATCACGGCTTCCCGCCGCGGTCGAACTCGTGGCCCAGGCCGGCCGCGCCACCGTGTTGTTCGTAGGTGCCACCCTCGTATTGCGCGGCCAGCTCAGCCTGGGTGTCCTGCTGGTGCTGCTGGCCTACCTGCAACAGGTGTACGCCCCGATGAAAGCCCTTGCCCGGCTCACCTCGACGATCAGCAAGGCACAGGCCGGCACCGAACGCGTGGAAGAGGTGCTGCGGTCCACCGCGGTGGTCCACGAACGCCCCGATGCCATACCCGCTCCCCGGCTGTCCGGCGACGTCGAACTCAGAAACGTCTGCTTCGGCTATCAGCCCGACCAACCCGTCCTGCACGAGGTGTCCCTGCACGTCCGCCCCGGCCAGGTCGTCGCCTTCGCCGGGCACACCGGGGCCGGCAAGTCCACCATCGCCACCCTCGTACCCCGCCTCTACGACGTCACCGCGGGCCAGGTTCTCCTCGACGGGCACGACGTCCGCGACCTCACCCTCCGCTCGGTACGCAGTCAGGTCGCCGTCGTCCTCCAAGAACCACTGATGGTCTCCGGCACGATTCTCGACAACATCGCCTACGGCGCCCCCCACGCCAGCCGCGACGAGCTGCTCGCCGCCGCGCAAGCCGCCTACGTCGACGAGTTCGTCGACCGCCTCCCACACAAGTACGACACCCAGGTCGCCGAGGGTGGCCTCTCGCTGTCCGGCGGACAGCGACAGCGCGTCGCCATCGCCCGCGCCCTCGCCGCGGACACCCCCATCGTGGTGCTCGACGAACCCACCAGCGGACTGGACCCGGTCAGCGAGTCCTACGTGATGCGCGGGCTGGCCCGGCTCACCGCAGGACGCACCGTCCTGGTCATCGCCCACCGCCTGACCACCCTGCGCCACGCAGACCAGGTATACGTCATCGACCACGGCCATATCGTCGAAGCAGGCACCCACGCCGAACTCTCCACCCGGCCAGGACGATTCCGCGACATGAACGAACTACTGGCCGCGCCGTCGCTAGCCAGCTCGTCCAGCGCCTCGACCGTAGCCGGACATCATCACAGCACCCAGCCTCAAGGACCGGTGAACCACGAGTATCAAGATTCCCCAGTCCGCGGCTCGCCGTAGTTTCCGGAGTTCCGGGCCCCCTGTGCTGATCCGTCTTCCGGCCAGGCTCGATCTGGGCGAGACGGTGGGTACGCACCACGCACTTGCTCAGCACTGCCAGGAACCTGGCACCGCCGGCGGTTGCGGTCTCCGTCCCGATGGCGCGGACCGGCGGGGCAGACGCCGCGGGCGGGTCCTCGCCCGGGGCTTGCGCCGGATGGGGACCCGCCTTGCGGTGTGTCAGTCGCGGTCGAGGGTGGTGATCTCGCGGATGGCTGCGGCGATCGTGGTGTGGTCCTTGCGGAGGATGGCGCCGTGGTTGCTGGGGACTTTCGCGTGGATTTTGACGTTGGGGTTGCGGGTGGTGACGGTGTCGAGGTTGGCGCGGATGCGTTCCTGCTCGTCGCCTTGGCTGCCGAACGAGGCGCCGGAGGCGATGACGTAGCGGGTGGGGACGGTGATGGCGTCGAGAACCGGGCCGAGTGTCTTCTCTTCGCCGATGCGGCCGAGTTCGATGTTGCTGTCGGCCTGCTGGTCGGGGGTCAGGCGGGGCATCAGGCCGAACGGCCGCAGTACCGGACTGATCCAGCGGAGCCGGCGGAACAGGGTTCGGATTCGTTCCTCGGTGACCTCGTCGAGCCAGTCGTAGGGCATGGCGCCGTCGACGAGGACCGCGCCGATGGTGCGCTTCGGGTTGCGGCTGGCCCAGTAGGCGGCGGCGTACGCGCCGTAGGACCAGCCGACCAGTAGGGCCCGGTCGATGCCCCGGTCGGCGAGGACGGCGTCGATGTCGTTGACGACGGTTTCGAAGGAGTAGTCGGCGGATGTTCTCGACTTTCGGCCGCGCCCGCGTTCGTCGTAGGTGACGTGCCGGTAGCCGGGGCCGAGGTCGGCGATGGTGCGCCGCCAGTAGCCCTGGGTGGCGAATTGTCCGTTGAGGTAGACCACCGGAGTGCCGGGGCCGCCCGTGTCGGTGAAGGCGAGGGCTGTGTCGTCGACGTCGATCATTCCGGTGGTCATCTGTTTCTCCTGGTCGTCAGTTGCGAGGGGGTCAGAGGCTGCGGGCGGTGATGTCGCCGTGGGCGGTGGTGGCCTTGATGGTGAGGGCGGCCGTGGCGCCTTCGGTGTTGAGCAGGGTGTTGTGGACTCGGCCGTAGCCGGTTCCGGCGTCGAGGGTGGCCGAAACACCCTTGGCGGCGGCGACGCCGGGATGCCGAACTGGTGTGCGCGGATCGCCATGTGGGAGTTCGCGCCGCCGTAGCGGGTGATGAATCCGGCGACCCCCTCGGAGAAGATCCAGTCGTAGCCGGGGTCACCACTGGGCAGCATCATGATCTTGCCCGCCAGGTCGGCCGGATGCGCCGAGACCAGCTCCACCCGCCCGGCCGCGCACTCCTGGGTGACATAGTTCGGCTCCGTGCTGGGCAGGTGGAACGCCTTCACGTCGGCCGGTTCGGTGATCATCGGCGGGAGCACCAGCCGGCGGGTGAGCTCGTAGCGCCGCCGGCCCTCCGCGGAACACCGGCGCAGCACCGTGGCGGGGCTCTCGGCGCCGCGGTGCAGCTCGTCGACGCAGTCCACGTCGAGGTACGACATCTCCTCGGCGTCCATGCCGACACCGCGGCCCAGCTGGGTGAAGAGCGACAGCGCCTCGCTCAGGTGCCGGGTGAACTCGAACTTGGAGTTCTCCCGCAGCTCGATGCTGGTGATGATGAAGTTCAGCAGCCCGTACGCGTCCTGCTCCAGGCGGTGCTGGCGCAGCAGGTCATCGATCAGGTGCATGGTCGGCGCCGGCAGCCGGAACGGCTCGGGCGCCGCCAGCTTGACCCGCGAGTTCGGCCAGTCGAAATAGCCGTCGGGCTCCTCGTCGTAGCGCGGGGAGCGGATGTCGTACGTTCCGGGGCGCAGAAAGCCGTACCGGCGCAGGAACTCGGCACGCGAGAGCCCCGTGCGGTCGCGCAGCATCCGGTTGGTGACCGTGTCCAGCGAGGCCATCAGCCGGGCGACGTCCTTCTCGGTGAGCACCTCGGTGTCCACCAGCGACCGCAGGATCTCGGTGGCGATGAACCCCAGTCGGGCGAAGCCGGCGAAGGCCAGGGTTCCGAACCGGCGGCAGTCCTCCAGCAGCCAGTAGATCTGGGTCGGCAGGTCCAGGTCGGACTGGCGAACCTCGCCCAGCTTGGCGCGCAGCGACGCGATGCTCGCCAGGTCCTCCCGGCGCGCCGGGTGCTCCGGATCCATCAGCTGGTTGGTCAGGGTCCGCAGCGCGCTGACGAGGTCGTCGCGCTCCCGCACGCTGAACAGGTGCTCCGCCTGGTTGCTCAGGCGTTCCTGCAGGGTCAGCGAGTAGCAGGAGAACACGACGTCGAACTCCACCTTGTCGTGCAGTTCCGGGTTCGCGGCCAACCGGTCGATGTAGTGGTCGACCAGCCGTTCGGCGAGCTCGTCGTCGATCGAGGCGGGAATCAGCGAGTTGCAGCTCTCCCGGACACCGATGTACGGCAGACCGAAGAAGTCCACCATCAGCGGGAACCCGCGGACGTCGCGGTACCCGTACCGGGCCCGCTGATCTGCCCAGAGACCGTCGGTGATCAGCCGCCGGTACAGCGAGAGGGCGAGCGGGTGCGGCCGGGTGCCCACGATCTCCGCGGGGTTCCAGTCCGGCATGACCCCGAAGACCGTGCGCTTGCCACGCAGGTGGGGATGCGGTTGGGCGGCCGTGCGGACCTTGGTCGCGATGGCGGTCAGCGCCTGTTCGTGGTCGACGTTGTCGAGCAGGGTCTCGACCACCATCGGCCGCACCTGCAGCAGATAGAGATCGCCGGTGTCGTCGAACGCGAACTCGATGTCGAGGTTGTCGCGCTCCAGCAGCTCCTCCAGCTCCCGGGAGAGATCCGTCAGCCGTTGCAGGTGGGGATCGCCCCGGCCGGTGCCGCTGGTCTTCCAGGCGTAGAAGGTGCGCAGCCGGGCCCGTGCCCCGCTGGTGACCGCCGCGGAGTCACCGTTCTCCTCATAGTTGATCACCAGGTACGGGGCGCCGGTGTTGGGATCGCACGTGAAGACGACCCCGGTCATGGTGGCGTTGACGACCAGCGGCTGCACCAGCACCAGCTCCTCGCCGAATCCGTCCAGGACCGCCGTCTCCGGCCGCTGCCGGTAGGAGTCGATGACCGCGTCGACCGCTTCGCGCAGCCCTTGCCTGCCGGCGACGCCGGCCACCGACAGGTAGCTGCCCGGCATCAGGGTTCCGGCGTCGTCCTCCCTGCGGGTGCTGCTGCGCACGATCAGCGGCTGACCGCCCCATGGCCGGCTCAGCACGTCGTCGAGCAACCGGTCCGGGCCGGACTGCCAGGCGTCGACCGGGAAGTACAGCAGAGGGAGCACCCGGGCCGTGCGGACCAGTGGCGCGAGCTGCTCGAGTGTTTCGGCCTTCGAGCCCAGCAGGGCGGCGGGTGAGCCGCGCTGCATCCCGTACGCCGACGAGGAGTTGCTCGCCGGAGAGGTCAAGGCAGGGTGGTGTAACGCCATGATGCTCCTTCGTTTCCGGGCGTGCTCAGGGCAGCAGGAATCCCGTCGTGAGGTCGTGGATGCGCCCGGCGGAAACCGGCAGGCGAGCGCCGTCGAGGCGAAGCGGTGGTGAACATCCGCTACGCCGATCGTTCTTCTGGAGTCTTTTCGGTAACTCCCGCTGAACATCCTGCTACCCGAGCGAATGCGAGGTTAACGACCCCATGGTTTCGTCATCTGAAGTTGACCCACAGTGGACAGTTGGTGCTGTCCGATGCGTCCTGAGCTTGACAATCTCGGCGTAGAAACATTTGTTAATAGATAGACAACCGACATTGTTTAAAATCGTGTGATATCTTGCCGAACCCTTCCCGGGCGGTCACCAGGGGATACGGCCGCCTCACCCCGGGCCTTGTCGCGGGCACCCACGACGACCTCGCCGGATTCGACACCGAAGACCTGTTGACCGAGCAGCTGATCGCCATCCTGCCCGCCGGACATCCCCTCGCCACCCGCACGTCACCGACCATGGCTGACCCACCGGCGGGCCGTGTCGGCGTGCACCTGACCCAGAGTCACGAGCAGCGGGTGGGCATACCGCCCACCAGCGTCTCAGCAGCCGCCGCCGTCGGCTCAGTCCGTGGTGTGGGGTGGAGGATGTGCGTGCAGGCGGTATCCCATTCCGCGCAGTGTTTCGATCCGGGAGTCGCCGAGTTTTCGGCGTAGGTAGCGGACATAGACCTCGACGACGTTGGAGCCGGGGTCGAAGTCCAGGCCCCATACCTGGCTCAGCAGTTGTTCCCGGGTCAGGACCTGGTCGACGTGGCGGAACAACACTTCAGCGAGGGCGTACTCGCGGGCGGTCAGCGCTACCTCCGCCGCGCCGCCGTCGATCAGAATCTTGCGGGTGCGCAGGTCGAGGGTCATGTCGCCGGCACGTAGCATTGTCGGCTCCGGTGCGTGTCCCGGCCCTCTGAGCCTGAGCCGGACGCGGGCGAGAAGCTCATCGAAGCCGAAGGGCTTGCGGATGTAGTCGTCGGCGCCGCTTTCCAGGCCGGTGACGGTGTCGGCGACGCTGTCGCGGGCGGTCAGTACGACCACGGGTAGGTCGATCTTCTCGGCGCGCAGCAGGCGCAGAACGGTCAGGCCGTCGGTGACAGGTAGGCCGAGGTCGAGCACCATCAGGTCGAACGCGCCTGTTCGGGCGTACTGGTAGGCCGACTCACCGTCGGTGACCACGGTGACGACGAACCCGTTGCTGTTCAGGCCGCTCTCCAGAAACGAGGCGATCCGGGGTTCGTCCTCGGCGACCAGGACGCGGTTCATCGGTGGGTCCTGGGCAGGTCGGCGGCTGTGGTGGCAGCAGCGGGATCGTGTGGACGGCAGGCCGGGGTCAGGGGCAGGTCGAGGGTGAATGTTGAGCCCTTGCCCGGAGTGCTGTCCAGCAGTACCCGACCGCCGTGGGCGTGGGCGATGGAGGCGACGATGGCCAGGCCGAGGCCGGCGCCGCCGCGGCTTCGGCGGCCGTGGTGATCGAGGCGGGTGAAGCGGTCGAAGATGCGGGTGCGGTCCTCAGGTGCGATGCCGGTGCCGGTGTCGGTGACGCTGAGCCGCAGCCGGTCGGTGACCGTCGAAGCGCCGATGGAGATCCGGTCGGTGGGCCGGGTGTGGCGTACGGCGTTGGCGGCCAGCTGCATCAGCGCCTGGGTCAGCCGTTGGTTGTCGGCGAGCACCGTCTGCTCGGTGAGGCCGGACACCGTCCAGTGCCGGTCGCCCAGGGCGCTGGCCTTGGCCAGGACCTGCATCACCAGGTCGGTGACATCGACTTCGGACAGGTCCAGGAAGTCGGGGCGTTCGGCTTTGGCCAGCAGCATCAGGTCGTCGACCAGGCGGTTCATCCGTTGCAGTTCGTCCAGCACGAGGGCGAGGGTCCGTGTCCGTTTCGCCGGGTCTTCGCTGATCAGTTCGAGGTGGCCGCGGATCACGGTGATCGGGGTACGCAGCTCGTGGCTGGCGTCGTCGAGAAACTGCCGCTGGCCGGCGAAGGCGCTCTGCAAGCGGTCGAGCATCTCGTTGAAGGTGCGGGCCAGGGCGGCGACGTCGTCAGTGCCGGTCACGGTGATCCGTTGATCGAGGTCGGACTCGCGGATCGTCTCCGCGGTCCGCCGGAGGGTTCGGATCGGGGCCAGGACCCGACCGGCGACCTGCCAGCTCGCCAGACCCGCCAGGCTCAGCGCCACGAAGCTGACCACGCCCAGCACCCGGACCGTCGAGGCGACGCGCTCCTTGACCGGTGCGGCGAACTCGACCACCACCAGGGCTCCGAGGTCCGGAGCGCCCTCGAAGCGCACCGGGAAGACGGCGTACCGGACCGGGCCGGCAGTGCTGGTCACTGTTCCCGTCTGCGGCTGCCCCAGCCCGGCGATCCGGCCCACGAACTGCGGATCGGTGTCCAGCCGGGCCAGCGGCTCGGTGCGGGCGCGATGCGCGGGACGGCCGTCGATCAGGCTGAACAGCGTCTCATCGGCGTCGGGAACGGCCTCCGCGAGGTAGCCGGCGAGCAGGCCACGAACCTCACGGTAGGGCTTGCCTGTTGCGGGGTCCACGGTCCGTCCCGCATAGTCACGCAGCTTATGGCCCTCATGGACCAATTCCTGGTCGAGTTCGGCCTCGGCCCGTTCGGTCAGCACGCGGGCGGCGATGAGTAGTTCCGCGCTCAGCGCCAAAGCCACCAGCAGCATCATCCAGCCGATGATCCGGCTGCGGGCGCTCAAGCTCGCGGCACGGGGCGCAGGGTGGCGAAACATGGCGATTCACCTGTCGGCGCAGTCGTCGTCGATGCCGTCGTCGTCATCGTCGTCGTCTCCGGCTGTCGGCGCGGGTCCGTTGGTCACCCTGGTGGCTCCCGGCGGTGCTGGGGTTCGGGCGGAAGGGGTGGTGGCCGGAGCCGAGGTGGCGGTCCCCGACGAAGGCGGTGCGGGAGCGCGGGTCGCCGGGTCGCCCGGCTGGGTCGAGGCGCCGATCGCGGGAGCGGTCGCGGGCGCGGTCGGCCGGTTGCCGGCGGGGACCACGACCACGCCGCCCACGTCCAGCGGTGGATGCGTGAACAACGCTCCACCGATCATCCACGCGGCAGCCAAGAGCAGCGGTACCGCCAGCAGCGCCGCCAGCCGGCGACCAGTCATGCCATCAAGTCTCCGTCGCAGCCTTGCGGCCGGATGAGCCAACGATGAGAAAACTCTCAGGTCCGCGGCGATGCTCGCGGCCGGCGACGACCCGCTGACCGATATGAGAGGGCTCTAAGGCAGGGCCAAGGCGGGTGTCATCCGGGGCGCACAACCTCGTAGACGAGGAATCCGGTAACGGCCGTAGGAGCGGGTGAACATGACGGTCTCGCAGCACCAGCCCCCGTCCAGCCCTGGACGACTGCTGACGTCCGGTCAGGTGAACCCAGCCGTAGCTCTGCGGCCAGGGTTCGACACCATCGCTTCCCGGGAGGCCATGCGGTGGGCGCGCAACGTCCTGGCCACGGCGGTTCCGCCTCTGGCCGGCAGCCTGGACCAGGTCGTCATGCTGCGTGATGGCCACAGGCGGTTGGCTCTGCTCGAACTCTGCGACGGCCGGTGGTTGGCGCTCAAGCAGTACCGCGACAGCCAGGGCGCCTGGACCCGGAAATGGTTGCAGCGGCTGACCGATGCGGGTTTCGCCCCACCGGCCCGATTCGCGGTGACTCCAGCGCGGGGATGGTCCGGTATCCACCACACCCTGGTCACCGACGTGGCTGGCGGTCATCCCTGGACCCACTGGTTGCGGGCTCCAGCCGCCGGCTGCGCCGCCGCGGTCGCCGCCGCCGACTGGCTGATCCGGTTGCAGTCGCTGTCGGTGACGCTGCCCGACCGCACCCGTTACCGCGCCGGGGAGCAGCTGCGCTGGCAAGCCGGCCGGCTCGCCGACCAGTATCCGGATCACGCCACCCGGCTGCTGCGGGTCGCCGAGACGACCCACCGACTGTTGCACGACAACCGGCAGGCGGCCGGCCCCGGCCTGGTGCCCTCCCACGGAGACCTACACCCGGAGAACCTGCACGTGACACGGGGTGGATCGCCCACGGTGACCGCCATCGACGTCGACACCGCAGGGTTGCGCCGGCCGTCCTACGACGTCGGCTATGCCCTGGCCCAACTGCTGGTCGCCTCATGGATGCGCACCGGATCGTTCCGGCCCGGAGCCGGCGCCGGCCTGGCGTTCTGGCGCCGATGGACTGCCCACAACGGCACCGACGCCGACGCCGTGCCGGCCGAGGTCGCCCGCACCCTGATGCAGAGCCTGCACTTCGAGCTGATCACCTACCGCACCGCCCGGACAGCCCTGCTCGACCGCTGGCTGGACATCGCCGAGGCAGTGCTCGCCGACGGCCTCTGTGCCGCCTTCCACACCCTCACCACCGTCCAGGAGCCCGTGCCATGACTGCCGCCCCGATCGCCTTCGTCCACCACGCCAACCAGTTCGTGATCACCGACGGGTACGCCGACCGGGACGGGATCAGCACCATCGCCGCCAGCTACGACGCGGTCCTGTCGCTGCACGTCGAACTCGGCGTCCCAGCTTCGCTACACATATCCGGCCCGGTGCTGGAGGCCATCGCCTGGCACCGGCCCGCCCTGCTGGCCCGGCTTCGCCAGCACCTGGCCAGCGGGGTGGTCACCCTGATCGGCGGCACCTACGGGGAGAACGTCATGCCGCTGTCCTCGCCCCGACACAACCGCCGACAGCTGCGGGCCTTCCACGATCTCGCCGAGGATCTACTCGAAGTTCCCCGCCAGCAGCTGAGGACCGCCTGGGTGCCCGAACGGGTGTGGGACACCGCGTCGTGCGCGCCGCCGCTGCGCGACACCGCCGCTACCGGCGTGCGCTACCAGCGGGTGCTGCTCGACGATCGGCTGGCCCATCCCCTGCGCGAGGGCCGCTACCCGGGCAGCGCGCGGGAAGCCTTCGACTCCGCCGGCCCGTACCGCTGGCACAGCGACGGTTTCCCCGCCAGCGTCCACGGCCGGCTGCACTGCCCATCGCTGATGCCGTACCGGATCGCCGACGGCCAGGGGCTGGTCGCCGTCCCCATCGCCTCCCACCTGCGCTACCTGGTGCCGCCGCACAACCCCGACCACCTCCGGCTGCTCACCGAACTCGGCGAAGACGCCCGACAGGCCCCCGAGGGATCACTGCTCGTCTTCGCCGACGACCTCGAACGGGTCGCCGGCGTCGCCGGCTGGGAACAAGGACTGGAGCGCTACGCACGGTTCCTGCGCTGGCTGAGCCACAGTCACGCGGTACGCCCGGTCGCGCTCGACGACTGGTGCGGTCAGATCGACCCCGCACCCGAGCTACCCGTCGAGGCCGGCACCTACTACGAACTGGCCCACCAGCACGGCGCCGGCGAGAACTACGCCCCATGGGCCGACGACCCACGCTGGCGCCCGCGCGCCGAACGCCTCGATCACGTGGAAGCCGCCCTCGAACAGGCCGAGAACGACGACGCCGACCCCACCTTGTGCGCGCTGGCCGAACGGCTGGTGCTGCTCGGCCGCCACGAGACCGCCTGGCAGGATCCCGACACCGAAAGCGGCCGCGCCCCCGCCCCGTGGGTGCAGGCCACCGCCGCCCACGCCGCCGACGCGTTGCCCGTGCTCGCCGCCGCCCGCTGGGCCGCCGACCCGAGCCCGCACGGTCTGCGGGTCCTGGTCACCGACGTGGACGAGGACGGCGGCGACGAGGTCGTTCTCAGCAGTGACCGGCTGTTCGCTGTGCTCTCCCCGCGTCACGGGGGCCGTCTCAGCCTGCTCGTGCGCCGCGACACCCACACCGGCACGGCTCCGTGCGCGGTGATGCTCGTGGGCAACCCGGCCGACCACTGGAACTTCCAGGCCGAGCTGCACCAGCACATGCGGACGCCGCCCAACCATCCGGGCGCGCTGGCCGTGCTCGGCACCGAGACCCACCGGCACGAGCTGGGCCGCGTCACAGTCACCCCCGCGGCCGCGGTCGTTGAGCTGATCGACGTCGAGCCCGGCCCCGACCGGGGCCTGACCAAGCAGATGCTCCTGACCGCCGACGGCACCGCCCTGGTGGTGTGCGTACGGCGCAGCGGCCTACCCGGAGAACTGCGCACCACCGTCGCGCTGTCCCCGAACTACCCGACGCTGCTACGGGCCGGCCGGTGCCACACCGACCTGCGCCAGGGCCGAACCTGGTGGGGCGCCAGCACCCCCATGATCGACGCATGGGTCGCGCACGACCCGGCCGAACACACCGGCCAGTTGGTCGCCACCAGCCCGACCACCGGGCACGCCCTGGTCGGCGCCGTCGACGGCTGCGGCCGCCACCTGCACCTGGTGCTGGGCACCGGCCCGGTCGACGACAGCACCGGCGCGGCACACATCGCCGCCGCGAACGCCCAACTACACGCGGCCGCGCCGGCCAGGCAAACCGACAGGATGCCCACGACGGTCGGAGCCAGGTGAACACGACCATGATCCATACGCGAAGAGATCCAGCATCGTCGAGAGGCAAGGAGTGACCGTGTTTGAGATCCTGCGCCGTTTCGGCCCCAACCTACGCCCCTACCGACCCAGGATGATGGCCGGTGGCGTGCTGGTGATGCTGGTGGCGGCCGTCGAACTCGCGCAGCCATGGCCGCTGATGGTCGTCGTCGACGACGTCCTGCGACAGCGCCCGCCCAGCGGCCTGTTCGGCAATCTGCTCGGTCCGGTCGCCGACTCCCCGACAGCCGTGCTCGCCGTCTGCGCCCTGTCCCTGGTTGCGCTCGCCGCACTGGCCGCGCTCGGCACCTACCTGGCCTCCCGGCTGCTGCAGGGCGTCGGGGAGCGGCTCGTCGCCGACCTACGCACCGACATCTTCGACCACCTGCAACGTTTGTCCCTTACGTTTCACGACCAGCAACGGGTCGGGGACCTCGCCACCCGGCTGACCGGCGACGTGACAGCCATCCAGGCGCTGCTGGTAGCCGCATTCAGCACGCTACTGCCCAACCTGGCCCTGCTCATCGGCATCGTCATCGTGGCGATCGCGATCCAGCCGGTCTTCGCCGTGCTGCTGCTGTGCGTCACCCCGGCGCTGTATGCCGTCGTCCGGCACTACCGCGGCGCCATCAAGCACGCCTCCCGCGAAGCGCGTACCCATGAGGGCCGGGTCTCGGGCCACGTCACCGAGACCCTGACCACGATCCGCCTGGTGCAATCCTTCGCCGCGGAGCGCCGCGTTCTGGAGCGGTTCCGCGTCCACAACCGAGCCCGGCTCGACGCCGGACTCCGCGCCGTCGAACTGCAATCACGGCTTCCCGCCGCGGTCGAACTCGTGGCCCAGGCCGGCCGCGCCACCGTGTTGTTCGTAGGTGCCACCCTCGTATTGCGCGGCCAGCTCAGCCTGGGTGTCCTGCTGGTGCTGCTGGCCTACCTGCAACAGGTGTACGCCCCGATGAAAGCCCTTGCCCGGCTCACCTCGACGATCAGCAAGGCACAGGCCGGCACCGAACGCGTGGAAGAGGTGCTGCGGTCCACCGCGGTGGTCCACGAACGCCCCGATGCCATACCCGCTCCCCGGCTGTCCGGCGACGTCGAACTCAGAAACGTCTGCTTCGGCTATCAGCCCGACCAACCCGTCCTGCACGAGGTGTCCCTGCACGTCCGCCCCGGCCAGGTCGTCGCCTTCGCCGGGCACACCGGGGCCGGCAAGTCCACCATCGCCACCCTCGTACCCCGCCTCTACGACGTCACCGCGGGCCAGGTTCTCCTCGACGGGCACGACGTCCGCGACCTCACCCTCCGCTCGGTACGCAGTCAGGTCGCCGTCGTCCTCCAAGAACCACTGATGGTCTCCGGCACGATTCTCGACAACATCGCCTACGGCGCCCCCCACGCCAGCCGCGACGAGCTGCTCGCCGCCGCGCAAGCCGCCTACGTCGACGAGTTCGTCGACCGCCTCCCACACAAGTACGACACCCAGGTCGCCGAGGGTGGCCTCTCGCTGTCCGGCGGACAGCGACAGCGCGTCGCCATCGCCCGCGCCCTCGCCGCGGACACCCCCATCGTGGTGCTCGACGAACCCACCAGCGGACTGGACCCGGTCAGCGAGTCCTACGTGATGCGCGGGCTGGCCCGGCTCACCGCAGGACGCACCGTCCTGGTCATCGCCCACCGCCTGACCACCCTGCGCCACGCAGACCAGGTATACGTCATCGACCACGGCCATATCGTCGAAGCAGGCACCCACGCCGAACTCTCCACCCGGCCAGGACGATTCCGCGACATGAACGAACTACTGGCCGCGCCGTCGCTAGCCAGCTCGTCCAGCGCCTCGACCGTAGCCGGACATCATCACAGCACCCAGCCTCAAGGACCGGTGAACCACGAGTATCAAGATTCCCCAGTCCGCGGCTCGCCGTAGTTTCCGGAGTTCCGGGCCCCCTGTGCTGATCCGTCTTCCGGCCAGGCTCGATCTGGGCGAGACGGTGGGTACGCACCACGCACTTGCTCAGCACTGCCAGGAACCTGGCACCGCCGGCGGTTGCGGTCTCCGTCCCGATGGCGCGGACCGGCGGGGCAGACGCCGCGGGCGGGTCCTCGCCCGGGGCTTGCGCCGGATGGGGACCCGCCTTGCGGTGTGTCAGTCGCGGTCGAGGGTGGTGATCTCGCGGATGGCTGCGGCGATCGTGGTGTGGTCCTTGCGGAGGATGGCGCCGTGGTTGCTGGGGACTTTCGCGTGGATTTTGACGTTGGGGTTGCGGGTGGTGACGGTGTCGAGGTTGGCGCGGATGCGTTCCTGCTCGTCGCCTTGGCTGCCGAACGAGGCGCCGGAGGCGATGACGTAGCGGGTGGGGACGGTGATGGCGTCGAGAACCGGGCCGAGTGTCTTCTCTTCGCCGATGCGGCCGAGTTCGATGTTGCTGTCGGCCTGCTGGTCGGGGGTCAGGCGGGGCATCAGGCCGAACGGCCGCAGTACCGGACTGATCCAGCGGAGCCGGCGGAACAGGGTTCGGATTCGTTCCTCGGTGACCTCGTCGAGCCAGTCGTAGGGCATGGCGCCGTCGACGAGGACCGCGCCGATGGTGCGCTTCGGGTTGCGGCTGGCCCAGTAGGCGGCGGCGTACGCGCCGTAGGACCAGCCGACCAGTAGGGCCCGGTCGATGCCCCGGTCGGCGAGGACGGCGTCGATGTCGTTGACGACGGTTTCGAAGGAGTAGTCGGCGGATGTTCTCGACTTTCGGCCGCGCCCGCGTTCGTCGTAGGTGACGTGCCGGTAGCCGGGGCCGAGGTCGGCGATGGTGCGCCGCCAGTAGCCCTGGGTGGCGAATTGTCCGTTGAGGTAGACCACCGGAGTGCCGGGGCCGCCCGTGTCGGTGAAGGCGAGGGCTGTGTCGTCGACGTCGATCATTCCGGTGGTCATCTGTTTCTCCTGGTCGTCAGTTGCGAGGGGGTCAGAGGCTGCGGGCGGTGATGTCGCCGTGGGCGGTGGTGGCCTTGATGGTGAGGGCGGCCGTGGCGCCTTCGGTGTTGAGCAGGGTGTTGTGGACTCGGCCGTAGCCGGTTCCGGCGTCGAGGGTGGCCGAAACACCCTTGGCGGCGGCGACGGTGACGTTGCCCATCTGGGCGCTCAGGACGACCGTGCCGGCGGTGGCCTCGGCGACGGTGATGTCGCCCTTCTGCGTGCTGATCTCGGCCGAGCCGGTGAGCCGTCCGATGGTGATGTCGGCGCCGAGGGCGTCGATGGCGAGGCTGCCGGCTTCGTCGATCTTGACGGTGCCGTGCAGGCCGGTGGCGGTGACGTCGCCGAGCCGGCCGACGCCGCGGAACTCGGCGGCGCCCGCGGTCGCCTCGACCCGCGAGCCGGACGGCACCTGAAGGGTGACCTCGACGGTGCCGGACGGGCCGAACATCTGCTTCGCCGCGGCGGGGCCGGTGACCCGCAGGACGCCGTCGGTGAACTCGACGGTGGTCTGCTCGGCGGCCTTCACGTCCCGGTTCTTGGCCGGGTCGTTCGGGCGGACCTCGACGGTGGCGTCCGTGCGGTCGGCGGCGATGACCTGGATGCGGCCGGCGGGGATGTTCAGGACGGCGGTGACGGCGGCGGTGGTGTCGAACTTGTTCATGATGCTCTCCCTGTGGAGTCGTTGTTTCCGATGCG